>DATJHM010000001.1:0-11317 GCA_035493895.1 Ktedonobacteraceae bacterium
TTCACCGGCCATTACCCGCGCGGTCTCTTCACCTTCGTCGAGGGTGTCATGCGCTGGCAGAATCGCGTCACCGGCTACGCGTTTCTTCTCATCACCGATCGCTACCCACCATTCCAATTGGAAGCCTGATCCATAGAAGAGACGCGGCTTGTCTGCACCCAAAGACATGTGTAGCGGCGGGGGGGTATCTCCGCCCAACTCAGGGGCAGACAAGCCCATTGACTCCAACACATTGCCGGAAAAGAGAAGGAGATCGACGCAAATTGCGGCGCGTGATGGGGGCAATGTGTTGGAGTCAATGGCACAAAGCGCCGTTCCTCCCGGCAACGTTTCCAGAGGAGGAAGCGATGCCGGTATGTGTGTTCCAGGCACATTGGCAATGCGTGATAAAAATTGTAAAAGTGCTACACATCCTACACAAAGGTGGAGGTGATCGGGATCTTGATCCTACACTGACCCCTGCATCAGGCTACAGAGTAGTGTGAGGCAGGACGTGTGGATCTTTTTGGTGACGCGCTACAAAAAAGCTACATATGCTACACATGCTACACACGCTACACTGACGCGGTACAAAGTTTTTGACAAAAAAGCTACACATGCTACACAGCCTGCACACCTGCCGATTGCAGCGAGATCTTCCGCTGACACGCTCCCCTACACCAGCACTGCACGTGTCCCCATGCCGATGTTGCGCTGTCCCTCTTTCAGGCGACATCGTGGTGGTGAGTGCCAGGAGGAAGGGAGTGTTTGTTCCTCCTAATAGATATATTCGGCGGATGGTGAGATTTCTGAAGAGCTTCTGCGAGATTCGTTTTTCCGCATGAATGTGTTGGAGTTCATGAGACAAGTCGCACCTCTATAAGAGATACGATTAGCCTTTGAGGCCCGTCAGGCTGATCCCTCGCACGATATGGCGTTGGAAAATCAAGAACAGCACAATCGGCGGAATACAGGCCAACCCCAGGCCCGCAACAATCAGATTGAGCGGTTGCTGAGACTCCAGGCCACCGAAGTGATAGATCGCGACCATTAACGGTTCCGCCTGATCATCCGAAAGCACCAGCAGCGGCCAGAGGAAATCCTTCCAGGAAGCAACCACGACAAATATCGTGACCACGGCCAGGGCGGATCGCGACAGCGGCAAAACGACACGCCTGAAGAGCTGGAACGCACTGGCTCCATCGATGCGGGCGGCATCCAGCAGTTCATTGGGGATCGTATCGAAGAAACTTTTCAGCAGGATAATATTAAAAGCATGCGCAGCTTCCGGCCCAGCGTCGAACCAGCGCTTCCTTGCTCAACTTACGCTTCACCGTTTCCTGTTGTTTGAGAGGTTCTGCATCTGCCGCTCGCTCGGGTGGTGTAAGCGACTTCTCGCTTTTCTCGATGTAGTCCATGCCTATTTCTCCCAATACTTGTTATTTTACGGTTCCTTTCCCTGCTAGCATGGTGTACAGGCAATACTAATGACTGGTCTTATCTAAGACTGTGGCCTGGAATTGTTGCACGGCCTTGTCAAGTAGCGACTTTGGATTGGCGTTGCGATCGGTGAGCACGGCCTGCACGACCGCATCAAGGCCCGCGTACATCTTCTGCGTCTCAACAGGAGGTTCTGCCCGCAACGTCAGCGTAGATTTCGTCAGAGGAAGATAATTTTGCAAAGGTACATTGGCATTTTTTGTTGCCAGGTCAGTCAGTTGTTGTTGGAAGTCTCCTTTAAAGATCAGGTTCGTCGGCAACCCCACCGGTTGATTGCTCTTTCTCTGCGCATCGTATTTCTCCTGGAGAATATCGAGGGCGAAACGGCTAACCAGATCGTTCATCTGACCTCCAATGACACCACGTCAGAGCTTCCTACCGACGAGCTGGTAGAGCGCTGGTTCCCCACTGTCCCCCTGCGATCGAGCATAGAAACGCGCGAGCCGCGCTGGTCCTTGATCGCCGGGTCACGTGCCGCCGAACTCCTCGGCTACCGGCCCTCTTATCGCTGGTCGAAGACACTGAACATAGCCACTGTTGACGATCAACAACTTCTCCCCTCCTCGAAAGGAGTGCCGCAATGACGACTGCGTCTCCCGTTTCGCCCTACCTCTGGGGAACCAATCTCGTGACGATGGATGAGCTCGACTTCTTCCTGACCAACACAACCACGATCGAGCACATCCCCAACATGCATATCGGTATGATCCGTTTCCCCAATCGTCACAATCCCAGACTCTACACTGCCGCCGCGCACCGCATCCGCCAGCTTGGCGTGCTTCCTCTCGCCATCCTTCCCTACAACAATCTGGAAGCCGACCTGATGATGGTTGACATACTCAATACGCTTTTCGGCTCCGCTCTCATTTACTACGAATTCGGCAATGAGCGGGATGGTACCTGGTTCGGCCCTTACCAGAGTCCCGCTGATTATGCAGCGGCCTGGAATCGCAGTATCCCCTTGCTCAAAACGCGCGCGCGCAATGCTCGCTTTGTGGGTCCGGTTAACTATCACGCCGATCCTGCCTACATTGCCGCCTTTTTACAGCAGGTCTCGGTGCTACCAGACGCCGTGAGCTGGCACGAATACACCTGCCCCAGTGATGCATCCAGCGAATTGTGTATCGAGCGTATCGATCGTTGGAGCACGCATATCGCTGAAACGCGTCAGGCCATGCGCGACACCATCAGACAAGAGTTGCCCGTCATCATCAGTGAATGGAACTGGAATCCGCTGAACACGCCCGACCCCAGAATGCAGGACTACGATTTCATCTATCGCTGGACGCGCCGCGCCTTTGCCGTGCTCGTGGAAAATCAGGTGTTCGCCTCCTGCCAGTATTGTCTCACCAACTACGCAGGTCTCGCCATGCTCGACGATCGTACTCACACCCTGACCGGGCAAGCCGCCGCCTTCCGAGACAGCTTCGCGTTGTATTGTCGTCCCCCTCTCTCAAATCAAGAACAAAGATGAGCCGTTCATGCTGAGCGAAATTCGCTAAAAGATCTTTTCTGTCCTTGTTTTACACGGTTTACTTTCTGAAAATAGAATAAATTTTTCAGAAAAATACTCCCTGTAAAATAGAGCATCGCGAAGAATCGTGGTGTGCCGTAGCCAATCTTTCGGGTATAGTATACAAGCATCCTTTGTACCCACCATCTCTGTAGTAGAGTGACCTTGCGTACTATTGACGAGCCATGATATATCATCATCATGTGTGCGTAAACCTGTGCAAACCTCTGTAAATTTTTGAAAAAGGTATTGACAAGGACAGGATAGCTTTGATATAACTAGGACCAGACAAATACGCCCCTATTGTAAATTCGCAAATTGTTTACAAGCAGGCGAAGTAGTGAGTAGTACTGATGAAGAAGAAAAGGGCCGAAACTGACGGCACGCACACGATCTGGGATATTGCCGAGTATTCAGGCGTTTCCATCGCCACCGTTTCTCGCGTACTCAACGGCAAGCCACATATCTCCGAAGCGACGCGGCAAAAAGTTCAGGAGGCCATTGCAGCGCTGGGTTACACTGGCAAGAATACGGGTTCGCTTCTCGAAAAAGAGCCCCCGCGCCTGATCGGTATCACCTCCGCTTCTATGCACAGCGGAGAATACGCTGAGATTCTCGCGGGTATCACCGAGGCGCTCCATGCGCATAATGCTCGTCCGGTAATCTGCCCGATCCCTCATCGTCATAATGTGGGTATGTCGTTGCTTGATCGTGTGATGTCCGATACGACCGAAGGTGCATTACTCCTCGGGACAACCGACGATGATAACGAACTCATCGAGGCCTATCACAGCGGTTTTCCCCTGGTTGTGATCCATCCCGGGCGCGTGGTCAATGCGCAGTTGCCAGTCGTAGCCGCCTCACGCTGGAGCGCGGCGAGAGTTGCGACCGAACATCTGCTCTCTCTCGGGCACCAGCGTATCAGCTTGCTGGCCGCGCGTTTCAGCCAGTACTCGAGCCAGTTCAACTACGACAATACCGATAGTATTGCGGGCTATCAGGCGGCACTCCTGGCGGCGGGATTGCCCACGCTGAGCGAGCTGATCTGTGAATCCGAACGTAATACGCCGGAGGGAGGTTGTCAGGCTGCCCTGCGCATTCTTTCGCTGCCCGAGCCACCCACGGCGATCCTTGCCTTGAGCGATCCGCTAGCCATTGGCGCACTCCAGGCAGCACGCGCGAAAAGTCTGGAGGTACCCGGCCATCTCTCAGTCATCGGCTTTGACGATCTGGAAGCGTCACGCATGACCTTGCCTGAACTCACGGCCATTCACCAGCCATTTCCAGAAATGGGGCGTGTAGGCGTCGATATGCTTTTCCGCCTGCTCAACGGACAGACGCTCGATGTCTCGCGCGTGGAACTCTCCTCCCAACTGGTGGTCAGGGACTCAACAGCAATGTCACGGAAATAAGGAGAATTTCCCATCATTTCTGTCGTGGTCTGCCAAACGTCATGGCGTCTCTTTCACCGCGCGCACCCAGATCAGGAGGGACGCTATGGAGCTTGAGCGCAAGAGCGTCGCCGTTCCCCACCGGCCATCTCACCCTTACACGTGCTCGAGAAGCGCGTGCGGGGGCGAGATGGCCGGTGGGGGCGGACGCCATTCGACATGGCGTCCCTACTGGGCACGATGGTGGTCAATAAGGATGGGAGAATCGCCTTATTTGCGTGACCTTGGACGCAACAGCGCTCGCGATACTACATTGCAAGAGGAGCATCCCGTCTAGCACAAACCCTGTATCATTTAGCCAATGCCATCGGCAATCTCGCTTCCGGTGGGATCTGCCGCGCTCCATTCGGTGGCGACCAGACGACGACCGGTAATTCCCTGTGATGCGTCTGAGGCAAGAAAGATGGCCGGGGCCTGCATAATCTCGGGCTGGATCAAACCGGATCGCATCTCCTCGGAGGTGCCAGAGGGGATCATGCCGGTATTGGTTGCGCCACCGGGGAGCAGGATGTTGACGCGAATACGAGAAGACGCGAGATCCTGCGCCCAGATGGCAGAGGCAGACTCGAGGGCAGCCTTGGATGGTCCATACGGCGAAAAACCGCGCCGCTTCATCGTGCTATAGTTCATGCTGATATTGATGATGCTTCCTCCACGCTGTTTTGCCAGCAGGGAAGAAACGACCGCGCGCGCCATGTAGAATGGCCCGTTGACGTTGGTATCAATAATCATACTCCAGGTCGAGGGCTCCACTTCCCAGAAGCGCGTCGGTTCCGCCATAAAAGATGAGCTTACGTACTTCATCCCTCGTCCCGCATTATTCACGAGGATGTCGATCTGTCCGAAGCGTTGGATGGTCTGTGCCACCACCTGCTCACATGCCTGCGGATCGGTCACATCGACGAGAAGCGGCAGCACGCGTTCAGACCAGCTCTGCTGCGCCAGAGAAGCGAGCTCAGCCTGTTCGCGTGCGGCCGTGACGGTCACGGATGCCCCTTCCTGTAGATATGCCTCGGCAATGGCGCGCCCTAATCCGCGTCCGGCCCCAGTTACGATTGCCACTTTGCCGTCCAGTTTACCCATTCTTACTCTCCTTGCCTTTTTCGGTACTAATCAATGACGACCACAACTTTTCCGCTGGCATGACTGGCCTCCATGTAGCGGTGAGCGTTCACAATCTCGTCAAAGTGGAAGACTTTATCCAGCCCGGAGTCATAGCGACCTGCGGCAACATCGTCGGCAATCTTTTGCAGGATGGGGGCGCTTTCTCTGGTATTTGTTGCCCCGCTGCCATAGCTGGTTAATTTGACAGTGGGGGGAATGGTTCCCATGGGGGAGAAGTGATTGATTTCCCATACATTGTCCAGCGCACCAGTGACGCAGACCGTGCCTTTGTGCGCCATCGTTTGGAATGAGTCTGGCAAAACGGTGAGGCCGACCAGCTCCAGGAGCGCATTGACGCCATCTGGCACGAGACGTTTCACCTCGTCGGCGATCTTGCCCGTATCGATGATGACGTGATCCGCACCCTGTTCGCGCAATGTTGCCGCCTTCTGCTGATTGCGTGTCGTGGCAAGCACGGTCATGCCCAGACTTTTGCCCAGCGCGATCGCCGCCATACCAACGGACGAGGTTCCCCCGCGCACCAGCAATGTTTGCCCGCTTCTGGCATCCATTGCATCCAACGAACCGGCGGCCGTTAAAAAGGTCTCGGGGAGTGCTGCAAAAGTTTCCCAGGAGAGCTCTGTTGTGATAGGAAAGACATGATCAGCGGGCAGCAATGCATATTCCTCGTAGCCGCCGTTAAATTCGCGTCCCATGCCGCCCATCACCGAGGCGACCTTCTGACCCGGCTGTAACGAACTGCCCGGCGCGGCCTCCACGGTTCCCACACATTCAATGCCGATCACGCGCGGAAATTTCACGCTGGGCGATCCTCCACTCCTGGTGATCAGTTCCGCATGGTTGAGCCCGAAGGCCCTGACCCGCACGAGAACCCAGCCCTCACGTGGCTCTGGTCGGGGAATATCTTGTATGCGCAAGACCTCGGGGCCGCCTGCCTGTTCCACAACAATGGCTTTCATCTTTTGTTATCCTCTCTCTATCAAGAGCATATCGACAATTGTGCTGTTCTCTTCAACACATTTTCTCACGAGGGAGAGTGTGCGGAGGTAACAGATATTACCCGTCGTTGCAGGTCTGGCAAGGCTGCTCTCTTTCTTGTGATCCCCAGGATGTGTACAGCCTGGAAAACGTCCATAGTGTGAAATCTGGTGGAAGAGCCGGATATTGCTGGCGAACCGTTTCTTCAAGTCTGGCAGTTGTCGGGATCGTCTGCGGAGCGAGTGGGATCGAGCGAGTTCGCGGACGCTATTCTTGAGGATCGAGTTTGGCAGTTGTCGGGATCGTCTGCGGAGCGAGTGGGATCGAGCGGGTTCCAGGCACAGTTCCGTTGCACGGCATCGTGCCACTACGCAGGCTCAGTAGTGGATATCGGCATCGGGGACGCCGATTAATTCTGCGATGATGGTGATTGGGAGCGATCCTTTCTCTTTTACAAGATTCCCCTTATTGACGTGACATTGCAGATAAGTCGCGATTAATATGCATCAAGATAAGAATGGCTCGGTTTGACCTCCCGTCCCAATCGATGGCGGAAAGGGTTCGTGGACGGGCGAGATGGTCGGTGGGGGTCGCGTGGGATGGGATAAACCGCAATGGCCGTCAGGGAGCTTGCCCTTCCCTTTTCGGACTGATGCCTCTTGATCGTGCTTCATAACCGATCCCATGCGATCCTCTCGGCCATCCATTGATCCGCACCGTGGCATCTGAACCTTTCTTATCTTGATGCATATTCATTGCAGACAAGCCGCGATTCTACAAGGGGGACGATGGGTACCGGGTAGAGACGTATTGACTGACGTTGGCAAGCGGCGTCTCTATAAGATATATGATGACAATATAAGAA
The DNA here is from genome assembly GCA_035493895.1 of Ktedonobacteraceae bacterium. Lineage (GTDB taxonomy): Bacteria > Chloroflexota > Ktedonobacteria > Ktedonobacterales > Ktedonobacteraceae > DATJHM01. The sequence goes on from DATJHM010000001.1 coordinate 7,412, forward strand.
TATTGACATTTTGCACTTTTAGTGGTATTAATTAGCCCGGAGTAATTTAAGCGCGATCTCTACGCTTATGACGTAAAAGAACATGGAGCAATCTGATGAGCGAAAATCCAACTCCAGGCGAAATTGAGCTGCTCGAAAAACTTGCCCTTGGGCTGCTTATTCATCCGGGTGATCCACGTATAGCCAAACCGCGCCTCTTCCTCGGCAAAATTCCTGAGCATTTTCCGATCGATCTTCCTATTCCTGAACAAAGCCGTGTGATGGGTACATTGGCTCGTAGCGAAACACAGGTAGAAATTGTGATGGAGAGCGATCTCACGCCCGAAGCAATTTTTAGCTTTTATCGTACGCAACTCACCTCTCTGGGATGGCACGAGCTAGAAAATATGTGGCTTCACCAGACAGGTGGTTTCATCCATAGCAACTTTGGTCCCCATACGAATACAACCTTCTGCCAGGGGTCAGATGGTGCTGGTCTCACATTAAGTGCAGTGCCGTTACAGAACACAACTACCAGCGTGCGTATAGATCTGAGCCTGGATCGTGAAGCGAACCCTTGTGCCCAGCAAGAGAGGCAAGCAAAGATGCCTCGCCATATACGCCATCACGATCTATTCAAAATCATTCCTCCTCTTGTTCCTCCGCAAGGTGCACAACAATATGGTGGAGGCGGGGGCAGTGGTTCCGACGATGTCCACACGAGCGCGACACTCAAGACCAATCTTGCACTCGATGTCCTCCCGCAACATTATGCCGATCAGTTGCTCAAGGCTGGTTGGACGCAGATAGATGCTGGCATAAGTGGCCCCCTTGCCTGGCATACCTGGCGTTTCACCAGCGAGGATCAAGAACCCTGGAGCGCTCTGTTCTTCATTCTAAAAACACCTGAAAAGCCGAACGACTACTTCCTCTACATTCGAACCACCTGGATCAAACCCGAAAGCAATGCAAATTTCACTGGCTGGTCTAGTAACGCGATAACGTTTGGTACCAATTGAACGGTTATCAGTGATTCTCTTTCATCAGAGGACCCACTTTTAGAGGTACTCGGGCTATGCTCAGAGCATACAAGAAGAAAGATTATGCTTTGAGCATGTCTTTCTTCTTGTAGCTTCTGCTCATGGCTCTGTACACTAAGAGCAAACCCGCTGGCTGATGCAGGGGAAGGATTTTACAGGAAGAAAGAGAAAAACGGATGGATAAGCACATTATTGAGCGAATTCGGAACGCTTATGGTGCATTCAGTCGAGGTGATATCCAGGGGATAGTCGACGCCGTTGATCTGGACGCGAATGCGCTCTGGATCGAGCCCGAAGAGTTTTATGCAGGCGGGATCTATCGTGGACGCCAGGAAATTATGAAGTATTATACGCTCTCATATGAGTCCTCCGAAGAAGTGCAGAGCGTGCCCGAAGAAATCATAGAGATCGATGACAAGATTTTTGTCCTTGTGCATTTTCGTGCCGTACCCAGGGGTGGTGGTGAGCCGAGAGAAGGGCGTATTGTCGATGTCTTTACGGTGCGCGATGGGAAAATCGTGCAGATGCAAGCGTACAGCAATCCGGAAGAGGCGCGTAAAGCGGTTGGGCTTCCGTCTCAACAGTGATATATTCTGGTATATGGAAAAGGAGTATAGGCGCGATGGAGGAAACGGCATTGCGCCTATACTCCTTTTCCCGATCCGCGGGAATGATGGTTGACATACCATCTAAATGGTTGGCAGGGAGAAAGGGATATCTTCGTGCGTTGGGAGCTCTTCGGGTGTCTCTTGTTGGCGATGGAGGCAGAGGTACTGGTTCATGCCGCCAGCGGTGAAGAGCAATCTTGTCACGAGTGGGAATGCGCCTATCGCCTCTTCTGGTGGGACAATTTCGGGTTGATCCATCGTATAGTCATGTCCATTCCAGGTGAGAGTGCAGGTTTTCGCAACCAGGACATTGCGGCACCAGTCGACGTTGGACCCGTAGGGGAGAGGGATCACGAAGTCATTCCCGAGTGGTCTGGCGACGATTGGTGTTGCATAGGTGCGCCCGGAGTGTCGTCCAACGTGCTGAATTAATGCGTATGCGCTGGCGGGGTGTCCGGCAATTTTGAGCGCGTTGGGGTTTAGCGTCTGTTTGCTAAAGCGAATTAAGCGCTCCCGGAATTCCGGGTGACGTAGCGCCCTCATCCAGAGGATCATGATGAGGAAAAAACCTCCTACGAAAGATATCAGAGCCACCAGAAGTCCAGAAGTGATCCGCACCAGCAGGGGGATTCGTTTTTTGAAAGATAATCTCCGCATTGTTCCACCTTCTTTCTCGCTAGCATGTGTTGTTGCACAGGTATCATTTTTTATCTGAGAGTAACTCTAGGCGAGAAAGTTCACTGGTGGGTCACGAAGAGTGATTGAAGTATCACAGTCCTATCGCAGCTTTGATTGGGCGCATGCATATAGATAGGCATGAAGATCAGCTCCTACCAGCAATGTTTGTAGTATCTTGGTCCTGGGGCCGTCTTAAAAGTGAGCCATTTTGGATTGTACACACCGCGAGATGATGGTCCATATTGAAGTCGATGGAACAGATGCGCGTCTCCATGCTGCTCAGTTGCTCCACTGCCTTAGCAGGACTCGTGAAGGTCTTTTCTATCGGCGTATGAGCCTGGGGTAAAACCGCAGCGGCAAGCCATGTTTATTTGAGGGAATTGATGGAGAGGCAATAGAACGGCAGGAAATGGCAAATTTTAAGATATAGAATAACCAGGAAAGAGTAGCTGATAGAATACGCTTTACTTGAAGATATATTTGTTATGATGGATAATGGAAATTATGCATGCTGAGAATGATAAGGAAGGTATGAAGGGTTTAATATGGCATAGAAAGCAACACAAGAGAAACCGGATATGCTGACTATTTTGTGTTTTTCTGCGGGTGGCATGGCTGAAGAGGATCACGCTATTCAGGAAGAAAGGGATCACTGATTGATGGCTCAGTCTGAAGATGAGAACAGGTATTTTATCGATCATGAGAGTGGAGCGGAAATGGCCCGCCTGCTGGATCAAGATCGCACTTTTACCAGGGCAATGGGGGGCTTGCTTGTTGAGCGAGACGACGATTTTACGGGTATAGAACGTGTGCTGGATGTGGGTTGCGGGCCGGGAGGATGGGTGCAAGAAGTGGCGTTTGCACATCCGAAGATAGAGGTGGTGGGGATCGATCTCAGCAAAACGATGCTCGCGTACGCGCGTGCGCAGGCACAGGTACAGCATCTGGATAATGCACTATTTCAGGAGATGGATATTCAGCAACCGTTGGAATTTCCTGATGATTCCTTTGATCTGGTGAATGCTCGTCTGCTGGGTTTTTTTCCATCTTCTTTCTGGCCTACGCTGGTACAGGAGTATGTACGTGTGGCCAGGCCTGGTGGCCTCATCCGCTTGACCGAGACGGAGATGAGCGTGAGCAATAGTCCGGCGTTGGAGCAAGAGATGGACTGGTTTTTCCGCGCACTCTGGAAAGCGGGGATGAGTTTTTCGCCAAATGGGCATCGTCTGACAGTTACGGCGATGTTAGCTCCACTTCTGCGGCAGGCGGGATGCCGTAACGTGCGGGTTAAGGCCCATGGGCTCGACTGGTCCGCTGGGGCAGAGGCACATCGAAGCATGGGCAAAGATATGCAAATGGGCTTTAAGTTGATGGAACCGTTCTATCTGACGACAGGAGTAGCCTCACAAGAAGAGTTAGAGCGAACCTATGAGCAGATGCTCATCGAGATACAACAGGATACCTTTGGGGGGATACATTATTTGCTTACGGCGTACGGCGAGAAATTGTAGCGGGGGGACGCGGATGGGCGAGGTAGCCGGGGGGGACGCGGATGGGCGAGGTAGCCGGGGGGGACGCGGATGGGCGAGGTAGCCGGGGGG
>DATJHM010000002.1:0-5950 GCA_035493895.1 Ktedonobacteraceae bacterium
AACCTCTCGTCAAATGGTTCCATCGCAGCCGGAAGTTCGCTGGTTGTATCGCCCTCTTTCGAGGCGAACTGGAGCGGCACGAATGCTGCACCGACGGCATTCACGCTCAATGGAGCCGCGTGTAGTGTCGTCTAGACGAAACCTGAAAATCACGTAGTCTCCCGCTTCTCAACAGCTTTCTGCTGAGAAGCGGGAGACTACGTGTAAATTGTGAACGACGGCACAGTGGCACTGATCGCAGCGATCCTTGCGCAGACCCTGACACTCTTGCCACCAACCGGTATGAGCCAGCGTCGTTCGCGCAGTGCGTCAAGGCCTCAGAGGATCCTGGACGCAAACGGGATCTTACGGACCAGAAAGGCGAGCGCGAAGCAGAGTGGAACCCCGATCAGCGCAGCCAGGGCGAATTTGAGCAACGACTCAATGTGGACCCCACGTAACGCGAGCGCCAGCAGGACGATGGTGGGAATATGAATGATGTAGACGGTAAATGCCTGCTGTGACAGGAAGCGACCCAGGCGGGTCTGGCGGTTCAAGATGTGGCGGAAGAAGGTGAGCAGAGCCAGGCATATCCCTACCGAGAAGATACTGTCCCAGAGGGCGTACGCGGCAGACTGCAAGGTCCCGTGGCCCAGAAAAGCTATCCCACTGGAGAGTGCCAGGGGAGCAAGCAGGATCGTTGCCACAAGCGCGACCACGAACCCGACTTTGCCCATCGTGCCGGGGATGGTCTCTAACCAGTTCCGACGAAAAGCGATGATCCCAAGGATAAAGAAACTCAGGTACTGTGGCAAGTATGCAAGGGTCGGAAAACCCAGGATCGGGATGGACATGCCCAGAGGTACCACGATGCGTATCAGGTAGCTCGCCAGTGCCAGTATCAGAACGAAGATGCCCATGGCCCGGTAGCTCGGCGGGCTAAAGACGTGCTCGGCAGGCTGGACCCTGATGTGTACCAACCTCCGCCAGATGATATAGCCCAGGCTGAAGAACAACAGCATCTCCGCGAACCAGAGCGGACCCACCCCGAGCAAGGAGGGAAATTTTTGCCAGGTGAATGGCGTCGTAATATGGGTGAGGCTGGCAGGCATCTGATAGACGCCGATGAATGCAATGGGACTGAGCACCAACACGTAGATGACCAGAGGGATGCCCAGACGTAGCAGGCGATCTTTGGAATAGGCGCCGAATCCCTTTCGTGCAAATGAGCCGGGCGTGAAGTAGCCTGAGATCCAGAAGAAGCAACCCATAAAATAGGACTGATTAATGAGCACAAACATCGAGAGCAGTAATTGCGCCATGGGGTCAGGAATTTCTATGTAGTAGAACGTAGCCGCGGCCCCATAGATCACCGCCAGATGATGCAATACCACCAGGATCGTCAGCGCGGCCCGCAAATGGTCGAGAAAGAAGAGGCGCACCCGACTGGTTCCCTGTGGGGCTGACTGGAGGGAGACCGTGTCTCCACTAACGCTCTCTGGTGTTGTCTGTTCCGGCAGAGATGACATCTTGGTTTCTTCCTTTCAGAGCATGAGAAAGCTTTATTCCTTGTGCTGAGTATAGCCAGCCTGAGAGGACGATGCATGGCCCATTGGTCACGAGTCATGGACCTATTCAGGCTCTGGCTGCTATGACTCGCGTCATAGGCGTACTTGCCAGACCTATGACTGCAAACATTGGTGAGCAAGAAGGATAATGAAGTATATTCCAGAAAACAAGCACATCTCCAGTACCAGGTCTCTGGCTTCGCTCTGCCGGGCATATGTGAGCGCGTCGAAGCAAAAAGTTCAGAAAAGTAGATTTTCTGTTGATCGAGGAATGCTTGCCAATGGAGAAAAAAACGCTCTTGACAGCAGGGCTTTCCTCATGGCATGATACATAAAACATGAATCATGTGTCATGTTTTGCATTGGCACACCGATGTTGTAGCCGGGACGGAGGCAAATGCAATGGTCGCATTTTTGCAGGTCGTCATCGCAGGTCTGGTGAGCGGCAGTCTGTACGGGCTCTTAGCTCTGGGCATCGTCTTGATCTATCGCACCACGGGGGTCCTCAACTTTGCGTATGGCGCAATCGCATCCCTGTGTGCCGGTTTCCTCTATATTTTAGTGACGGGACCACAACTCAACTTCTGGCTGGCCCTGCTCATCACTCTCTTGTTTGCGCTGGCTGTGGGTATTGTATTGGAACGTGGTTTCGCCCGGCCGGTGCTCCATGCGCCGGTATTTACAAAAGCAATCGCTACGCTGGCTCTGGCGCTCGTGCTGGAGACGATCACACAGGCCATCTGGCCCCAGCTTGCCGAGGTGCAGCATTTTTCGACACCATTTGAAGGGCAGGCCATCCGTCTGGGCGGACTGTATATCTCGGCCATCGATGTTGTGATTCTGGTCGTTACAGCCCTGCTCATGCTCGCGTTACATCTTTTCCTCACGCATAGTCGCCTGGGCATTGCGATGCGCGCCATGGCTGATAGTATTCCGGCCACCCGTTTGATGGGGGCCTCAGTGGGGCGTATCTTTATGCTCGTCTGGGCTGTAAGCTCACTGATCGCAGCCCTGAGCGGCGTTTTGCTTGCCGGTCAGCAAGAATTGATTAATGTGCAATTTATGGACCCTGTCTTGCTACCCGCTTTTATCGGGGCCGTTCTGGGTGGACTGGATAGCTTGCCGGGGGCGATGATTGGTGGCATCCTGATCGGCCTCGCTACAAATATTCTGGCGTATGTCCTGGCCGGGCACACACTGGGATCATTGAATATCAGCGACCCGGCCATTCGCGAAACACTGATCTTTGGCGCTTTTGTTCTCGTGCTACTGGTCAGGCCCCAGGGTCTGCGGGGTCGCGCGCTCCTGCGACGGGTGTAGCAAAGGAGACTTCTTATGGCAAGCAAGCAAACAATTGACCAGGAGATGGCGCAAGACGCGGCGAAAAATACCCAGAGCACGAACAGTATCTATCGGTATATCTCTGCGTATCGTGGCTGGCTGGCGAGTGGGATCGGGTTGCTGCTCGTGGGCCTGTTGCCGACCATCTATGATCAGATTTTTGGTTTCAGCGCCGGTTTTGAATTGCACCGCGTCTCCTTGATCGGGATATTTATCATCGCCGCTCTGGCGCAGAATGTGCTTACGGGTTACGCAGCACAACCTTCGCTGGGTAATGCGGCCTTCTTCGGCGTGAGCGCATACATTCTGACGTGGCTCACCAGCGATCTCAATCAGCCGTACTGGCTTGGCATCCTGGCGGCGGTGCTCGTCTCGGCGAGCCTGGGCGTGATTGTGGGGAGTCCGGCCCTGCGCATCTCCGGCGCACATCTGGCCGTGGCCACGCTGGGTCTGGTGACAACCGTGGGAGCGCTGTTGAAATTGTGGGATACTACGGCAGGTCGCCAGAACTACGATCTTACCAATGTGCCTGATGTGCTGAACGATGATCATGCGCTCTATTACATTGTCTTTGTAATCGTGGTGGTTCTGCTCTTCTTGATCTACCACCTCTTGCGCTCGCGGGTCGGTCGGGCCTGGGTTGCGATCCGTGACAACGAGACCGCAGCGGAGGCGTTTGGCATTCACCTGACGAAATATAAGCTCCAGGCGTTTGTGATCAGCGCGGCTCTGACTGGTCTGGCCGGGGCATTCTACGCGACCTGGGCGACAACTGCAACTTCGAGCATGTCCAGCTCGGATCAGACGATCGCTTTTCTCGCGATGATCGTGGTGGGAGGACTGGGTTCGCTGACGGGCTCGGTCCTGGGAGCAATTTTTGTCGGCTTTCTGCCCCTGCTGCTTGGCCAGTTGCCCAATCCCCTGGTCATAGGCACGTTCCAACTCCAGGTCTCAACGCTGCTCACTGGCATCTACGGTCTGCTTCTGCTCCTGACCCTGATCTTCTTTCCCGCTGGATTGAGTAGCCTGGGGACGCGGGGCCGAAACATACTCCGGCGCAACAGCAAACGAGGAGGTGCGCAATGAGTGAAACGCAGGCAAGCCCGTTGTTAGAGATTCGCGGTCTGACCGTACGCTTCGGTGGGCTGGTCGCCGTCAATGAACTGGATCTACACATCGCCGAGGGGGAGATCTTCGCTCTTGTGGGACCCAATGGAGCAGGCAAAACCACGGTGCTCAATTGTATCAGCGGATTGATCAAGCCTGCTGCTGGCAATATCCGCTTCACGGATCATGAGTTGTTGAAACTGCCTGCACACAAACGTGCATCCCTGGGTATTGGACGAACCTTCCAGCAATTGCAGCTTTTCACCAGCATGAGCGTGCTCGACAATCTGCTCACCGCTCAGCATACGCATTTGCGTTCCGGTGTCCTCACGGGCCTTTTGCCATTTGGTCCAGCTAAACGCGAAGACGCCAGAGCCCGCGAGCAGGCCCGCGCAACGCTGGCTTTGCTCGGACTCGACGCCTACGCGCACCGCATCGCGGGTTCCCTGCCCTTTGGCGCGCAGAAACTTATAGGCGTAGCTCGTGCGCTTGTGTTGCATCCTCGTCTGGTCTTGCTCGATGAACCAGCGGCGGGTGTGCCGCCTGCGGAAGTGGACGAACTGGCTGCCAGCTTGCATGCGTGGCGAGACAAACTGGGCACGACGCTGCTTTTAATCGAACACAATATGCATATTGTGCAGACAGTGGCCGATCGCGTCTGTGTCCTGGACTACGGCAGCAAGCTGGCTGAGGGCGTCCCAAAGGACGTATTGAGCAATCCCGCAGTCCTGGAGGCATATTTAGGGCGCGGGGGCAGTAGAAAAAGGCAATCTCAGGGGGTGTCTCATGTTGAAGGTTGAGCAACTGCGCGCCGGGTATGGTGCGCTGGAAGTGCTGCATGGTATCTCGTTCGAGGTGCCAGATGGTGCAATTGTCGCCATCCTGGGTGCGAACGGAGCGGGCAAAACGACGCTGATGCGGGCGCTCACCGGGCTCATCCCCACGCAGGATGGTAGGATCGAGCTGGATGGGAACCCCCTGGAGCGTCTCCCGGTCGAGCAACGCCTGCGTATGGGACTGGCGCTTGTGCCCGAGGGACGCGACCTCTTTGGCTCGCTGACCGTACGCGAAAATCTGTTGATGGGAGCCTACACGCGCCACTCGCGAGCCGAGATCGAACATGATATTGAGCACATCCTGACGCGTTTCCCACGCCTGAAGACTCGTTTGCAGGCGCACGCTGCCAGCCTGAGCGGAGGAGAGGGCCAGATGCTCGCCATAGGGCGTGCGCTGATGGCGCATCCTCGCCTGCTCTTGCTGGACGAGCCGTCGCACGGTCTCGCCCCGGTCATCGTCGAAACGGTCTTCGACGTGATCAGTCAGCTCAACCGTGACGAAGGTTTAACGATTGTGTTGGTCGAGCAAAACGCGCATCAGGCCCTCGACATTGCGCAGACTGCCTATGTCTTACAGAGTGGCAGTATCGTTCTGCGCGGCGAAACAACGGATCTGGCGAGCAATCAGGCGGTACAGGAATTGTATATGGGCGGATAGATTAGCTAAGCGCAAATTCTTTCATGAGTTCTGCTTTCAACACCTTGCCCATGACGTTGCGCGGCAGCGATTGCGTGAAGTACACACGACGGGGAAGTTTGTAGCGTGCAAGCTTCCCCGCGCAATACGTAAAGATTTCTTCAGCGCTCAAGCTGTTGGGAACGCGCGGGACGACGATCGCCAGACCAACCTCACCCCAATAAGGATGCGGTTGTGAGATCACGGCAACTTCGAGGACATCGGGATGGGTGACAATTACGCTCTCAATCTCGGCGGGATAGATGTTCTCGCCGCCTGAGATAAACAAATCCTTCTTGCGCCCAATCAGAAAATAATAGCCCTCGGAATCGCAACGGGCCAGATCTCCCGTGTGCCACCAGCCGCCGCGATTGGCTTCAGCCGTCGCCTCTGGCTGTCTCCAATAGCCGGAACAGACGTGAGGACCCGCCAGAAGTAGCTCG
>DATJHM010000003.1:0-53779 GCA_035493895.1 Ktedonobacteraceae bacterium
GCCAGATCGTACTGGCCTCGATCCTGATAGAGTCGCGCCAGATCATGCAGGGTATCGGCAGTGTTGGGATGCTCGGCCCCCAGCGCCTGCTCCTGAACCGCCAGGGCACGTTGATAGAATGGTTCGGCTTCTATGTACTTACCTTGATCCTGGTAGAGTTGCGCCAGATAGTACAGAGTACGTGCTGTCTGAAGATTAGATGCGCCCAGCGCTTGCTCATAGATAGTCAATGCGCGTTGATAAAGTGTTTTGGCTTGATCGTATTGGCCTTGATCCTGGTAGAGTTGCGCTAGATTGTGCAGAGTACGGGCTGTCTGAGGATCAGAGGATCCCAGTGCCTGCTCGCGAATGGCGAGGGCGCGTTGGTAGAGCGGTTCGGCCTGATCGTATCGGCCTTGATCCTGATAGAGTCGCGCCAGATTGTGCAAGGTTTCAGCGGTGTCAGGGTGAAAGGCTCCCAACACCCGTTCGCGAATGGCGAGGGCGCGCTGATAGAGCGGTTCGGCCTGATCGTACTGAGCACGTCTGTATAAATAATCTGCTGCTTTTTTCAGTAACGCAGCCAACTCCTGGTCATTGGCTTGATCCATTGTGACGCTGGCATACAGGAGTACATGTGATATGAGACGCTCGCATTGTCCCCAGACCTCATAGATAACGTCAGGAAAGACGGCGTTGAGGGTGGTAACGGCTCGCTGAGTCCACAGTTTTTCCGCTTCAGTCGTCAGAGCGTCTTGCAATACGGTTTGCACTAAGCGATGAATGCTCAGCATTCTTTCCTTCATATTCCGATGGATCAGGGAGTAGGCTCCCAGGGTCGCAATGGCTTCATCCAGGGCAACGTCGTTTTCGGCTACAGTTGCAAGCGACGGACCAAGATGACTGGCACCTTGCATGATGAGTTCAACCGGAATGGCATCAGGATGCAAGAAGGCGCACAGCCGTAGCAGATCAGCAGCAATGGGACTTCTCTGCTCAACCTTCTCAAAAGAGAGAGACCACGTAGTAGCCACCGGTTCAGGGTGATCCGCAACTACCCCACCACGCCGTTTCAAGAGGAGCGTTCGACGAGTTCGGTAACGCTGCTGGTAGTCTAACAGACTACATTGCACTTCTTCGATAAAAGCTCCCGCCTGATCGAGTGCTAGAGGCAGTCCTCCCAATTCTTTACAGATCTCACGCCCTATCGCGACATCAGCAGAGGAGGCCGTATCCAGAGAGGCATTCTGTGCAATCAGGCCAACACGACGTAACAAGAGCAACGCGCCCGTATCCAGCTTCATCGTATCTACTTCAATGCGTTGGGCAAGTCTTCCCATTGATTGAGCACGAGTGGTCAGCAGAATATGACCACCAAATACGGTGGGAATGAACTCACGCACAATAGCCAGATCATCAGCATTATCAAAGATGAGGAGCCATTCCCTATGGGTTTTGAGCCATTGCCCCACGGCCTGCACAATGATCGTCTGATCCTTTTCATCTTTCTCTGAAAGATTCAGCATTCCTGCAATCGTAACATAACCTGAAACCAGGGCCTCATGCGTGTCGGCACGTACCCAGAAGATCGTCTGGTAATCCTGTCGATGCCGATAAGCATATTCTACTGCAATCTGCGTTTTTCCAATCCCGCCCAATCCACTGATGGCTTGTGGCTGAGAAAGCGTTGTTGATTGCCCTGTCTTGAGCGTTCTGGCAAGCTGTTCCAACAGTGCTTCTTGTCCAGTGAAGAACGGATTAGGTGGAAAGGGGATGTTAAGGCGGGTGGTAAGCGCAGCAGTAGGGGTTCCAACCGTCAGATGCTGCCGTACATCTGAGAGTGCGGCCTTGATGCCCTGAACGACATTTTTCCATGCTTCATCCCGGTTAGGCCAACTGGTAATGGGTTCGGCATTCGTCGGCAAAACTGAAAGGTGCTTGAAGGGGGCATTTTCCCAGTCCACAGGACGCACCAGGATGGGGATCACGCAGGCTTCATTCAGGCTCTGTCGCTCTAAAGCACGTTTCATCTCAACTTCGTAGCGGGAGTCCGAGGTCAGGTAATCAGCACTGATGAGCAGGAGAATGATCGAAGCGCTATTCAGATGCGAATCGATATTTTGTGCCCAATTAGCGCCAGGAAGAAGGAGACGATCATGCCAGGCAAAAATAAGGCCCTGGCGCTTGAGCAGACTAAGATGCGCTTCCAGTTCGCGAAACCATATTTTGTCCTCAGGAGCATAGGAACAGAAGATCTCAATGGGAGTCCCGGCATCAGACATCGCGGTATCTCCTCTGCGCTTCAAACGATCTACAATCCTGCCATTACTGTATAGCTCCAGTTTAATGTAGCCTTAGTATATAGATCCAGTTTAATGTGGTCTTAGTATAGCGCAGCGCAAGTAAAAGTGCAAGAAGTGCTAAAAGTTGTAAATTCACCATTATAAATATACAAGAGGATTCAGTGATGCTGAAATACTATAGAATCAGATCCTATGAAAACGCTCGGTTGACCTGGGCAGTCAATGTATGAGACAATATTTGGCAGTATCGGAAAAACTATTCAGGCTAGAGCTGAACTCAGGCAAGGTTCAACATGTAGGGTATTTTTTACTGCTATTATCAGACGTATCTGGTGCGATACACCTGCTTGAATCGGCGTTGATTTTTACGTGTATCCTGGTAGTTGCTAAGGATGGTCTATGATCTACGAGCATTGGACAAAAAGTGTTCACCACGATGGCTCACCCTACTACGTGGTCGGCAGTCCTCTTCATCCTGGTTCAAAAGTAACGCTGAGATTGCGTACCGGTATACAGACACCCGTTGAACGCGTCTTTCTTCGCACCACTCCTGATGGTGAGCAATGCATGCAGGTAATGAGTCAAATCAACGTCGATAGGGTATCGCGTTGGTGGGAGATTGCACTTGAACTTCGCATGGCGAGCACAAATTATCGTTTCTTCCTGGAAGCAGCAGACGGCGGTTACTGGTTTTCGGGTAGCGGCATTACACGTCATAGTCCTACCGATGCGACCGATTTCAAAATCCTGGCGCAGTATCACGCCCCGGCCTGGGTACACGACAGCGTCTTTTACCAGATTTTCCCAGATCGTTTCTATGATGGTGATCCCTCTAATAATGTGCGTACCGGTGAGTATCTGTATTATGGACAACCTGTCGTTGCACGTGCCTGGGGTGAACGCCCGAGTCCTCATTCCGCGTCGGGCGGCTACGAGTTTTTTGGTGGCGACCTCCAGGGTATTACGCAAAAGCTGGATTACCTTGAAGACCTGGGGGTTTCTGCTCTCTATCTCACACCCATCTTTACCGCGCCTAGCAATCATAAATACGATATTGCTGACTACAAACAAGTCGATCCTCACGTTGGTGGAAATGTGGGCTTGATAGAACTACGGGAGAGCTTAAGCAGACGTAATATGCGCTTGCTGCTTGACATTGTTCCTAACCATAGTGGCTCAGGCAACTCCTGGTTTCTCGATGCTCAATCCAATCCATCAGCTCCAACGGCTGAATTCTATACCTTCCACCAGTATCCTGAAAAGTATGAGGCCTGGATGGGGTTGGACAACCTACCCAAGTTAAATTATCGCAGTGAACGCCTGCGTGAGTATATGTATAGTGGCAAAGATTCGGTAATGCGCTCCTGGCTGAAGCCGCCATTTTGTATTGATGGCTGGCGTATTGATGCTGTGAATATGTTAGCGCGACAGGGCGAGATACAGCTAAATGACGAGGTTATCTGCGGGATGCGGCGTGCTGTCAAAGCTGAAAATCCTGATGCTTACTTAATAGGTGAGCATACCTATGATGGTACCGCGTACTTACAAGGCGACAAACTGGATGCTACGATGAACTACGGAGGCTTTATGTCTCCTGTCATACAATGGCTGACGAACCACGATGTGGTACAGGTCTGGCAGGGCGAACGGCCCAATACACAATCCATTCCAGCTGAAGTAATGGTGGCTCAATGGCAGACGTTCCTGGCCGCTATTCCGTGGCAAATCGCTATCCAGCAATTCAATCTGCTCGGCAGTCACGATACCCGGCGTATTTTGACCCTTGTAGGCGGAGATGTCGCACGCGTGCGCGTGGCCGCAACCCTACTCTTTACTTATCCTGGAGTGCCATGTATCTATTATGGCGACGAGATTGGTATGCTTGGTGCTGCCGATCCGGATAACAGACGCTGTATGCTCTGGGATCAAGATGCGTGGAACGGCGAACTCCACAGCTACTTCAAAACGCTTATCCACTTGCGGCGTAGTTCTCTGGCTTTATGCCAGGGTGGTTTCCAGCTTGTCTATGCGCATGAGAATACCGTTGCATTCATACGCGAGGCTTCCCAGGAACGCATGCTTGTTATTGCGCGCCGCGCGAGTGATGGACTGGTGGCGCTTCCTGTACAACATGCCGATTTACCTGATGGTACCCACCTCTACGAAATGCTGACAGGTATGGAGGAGGTTATCTCTGACGGAAAGCTGTCCCTCGCCAGCCTGCCAACTGTTGGTGGACAGATCTGGCGTGTGGTCTTTGCGTAGAGCATAGCTCATCTCTCAATCGGGCACAGCTCAACAAACCATCATCGTGGATTACCAGCGATAGACATATCCCACGCCGCGTACCGTCTGAATCAGCTTCGGATTGGCCGGATCTTCCTCCAGCTTTTCTCGTAGCCATCGTACGTGCACGTCAACCGTACGTGTATCGCCAGCATAGTCATAGCCCCAGACATTGTGAAGTAATTGATCGCGGGTGAGAACGGTGCCCCGGTTGCGTACAAGATAGGTGAGGAGCTCGAACTGCTTCGGCTGTAGTTCCATATCCTGACCACGACAATTCACGCGCCGTCCGGCCAGATCGATGCGGAGTGGACCCGCCACCAGATCGCGACTGTTTGGTCGTTCCGCAGGTGAATCCGGCTTACTACTCTCTACGTTGCCAGGATAGTCCGCTCGCCTGAGCAGAGCACGTACCCGCGCTAACAACTCACGCCGACCAAAGGGTTTGGTGATGTAGTCGTCGGCCCCAATCTCCAGGCCAACGACTTTATCAATCTCATCCCCTTTTGCGGTCAGCATGACTATGGGGGTGGTCGCCGTTGCGTTCTCGCGACGTAACTGGCGACATACCTCCAGACCATCCATACCAGGAAGCATAATGTCAAGAATAATCAGATCAGGGATCTCACTGTGGGCGGCCTCAAGCGCACTGCTGCCATCCGCAGCAGTGACGACCCGGTAACCGGCTTGTTCCAGGTTATAAGCCAGCGTTTCTACCAGAACATCTTCGTCGTCTACTACGAGAATTGTGCGTGTCACTGTTGTCCTCCGCCCGGGCTTTCGCTTTTAACCGAAACGCCCACTGATATAATCTTCTGTCTCTTTTTTCCTCGGTCGCTCAAAGAGATCCACAGTTGGTGCTACCTCGATGAGCTTACCGCTCAAGAAGAAACCTGTATATTGTGAAACACGCCCTGCCTGCTGCATATTGTGTGTCACTATAACTATTGTATAATCTTTTGAAAGCTCTGTGATGAGTTCTTCGATCCTTAACGTTGCGATTGGATCAAGGGCCGATGCTGGCTCGTCCATGAGCAATATGTCCGGTTTGACGGCCAGGGCGCGTGCAATACAGAGACGCTGCTGCTGTCCACCCGAGAGGCCTAAGGCGGAGGTATGTAAGCGATCTTTCACTTCATTCCACAGAGCAGCACCGCGCAGGCTACTCTCGACCGTCTCTTTAATATAACTGGCTGATTTTCCCTGGATTCTCAATCCATAAGCGACGTTCTCGAAAATCGATTTGGGGAAGGGATTGGGACGCTGAAATACCATGCCGATACGCTGGCGCAGAAGCACGACATCGGTGTTTTTGGCATAAATATTCATTCCGTCGAACATGGCCTCACCCTCGGTACGCGTGCCCAGGATCAGGTCGTTCATGCGATTAAGCGTCCGTAAAAAGGTTGATTTTCCACAGCCGGAGGGTCCGATCAGCGCAGTCACCTGACGCTCTCGTATCGGCATTGCTATATCGTAAAGGGCCTGTTTGGCTCCATAGAAAAAGTTCAGGCTTCTGACATCTATCTTCACAGGTGCCGCTTGATCAAGCCTCTCGCTGGCATGGAATTCACCCATGATCTCTATATGCGATGTGCCCTCGTTGTTTTGCTCTACCTGAATCTCTCCATTGTTTTGTAAGGTTTGTTGTATGCTTCGGCGTAAGGGGTCCATACCCATGACTAGCACCTTTCCTTTGCAATATCTTCTACAACTTCTGTCTCTTACTTTACATAATTTGATACTCTTTGTGCAATGGAATGGAGGCATCGACAATGAGGCGATCCGCCAGTACCACAAGTCGGATATAGCGTCCGGCCAGGGCCTTGCTGATGAAGTATGGGCGTCCTTCATATGAGATATGGCCGCTACGTGCAACTTTTCGTGAAAAAATGTTCGCGCCCTCCGGCAACGTGGAGCCCGTCCCAATCCCCCCTGGGGAATCTACAGGTAAAACATTCATAACAGCATAGTCCTCGCTTTTAACCGCTGAGACATGGATTGTGTCTCAATTTTTGTACTGTTACGCCGCCGTTACCCGGCGCTCTATATAGCGACCAAGGACGCGTGCTCCCAGGTTAATCACCAGTAAAAGCACGATGAGTAGCGTCGACGAGCCAGCGGTGATCGTTGTTTCTTGAGCTGTAGTCAATCCGGTGCTACCTGCCCCTGGACCTGCTATGTAGTACAGATGGGTCGTCAGGGTATCACTCGCAATCGAAGGATTGCTGGTAAACACATTGGGCGGATTGGTCAGGCCCATGGTGTAGAGCAGGGCCGCCGCTTCGCCGATGATCTTACCCGCCGTCAGGATGAAGGCGGTGACGATGCCGGGCAGGGCAGAGGGGATGACTACTGTGCGAATAACACGCCACTTCGTTGCACCCAGGGCCAGTCCGCCCTCACGCAGTTCACGCGAAACCGAGCTCAGGGCATCTTCGAAGAGACGAAGCGCCAGTGGCAGGTTTAAGCAGAGCAGGGTAAGTGCTCCCGCTATACGGCTGGTACCCATGTGAAATGTGATACTAAATACGAGTACACCAAACAGACCCAGGACGATGGATGGGACTGAAGCCAGCGTTTCTGCTGCAAAATGGATGAAGGTGACTAATCTTCCCTGCGTGGCATATTCGACAAGATAGATGGCGGCTGCCAGCGCTATCGGTATCGATATGACTTCTGCCAGGATGAGAATGTAGAAGGTGTTGAAAATTTCGCGACCAATGCCGAGGTTGCTTGTACCATAGAACTCTGGTTTGAAGAGGTAGGCCGCTCCCTGGATGAGCAGGTACAGGATGATGCCCACAAACAGGATGGCGACAATTGCTGCGATGATCCATAAAATTGTCATGCCAACACGATTGCTGCCTTCGATACGTCGCACCACGCGCTTCAGATCTTCTATTTTCTCCTGGCTCTCGGGGGAAGCCTGGACTACTTGCTGCGCACTCATTTATACACACTCCTGCTGGCCAGATAACGACTGATGCATACAAAGATGAACGAAATGATCAGGAGGATGAATGCCAACGTATAGTACGCATCGCGACCCGCGCCGAAGGCCTCTCCAAAATCGATGGCTATATATTGTGTGATGTTCACGTTCGGCTGAAAGAATATGGCAAAAAGGTTTTTTGTTGGCGGGAGTTCGCTGCCGTTGAGTACCAGGCTCACTGCAAGCGTCTCTCCAATTGCACGCGCCATTCCCAGCACTACTGCGGTCGCCAATCCTGTGGTCGCGGCGGGCAAGATGGCTTTAAACATCATTTGCCAGCGCGTCGAACCCAACGCCAGACTTGCCTCACGCACACTATTCGGTACGGCACGCAATGCGTCAATGGAAATGCTGATAATGGTCGGTAATATCATGATTAATAAAACCAGGATCGCTGCTCCCCAACCATTGCCTGCGGTTTGATGGTTCCCAACGATATTGCCAACCAGACGCTGTAGGAAAGGTATGATTACGACCAGTCCGAAGAAGCCAACGACGACTGAGGGCATGCCGGTAAAAACTTCGATTAAGGGCTGCAATAGCCGCGTTAACCAGGGCGGGCTGACCTCTGTAAAGAAAAGTGCTGTTCCAAATGCCAGGGGTGTGGCAATAATTACTGATAAGAATGTAACGACGATCGATCCGATAATGAGCCCACCGGCACCAAAAGAAGGATTTCCGTTGACATCTCCATTGCCTGTGGGGTCCCAATTGGTGCTGAAGAAAAACGTGGCAGGATTGGCTCCTTCGCCAAATACTTTAAAGGCATTTACGCCCATAAATATGAAAACTGCGACAATGACTATAACCAGGAGTGCGGCACAAATGAAGAAAATAGTACGCGCTATGTTATCTGCTATGTACGCTGCTCCCTGCGATCGCTGTTCCACTTTTTGCACGTACACTCTCCTTTCTGGGCTGGTATGGTAGATGTACAGGGTACATCCATGATATTCCCTGTACATCTCTGTTTCTTGTCGTTTGTCTACGTTATTTAGGCTGGTGCGTTTGCAGTGTGGCCTGTGGGACATCGCTAATGGCGATGAAGTCGAGCTTCGTTGCAGAGGCTTTGCCGTCATCGCTTGCCATGTAGTCGATCAGTGCCTGGGCGAGATCCTTTGGCTTGCCTTTGGTGTACATGTGCTCGATGTTCCAGAAGGGATAGCTGTTGCTTTCTACGTTGGCTGCGGTCGCATCAGCTCCACCAATCTGCAAGACGGTCAGACCAGACTGCTTGGCCGCGCTAGAAGCTGCATAGCCAATGGCTCCAGCTGTCTGCTGCACGTTCTTCACAACCGTTCCGGTGCTGTCTGTGGTCAGGTTCGCAGGTCCGCTGATCGTCTCAACGGTTCCCAGGACGTATTGCTGGAAGGTGGCACGCGTGCCAGAGCTGGTAGGACGGCTTACGACGACGATCGGCAGGTTCGGTCCGCCAACTGCGCTCCAGTTCTTGGTCTTGCCCGAGTAGATATCTTTAAGCTGCGCAATGGTCAGGTTCTTTACACCAGTCACTTTGCTGTTGACAATCAGGTCGAAGACGACAACTGCAACCTGATGGTCAACCAGATCCTCTTGACCTGTTTTCGAGAAGATATCAGAGTTACCAATGTCGACACTGCCATTCTCTGCACTGGAGAGGCCGGTGCCACTACCACCGAGGTTGACGGTGATGTTAGCGCCACTGCACTTTGCCTGATACTTACTTGCAACGTCACTCACTAATGGCGCAAGGGCCGTTGAACCTGCTGCGGTGATGCTTCCCTGCACGCAGGTGTATGTACCAGGGGTCCCGAGGGCACTGGCTGGCGCTGTGGTAGAGCCAGTTGTAGGGGTACTTCCAGCGCTCGCTGTGCTGTCTGAGCCACACGCAGAAATAAATAGTGCGAGTGCAACGAACACCCCCATGAGCATGAACGAAAGACGAGTGCGTTTCAACTGAATACTCCTATTCTTCGAGGATGAAACTAGAATAAATATCACACAGGTTCAAGTGTAATCCCTCTTCTTGAGGATTATTACTCTTATTTGTTATCTCTTACATACCGTACCACTACCAAATTAACTATGCTTTATGGATATGTTAAGACCGGGTTAAACTTTCCCTGGGGATAGGTAATACTATTTAACCTCATCATAATGTTTCTTTTTTGTAATAGCTTCAAAAGAATATGTTTATATATTACTTTTCTACGGTAATCTTTTATACATTATATATACCTGGTCTGCTTGTTGTGTCTCGCGCGCAAAAGTTATAGATAGAAAAAATATCATGCAGACCATTCATGTAGCTATTCCAGACACATGAATGGCTGCTCGATCTTCAGGCCTGGGGGCTAAGCAGAGGAACTATTGCGCCTGTTTCCATTGTTCGTAATCGAGAAATAGCCCTCCGTTTATGATGTAGAAACCTGGGAGGGTCGTTGTTGGTTGTCCATGACCTGGCTTGATTTTTAGACGATAGAGCGCAAGATCATTCTCTGTTTTCCCTGTATAACCCACGCGGCGCGCTTCTCCGCAAATCTGGTCAGGTGCCGTTTTTGTGGCAACCGCCAGCCGACCACTTGAATGCTTCAATGTGGCTTGCTGAATGGCGATCGCTGGAATATAGTGATTTTGTTGTGGTAGGAACATGACAGGTTTTTTCATATACCCGGTCTTTTCTGCTCTTTTTTCTACTGGCTGAGATCCATCCGTTGGATCGTGCAACCTTCTTTAAAGCTTAAACGCGTTACCCTCTGAAAGAGAGACAGTCTCTACGCCAGAGACTTTTTTGTAAGACCTTATTCCGACAGCAAAAAGAGGAGTGCAATAAATACACCCCTCTCAGAATTACTTGCGATTATGTAATATGTACCATTTGCTGCTAAAAATTAGCAGGGATGCCCAATGGATTAATTTTGAGCCTGGTTTTGTGCTTCTTCTACGGAACTGCTGTTTTCGCTATGCTGTTCCTGACCATAGTCGTGTGCGCCATTCTCCACGAGAATATGGCGTACAACATCGTCTCGTCCATCTGGACGAACTGAGATGACGATATGGCCTGCTTTGCATTCCTCGTAATAGTAGGATGCACGATTTTCTTCCACTCCCAGGTTCATCAGGTCCTGGCTCAAGCGGTCAACCGCAGGACCGCTACTCTGCATGGCTACTCCAATCTGGTCTCGACCAAATGATGCACCACGCAATGCGTCAACGGCGTTTTTCGCCTGGACCTCTTCGTTAAACACTCCTGCTACTATTGGTATCTGATATGTTGCCAAAATGGTTTCTCCTTTCAAAGAGATTTCAACAGATACGGTTCTTTGCTGCTCTCTTTAGGTGAGCTGCTCTCCGCATTTTTACTGATATACAATTACTGGCTACTTCCCTGTTTCCATACAGGTGCGCCTGTTCTTCGTATACCGATACTTCTGTGTTTCTCTTGCGGACATATTTTATATACGTCTATCGATGCAGATAGGGATACAAATATTCCTCTCTTATAGTACCAATATAGGTGAACTCGTATCAAGAAGCGTGCCTGTGGCATGGGAAATGTGGGGGGGTAAACGGAAATTTGAGCGTGGGATTCTCTTCCTGCCCCTCTTTTCGCATATTTTGGAGAGGACAAAAACTCGTTTGGGCATCTATACTTCTTGTATCTGGCACACTATTCCGCAGGACGTTTCTCTAGATCGTATCCCATCATTCTCTATCCGCCTCCATCATATCATCGCCTGCCAGCTCATGCAGAACAATCGTCTTCTTATACGCCCACGCCAGCATTCTACCATTGGAAGACCATGCCAGTGTCCGTATCCAGGAGGGCTGTATGGGAGAGGAAAAGCACGTTTCACCTGTGGAAGCTCTCCAGATCTGGAGCTGATTATCCTCTCCTCCTGTCGCAATATATCGACCATCTGGCGACCATACCAGCGTTTTCAACGCATGTGTATGCCCACGATAGATACAGAGCGGCTGACCGCTGCTCGCGGACCAGACGTGGGCGCTCCCTTCTTCGCCTGCCGAAGCCACCGCTGTCCCATCAGGAGACCACGCCACCGTATACACCGGCCCTCGATGTCGTCGATAGGTCAGCAAAATTTGCTCGCTGAAAGCCTCCCATATCTGTACGCTGGCATCAAAACTGGCCGATGCGATTCTCTCATCCTTTGGCGACCATGAGACTGAGAAGATACGATATTGTACGCTATGCATGCTCACCTGCCGACCACTGAGCGCTTCCCAGACCTGTGCTGTACTATCGCCAAAATCTCCCCCTGAGACGATAAAACGCCCATCAGGAGACCACGCAACGCTGCGCACGAAGCGCGCATGCCCTTGATATCTGCTCACGATCTCGCCGCTCTTCGCTTCCCAGACCAGTATGACTCCTGAAGTATCGCTGGAAGCGAGATAGCGACCATCCGGCGACCAATCGAGCGCAAGCACGCAATGCTGATGCTCCCGGAAAAGAAAAAGCAGCTCGCCTGTCTCTGGTCGCCAGATCTGAACGGTGTGGTCACGACTCCCCGATGCAATGGCGCGACCATCAGGAGACCAGTCAAGCGCGAAGATGTTATCGCTGTGGCCTGTATAGCTGTTGAGCATACTGTTTTATATCGCTCTAATGTCTTTGCTAATGTTCTTTCGGTCCCTCAATCAGGAGGTTTACGGCATGAGGAAGGACCGGCAAAATGTATTCCAGGCACTCTTTTACTGCCTTTGGACTGCCTGGAAAATTGATAATCAGGGTCTGACTGCGCACTCCTGCCAGACCCCGGGAAATCATTGCCATAGGTGTGTATTGCAGACTATTGAAGCGCATCGCTTCAGCGATACCCTGCGCCTCGCGCTCGATTACTGCTCTTGTCGCTTCTGGCGTCACGTCGCGGGGAGCCAGACCAGTGCCCCCGGTCGTGAGAATCAGGTTGAGCCGTCGCTCATCGCTCCAGTTGCGCAGGATTGCGGCGATCTGTTCCTGCTCATCGGGCACAATAGCCGAGACCGCGACGAGCCCCCCGGGTATCTGCGCTACCATCGCACGAATGGTCTCACCACTGACATCCTGACGCGAACCGTGCGCAGCACCATCGCTGATGGTCAGCACTCCAACGGTTATGGTCATGTTAGCCTCTTGGTGCAAGCTCACGCATTAAAGCGCCAATCTGGCGACGTGAGCCATAGAGCCAGACGGTATATTCATCTGGCAAATCTTCAACTTCAATATTGCAGCTCATCTCGCTGGCTAGCTTGCGCGCGATGTCGAGAAACTGCCCGCGCTCAGCTTCATTACGGCTCTGCGTATTCATCGCCAGACGGCCTAGCTTCTCTTCTGGAGCCAGCACTCCGTTGATCAGCGCCTGCAATTGATCAACGCCGAAAATGACCTGTAGTGGAGGAAGCCGTTCGGCCTCGCTGGCAGAGATCGAGAGGGCATGTCCGCCCTTGCCCTCCTCATTTGCCATCTGGCGCTGATGCTCCTGGATGGCATAGATATCCATATATACGGTGCGTAGCCGCTCCAGAATAAGTGTCCGCGCCTCTTCCGGGGCATCTGCCCGCGGATGCACATAGGCCAGCAAATCATGCTCAGGATCTGAATAGATGAATGGCGTAGCTACCGCCGCTCGTCGCCCACATGCGGGACAGGTCGAGACATTGAGCAATCCTGCCAGGACAATATAGCGCAGCTGTGGGTCCCGTGCGACATTGACATATTCGTATGTCTGGTTTGTAAAGACCTTGCCACAAGGACAGGTAAATGTATGAGTGATCGAACGTGACATAATCTTCTGTTCTTCGGTAATGCTAGGGTCAGTAACCTTGGACTATCAGGGATTTGATAAAACAAGTATAACATATTCTTTTAGGATGAGGTGTATTCTTTCGCCTGAAGCCTACGGATAACGTCTCTCCGACGATATCGCCAGTTCTTTGTGTTCTATAACGGCTCGTCCCCATTCTACAGATAAAATCTACGAATGTGCAATATGCACTAGTTGTGAGCGCCTTTTTGATGAGCTATACTGACTATGTACACAAGAAAACTTACAAAGGAGACTCAGGACAATGGGCGGCATTGTGACGGCAGTAAGCCGTGATCATACACATTTATTTAGCAAACCGAATCAGGAGAGCATCCATCTTCTGACGGGCCTGGGCGTTGAAGGCGATACGCATCTGGGCGTGACAGTCCAGCATCGCTCGCGGGTGGCGCGTGACCCGAGCCAGCCCAACCTGCGTCAGGTCCACCTGATCCACGCCGAACTGCATGACGAACTGGCGGCGGCGGGCTTCTCCGTCCTGGCCGGGCAGATGGGCGAGAATGTCACCACGCGTGGCATTGATCTACTTGGACTACCGACTGGCACACGCTTATATCTGGGCGATACGGCAGTGATCGAGGTGACTGGCCTGCGCAACCCCTGTCTCCAACTCGATAAATTTCAGCCGGGCCTGATGTCCGCTGTGCTCGATCGTGACGACCAGGGCAACCTTATTCGCAAAGCGGGTATCATGGCTATCGTCCTGACTGACGGCGATGTCCGTCCAGGCGATCCGATCAAGATCGAACTGCCACCAGAGCCACACCAGCCTCTAAAACCAGTCTGACCTCTGCTTTCCTGCCCGCATTATTTGCGTCATTGCTGTAGAAGCAACAGGCATTGCGAACAATAAGAGATTTGCGTGAAGGGCATGGCTCATAATTATCACGGGTTGTGTTATAGTGGCATTACCCGTGATAATTCTTTGCATTCGCAAAGAAGCTACCTCCTCCTCCCCTTGCTTGTAGATTTCGTCGAATAGGTAAACTTTGCTCCTTGCCGCTCAATAAAATTCTGGAACTGCCCATAGAACTCATTGCGATCCTGCATCGTAATCACCGAAACCGCATCAGCCGTCTCAATCGCATAAGGATACCCATTCCCCGCAATCAGCTCCGCGCGCACAACGTCCATCACCGGCTCTACGATCCCCGCCTCCAGCATCCAGCGTGGAAACTCCAGCCGAGCGGGTGGACGCCTGGCCGTCGTTTGCAGATAACAGAACGCCACTCGATCCCGATAATGCCCATATTGTTCCAGAATATCGCCGCGCGCGCAGATCATGGCAGGCGTGCGATCTCCCCACCGTAAATGCCCCAGCCAGAGCAGTGCATCATGAATCCGATGTGTATCGCGCAAGACCGGTTGCGGATTGAGCGAATCGACGCGGCGTAACATTGTGATCATATCGCGTGCATAGCTCGTATCGATATACCCGACCAGGGGAATGCGCAACTGTTCAGATGTCTGCAAAAGTGTAATCGCCGAGTTGATATACTGATTGCGATACATATCAGGCATGGTCAGCGCAAACGATACAACCAGTGAGCCATCAAAAAAGACGACCGGACTATGCATCGGATCGCCTGCCCGGCGCGCCTGTGCAAGCTGCTCCATCTGTCCGCACAGTGTATCGATCTCCAGCAAATGGCGGCGCAGCGTGACCTGCCCATCCGAATAGGGATAGTTATCGGAATCTTCGTCGTTCCCCTTTGTAGGTTCCATAATATCGTCTGGGGCCAGCACTTCCATGCGTACATCCTTGGTATAGGGACGCCCGGCTGCATGCGGATTGACGAAAAAACCGACCTGAACCAGGGCCACCGGTATCGAAGCATCGCGCCACGGCAGAAGCTGGCTCCCATCCACCGCAACCGTCGTGATCCCCTCGATGCACTCAGCCCACTGTCGTGCCTGCTCATGATTGGCAAACTCGCGCCCGAAGGGAAAGAGCGGACCATGATACAACGTCTGCTCCGCATTGACCAGCCAGCGATCAAACTCGATGCTCGGACGCGCTCCCGCAGGTATACTGGTACCACCTGGAGGCAAGATTTGCTCAAGCTGCGTGCTGGTCTTATAGCGCTGGTAAAGCGTCTCCAGCGCATATTGATACTCTTTCAACTGCTCGCTATAAGAGCCATCGTAGAGCGAGAATTGACCGCGCTTGAGATTGAGCGCCGCCTGTAACTTGCCTTTATGCAGCATCGTTCCGAACTTCCTTTCTCAACTATAAATCACAACCCCTACCTCAAGCACCGAAACCTCTCTGATCATCTCCACCGCAACACCTTGTATGTAACATCCCACGCGCAATATTTCACCAACCATCTCGAAGAAACACAACAGGTAGGGACCGGGCTTTATGCCGGTCCGCGTCCCCCCGGCGATGATGCCGGTCCGCGTCCCCCACCGGCGATGATGCCTGCTCACATCCCCCACCGGCGATGATGCCTGCCCACATCTCCACCGATCCTTCCCTCAAATCCCCGCTACTATATACATACCGAAGAAACTGCAAAAAGCGGAAATATTACAAGCGCAATTTCAGAATATCATGCCCCTTCCGCCGTTTGTAGCGTAGCTGAAGAAAATGCCGGTACCGGCACCTGTGTGCTATTCCAGCTCTGCTCTCCCAGCCCATCCTCCTCTTGTAGCTCCGTTGCTCCCTGCACTTTATTCAGGCGTACCAGACTATCCAGCCCTTGCTCAAATGTGTCGTCGTGACTGATCACCAACAATTGATCGAAGCCCCGCACGCGGCGTATCTGTTCGGCGAGATTCATGCGTCGTAGTTCATCCATATTTTGCGTCGGCTCATCGAAAAAGGCGATGTTCAATGTCGAGAGCTTTTTGAGCAATGCCAGCCGTACAGATAGCGCCGCACTCATCTGCTCGCCTCCGCTCAGTTGGGCGAAGGTTCGATTGACTCCCTGGCGACGGAGCGTAATCTCGTAGTCGTTCTGCCACGCGAGCATGGCCGTACGATCGCCCATGATCTCGCCAAAGATGCGGTTCGCCTCCGCCGAAATATCTCCCAGCATCGCCTTCAAGACATGCGGTGCCGCCTCTCGCATCAGCTTGCGAAACTGCTCCATCATGGTTTGCAGATCTTCAAGCGTGTGATACTCCTGCTGTGCCTCCTCAAGCTGAACCAGCAGTGCCTCGCCTTGCTCAATCTGCCGCACCAGCGCATTCATTGCTTCCTGATTGTGCTTCATCTGCTGGGCCAGCGCCGCCAGATCGCCCTCTAACTGTTGTAGCGCCTGCTTCACCTGCCTCAATGCCTCTGGATCAAATGCTGCCTCGGCCTCCCCATACTGCTGCTCGGCCTGTTGGAGACGCTGAGCTGCCTGCTCCTGAGCCTGCAAATACGTTTGATAGAGCCGTTCGCGTTCTGTTAGAAGTTGCGCGACCTTTTGATGCTGTAAATATAACTGATAACCACCATAATTCTGTCTGCGCAGCTTCTCCTGTTGCTCAATCTCATTATCCAGCGTGGCATACGTTGCGAGCTGCACCTGCAATGCCTGCAAACGTTGTTGTGTCTGCGCAGCCTTCTCCTGTTCCACCTGAAGCTGCTGAAGATGCTGCCGCTCACCGGCAATTATCGTTTGTTGTGTCCGAGTCTGTGCACGTGGATCATTCAGTCTTGCGCGTTCAGCATCGACCTGGGCCAGCAACGCTTCACTTCCCTGCAAGCTCTCCGCAAGCTGACGCAACTCTTGCTGATTCTTCTCACCCTGCTGAATTTGCTCCTGTAACTGTTGAACCTGCTTATAGAGACCGGCCAGTTCTCGCACCTGCGTATCAGCTCGCATGCTCTCCTGATAGGCAGCCTCAATCTCTTGATAGCGCTGATCCACCGTTTGCAATTGCTCCAGCTCTACGTTTAGCTCATTGATATCGCGCTCCAGTCGCATCAGCTCTTTGCTCGTACGCTGTAATTGCTCGGTTGCCATATCTCGCCGCTCAATAAACTGTTCCAGCTTGTTCAGGGCGTCGGCATACCGTTTCACCTGTCCAATGCGCTCGCTTACCTGCTCCTGCTGCTCTGTGATGCGGGCCAGATTGGCATGTTCTTCGGTTAGCAGGCTCTCGAAATAAGACTCCAGGCTGACGATGCCGTGGCGTTTAATGTTCAGGCAACTTTCTTGTAGAAGTGGACATTGACCGCCCGCCGATTGTGCACGCGAACGGGTGTATCCTTCAATGTTTCCTTCCAGACGATGTTGCTGGGCTCCAAGCTGCTCTAATTGCGTTTGCAGTCCCGGCAACTCTTCCGCCTCTGCCCGTCGTTCTTCGATCACCTCGACGTTATGTTCAGCCTTGCGCAATTTGTCGGCAAACTGGTCGCGCTCTTTCTGCTTACGCTCATAGTCATTTCGTTTGTCCTGTAACGATTGCGCCTTATTTTTCCGTTCATTGCGCTGCACTTTCAGGTCTGTCAACTGCGCACTCAATTCGGTCAGACGATTCGCCACGGGAACCAGCGGCTCGATTGTGCTGATTCGCCGTTGTAGCTGTGCTTTATCCTGCTGAAATTTGCTCAGTCGGCTGTTCAGTTTTTTCTCTTCGCTCACGGTAGCTTTGTAGCGCTCAACCTGTTGCAATAATTTTTCGTGTTGTTGTTCCAGCTCGATCTGCTGCTGTACAAGCGGTTCCAGCTCGCTCGCCCGCTGTCGTGCCGCGGCAACTTCAGCAAGACGCTCCTGGAGATGGTTGATCTGTGCTTGAATAAGGGTCTCAGCTCTTTGCTGGTTGCTCTGCTGCTGTAGAAGTGCGGCGCGTTGTTGCTCGGCCTTACGTAAACTTTGTAAGTTTTCCTCTGCCTGTTGATAGATCTGATAGGCTGCCTGGTTTGTGGATACGATCTGCTGGGCGTTACGTGCTTCCTGGAGTTGCCCTTCGGCGGTGCTGAGCTGCTGTTGCGCGTTCTCGGACTGAAGCCGTGCTTGCTCATAGCGATGGAGAAGTATCTGAAGCTGATTGCTCTGCTGCGTAAGTGCTTGCTCGCGTAGTTTGTTTTGCTCAAGTTCACTGGTCCATTGCACATTGGAGAGCTTTTGTTCCTCATCGAGCCGTCGCGCCTCTTTTAACTGACTGCGTAGTGCTTCCAGGGCGCTGGTCTCAAATTCAAGCTGCCGTATTTTCAACGTCTGCTCACTCATTTGTTCTTTGTACTGCTTCTGCGCATCGAGCAGATAATCGGCGGCTGTTTTGTAGTCTTCTATCTGAAGCAGTGCATCGAAGGTCTGTTTGCGCTTGCTGGCAACCTCCAGAAAAATAGCGGTAAAGGTGCCCTGAGGGACGCCAAGTGCATCGCGGAAGAGTGAGTCCAGCGGTCGTTCTCGATCAATACCGAAGAGTTCGTGTAGCTTATCGAGAACATCTGCACGCTGCTCCAGCCGACTATTGGCTTCAATGTCGAACACGGTCCAACGCGCTCCAGTACCGCAACGCCGCTCTACTTCATAGGGACGATCATCTCCACCGATGAGGTGGATCACTACACGCCCCTGCTTCTCTCCTTCGCGCACAAATTGTTCCTGGTTGTAGGGCAGATAGCCAAAGAGGGCGAAACCAACGGCCTCTACTAATGTCGTCTTACCGGCACCATTGGCACCGCTGATCGCTGTCGTGCCTCGTCGAAATGCGACCGAGACTTTACGATAACTTTTGATGTTCTCTAACTCAATTTTTGTAATGAGCATGCTTCCAGGCCAGCCTTCCCAGCAAATGCATTGTAACGATACTCTCCCAATCCTTTATTCTGCTTTGATGAAGCAAAAGCGGAAAGTCACAGGCCGATTATATCATAACCACACCAACCACCCGCCTTTATCGCAACGCATCTCACCACGCCCACCAGAATCCCCATCAACCCCCTGTAGATGCGTACCATAGACCCAGTAGTGGCACGGTGGGGAGGAACGGAACTGTGCCTGCGAACTCGCTCCGCCCCTCTCGCCCCCTGGAGGAGATGCTACGGAATGATTGGCGTCACTTCATGTCTATGGGTGCCGATAAACAACGCCTTTCAGAATAACATGATTGCTAGACCATTTCAGGACCGTTTTACATGAAAGATAATATATTTACAGCTAACATTTTATTGTCAACAAAACATGAAAATAACGCTTAATAGATAATAATGATAAAAATAATCATTTGCCTGCTTTATCATAAAAAGGGTAATATAGTACTATTTAGAAATGTATCACTGTTATTGATCAGCATATTGGTTTATAGTGAGGATATAAATATAAAACATGAAAAGTAATAGAAAATTATCTATTGTGCTTTATATGCTTTATCTGCAGCTGTTTGCACTAAACAGCTGCAATGATATGGTGGTAATGTTGGAAGGAGTCGTGCAGTATGGCCTTGTTTCCCCCTGGTACGCAGGGAATGGATCCGCGACCTCCCGAGAAATATATCGAGAGGGGTGCTTCGGAACTACGCTCGGAAACCTATATTCCACAAGTTCTGCCTGCGGTCTTGCGCCCACGTGATTTGCTTGGCAATTTTATTGTTGCCCTGTTTCTTCTTCCCAATGCTATTCTTACGGCTACGGGAGGAACGGTTTCGCTCAGTTATATTCTTCTAGGCGCGGCTTTCTTTTTTCTTCCCTGTGCAATCGCAACCGCGCAGTTAGGCAAGCTTTATCCACACGATGGTTCGTTATATGTCTGGACTTACCGGGTATTTGGCGGGGCGTTCGGGAGCTTTTTGAGCTTTTTTGTTGGACTGTGTTACTGGCTCAGCGCTGTCTTTGCTACTGTAACTGCGGCTAATGCTGCTGTTACTATTGTGAATGGCATGAATAATTCCTGGTTAGCGCAACCGTGGCAGCAAGGGCTCGCGATGGTATTCTTACTCCTTGTGGCCTCTTTTATCTGTCGCTTTCGTTTGCGTGTAGTGCAGAACTTGATTAATATTTCTGCTTGCGCCACGCTCCTGACGGTTTTTCTCGTAGTGTTGGCCGGTATACTCTGGCTGGCCCAGGGGCACACACCCCAAACGAATCTTGCTTCGGGCCAGGATTGGCTGATTACGCCTGCCAGCTTTTCGCTCTTTGGCATTATCGTGCTCAATTTTATCGGGACCAGTGGCCCGCTCAATATGGCGGCGGAGATTCCCCGCAATGAGCCTATGCGTCGCAAAGCGCTACGCCTGCATCTTGGCTGGGGAAGCATGCTTATTTTTGCCTGCTATTTCCTGGTTCCTCTGATGGCCTTGCTCGTACGAGGACAGAGCTTGTTGCAAGATACTGTTATTACCTTTGCCGGGTTTGGCCTGGTTGATATGGTTCTGGGAAAGTCTGTGGGTGATATCGCTCTCATCGGATTTGGCTTCTTCTGTGTGTTCGCCAGTGTTTTCTATATGCTGGCCTCTTCTCGTATTCTCTTCGCGGCGGCTGTTGATGGTCGCATTCCTGGCTTTCTTGCTCGCCTGAATCGTAATCGCGTTCCCATGAATGCTATTCGTATGCATGTTGGTTCTGCGATTTTTGTGGTCCTCGGGGTCTTTGATGTCTTTCCCTTTATTGTCAATGTCGCGAACTCTGCTGTGTTTACTGCCCAGGTCTATACGGTCATTTCAGCGGCCTTGACTCTCATCTGGACGATTGCTACGCTCTTCTACTTTGTGAATATCATTGGCCTGTTTGTACGCCATCGCTCGCTACTTACTGCCCATCGCGTTGTTCCTGTTCCTATCCTCATGCTCTGTTCTCTGCTTGGCTTTTTGATGTGCGTCCTTACTATTGTCGCTTGTCTCGTCTATTCCTGGATTCCTTCCCTGCTCTCGAATACGTCCTGGTCTCTCTATGTCGGTTTTCTGACTGCCATCAGTTTGCTGATTGCTGGCGTCATTAGCATTGTGGCGAGTGGTCAGGCTGACTGGGAATCTTTGCTGAAGAGAGAGGAGTAGTGCGTTTATTGTCTGCCGTTGCCGCACGAAATGATGTCCTGTGTTTTGTGCTTTTATGCTATTATTCATGCATAGCATGAAATAAGTTGTGATAGCATGAAGAGACTTTTTAACCCCTTTTTTATTGTGGTTTTCTGTAAGCGTATGTTACACTGTACGCAATTGAAGCATGTATATGCTTCAATTCGATCTCTTTATCACTTTTGTGCATGATAACTTTTATACGTTTGTATGCAGGAGGTATGCATAGACGTTCAAGCGGATGACTCTACAGATTTGCTTTAGTGAAGTTGAAAAGGAGAGTGTATGTCCACTACTAAAACGCCAACTTCTACTTCTACACGCCTGGGTCGACCTATTCTGACTACCTGGGAGGCGATTGCACAATCACTGGCTATTGGCCCTATTTTTAGTGTGGCTTTCGTCTCAACTCTGGTCGTTTCGGCTTCGGGATCTGCTTCTTTGCTTGCTGTGCTGCTGGCTGGTGTTGGTATGCTTGCTGTCGGCTGGGTAATCACACGCTACGCACGGCGCTATGCGGGTGCGGGGGCAATCTATGACTATGTCCGTCATATTTCTTCCTCTCTTGGACTGTTTGCGGCTATACTCTATTTTGTCGGCATTCTGGTTCTGGGCGGAACTGGTGGATATACTGCTGCGGGATTGCTTGCATCGCAATTCTTTCAACAATTGACGGGTCTGGCGCTCCCCTGGTGGGTTGCAGGGATACTGCTGGCGACTCTTGTTTTTGTCCTCAATTACTTTGGGGTGCGGCTGACGACGCGCGTGCAGTTAGTCCTTACTGGTCTCTCTGTCCTGCCTTTCTTGCTTCTGGCTCTTGTGATTATTGCTCAGGGGGGCGATTCAGGCAACACTCCTTTCTTTATTCCCAGTGGACCTCCCACTGGTCTCTTTCAGGGCACTCTCTTTGCGATTACGCTCTTTGTGGGCTTTGAGGCCGCCGCCTCTCTTGGCGAGGAGACTGCTCATCCACGTACGTCTATTCCGCGCGCCATCACTGGCACGGTCATTATCTCTGCTGTACTCTACCTGGTGGTGATGTATGCGGCTGGTATCGGTTTTGGTCCTCAGCATTTTGACAGGTGGATCAGTGATCCTGCCTTTATTGATACGCTTGCTACCCGCTACGTCGGTTCCTGGCTTGCTGTGCTGATTGATCTGGCGGTCTTGCTTGATGTGGTGGTTTCTATCTGTGCTTTCTCTTCTACAACTGCTCGCGGCATTTTCGCTCTGGCTCGCCACGGCTTCCTGCCTGCTCCTCTCGCGCGGACTGTCTCGTTTCGCTCTCGCCCTTCGACTCCGTTCGGTGGCAATCTGCTCATTCTGATCTGTGCATTCGCTGTTATTGCGTTTGTTGCCGTAACGGGTACGGACCCATTCCTTGCCTTTGGGATTACTGCGGCCTGGGGAACGATCCTCATTTCGGCTATCTATCTGATCCTTGTGGTCGGTTCTCTGTTCATCTTCCATATGAAATGGTGGCAATGGGGGGTCTTTCTCTTTGCGCTGGTTGCTCCTGCGCTGGGTATCTATGGCAGTTTCGTTCCTTTCCCTCAATGGCCTATAAGTCTGGCTGTCTATGGCTCAGCTGCTACGATTGTGCTGGGTCTTGTCTGGCTCGCTATCCTGCGTGCTCGCCGCCCCGATCTTCTGGCAGAGGCGGCCAAACCCCACGTCTGGGAGGAGACTCCTGAAACTGTACTGGCTCCTGAAGCGGTTCCAGCTTCCTCTGATCTGGTCGCTGAAACTGAATAGCCTTTCTGGTCTTTCTTCCTGTAGACATAATCACGTGATATAATCTGGTGGCTCCTACAGGATGTGGGAGCCCATTGCCAAGAAAGCTAAAACGGAAAATTATGGCGACTGAAATTTCCAACATCACTGCTCTACATCCACTTGAACCTCTGACACCAGCAGAAATTACAGCCGCAGTTGCTCTGGTGCGTGCTACTCGGCCATTGAGTTCCCAGGTTCGCTTTGTGACGGTGACGCTTAAAGAGCCCTCAAAACAAGCGGTGCTGGCATATCGCCCTGGAACCCCTTTTGAACGCCGGGCCTTTCTTGTTTTGCTGGATAAGAGCGCAGAAAAGACGGCAACGTATGAGCTGGTCGTCAATCTTACCACGCAGCAGGTTGAGTCCTGGGAGCATATTCCCGATGTTCAGCCGAGTATTATGCTCGAAGAGTTCTTCGCCTGTGAAACGGCTGTGAAGGCTGATCCTCGCTTTCAGGAGGCGCTGGCCCGGCGTGGGATTACGGATCTGGATCTCGTCTGTGTTGATCCCTGGTCGGCTGGCAATTATGGTCTGGAGGAAGAGCATACACACCGTCTTCTTCGTACCACTGTCCATATGCGCACCAATCCCGCTGATCCGCATGAGAATAGCTATGCGCATCCTATCGAGGGGCTGCATGCGCTCTTTGACCTGGGAACATTGCAGGTTCTGCGCGTTGATGACTACTACGATATTCCTGTTCCTCAACCCCAGGGCGATTATGTTCAGGGCACGCTCCCTGTACGCACGTTGAAGCCTCTGGAGATCCATCAACCGGAGGGACCCAGCTTTGTCGTCGACGGCCATCATGTAACCTGGGATAACTGGTCTTTGCGGCTCGGCTTCGGTCCGCGTGAGGGGCTGATTCTGTATGATGTGCGTTTCGCTGATCGCTCCATTTTCTATCGCGCCGCTATTTCTGAGATGACGGTGCCCTATGGCGATGTAAGCCCTGATCATAATCGCCAGAATGCTTTTGACTGTGGCGAGTATGGCCTGGGCTGGTTGGCGAATGCGCTGGAACTCGGCTGCGATTGCCTGGGTACGATCCACTATTTCGATGCCATTATTGCTGATGGCGACGGCAATGTTTTACAACTTCCCAACGCAATTTGTATGCATGAGGAGGATTATGGCCTTCTCTGGAAACATACGAATTTCCGCACGGAGCATGTCGAGGTGCGCCGCTCTCGTCGTCTGGTGATCTCATTTATTGCCACGGTCGGCATCTATGAGTATGGCTTTTTCTGGTATCTCTATCAGGATGGCACGATCCAGCATGAGATCAAACTGACGGGTATTATGAATGTTGGCGCAGTGAAGCCTGGTGAGAAGACGCGCTATGGCAAGATGTTGAATGGTCAGCTCTACTCGCCCATTCATCAACATTTCTTCTGCTTCCGCTTCGATACTGCTATCGATGGCTTACAAAATTCGGTGCTTGAGGAGGAGACGGTTGCTGTTCCTCTCGGCCCTGAAAATCCCTATGGCAATGCTTTCTATGTCGACTCTCGTGTGCTTCGTACGGAGCAGGAGGCCGAGCGGCTCACGAATCCTCATCAGGCCCGTAGCTGGAAGGTAATCAATCCCAATGTGCTGAATCACGTTGGCGAACCGGTGGGCTATCAATTGATGGCGGGCAGCCATGCTGTCTTGCCCTTTGCTCATCCCACTTCCAGCTTTTTGCAGCGTGCCGGTTTCACTCGTGCGCATGTCTGGGTCACACCCTACGCTGAGAAGGAGCGCTACGCCGCAGGCGAGTATCCCAATCAGCATCCAGGTGGCGCTGGACTTCCCGCATGGATACAGGCCAATCGCTCGATTGAGAATACTGAGATTGTGCTCTGGCATACTGTTGGCGTCAATCATGCCGCTCGCTTAGAGGACTGGCCTGTTATGCCGGTAGCTCACGCGAACTTTATGTGGCGACCAAACGGCTTCTTTTCTCAGAATCCGTCTCTCGATGTCGCTCCACCCGCCGACGCAGATCACTCCTGCCACTCAGATCATTCCCATCACAACGACGGCCACGACGGTCACAACCACCACGAATAATAGTATGAGCCAGGATCATCTACTATCATCCTGGCTCATCCCTGAAAAACTTGTTTGCTGATAACTTGACATACTGTTAAGTTCTAGTTGGCTAAAATCTATGAGACGGTCTTGAACGAAGCGATCATTGGCTGACAGTAGGTCTGCTCGAATGTGCTATATGTGCTGGCTGGTGCCCGGCAACCAAAGACGAAGTTAGTCGCACTGCCAGTAGCCTGTACATAGAGTACTTGCTTGCTGGGTGTTGCCGTCCCGACGCAGTCCGTTGGCGTCATAGTAGCATATGGGACACCATTGATAATCGTCTGTGAAACGGGTGCCGCTTTGCATCCACTGCCATAGAGTATCGGAAGCGCCAGGACCAGCATCGTTTTAGGGTCCTGAACGGGCGTATCATTGTGTACTACAGTCACTGCCTGCCTTGTTTCGTCTGAACCGTTGGAGGCAAAACTCCAGAGTGGCTCGCCCGCACTGACACTCCAGATCGAAGGATAGTTGATCGTATACTGCTTGTTGGCAGTATACGTTTTCCAATCTACTGAAGTGGAACTTGTGGTCGCAGTTGCTTCAGGAGTGGCCCCGGGTGTATCGGATGTTTGAGAAGGTTGCCCTGTGGGCGTGCCCGAACAAGCCGCTAAAAGCATTGCTCCGAGCAAGAATATACTGCCCAGAATGGCACGATGCCGCGTCTGCCGTTTGTTGATCATTTTTTCGTCCTCAGGAAAAACAAGATGGAGAAGATGTATTTACTGTATTTTCGTAGAAGTTTCTTCTCGCATGATTATATGTTAGAAGCCAGCGGAAAATATATACGCTATTTCACACTATTTTCGTATCGCGCTTCATACAGAGAGTATGCTATCTCTGATCGCTAGTGTTGCACAGGCTCAAGCATCGAGGTCCACAGCGGAGGCTTGCCAATGGCTCTGGACAAAAAAATAGAGGGTAACAAGTATGTTGTTACCCTCTGGACACCGGCAAGAGGTGCCCTACAAATTCTTACCAGCGGCTATCGCGGCTACCCCGTCTGTTACCGCCGCGCCCACTATCATAGCTACTTCCACCGTCGTTGTAGCCGCGTGAGTCATCGCGGTAGGATCCGCGAGCGGGTTGCTGCGAGCGGAAGCAATCGCTGCAATACACCGGGCGTCCTTCACGAGGCTCAAATGGTACTGTCGTTTGCTTGCCGCAGGTAGCGCAGGTGACCTCAAACTGTTCGCCACGTGGGCGCTGTGAGTATGACTGACCACCACCACTGTTGCCACCGCGACGGGCGGCACGGCAATCCGAGCAACGACCGGGAAGGTTCGTCAATCCTCGGCTGGCATAAAACTCTTGTTCGCCAACCGTAAAGATGAAGTCCTGGCCACAGTCACGGCAGGTAAGAGTACGGTCCTGGTAATTTTCAATAGATGTCATGGGTTTCTGTTTCCCCTTTATTGTATTCGTTCCGCCAAACAATGTGTTTAAATCCAAACCGAATAGGATGATACTTCCAGGAAATACCTTTTTGCAAAGATGTTTACAGGAGGGACAAGTCTTGAAGTGATCTTCAGGCAGTGTTTATCTTATCTTCCAGGCGGCAGAACGAAACCAGGGACGAAATATTACTTACCTTTTATTGATCCCAAACTATACAACTATTATAACATACCAATGCAAGTAAATATTCCCCGATATTTCTTTTTTTGCATATCTCTACAGCTCTGTCCATGACAGATTTACTTCGTCAATATCTGCTCGTATGTCGTAACCCTGGCTATGCAAAAAAATGAAGCTCATCGACCAGAATGGCGACGGTTACGGGCCGACATCTTCTCTCTCGAAGAACCATAGAGGTAGGGATTGCGCTTCATGCCTGAGGACGCCCCAGCATTCCCTTCGCCTTCGCAATCTGTCCCGCATCGTGCTCCCAATCCTCTTTCCCCTGCTCATCTACCTTGATCGGTGTCTCCATCAGGACTGCGACATGTTCCAGCCTCGTATCTTGCAACAATGCTCGCAACCCCTCCTCGCTGATCACGCCCTCGCCCAGACGCGCATGCACATCGCGGTGACTACCCAGCGCCTTCTCCGTATCATTGAGATGAATGACCCGCAGCCGCTCAATTCCGACTACCTCGGCAAACTGTTGCAGCACCTGCGCTGCCGATTCCGCGCTCGAAAGATCATACCCCGCGCCCCACAGATGAGCGGTGTCCAGACAAACTCCCAGCCGCCCGGCAAATTGCGGCAATTGCTCCAGTATTCCCTGTAACAGCTCGAAGCTTCTCCCCAGCGAATTCCCCGCGCCCACATCATTCTCCAGCAGCAGCATCACCTCAGCAGGCGACTCCGCCATCACCCGCGTGATCCCCTCAACAACGCGCCCGATACCAGCTTCAACTCCCGCCCCACGATGGCTCCCTGTATGAAATACGACGTAGCTCGCCCCAAGCAGCGCCCCGCGCTGTAGCGTCCAGGTAAGCAGCGCAATCGATCTCTCCCAGTTTAGCGGATCAGGGGCTCCCAGGTTGATGAGATAGGGCGCATGCAGTACGACTGGCGAAAGATCATGCAGCTTGATTGCTTCCATAAAGGCCGCGCAGGTCTCGGGATCATCGGCGGACGGTTTCCAGGCAGTGGGGTTACTGGCAAAAATCTGGATGGCCTCGCAGCCTATCTGTTTAGCCAGCGCAGCAGCTCGTACCGGCCTGGAGCCGGTGGGCATATGGCGACCGAGGCGCATTAGCTCTCTACCTCATCTTCTTTTACTGTTGACGATACGTTATCCACGTTGACTATCTCTTGTGGGGAAATTCCGGGCAGTTCTTCCAGGCTCGTCAGGCCAAACTGCTGCAAAAATTCGGGCGTGGTTGCGAATAGGGCCGGACGTCCTACCGTCTGCGCTCTCCCGATCTCAACGACGAGCCCGTATTGAATCAGGCTTGCCAGCGCACGATCACTGTTCACGCCGCGAATCGCTTCGATCTGACTGCGCGTCATCGGCTGACGATACGCTATCACGGACAATGTCTCCAACGCCGCCGCTGTCAGCTTTGCGCTCATGGGCAGACCAAGCAGCGCCGCAATATAGCGCGCATTTTCCGGCGCGGATACCAGTTGCACCTGTTCACCAAGCCGCTGCAAACGAATGCCTCGGCCCTGACTCTGTAAATCCTGTTCCAGCGCTTGCAGGCCCGCCAGCAGAGCCGACTCATCGCTATCCAAAAGCTTGCGCAACTCTCCGCGCTCTAAAGGACGACCTGAGACAAAGAGCAAGCTTTCGATCGCTGCCCCTAGCTGCCGGGCATCCAGCCTATTGGTTGTTTGTGTATCAAGCGCTTCTTGTTCCATTGCGTGCAATTATATCATGCAAGACAAGCGTTCTACAGAAATTCTTCCGCCTGTAGCTCTTCCTGCCCCTCAACTGACCAGCGCGCTCCCCGTTCGAGCACAATCGGAGCCATTAAGCCTTCCTGTCTTACGTTGACCCGCTCCCACTTCCACAACTCAAGCACGGCCAGAAACGTCACGATGATGACCAGTCGCGAATGCTCATGCTCAATAATCTCGGCCAGCATGACTGCTTCGCGCTCTTCCAGACGGCTCATAATCTCCGCAATGCGCTCACTGACGCGCACGCGTGCTACCGGCATCAGCTCATTGCCGTTCTTCTCATCTCGTGTCTGTAGTTCCAACAGACGTTGAAACGTTCTCGCCAGTGCCTGTGTCTCCGTCTTTACCAGCGTAGGAGGCGTCCAGGCCAGTTGCGCTTCAATGCCTGCCAGCAAACTGGAGCGGCTATGCGTCTGCAAGCCTGCCTCTTCCCGCTGCCGCAACACCTGCGCAATCCCCTTCACGAGCTTATATTCGCGCAAATGGTGCTGCAACTCTTCTGCCAGCACTGTTGCGCTATCCTCTACTACGTTCGCGTCTTCTCTCGGTGGTTGGGGAAGCAAGCTCTGCGATTTGATATGGAGCAAACGAGCCGCAATCATGACAAACGCTGCCATGTTCGCCAGCGGTAGTTGCTCGTTTTGCCAGTGCTTCAGGTGCGCCAGATACTGATCTGTGACTGCTACCAGCGAGACTGTCGTGATCTCCATCTGGTGCTTTTCGATGAGGTGTAGCAGGAGATCTAGTGGCCCTTCAAAGATCGGTAGGTGCACAACATAGCGCTCCTGTTCCAGGGCTGCTTCGCCCTGCCCTGGTTCATCAGAAGCTGCATGTTGTTGTGGCACGCTACGATTCCTCGTCTATCCGATGCAGCAATGCTGCTGGACCATTCGCCTGATGATGCGTACGAATATAGAGTGTCGCCTGCTCCGAGAGGCCCGCCGCCGCCGCCAGTTGTGCCCCTACCTCCGCATGCCACCAGGCATAGCTCAAAGCCCTCCGCCAGCGTGCCCCTCCAGCCTGCTCCAACTGCTCCAACTCGATCACACTGCGCTTCAACCACCTCGGTGCAAGTAGCTTGCCCAGCACGATCACCGGTCGCGTCCAGAACGGCACTCGCCCCTCTGCTTTTCCAACATCATGCAATAGTGCTGCGGCTAGCAAATTCTCTTCCTCACAACCACAGGCCAATAAACCACGACAAACCCGTAAACTGTGCTGCTGATCAGCCGGGGACATCGTACGGAACAACTTCAGAGCACTGCTCGGCAGCCACCGCTCCACTTCTGCATAGTCTTTTACTGTCAAAGGCTCAACGAAGCCAAGCTGCTGCCGCACCTGTCCCAGTCGATATACGACTATTTGTAACCAATGCGTATTATGCATATCTACAACATATAGAAATAGCTTACCATCGAGAATCCCCCTGGTATCACCAGACCAACCAGGGACGCCGCCCCCTGCCAGATGAAGAATGCTGGCTCAAATATCGGATTTGAGGGGAGCCGGGCAATTTGTGCCAGAAATGGCAGAAAGAAAAAGATTGCCAGAATAATAAATGGCCCATATGCTGCTGAGCGTTCAAATTGTGCGGCCTGTCTGTTTGGCAGCAATGCGTACACAATCTGATATCCATCCAGCGGATAGAGCGGTATCAGGTTGAAGATGGCAATCCCGACATTGGTGCATGCGAACACGATCAAAAATTGTAGCACATGCTGCGGGAAGAAACCGTCCTTTAGAAAAGGATAGAGATAAGGATAAACGAAGTGCACCAATCCTCCGACCAGCATGCCTACGATTAAGCTGAAAACTGGACCCGCCAGCGCCACGACCAGCAATCCCCGATTTGGTCCAATGCGCATCTTCCAGGGATCGGGCTTGACTGGCTTTCCCCACCCTAAACCAACCTGAAACGGGATCGGCTGAAATGCCAGCACGACACACATCAGGAGGCCGATGGGATCGATATGTTCGGGAATTCTGAGCGTCAGCCTTCCTTCTGCGCGTGGCGTGTGATCGCCTAACCAGGAGGCCATCATTACATGCGCAATCTCATGAAGCGCAATTGCGATGAGAAATGAGACGATTATCATTAACGCCAATAGCACATTTATCATTATCCGACCTCGCTCCGTCCTTCTAAAAGATCTATCTCCATACCCTCGCAAGCAGAACGCACATGCGGAAACCGTCTCTGTGCCTCTGCCTCCATTGCATCCAGCTGATTATCGTCATAGGTCGGCTCATGGTGGAACAGGATCAGTTCCCTTGCATGTGCCTCTTGTGCAGCCTCAACCGCCATTTCGACGGTGCTATGACCAAATCCCTGCTTTACTTGCTTATAATCGTGAGTCGTATACTGCGCGTCATGTATCAGGAGATCCGCTCCCTCCACAAATCTCAAAAATTCCGGGTCGTTCCCTTCTCTCCATTCTACATCGGTCGCGTACACTACACTATGCCCCGCATACTCTATACGGTAGATTACTGCTCCATCGAGCGGATGACTCCTGGTAAATTTTGTACGTACTTTCACTTCGTCTTTCGCTCGCCTGCTATGATCTCGTGTCTCCCGCTGATAACCGTTCATATGCGGCACACTTGACCCCTTACGCCAGACTATCCACTCTTCGCCCGTCACGGTATGGAATGTGCGATGAGAAGGCAATTTTCGTAAGTCTACTGGAAAATACGGAGGAGACATCAATGAGGTTACGAGTTGCTCGACTCCCTGACCTGCCAGCTGCGGCCCAAAGAGATGGATGTGCGTACGTGCATCAAACAGGGGCGCAAAAAAAGGAAAACCTATCAGGTGATCGCCATGCCCATGTGTGATAAAAAGGGCTATATCGAGTTGCTCCGTGTCGTTTATATTCAGCAACAATTCACTGCCCAGGCGAATGATGCCGCTGCCTGCGTCAAAAATAAGTCTCCGCCCACCAGCCTGTATCTCGACGCAGGCTGTATTCCCTCCATGACGCAGCGTTTGTGGCCCCGGCGTAGGATAGCTCCCACGCACCCCCCAGAAACGTACCAGAAATTGTTGCCTATCAGACATTTCACCTGCTCCTGCGCAACCCCTACGTTGCCTGATTTTGTATAAATGAGAGCGTTGCCTTTTATTATAACGTGCTATTGATGCCTTGAAAAGGTTTCTCTGGAGCCGTTCTATTATGAATTGGCCTTACTATCAATGATCTGATGCATCCACGCATTCTGACGGATGGAGACACCTGGAAAATTGCCTCTTGCTTTCTGGTGAGAAATGCAGTACAATAGCGAAAACTGATCGCACATGAGCGTGTAACTCAGTGGTAGAGTATCCGACTTTTAATCGGGTTGCCGTGGGTTCGATCCCCACCACGCTCACATTTCCTTCCCCCCCCTCTAAACAACTAATATCCCCTTTTCTTCTTATCTCAAATTCCTGACCAGGACTAAAGAACCTGTCAAAAACAGAAAGTCGCAGATTACAGTATAATATAATCACAGGCCACAAAATAACAGCTAAAGCCGCTTGAGAGGCTAATCACAAAAACTAGATAGTAGAGTAATGTATACTGAGCACACGTGTGATTCGTGTACTTAACAGGTACTCAATACTTCGTTGCCAGACCTTTCCTGATATTGCTCAGTATAGCTTGTTTTGTAGGCCTGGAACGTGATACACTACAAGCCGATACTCAAGAAGAGACGCTGCCACACTCTGTTCTCTGTATTTTGTACAGCACAGTACTCTTGGTGATGGCGGTAACAGGAGGCGGTGCTTTCTTACTCTCTGTAAGA
Organism: Ktedonobacteraceae bacterium; assembly: GCA_035493895.1. Taxonomy (GTDB): domain Bacteria; phylum Chloroflexota; class Ktedonobacteria; order Ktedonobacterales; family Ktedonobacteraceae; genus DATJHM01. Next base: position 32,324 of record DATJHM010000003.1, read on the forward strand.
ATTGGGAGCACCGATTGGATGTGACAAAACGAATTCTTGTTGTTGACGATAGAAACGAGCTACTTCACCTCATGCGTCGCGTTCTTGAAGATGAGCAATATCAAGTTGCTATCTTACAAGATGGCAAAGACGCTTTTGCTCATGTCAAAAGCCAGTTGCCAGACCTGCTCATTCTCGATCTGAAATTAGGCGATATTTCTGGACAGGATGTGCTCAAACAGGTGCGCGATGATACGGTCACCGCTGATATTCCTGTCATTGTGTATACGGCGGCTGTCCTTGAGGCTGAAGAGGTTTCTCGGCTGATTGAACGTGATGCTCAACGCTATCACGGGGTCTCTCTCTTACGCAAACCTTTTGAATTGCATGTCCTTCTCGATAAGGTTGAGGAACTGCTCGCAATGTCGGGTCAGTAATACGTTTTTTTATCTGTTGGCTGTTTCGAGGGAACGAAAGGAGACGAATGATGAAATTCTACTTCGGCTTACTCGTCGGCCTGGGGGTCGGCGTGGTTATTGGTCTGCTCGTTGCTCCTCAGTCCGGTGAGGCCACCCGCGCTCAATTGAGCGAACAAGGTATCTCTCTCGGCGGAGGTTCTTTCAGCGATGAAATTCGCGCTCGCGCTAATGATGCCCTTGTTCAGGGACGCGAACTCTATTCACGCACAAAGGGCGAGCTGTCCAGCCAGTACTCCCGCGCTAAATCTGGCGAACTCTAAAACTTTTATTCACTTCTCGGCAGGCGCTCATCCACTCTTCTCTTCTCCTTTTTACCTATCTCTAGCAAAAGCGCCTGCTTTCTCCCCTTCCCCCTCCTCACTCTCTTTCTATTCTTTTTACGAATAATAATGATAAATTTTTGTCATGAAAAGGATAACTTGAAAGCATGATAAAGATATGGTACTGTTATGTGCAACAAGTGATTTCTGCCATAACAATGCATGGTAGTAACTTCTTGCCATATCACCTGTTGCTCAAACATTTTTCTACGGAGAAGTGTTTACTACAAAAAAGGTATCGCCAATGTCTGTCTCTTCTCATTCACAGAAGAGTATTCCTGCTACTCCGTCACGAATTGTGGTGGACAATCTCAGTTTTAGCTATCGCATGCCTGATGACGAGAAAGATTCTCCTACCCCGGCTTCAACGCTTCCATCCGATCTCTATGCCATTCAAGATATTTCTTTTTCTCTCACCGCTGGCGAACTGCTGCTTATTGCCGGCCCAAGCGGATGCGGCAAAAGCACGCTGCTCAAATGCCTCAATGGTCTGATCCCACGCAGCTACCAGGGGGTGCTGCAAGGTGAGATTCGCTTCGATGGCCGTTCGATCAAGGCGCTCTCTCTGCGTGATCTCGCGCAATATGTTGGGACGATGCTGCAAGATCCCGATAAGCAGATTATCGGGAGCACGGTCGAGCAGGAAATCGCTTTCGGGATGGAAAACCTGGGGATTCCTCGGGCGGAGATGGTGTCGCATATCCGTGCGGTACTGCAACGTTTGCATCTTGAGCCATATCAGCAACGCCCCATTCATGCTCTTTCCGGTGGTCAACGCCAGCAGGTCGCGGCGGCTGGTCTTCTGGTGATGCGTCCCTCTATTTTTCTTTTCGATGAGCCGTTTGCCAATCTGGATGCGCGCGCCGTCGACGAACTGGAGACGTTAATTGAGGATCTGCGCACGGAAGGCCGTACGGTGATTATTGTGGAGCATCGCGTTGAGGAGGCTCTACAATTGCATCCGGACAAGGTGTTGCTTATGAAGTCTGGACGCCAGGCTTTCTTCGGCCCGGTCGAGGATTTCCTGGCAATTGCTGATCCCGCTCAGGTGAAGCTCCCTGTGTCCTCTACGTTGCGCACGCTGGATGATCCTTCTCTCGCTCCCTCTCTCCTCATCAAGCCTATTCTTACGGGTCAGGACGGTCCTGCCGATACGGATAAGCCTGTTCTCTCGTTCGAGCATCTCTCGTATCGCTATAGCGGCACGACCGAAGATGTATTGCACGATATTTCTTGCCAGATACGCAAGGGTGAGACGATTGCGCTGCTTGGCCCGAATGGCTCGGGCAAAACGACGCTGGTGAAGCAGGCTCTGGGACTGCTGCGCCCCTCGCAGGGGAAGACGCTGTTGTACGGGGAAGATATCCGCAAGCTAAGTGTTGCGCAACTCGCTGCGCGTATCGGGTATGTCTTCCAGAGCCCGAGCGCGATGCTCTTTGCTCCTACGGTGCGCAAGGAGGTGAGTTTTGGCCCTGAGAATCTGAAATTCGCTGCGCAACGTCTGCGTGCAAGCGTTGATGCTTCGGAGCAGGCGCTGGATGTTGCGCAATTTGACACGCGCTCGCCATTTTCGCTCAGTTTCGGCCAGCAGAAGCGCGTCGCCATCGCCTCCGTGCTCGCAATGCAGGGACGCATTTTGTTGCTGGACGAGCCTACGGCCGGTCAGGACTATCGCTCATATATCGCTTTTATTGAATATTTACGCAGCTTATCTGCCTTGGATACGCTGCTTTTTATTACCCACGACCTCGATCTCGCGCTGCGTTTTACGCAACGTGTTCTGCTTTTACGAGAGGGACGTCTGGTGGCGGATGGCCCGCCGCTGGAGGTTCTGGCAAACTCTGCTTTGCTGGAGTCCTGCAATCTGCGCCCTACTTCGTTGCTGCACTATCTGCTTTCTTCGCAAAATGCGGTGACGTAGCCCCTCTCTTGCTCTTTATTTTTGTCGTTCTTGTTATTCATTTATTGGAAAGGACAATTGCACATGGCTGCGGAAGAATCCTCGGAAGTTATCCCCAGGCAATCTATCTGGTCTGTCGGTGTACGGCAAGTCGTCTATATGGCTGTTGGGATCGCGCTTTACGCGATTCTCAGTATTATCTTTAATCTGGTCCAGCTTCCTAATGCCGCTGGAGGTGCTGTCTCTCTCCGCCCTGGTATCGTGATCCCTTTATTCTTCGGTGTCGTCTTTGGTCCGGTTGTTGGTCTGTTCGTCGGTGGCATTGGCAATATTCTCGGCGATCTGATCAGCTATCACAATTTCTATTGGAACTGGGATCTCGGAAACGCTCTTATCGGCTTTATTGCAGGCTTTGTTGTGCTTTTTACGCGTGGACGCTACCGCACTACCCGCGCTATTGTCTATGCTGAGATTGCCAGTGCTATTGCGATCATCATTGGCATTGCTTTCGCTGCCTTTAACGATATCTGGGTCTCCCAGAATAGCGTGGCGGCGGCGACGAGCGAGTTTTTTGTGGCTACTATTCCCGATCTTATTAACGGCCTGATTCTGTTACCTATTGTTATTGTTGCTTATAACTCGGCTGTCAGAAGCAGAGGACGCGGCTAATACACCAGGGAGAAGGGGTGGCCTGTATCTATCCCTTCTCCTTCGGAGAGAGATAGATATGCTCATCAATTTCCCTTACATTCAACGCAATTCTTTTGTGCATCGCCTGGACCCACGCACGAAGATTATCCTGCTTTTTCTCTTCATTTTCTCGATCACGCAGTCGTCGAATTTCTGGTTTGTGCTGGCCGGTCTGCTTCTGGCAATTGGCTATTACTATCAGGCCCGACTCACCTGGGCTGAGACGAAGACGGCCTGGGTGTACATTATTGCGCTGGCGGTGATGCTGGTTGTGGTTAATTATTTTATTACTGCGGGCGCGGTGGTGCAGTGGATCAATCTCTCACATCAGCATCTTCTTTTTAGCGTGCCTTTCTTCCAGTTCACAAGCAAGCCACCATTTTTTGCGCCCGGCCCGCTGGTTTTCAGCGTTGAGAGCATTACGTTTGTGCTGACGCAGCTGATGCGCAATATCGGTATCGGACTGTTTGTCGTTCCTGTTTCCTATACGATTGATCCCGCTCAGATGGGGGTGGCTTTCAAGGGAATGGGCATTTCCGATAAAATTGCTTATGCGATCGATCTCTCGTTGCGCTTCCTACCCAGCATTGCCCGCGATTTTACGGTGACATACGATGCTCAACGCGCTCGCGGTTTCGAGATCGATAAATTGCGCGGCGGCGTCTTCGGCAAAATTGCTCGCCTGGCTCCTATGATTGTCCCCGTAATTATTGGTTCGGTTGTGGATGCCGAGGATATCATTAATGCTATGGAGCTTCGTTGCTTCGGTGTCACAAAACGCAGCTGGCTTGTCGAGCTGCATCCTCACACGCTTGATCGCGTTCTCATCATTTCGAGCGTGGTTCTGCTGGCCATTGTGACCGCTCTCAATATCCTGGGCTATATCTATCCCGTTGGCTTTCTCTACATTCTGCACTCTCAGGGCATTCCACACGCTCTGGTTCCCTGATGCGCCTGTACCGAGAAAGAAATATCATTCGTAATTTTTGAGCAATTTCTCGATCTGGTTCCCTATCTCGTTCCACACTTCATGTTGATAACTGAGCATGCGCGATTGGCTCAAGTCAAATTCTCTGTTACCAGGATTGGTTTTTGCGTTCTCGGCAAATTTCAGGGAAAGGATACGTGTTCTTTCACCACGCTCACGTAAATATTTCTCCAATTCGTGCATATCGTGGAGGAGCGCTTCCAGTTTCTCTTCGTTGGTTGGCATGATTTTTGTCTTTCTCTGCTATTTCGATTCGGGTGCTTGTTGCGTCGGTGGCTCGATCTGGAGTGCGTCGGCGAAACGGTTAAAGAAGTTGAACAGGCCAATCACGCTGCTCAATTCGATGATTTCTCCATCATCAAAGTGTGTCTGGAGTTGATCCCATAGCTCTTCGTCCACTTCCCGGGCACTGGTTGTCATAATCTCAGCATAGCGCAATGCTACCTGCTCACGTTCGCTGAACAGGTGACGGTGTGTGTCGATGTGATACATAGCATCTAATAATGCCTCACTGACCCCCAGCTGCCTTGCCAAGGCAGTATGTGCCTGCATTCAGTAGAAGCAATGGTTCACCTGTGAGACGCGTACTGCTATCAGCTCTTTCAGCCTCGGCTCGACGCTGCCTCCGCGCATCGTTACTTCGAGCAATTTGCGCGCTTGCTGCATAATCTCCGGCCTCTGTCCCATGACCCGAAACAGGGATGTCATGCTGCCTGCGCTTTCCAGGTCCGCAAGATCTATACTCTCATCTGGAGGAATACGCGACATCGTTTGCTTCCTCTCCTTTGTTTCTTTGCTCTCTTCTGCCCTTATTCTAGCCAACTCTGTCGCTGGACGCAAGCTAATCTCTACTACAACTCTTCACTTTTCGTCGATCTTCCCCTGTCTCTCTATTCTTTCACAAATGTTGCAATTGCCTGTGCCAGCCTCTGTGGACGCTGAAGCTGGATATCGTGTGCTGTATCCGGCATCCAGAGGACTGTACATTGGTGTATGGTGCGGGCCACCTGTGCTACCATAATGCCTTTCGCATAGGCAAATTCGTCGGCGTTCTCCAATCTCTCCGGCGGCTCTTCTCCCTGCTGTGGCGCAGCAGCCGCCGGGACCAGCAATACGGGACAGGTCAATTTACCGTAATATGAAAGCGCTCGGTCTTCCCATGTGGCTCCGCGAATCTGACGCTGGTTCGCTGGCTTCAGACGCTCCTCGACGCTTCCATCGGGTCGCTGCTCGATGTAGCTCAACAAGATTTCGGCGATCTCTGCTGACCAGAAATTCCCGATCTCTTCCTGCATCGCCTGCAAAAAGGCCTCGCTTGATGGATAACTCTCTTTGCCTGCTCTTTCACGCAGAAATCGCTCACGCGTCATGCCCGGCCAGTGGCGCGGTTCGACATGAGGACAATCAACCAGAATAAGATGGCTAAGCAGGGCCGGATGACGTGCTGCCAGGGCCAGCGCAATACGCGCTCCCCAACCATGCCCGACCAGCGCAATCTGCCCCAGGCCCAGATCTGCCATGCCATGAATAATATCTTCGGTCATGGTGATCTGATCATATCCAGTATCGGGCTGCGAACTCTGGCCGTGACCACGCTGGTCAAACGCGATCACTTGATGCTGCTGACAAAGATGATCCGCCACCAGGGACCAGGTTTCAGCACTGGCACTGAGTCCATGAAGCAGCACGATCGGTATGTTGTCTTCGTTCGCTTCCCTCTGTTGCGCACTTGCCGCTGGATGGGCCTGGCGATAGAGTGTCTGGTCCCACTCAAGATAATGTAGGCGAATGTTTTCCACTTCAATAAAAGCACTGCGTGGTTTTAGCATGAGCATATCCCTCTCTTATAATGGTATTGCGGAATTTTTACGTCGTTACAGAGCTATAGAATTAGAGCAGGTACTATCTGGAAATTAAATATACACTCACTATGATCAACAGGCCACCGATAATTGTCAGTGGCGAAAGCTGATCTTGTAACAGGACGACTGCCAGGATGGTGCCAAGCAGCGGCTGAATAAAAAGCGTTGAGGCCGCTCGTGTACCATCGACCTGCATGAGACCTTTGAACCAGGCCAGATAGGCGATGACGGTCGCCATCAATGCCAGCCAGCCAATGCTTAACCAGGTCAGCAGGCTTATCGGCTGCGGGCCTCTGGTAAATAGTTCCCAGCCCGCTACTGGTAGCCAGAATACAACGCTACCAACAATGGAGGCCGCTGTAATCAATAATGGTGAATGCTTTACAAGTAAAGCTTTGCCCTGAATGGTATAAAATGACTCGATAAGTAGTGCTACAACGACGAGCAGATCTCCGATCATACGTCCCGCTCCACCTCCTGCGGGTAGATTGGGCCAGAGGCTCCGCTCTACAATTAAATATACTCCCAGGAAACCTATCAGGAGGGCAATGGCTGTCTTTTTTTTGAATGGTTCGTGCAAGAGTATCCAGGCCCAGGCTGCTGTGAAGATCGATTCGCCGGTAATCAGTAGCGCAACATCTGAAGCTGTTGTCAGCGCAAGTCCTCCAAACTCCAGCAGCTTGTTGATCACAAATCCCACGAGTACTAAAACGATCAGCTGTGGCAGATCTTTCCATGTCAGCTTCAATTCTTTGCGCCTGATAATGATCATTGGCAGTAGAATCAGGGCGGAGATCACCATGCGCAACGCCAGCATCAGGACGACGGATGTCTCCTGTAAGGCGAACTTGGCTGCAACATAACTGCTGGCCCAGAGGATGTTGGCGATGATGAGTAGCAACCAGGAAATGGTATGACGCGATTGAGTGGGGGATGCGTTGCGCGAGGCAATAGACAAAGTCATGCTCCTTATAAGCTTGGTCCTGGGTAGGTGAGTTCTTTTCTGATAACAGCATAAATTCAGTAGTCCTGCTTGTCAACCTCTAAATTACGCCGTATGAGCCCGTAATACCTTATAGCGCGTATTCCCAGCGACCTCTTCTACTTGTGAGAAATGAGCTTGCATGGCTGGTTCATACTTCAGAAAGCGATTCGCTACCAGATAAAAATGTCCTCCCGGACGTAATATCTGGGCCGTTTCGCGCATAAATCGTTCTGCTATTTCGCTCGTTTGGATGCCACCCATGTGAAATGGAGGATTAGTTGCCACGAGATCAAATTGCTGTCCTGCTACGGCCTGTGTGCCATCACTGGGCAGTACCTGCATGTTGTGCAGCCCACTTTGCTCGACGGCTTCTCTGGTTGCATCTACTGCTGCCAGGCTGACATCGACCATTGTGACCTGTCCCTGTGTCGCCCGACGCGCAATATGCAGGCCAACAAAGCCCGCGCCACAACCCAGATCCAGCGCCTTATCGCTTTCATTGATCTCCAGTGCCTCAATAAGCAGCCGTGTCCCTTCATCCAATTTGTTATCCGCGAAGATCTGTAGCGGCTGAAGCAGTGCTGCTCTATCACTTTCCGTAAGCTCTACCTGCTTTTTCTGTGCGCTGAGCACGCGTTGACCTTTACTGATCTCGAGCGTTTCGAGATTGCCAAATCGCTCCTGCATGCGCTTCCCCACGCTCAACACGCCGCGATCCTTTGCCCCGACAACATACAGTTTCCCTCCCGGACGTAGCGCATAGTAAGCAAGCTGTACCGCATAGAACATCCAGGCATTGTTCGGCTGATAGAGCAGGTTCAGCACTGCACTATCCATCGTAGAAGGCGGAGCATGCAAGACGTAATTGTGAAATGCAAAATGCTGAAGCGATTTCCCACTCAACTTGCTGGCTGCCTGCATGGCCGCAATACTATCTTCTGCCAGCACAATTGTGACTCCCTTGCGGCTGGCGTCCTCCACAATGGGATCATACGCCGAATTGAGCAAGAGCAGCCTCTCACCCCGCGTAAAGTGCAGTGTATTTCGTAATAATTGCAAATGAAGCATATCTGATCCTCTTTATTGACAATGCCAGTCAGCATACAACATTTTTGCCGCCCCTCACAATCCCCCAGGTCTCCTCGCAATTCCCTTTGGTAAGGAGCGCACGTAATCCAATCCTCGAAGAAAGGTAGAGGTAGGGGCAGCGGTTTATCCCTGCCCACGTCCCCCCCGGCCATCTCTGGTTTGCAACCACATAAAACCCCCAAAAACAGCGAATTTTCGTAAGATGAAAACTCTGTAATCCTTTTTTTGTTGCGAAATTCTCAAAATGTGAAGAAATGTTCACAATTCACCGCATAAGATTCATGGCTTCGTCATCCCTTCATGGTATATTTCTAGCGTAACAAAGAGATGGACACCCTGGTGGTAGGGAAATGGTTCATGTGGTGAGGATGGACGAAGATTGCGTTTCGGTAGCGTTGGTGGTGTGTGGGTGGCGAATGATCCAATGGCAAGGTAGTGGTGGTGGGGAGACGGCAGGACTGCGGGACGTTGTTATGTGGTGGTAGGGGAAAGTCCTGCCATGAGGAGGATTGGATAGAGGAGGAACGCGTACGGTGGATAAGCTGGATAGAGCATATGTGGCTGGGGTGGAGATAAACGCGTTGACGAGCCAGGGCTCGTAATCTTATCTCTATAATGAATACCGCTATGTGGTCAGCGTGTTTGAGTGGGGTGTATCTGGGGTCGATGTGGTCAGGGTATTCTAACACCTGCACCTGGAGGTGACGGGATATGTTACGTGGAGGTGGAGAAAGCCCGAAGGGATAAAAACCTTCGGGCTTTTTTTTATTTTCGCCATAATTTCGTAACATTTTTTTGCTATGATCTCTATAACCGCTCATGTCGTTTTTATACATTCAGGAGTTGCTATGATCCAGGGACTTCTTCGCCTTGCCAGCCAGCGACAGACCTATCTCAATATCCTTTATCTCTTGCTCTCTTTCCCTCTGGGATTGATCTATTTTGTGCTTCTGATTACCTGCATTGTCTGTGGTCTGGGTACGCTGATTGTCTGGGTCGGGGTTCCATTGCTGCTGTTCACGATGGGCATGTGGTGGTCTCTTGCCCGCTTTGAGCGCATTCATGCGATGAGCTGGCTTGGTGTCTCCATTCCCCCGATGAAGCTTCCAGATACAACCCCTACCCCTTTCTGGCAAAAAGTTCGTAGCTATCTGAGTTATTCGGTCACCTGGAAAAGCCTTGCCTATCTACTCACGAAATTTTTCTTCGGGATTATCGCTTTTACTATCACTTTAAGCACATTAGTCTTGATGCTCACGATCAGCATTATGTCTTTAGCGATTGGCTTGACGCTGATCCCTCTCTGTTACCTCTTCTTTTTGCTCATCGGTCCACTTTTTCAGCTGAGAAGTTTCTCTCTTGCCTTGCTCTCTTTACTCTGGCTGGCTACTTTGATCTGCTCAATTGTTTTTCTCGTGCTGCTGCTGGTTCATGGTCACTCATTAGCATCTCCTGATGCCACAGAGATCACGTTCATTGTACTTTTTCCCTGCTTTCTGTTCGTGACAGGCGGTCTGAGCTGGTTCGTCTTGACCGGATTTGCCCGCTCAAGACGCCTTGCCCCGGTCACGATTCCGTTCAGCGCACGCTTGAAGCAATGGCTCCTCCTTTCGCTTACTGCGTACGGATTGGTGCTCTTTCCGCTGCCTGTGTTCAACACGCTGGCCGGATTATGGGGCCAGTTCGCTTCTGTGATGTTGGGCATGAGTACCAGTGCCCTGCGCGTAGCCGAGGCGGAGCAGACGGCTCGGCTGGAGCGCGCAAAAGCGGAGCGCGCAGAGCAGAGCCGCCGTGAGTTGATTGTGAATGTCTCGCACGAGCTACGTACGCCGGTCGCGAGCATCCGTGGTCATCTCGAATCGCTTTTACTTTCCTCTGAGGCGGAAGATCGTTCGCTTACTCCTGAAGCATTGCACAACTATCTGGAAATTGTCTACCGCGAGTCGACGCGTCTGGGCATGCTGGTCGACGATCTGCTCTCGCTTGCCCGCAACGATGCCAGCGAACTGCGGGTGGACCTTGCCGCCGTCAACGCTTCCGAGGTCGTGGAAGAGGTCTATCAGACGCTGATGCCTCTGGCCCGCCGTCAGCGCCAGATCACGCTCGTACGTACCGTGACGCCCTCTTTGCCACCCGTACAGGCGGATCATCGCCGCCTGCATCAGATCTTACTAAATCTGGTGCGTAACGCCATTACGTACACGCCCGATGGTGGCATCGTCTCGATTATGCTCTTGCCAGCCGAAAGCGGCGAAGTTGAACTACAGGTAGCAGATACCGGCATTGGCATTCCCGAAGCAGACCTGACGCGTATTTTCGAGCGCTTCTATCGCACCGACGCCTCACGTGCCCGCACCTCCGGCGGCTTCGGCCTGGGACTGGCAATCGTGCGCGACTTCGTGCTTGCCATGGGCGGCTCAGTCTCCGTCGAAAGCAAAGTCGACGAAGGAACCTGCTTCCACGTCCTCCTCCGTCCCATGGCCTCCTCTTCCAAAAATCCCCAAAATCCCACCGGCCACCTCGCCCAAACGCAGAGGTAGGGATCGGGCTTTATGCCGATCCGCATGCGCCGCCGCCGATCCGCATGCGCCGCCGCCGATCCGCATGCGCCGCCGCCGATCCGCATGCGCCGCCGCCGATCCGCGTGCGCCGCCGCCGATCCGCGTGCGCCGCCGCCGATCCGCATGCGCCGCCGCCGATCCGCGTGCGCCGCCGCCGACCATCATGCCCCGAAAACCGAACCGCGTGCAAATGATATAGACCTCTTCAAAACTCTGTAGTACACTGTACACGAAGCAGTACACTATACGCGTTCACGCCAATAATCCAGCACTGGCGTGAAGAAGAGGGGCTACATCATGGCACGCATTCTTGTTGTCGAGGATGAGGTCGATATTTGTAATTTGTTGCGCAAAGAACTGGAAGCGGAAGGCCACTCAGTCGTGCAGGCCTTTGATGGTCATGCCGCCTTGATCGCAGTCGAAAAACAGAACCCCCATCTCATTATTCTGGATTGGATGCTACCAGGACTTGACGGCCTCTCTGTCTGCCGCCGTATTCGCCAGAATTATCTTGCCCCTATTATCATGCTCACCGCTCGCAATGAAGAGGTAGATCGTATCCTCGGCCTGGAAGTAGGGGCCGATGATTATATTAGCAAGCCTTTCAGCATACGTGAATTAACGGCGCGGGTGCGTGCGATGCTGAGACGCGTGGAACTGGATAGCCGCTCCGGACTCGCCTCCGCTCAGCCATCATCTCCCGAGCCCGCTCCGACGCGCCCGGTTCGCGAACCCGAGCCGAACACGATCGATCGTGGCCTTTTGCATATCGACCTGACCGCGCACACCGCACAACTTGGCGGACAGGAGATAGAATTAACTCCGCGCGAGTATGATCTGGTTGTCTTGCTCACCTCACATCCCGGTCGCGCCTTCAGCCGCGAATTTCTCCTGCAACAACTCTGGGGCTACGACTATGACGGTTTTGATCGTACCGTCGATACGCATATCACGCGCCTGCGCAAAAAACTTGGTCCCCTCGGAGAGAAGATTGTGACCGTCTGGGGCGTCGGGTATCGCTTCGTTTCGTAGAGACGCAAGATCTCCCGCACATAATAATAAGAAAAAGGTCTATTTTTGCAACATAATATATCATTGTACGTCAATAAATGAGCTATACTACTTATTGAGAGGATATTGACCATCTTTCATGCACTTTTCCTCGTTGCGGTAAACCGCGTAAAACCAATTTTGTCACATAACAACTAACCAGTTTTTGTGTTTGAAAAAATGTATAGGAGTCATTGTTTGTGTCAAATGCAATGAATATGCAGTTCATATTGCACTTTAGCAACGGCCCCCTGGGGGGACAGGCAATCCCCGTTACGAAAACAGAGACGCGCATGGGTAGCGATCCACACGTGAATGATCTCATCGTGAGTGATATCTCTATGATGCCAGAGCATGCGCGTATCGTTATAGATAGCGATCGCTATATTATCCAGGCTCGCAATGCTCAGTCACTGCTCGTGGTGAACGGTCAGCCGGTCGACTATGCGGTCTTGCAGGATAGAGATCAGGTGCTCCTGGGAACCCCCGGCGTTTCTTTTGTGGTGCAACTTACCCCGGCAGCCTCGCTTACTCCGCCTGCTGCTCCAGCGCAATTTGCGCCTCAGGTGCAATTTGCACCGTCAAAATCACCGACACCAGATATCCAGTTTGCCGCATCCACACCCTTTGCTCCTTCCGGCTCACTGGCACCAGACATTCAGTCTGCACCACCCGTACAAGTTGCCTCTGCCAACTCACCGACGCTAGATGTCCACTTTGTGGTACCCGCACCGTTTGCGCCTTCCAGTTCACCGACGCCAGACATCCAGTTCGCCGCGCCGTCATCGCCCCTGCCTGCACAATTCCCGCCAGCCAACGATTCTCCGCTCGTCGCAGCCCAATCGGCTCCGCAATTCGCTTTTTCCCAGGACCCGTATGCACAACAGCAGGTTCCCTCTCCGATTGTGTATCCTCCTCAGACGCCTTTGCAGGTTGCGTATATGGAAACAACGCGCCAGATCTGTGCTGCGGTACATCTCGATGAACATTTCCAACGCTTTGTCGTGGATACGGTCGTTGGCGAAGACCATCGTGCCCTCGGCGAGGCCTATGGTGTAGACATTATTCCCGTGCTCAAAGTCGCCTATGCCGCTCGTAAACGCACTTTTATTCGCGATAGTCTGCTCTTCGTAATTCTGCTCGTTAGTATCATCTTTATCCTCTATTCGGCTGCATCGCTGATCGGTGCTCTCCATACGATGACTGCCACTCCAACCGCGAATCCGCTCTTACCATTTGCTTCGTCAGCACCGAGCAGTGCGAATCCTTTTGCCATGCTTTCTGCGGCCCTATCGACCTTATTCACTCTGTCTGCTATCCTTTCCTTGTTTTTCTATGGCCTATCGGTACTCATTGTCTCGCAAATAACAAAGCTCTCTTCCCGGCGTGTTCGTCTGGGATTAATCTGCCTGCTTGTCCTTCTGGTCTTCTTCTGGTCTCTTATTCCTTTCTTTGTTATTGCCTGGATTGTGATCGCAATTGAGCGCGCAATTCGCTATCACGGATCTGGTACGACCGCTTTGACAAAAAGTCAGTTCCATCCAATCAATGTGCCCTATTCTCTGGACCCTCAGGTTGGGCAGCGAGCGAGTGCCATTTTTCAGCCGCAGGACGGGAACGTGGTGGTCTATAGCGGATCTTCTCCTTTTGCCGGATCTGGTATCAGGGTCGGAGGCTGGTCTTTCCCGATCGATATAACCAGGGGGAAACGCGAAGCCATGTCCACGCTCAAGCCAAAATCATTCCAGATCGACGAAATCTACGCCTATATCACCGACTCCTTGCAGAAGCTTGATCTGGATGGGAAAAGCGAGCTTTGTGGCGCGGTCGCTTTTGCGGATAAGCTCTATGTCAACGGCCAGGAAATTCGCAATGATACAAGATTTCTGCCTGACCCCTTTGCACGCCCTTACCCTCAGGTCCATGAGCAGCTCATGGAACAGTTTATGCAAAATCCCACGCAGGACATTCGCTTTTACAAATCTATTCGTCTCACATCCTGGCGAGGCGAGATGGTCCTCTCGATTTTCTATCGTTTTGTCATGATTGCCAATAGCTTGTACGTAGAAGTGAATTACCTTTTGTTGCCGCCATTGAAAGCCTCTTATTCCCATATTGACACGAGCGCATCAACTTCAACTCTGCACAAATTCTGGGATATCGTGAGGGATTCGTTCCTTGCCACTGCCGAACACTGGCTACAATCTCCCGCAGGCGTATGCCGCTACCTCTTCGCCAGCTCGCTGCATAGCCAGCAGGAGAAGCGCGCCAGACATGCAATCCAGGACAATCCTTCCTTCGATTACGGAGCCCGTACCAGCCTGCGCGAGAAAGCGAGCGGTGACTATCGTCAGCATTTCCAATATCTCGATCAAGAGATGTCCATCAAAATCATCGAACGCCAATTGCTGGAGAGCCTCACCGCGTTCCTCGCATCCAGAGACATCGACACCTCCGATTGCAAGCAACGCCACGACACGCTCCTGAACAACACCCTGGCCGTTCCCAGCAATCCCCTGCCCTCCTTAACAAAATAAGAGATACACCAATGTATGGATTACCTGCATCATGGTAATCCATACCATCATCCCCCCAAACCCGCGTGCCCCCACCGACCCTCTCGCCCCAACGCAGAGGTAGGGGATGTGTTTTATACCATCCCACGCGACCCCCACCGACCCCCTTGCCATCCCACGAACCCTTTCCGCACCGACGCTCTTGCCCCCCCGCAGAGGTATGGGGATGTGTTTTGGGACCCCTTTATGCCGATACAAAGTTCATAAGAGCCAGCGGCTGGTGGAGAATAAGCACACGCGTCTGTACAATATACCAGGCGGCAAAGAACAGTGGTTTTGTCAAGGGGAGTCGAGCCAGCCGCTAGATGGCCTATTGCCCGATACACAAAAAAACCTGGCTCCATCGACGCCAGGTTTTTTCTTACATGCTCTATCCATGATTTCATTGCTCTTTGAAAACTTGACCGGTATTGAGGAAGATAATTTGTTGGTTCTGGATATGGATAATGAGATCTGCTTTGCCGTCGTGATTGACATCGCGCACTTCGCCTGTGACCGGAACCAGATCCGCTTTGTCACCATAGAGGATGGGGCCCGTATAGACACGCATATGGCTGGCATCGCCACCGGGCATCTCGATAATATCGACGTGGCCGTGTAAATTGAGGAAGATAAAATGCGTGGGGTGTGCTGCACTATCACTATGTCCTACAATTGCGTCAATCTGTGAAGTACGTGGACGACCATAATGCAGGTCATCCTGATAGGTCTGCCACCATGTGCCGAGCGCGCCTATCGTCATAAATAGCAGGACCATGCTAACCATACCGACCAGCACTGCGACCAGAGGAAATCGTCGTTGCGTAGGCAAAATCTCGGTTTTCGTGATGGGGTCTCGGTGCCGTCCTTCTTGTGG
This sequence comes from Ktedonobacteraceae bacterium, assembly GCA_035493895.1. Taxonomy (GTDB): domain Bacteria; phylum Chloroflexota; class Ktedonobacteria; order Ktedonobacterales; family Ktedonobacteraceae; genus DATJHM01. The sequence goes on from DATJHM010000003.1 coordinate 47,659, forward strand.
GTAGCGGGTGGTCGGTGTGCTAGCTCGTCTCCGCTGTGTAATCGGCATCAGAAGCGCAGGATCATCCGTGGTATCATGAGGTATTGGAGGTGCAGATTGCTGATAGCGGCGTGCACTGCTTGGAATACGGGTCTCGTAAAAAGCATCCGAATCCTCTACATCATGATGCATGGGCTGGGCCGCTCTCCTTGTCTGCGCGGTTTCCATTGCGGTTTCCTCCGATCTAGAACATTTAGAACAAAATTTCTTACTGTCAGTATACCAGAATAAATGTTCTAGTCAAGAGGTATAGATCAATCTGGTGATGCAATTAGCCCATTTGTCTCAGTTTTGTGATCCGTACACGTGAAGAAGGAGTATGTTATGGCCCCTCTGCTTTACCTGAATGGCTCTATTTATACCATGGATCTTCAACAACCACACGCTCAGGCGATGGCGATCGATAGCACGACCGGGCGCATTCTGGCGATCGGTAGCAACGATGAAATTCGCAGAAGCGGCGATCGTTTCAGCCAGAGCTTTGATCTTCGCGGTAAGACTGTGCTGCCAGGCTTTATTGATGCGCACATACATTTGATCAGTACCGCGTATCGTAGCCATCACGTCGATGCGCGTGAGAGCCTGAGCGAGGATGAGGTGGTTGCTCTGGTCCGTGAACGGGTCGCGCAGACTCCAAAGGGACATTGGATTCAGGGGGGACAATGGGACAAAAATCGCTGGCCGCGTAACAATTTTCCCTCTAAAACTTCTCTCGATGCGGTCTCTCCAGATCATCCCGTTGTTTTGTGGAGCAAAGACGGCCATCTGCTCTGGGTCAACTCGCTTGCTCTCCAACGCGCTGGCATTACTGCTGAGACGGCGGACCCGGCCACGGGAGCCATTTTGCGCGATGGATCGGGCGAACCAACTGGCCTCCTCCAGGAAGAGGGAGCTACTGCCCTGATTTATCGCGTCATCGAGGATTCGCCACTAGAACTCAATCGCGCACTGCTGCGACGGATTATGCCAGAGCTTGCCCGCCACGGTATCACGACTATTCACGATATCGAGGGCGAAAATACGCTCAAGTTGTTCCAGGAATTGCGCGACGAAAATCAGCTCAAAACCCGCGTCCAGATGATCTTACCTCGTCAGATGCTGCCTCAATTGCGCAGTTACGGTATCAACAATGAGCAAAACGATCTGCTACGTGTGGCTGGCATCAAGATCTTTGCTGACGGCACGCTTGGTTCGCAAACGGCCGCGATGCTCGAAAGCTTCGAGGGCAACCCCGGCAATTACGGTATCCTTTCGACCGGGGAGCAGGAGATGAAAGATATCGTGCGCGATGCCGCCGAAATGGGCTTGACCATTGCCATTCATGCGATTGGCGACCGTGCCGCCCGCGTTGCTCTGGATGCTATCGAACGTGCCCAGATGTTCATGTCCGAGCAGCAGATCGCGCAGGCTTCCGATCTGCGCTATCGCCTGGAGCATGTCCAATTGATTGCGCCAGAAGATCTTGAGCGTATGCGCCGTCTCGGTGTTGTGGCCTCCATTCAGCCCTTCCATGCCGTCGCGGACCGTGATCTCGCCGAACGCTACTGGGGCAAGCGTCACCGTCGCGCCTACGCCTATCGTACGATGCATACCATGGGTATTCCCATTGCTCTCGGCTCAGATGCCCCCGTCGAGACCTTCGAGCCGCTACGTATCCTCTACGCCGCCAGTTTGAGACGCGATCCCACTATCCAGCGTCCGTCCTGGCTTCCCGATCAAGCGCTCTCCGTCAATACCGCTCTCTGGGGTTACACGCTTGGCGCAGCTTATGCCGGAGGTGAAGAGCAGCAGAAAGGCTCTCTGCGTGTTGGCAAACTGGGCGATGCCGTTGTCTTGCGCGAAGATATTTTTAGCGTTCCACAGGAGAAGATGCTCGAAAACGGTGTTCAGGCTACTATTCTAGGAGGAAATGTCATTTATGGCGAAGTTTAAGTGTGATTTAAGATGAACAATTTTGAAACGTTCTTCCGTGATATACTCATAGACAGACATCATCTTATGCATGAGAGGATTCCTGATTGATGACATTTCCATCCATTGTACTGCTCTTCCTCAGCGCCGTTATTGGGGGAGCCCTCAATGCCGTTGCTGGAGGCGGAAGCTTTTTTACGTTCCCTGCCCTGGCTTTTAGTGGTGTACCATCCGTTCCCGCCAATGCCACCAGCACTCTGGCGCTCTGGCCTGCCTCGCTTGCCAGTGCTGGTGCGTATCGTAAAGTGTTACTGGACCAGGATCGTACCCTGCTTATTTTGCTTTGTATTACCAGTCTGGTAGGGGGTGTACTGGGTGCCATTCTCTTAATTAAGACACCATCCAAAATCTTCCAGGTACTGCTCCCTTATCTGCTGTTATTTGCCACGCTGCTTTTCACTTTTAGCCCCATGATTACTACCCGGCTGCGTAAGCGCAGACTCGAAAAGGAGGCATTGACGCCCGAGCATCCGCTGCCGCAAGAACTTGCGGGGGAGGCGTCGACGCCCGAACATCCGCTGCCGCAAGAACTTGCGGGGGAGGCGTCGACGCCCGAGCATCCTGTACAGCGAGGACCGGGTAAGGAGGCTTTGACGCCTGGCCGTCTGGTCTGGATGTGTGCTATTCAATTGATTATTTCCATCTATGGTGGCTATTTCGGCGGTGGCATCGGTATCATGATGCTGGCTAGCCTGGCGATGATGGGCCTGGAAGAGATGCATGTGATGAACGCCATCAAAAACGTGCTTGCCAGCTTCATCAACGGTATCGCCATCGTCACCTTTATTGTGTATCGCATTATCTACTGGCCTCAGGCCCTGATTATGATCGTTGGCTCTATCGTGGGCGGCTACGGAAGCGCATTGTACACCCGTAAGATCGCTTCAAAGTACATCCGCGCATTCGTGATCATCGTTGGCTTTAGCATGGCCGTTATCTTTTTCTTCCGCGCGTAGAAACGCGTTTCACCCGTCGTAGAGGCGCGGCTTGTCTGCGCCCAATACGCATCAACCTAAGGGACCGAGAGGAGGAACCCAGTAGAGGCACGGTGGAGTGATAACGGAACTGTGCCTGGGAACTCGCACGATAAAGCTGGCTCCGCAGGCGATAGCGGCAACGGAGGAGATGGCGATTTCCCCTCCCTGTTCTGTGAGCGGAACCGGCTCTCGTGTGGTACGGGGGGTATGTGATTCCCTACCCTCGAAGAAACGCAGAGGTAGGGATCGCGCTTCATGCCGATCCGCGTCCCCCCGGCCATCGTAGCGCAAACGCAGAGGTAGGGATCGCGCTTCATGCCGATCCGCGTCCCCCACCGGCCACCGTCGCCCGGCCATCTACACAGAATCTGAAATATGGTGTATTCTACCACGGACTGAAGAGTACCAGAAAAAACATCAGCCCGCAAATAGTTCTGCATTTCAATTCAAGAATGGGATTTTTTATGACACAGCAAGACACAAAAACCAATCAGGCCAACGCATCGCCTGATCTTGGGCGTCAGGCCGCAAATGGTGGGAGAGAAACAGCGAGCAAATGGGCAGTAATGAGTATCGTAGCCATCGGTGTCTTCATGGCGACGCTTGATAGCTCCATCGTGAATATCAGCCTGCCCAGCATCGCCGATAACTTTCATGTCCCGCTCAATGGTGCCGTTGAGTGGATCATCATTGCCTATCTCGTCGCCACTGCCAGTATCTTGCTTACCGCGGGACGTGTCGCTGATATGTTTGGCCGTAAAGCGGTCTGGACAGTTGGTCTGATTGTTTTTACTGGCGGTTCGGCGATCTGTGGAGGTGCGCCCACGCTTGAACTGCTGATCGCCGCCCGTGCGTTACAGGGCGTCGGTGGTGCCCTGCTCATGGCCGTCTCACCAGCCATGCTCACTACTGCCTTTCCCTCCTCTGAACGTGGCCGTGCTCTTGGCATTAATGCCGTCATTGTTGCGCTGGGCGTCAGCGTTGGCCCGACGCTGGGTGGCCTCATCACGACCTATTTTACCTGGCGCTGGATTTTCCTGGTGAACGTCCCGATCGGTATTGTTGGACTGATCATGACGTTGCGTATTCTCAAAGAAAAATTGCACCGCAATCCCGGCAGATTTGATCCGCTCGGCGCTATTTTGCTGGCTATAGGTCTGGCCTGTGTTACTGCCGCTCTCTCCTTCGGCCAGGAGATAGGTTGGGCCTCGCCACTGATCATCACTCTCTTTGTGCTTGGGTTTGGCTCTTTGATCATTTTGCCTTTTGCAGAAAATCGTGTCGCCAATCCGATCATCATTCTGAGCCTGTTGCGCAATCGCGTCTTTATCTCCTCTATCCTGAGCCTGGTCTTGAGCTTTCTGGCACTTTATGCCGTGAGCTTTATGCTGCCGTTCTACCTGGAACAACTGCGCAATTTCCCGGTCGAAGAGGCTGGCTTACTGTTAACACCATTACCCATCACGCTGGCCATCATCGCTCCCATTAGTGGAAACTTTGCGGACAAAATTGGCACACGCTGGCTGGCGGCTATCGGTCTCGCGATTGCCTGTATTGGCCTGATATTTATTAGCCAGCTCAACGCGCAAAGCTCTCTTTTCGATATTATCTGGCGACTTGTCTTTACGGGTGTAGGGCAGGCGCTCTTCCAATCTCCCAATAACAGCGCACTCCTCGGCTCTGCCCCTCGCGAGCACCAGGGTAGTGCTTCCGGCTTCCTGGCGACCGGACGCACAATGGGTCAGAGTCTGAGTGTCGCTCTGGCCGGTGCAATCTTTGCCGGTCTGGGAGGCGCGACCGCTGGCTCCATTATCTCTGCGGGTCAGGCGGGCACGCACTTAATCGCGTTGCAACAGACCTTTACTTATAGTTTCCAGATTACTTTTATTGTCTGTGGTTGCATCGCGGCAATCGGCATTTTTGCCTCATTAGTACGAGGAAAAGAAAATCGGGCCGCCAGAGCTAAGTGATACAATAGAGGTCTACCAAGAAAACAATCATTCGTCCCTATCGTGGAGGCGCTGCTTGTCTGCGCACGGAGCGTATAGGTATTGAGAAGAGGTGCAGTATGAAGATCAGCGAGCATTGCTATACTTTGAGTGGACTTTCCTTCATTCCCCCCTGGTCGGTGAATGCAGGCTTTATTGTTGGAGAGGAGCGGACGCTGATCGTCGATACTGGCGCAAATACGCTCTCCGCTCAGACAATTCATGGCTATGCCAGCAGTGTGCGTCCGCAAAATAGCCTGCTTGTGATCAACACCGAACTGCATCTTGATCATGTGAGCGGTAATGGTTTCTTTCGGCAGCGCGACATTCCTGTTTACGGACATTACAAAATCCAGCGTACCGATGCCGAGCTAGCCGAAAGCATTGCCGAATTGAACGAACTCATCCCCAATCCAGTCCGTCGAGCCCATAACGAAGCCCTGGTCTTTTATACCGAGACCAGCATCGCAAACCCCGACCACCCCATCACAGAAGAAATCCAGCTCGATCTGGGAGGACGAACAGTCCAGATCTTGCTCACCCCCGGCCATACCCCGGCAAACATCTCCATCTACGTGCCAGATGAGCAGGTGATGTACAGTGGAGATTGCCTCATCAGCGGCTACCTGCCAAACCTGGAAGCTGGCACCCATGAAGACTGGCACATCTGGCTTGCCTCGCTCGAGAAGATCCGCGCCCTTGCCCCCACCGTCGTCATGCCCGGCCACGGCCAGATCCTACGTGGACAGCAGATCCAATCCGAAATCGACCGTACACGCGCAGTCCTCCACGAAGCCATCCACACCGGCCAGGCCCCCACCCTCCGTTCCCTCTAGCATATTTGCCACATGACCCCAGGTAAATAACTTACCCCGCTCACCTGCCACAACATTTCGGGCAATAAACCCATTTCACGTAGCGCTCAGTCAAACGTTATTGCGTCTCTCTTAGCCTCGTAGTGGCCTGCCAAATGTCATCACGTCTCTTTGACCGCGCTCACCCAGACCAGTAGTGGCACGGTGGAGAGGAACGGAACTGTGCCTGCGAACTCGTTCCGCTCACGGTGCTCCAGAGACGAGAGGCCCCATACGATGGGGATGATTGCCGCTCACTTCACGCTTATTTACGTGACATTGCAGACAAGCG
>DATJHM010000004.1:0-27092 GCA_035493895.1 Ktedonobacteraceae bacterium
CGCTCAATCCAATAGATAGAGTCTCCCTCCAGGACGATCTGACCGAGATTGTTGGCAGCGGTCACGATCAGATCTGCGGTAATTGGCGACTTCCAGGAGCCATAGGAAGCTATTTGTGGTGTGGTCATCGTGTATCCTTTATTATTTTCATCGTACAACCGGAATAACTGTGTATATGATAACAAACTCTGTCATCTCGCTTCTAGTCAAGGCAAGCGCGGCCACAAAATCGAGGGGCACGCGGATCGGCATGAAGCGCGATCCCTACCTCTGCGGATGCGCAAGGTGACCGGTGGGGCACACGGATCGGCATGAAGCGCGATCCCTACCTCTGCCTTTCTTCGAGGGTGGGGACATCGTGCCTCCTCCGTGCCACCACGCGATTCGGTTCCGCCCAAAAGAACAGTGGCTTGTCCCTGCCCGCGTGGCCCCACCGGCCATCGCGAATAGCTCATGCGTTCTTAGGTTGATGCGTATTGGGCAGAGATAAACCGCTGCCCCTGCCTCTTTGAGTCTTCCTGAACGCAATATTTTGACTTGCTACTGTTTACAACATATTATTGTGGATACCAGACATAAAGAGACTATATTTACTTCATTTTGTGTAAGAAAGAAAAGAACTTTCATATGCTAGAAACATTAGACGCTGTCCCCTGGAGCGAACTCGAACATGCTTATGGCGAGGCCAGTGAAGTTCCTGATTTGATCCGTGAACTTGCCTCTCCAGAGCAAGAGGTATATGAAGGGGCAATAGGACGCCTCGGATATACTGTTATTCATCAAGGAACGGTCTATAGTTCCACTGCTTATGTCGTTCCCTTCTTCTGCGAATTGCTGGAAGCGCCTGAGATATTCAACAAGGTTGAGTTGCTTGACTATCTGGCAACCATTGCTCGCGGTGCCTCCTACAGCGACGTCCATATACGTGTAAAGGAGCAGCGAGAAACTCCTGAGATGCAAAGGCAAATTGCCGAGGAGCTGAGCTGGGTACAGGCCGCCAGTGATGCTGTGAGCGATGGATATGCAACCTATTTACGTTTATTGCAGTCGCCAGATACAAACCTCCGTGCCTATGCTGCCTATACCCTCTCTCGTTGCCAGTCGCATGCTACAGAAGTTGTACCAGTGATGAAACAACACCTCACAGAGGAAGAGGTTTTATCCGTGCGTGCCTCTCTTCTACTCAGTCTGGGTCATGTCCTGCAAAAAAATGAGGAAACAGCCCTGTTTTTCATGCACAGGCTTCATGAAACAGAAGATCCTTTTGTCCAGATCATTGTAGCTATAGGTTGTGCTCTGGCAATGAAAGAGCAAATCAGCCAGGAAATCCTGAATGTACTCATCAAGGGCCATAAGTTGCCCTCAGCAGTCAGAAAGCAATTTAGTGAACTTCCCTTCGACTTTTTCTACGGTCGGGCCGACCTTGATGCGTGGATCAGTAGAGCATTGCGTAGTATCGGCATCTCCGCCGCTCCTCAGACTGTCCCAACCCTTATTCGCACCATCAAGAAGTGTAGTAGATTGAATAGCTCCATCCTTGTCTATAACCTCCTTTACCTCGTCTTTGAGGATCAAAAGATCACACGCGATATGACAGTTTCTGATTTGACCGACCTTCAACGAGACGTACTTACAGCTATTTATGAGACCAGAGCCGTCTGGAGAGATAGCGATACATCGTTCACAGTCAGTAGCTTCTTCGATCCAATACGCATAGACCCAAGTTTTCCAGCTCTATCCTACTCTATCTGGGATCGTGACGATGTAGGAGCTTTTCTTACAGGTAGAAAACGCGTTCTGAAACCGAGACACCTCTATCCACATACTCCAAATTTTTTGATGCGTGCCATTCTTATGCCCATCTTTATGAGCATTGTAAGAATCAGAGCTCTCCTACGAGCGCTCTCATCTTCTACTATCGACCGGGGCAGAAATTTCTGAAGGGCTAAAGAGCTATCTATTTGAGAAATAGTATGGATAGAGGAGCGGAAGAGGGCGGATGTTCCTATCAGCCCTCTTCGAGAAGATTAGTGAATGATTGATTGTGCGGCCTGCACGGCCAGATTGTAGAGCCAGAAGGGTAAAATGGTGCCCATTGCCAGGGTGCCGAGAGCGGCGATGGTCAGGCCAATCCAGGAAAACACGGCGAGGCGACCAGTGACAGGTTCCGCAGGTAGCTTTGGCGTGGCCGCTACGACTGGCTTCGCCAGCTTACCAGTGGGTGGCTTGACGGCAACGGCGACACCACCACGGCCCTGGGACGCGACGGTGGTACGGGTTGTAGAGCGGCTCGGCTCTGATGGAACAGGGGAGACGGGCACGGCGGCGTAGTCAGGCTGTGCTGTCTCCTGATGCTCCATAAACATGGTTGCGATAACGCGCAGGTAGTAGTACATACCAAGGATGCTGGCAAGGACGCCGATGATCAGCAGTTCGGGATGGCCTCCCTGCAAGGCGACGAAGAAGATGGCATATTTGGCGGCGAATCCGGCCATTGGTGGGAAACCAGCCAGACCCAACAGGAAGAAGGCCAGCAGGCCCGCCGGGATCGGGCGACGATACCAGAGTCCACGCAGATCTTCGGCACTGCTCCCCGAATTGTCGAGGTGCTCCAGTATACTGACAACGCCGAAAGCTCCCAGGTTCAAGAAGGCATAGCAGAACAGGTAAAAGAGTATGCCGCCAATACCGCTCGCTCCTCCGACCACTACTCCGATGAGCAGATAGCCAGCGTGGGCAATACTCGAATAGGCAAGCAAGCGTTTGACGTTGGTTTGCGCTACAGCCAGGACGTTGCCACCGATAATCGTAACAATTGCCAGTACCCAGACAACGGGCATCCAGGTGGACTGGAGCGGCGCGAGGGCTACATCGAAAACGCGTGCGAAGGCGACCAGAGCGGCAGCCTTTGTGCCTACCGACATAAAGGCCGTTACCGGAGCTGGAGCCCCCTGGTAGACATCGGGCGTCCAGGTCTGGAACGGAACTGCCGAGATCTTAAAGGCAAAACCGACTGTGAGCAGGCCAAGTGCGATGAGTAGCAGGGCGCTATGGCTACCAGCAGACTGAGAGCCACTCAGGAAACGATTGATGCCATCAAAAGAAGTGTTCCCAGTTGCGCCATAGGTGAGCGCAATACCGTAGAGCAGGAAGGCCGAAGCAAACGAGCTGAGCAGGAAATACTTCATGCCCGACTCCTGCGAGGTCTTACGACGCGCTACAAACGCACAGAGAATATAGAGGGCCAGCGAGAGCGCCTCGATACCAACAAAGACCATAATGAAATTGGTCGCAGCCGCCAGCACCATCATGCCCACGGTCCCGAGGAGCAAGAGTGCATAGTATTCACCCTGGTGGACCAGTTCCAGACGTTTGAGATAGGCAGGCGAGAGGAAAACGCCAAGTCCCGCCGCTGTGAGAATAATCAGATAAGCATAGAGCGTCACGCTATCCGCGCCGAGCATATGATTAAAGACCGAAGCGGAATGATCGATCAGGAAAAGCGTGATGGTCGCAGCAAAGGCTCCGACGATGCCAAGCAGGGCAATGATCGGTAAGACCACGTAATTCGCAGGGCCTGAATGCTTCGTTCTTGGTCCCTCATGCGGCAACACGAGTTCCACCAGCATCAGAATCAGCGTCAGACCCAGCAGCACCAGTTCTGGCGCGATCCCCAGCCAGTCCGCCGAGGTTGCCGAGAAAGTAAATGTCGTCATGCAGAATACCTCGTCGTATATGGCATATCCGTTGCAGGCGATGCCCACGGGCGATACCCACGGGCGGAGATAAACCCCTCCGCAGGCGATACCCACGGGCGGAGATAAACCTCGCCTCTACGGGCGATGCCCACGGGCGGAGATAAACCCCGCCCCTACGGATTGCCTGTTAACTCAAAAACGCATTGCCGAAGGTCTGCATCACATTGGTCACCGTTGAATTCACCAGATAGGTTAACGGCGCAGGATGCAGGCCGATATAGAAAATCAGGATTACAAGCGGCAACAAAATCACGAAATCGCTCATAGCAATATCGCGCAGGCCGTTCTTACGAATGAGCGCGCCAATATGTCCCTCGCTCTGAAGTGGACCTTGCATTACGCCCTGGAAGAAGCGCAACATATACCAGGCAGCAGGAATGATCACCAGCGTACCCAGCACACCGAAGACAGCGTTCCCCCGGAATGCTCCAAGCAAGGCAAGAAACTCGCCCGAAAAGCTATTCAGACCGGGCAGGCCGAGCGAAGAGAGAGAGGCAATCAGCGTCAGCGTTGCCAGAACCGGCATCTTTCTCGCCAGACCACCGAAATCGCTCAGGCGACGTGTGCCTGTATGCTCCTCAATCAGGCCCGCAATAATAAAGAGCGCAGCAATCGTAATGCCGTGATTGACCATCTGTAAAACCGAACCAATGACTCCCTGACGGCTAAAGGCGAACAGACCAAGCATAATAACGCCGAGGTGGCTGATACTGGAATAGGCAACCAGGCGTTTGAGATCGGTCTGTACCAGGGCCAGCAGCGCACAATAGAGAATGCCGACAATCGCCAGGATATTGATGATCGGAGCCATAGACTGTGCTGCTGACGGAAAGAGCGGAATACAGAAGCGGATAAAACCGTACGCACCGGTCTTCGCCATCGCCCCAGCCAGTAAAGCCGTCACGGGCGCAGGAGCCTGGGTATAGGCATCCGGAAGCCAGCTATGGAATGGGAAAAGCGGCACCTTCACCGCAAAGGCGATAGCGAAGGCCAGGAAAAGCCAGAGTTGCACCGTAGGATCGAGATGCGTCGTAATTGTGCGCAACGTATCCAGGTCCAGCGTATAGTTACCGCTCGCCACCTTTGCATAATAGCTCAGGCCAATAATGCCCGCCAGCATCAACAGGCTACCGACCGAAGTGAAGAGCACAAACTTCAGAGCGGCATAGATGCGTCGTTCACCACCATAAGAGCCGACCAGGAAATAGGCCGGGATCAGCATCAGCTCCCAGAAAATGTAGAACAAAAACAGATTGCTCGCCAGAAAGACCCCGAGCATACCCGCCTCTAAGAGCAACATAAAGCCCATATAATTATTGACTTTATTATCGATGCGGAAAGAGGCCGCGATACAGATCAGGCTCAATAGCGTAGTCAGTATCACCAGCAATACGCTGATACCATCGGCATTCAGACTATAGTCAATGCCCAGGGCGGGAATCCAGCTTATCTTCTCCAGAAAAGGAGAAGTATTGAAAACACTGTCGACTACCTGCGAATAGAGTGACAGCAGAATTAGCGCCAGCACAAACTCCAGGGCGGCAATACTCAGGGCCGTCCAACGAACAACGTCGACGCGACCGCGAGGCAGGAAGAGCACCACCAAAGCCCCGACAATCGGCAGGAAAATGAGGATTGACAGAAGACTCGACTGAAAGGTCATCGCTGCTACCCCCTCACCGCATAGATAACGACATAATAGACAACAATCAAAACCACGCCAAAGAGAATACCAAGGGCATAATTGCGCATATAGCCCGTCTGAATTTTACGCAAGACGCCACTTGTTCCCAGGAAAAGTGCCGCGATGCCCCGGCTACCACCATCCAGCGTGCTACCCTCCAGCACCTTATTCAGGCCGCGACCCAGCGCCTGGAGCGGCTTCACCAGCACGGCATCGAGCGCTTCATCGACATAATACTTATGGAATAGCAACTGATAGAGAGGATTTGTGTTCTCCTTGTAGACGAAGCCGCGTCCGTACAGACGCCAGGCAGTGAAGATACCAAGAGCAGCCAATACGAGGCTCAGACCAGTTGAGATCCAACCTGTCACAAAAGAAATGTCATAAGGAGTAGAGCCCACACTTGGAACCAGGAAATCGGCGAAGGGAGCGGCATGGGAACCAAAGATCACATAAGAACCGACGAGGCCGCCGATGACCGAGAGAATACCGAGAATAATCAAGGGGATGCTCATCACGCGGCCAACTTCGTGAATATCGTAATAGCTCACCGGACCAGCATGATGGGCACCTGTTTCCTCAGGCTCGTCTTCCTCCTCATCGGTATGGCGACTGGATACAGCCTCGCCGCGATAATTGCCCACAAAGATACCGAAGAAAAGACGGAACATATAGAATGCAGTCAGACCGGCCGTCAGCAGGCCGACAATCCAGAGCACATAGAACCAGACATTGCCCGAGCTGATCGCCTGTTGAAAGAGCGAACTGAGAATTTCGTCTTTACTCCAGAAACCGGCAAAGGGAGGAACGCCACTGATCGCCAGAGCGGCAGCCAGAAAGGTCCAGAACGTAATCGGCATACGTGAGCGCAGGCCACCCATTTTGCGCATATCCTGCTCACCACCCAGAGCGTGGATAACTGCACCAGCACCCAGGAAGAGCAGTGCCTTGAAATAGGCATGCGTCGAGAGATGGAAGATACCCGCAGCATAATTGTGCGCGCCCTCAGCCATAAACATATAGCCGAGCTGGCTTATCGTCGAATAGGCCAGAACGCGCTTGATATCGAGCTGGAAGAGTGCAATCGTCGCCGCAAAAAGAGCAGTTGCGCCACCGATGCCAGCGACCGTATAAAGTGCGGCGGGCGCATTCTCGAAGAGCAGATGAGAGCGAGCAACCAGATAGACGCCAGCCGTCACCATCGTCGCCGCATGGATCAGGGCACTCACAGGAGTCGGGCCCTCCATCGCATCAGGCAACCACATATAGAGCGGCAACTGCGCTGATTTCGCAGCACAGGCCAGGAAGAGTAGCAAGGCAATCGCCACCGCAATACTGCTCCCATTCGCCACCGCGCCGATATGTGCAAAGACATCCTGATAGCTCAGCGAATGATACTCCTGCAAAATCAGAAAGACTGCCAGCATCAGGCCAAAGTCGCCAATGACATTGATCACAAAAGCTTTTTTCGCCGCCGCAACCGCCGATGGACGCTGATACCAGAAACCAATCAGAAGGAACGAGGCCAGACCGACCAGCCCCCAGCCAACCAGCAAAAAGAGGAAGCTATCAGCCGTCACCAGCAGAACCATCGCGAAAATAAAGAAGTTCAAATAGGCGAAAAAGCGCCAGAACCCCGGATCATCCTCCATGTATCCTGCTGAATAAATGTGAATAAGCAGACCAACACCAGTCACAATCAGCAGCATAATGCCCGAGAGCTGATCGTAGAGTTGGCCGAAACTGATTTGCATATCAGTGGTCGCCATCCAGACATAGAGCACATTATCAGATACTCGTCCCGCATCAGGAGTGCCGAGCATAGAGATAAAGCTGATAAGTGCAAAGAGAAAGGCGAGCCCACATGCGCCCCAGGCCACCGTTAAAATGGCGGCACGCGGCAGAATCCCACCAGACAGGCCCAGGATGATAAACCCCAGCAAAGGCAGGAGTAGCACGCCCAGACTTAAATTCGTCATATCTATCCTATCCTCGAAGAACGTTCATCTCGTCAACATCGATGTTGTGGCGAGTACGGAAGATCGAAACGATAATTGCTAAGCCAACCACGACCTCAGCCGCCGCCACCGTCAGCACGATAAAGACAAACATCTGCCCATCAGCCGAATCGAGAAAGCTGGAAAAGGCCACAAACGAAAGATTGACCGCATTCAGCATCAACTCAATTGACATAAATATAATCAACGGATTGCGTCGGACCAGCACACCCAGCACACCGATCGTGAAAAGAACCGCGCTCACCGTGAGATATCCAGCCAGAGGCACACTATGCATAAGAACACATCCTCTCCAGATCAGGCCCTGCGACCAAAAACGAGCGCCCCGAGAATGGCGATAACAATCAGCAAGCTCGTGACTTCAAAAGGAAGCATAAAGCCGTGGAACAGGGCCATACCGAACGCTTGAATATCCCCACCAGTTGGAGGGGGAGCATTTTTGGCCTGCATCAGGCTACCGCCGACCGCTTGCGCCCCGGTCAGCACATTGCCGCTAAAGATCAGATAGCTGAGCGCACCTACCAGGACCACACCCAGCAGGCCAGCGGCGAAGCGTTGCCAGTGAATGGGATCATGCAGCAAATCATTCTGCGTATCCGCGGCCAGCATCGTCACCACAAAGAGGAACAACACCATGATTGCACCGGCATAGATCAAGACCTGCACCACGGCAATGAACATCGCATTTAGCAGCATATAGAACATCGCCAGAAAGAGCAGCGTCAGGATCAGGCTCAAGGCGCTATAGACTGCGTTTTTAAAAGCAATCACGCCAATCGCCGCAAGAATGCTGGCGATAGTCAGCACCGTAAACGAGATAATCTCAAACATCTTACAGCTTCCTTCTATCCTCATCCTGCTCCTGATCGGTGAGCAGAACATCGCGCTCAGTGGGATAATTGCCCAGGCCAACAGCGGCGGCACTGGCCGAAGCGCCATCGAAAACATGCGTTTCTTGCGGGATAGGCTGAGCTACTTCTTCGGGTGGCTTTTCCGCCCAGGCCTCGTTGGAGCCAACAGTGGATTGACCATGAGGCTCAAGCAACTGCTCTTTGTGAAAAACCAGATCGGCGGCATGGAATGATGCGAGCTTATAGTTGCTCTCCAGCGTAATCGCGCCAGTTGGACAGGCAGCCTGGCAGTATCCACAGAAGATACAGCGCAGCATATTGACATCGAAGACACGGGCATAGCGTTCGCCAGCGGAAACGCGATTCTCGTCCGTGTTCTCCTCGGCCTCGATATAGATTGCGTCAGCCGGACAGGCTCCAGCGCAGAGATAGCAGCCGACGCAGCGTTCCAGATCGTTATCGTAGCGATGCAAAACGTGACGGCCACGGAAGCGAGGTGGCAGTTCGCGTTCTTCCTCAGGATACGAGATCGTCGTTGGCTTCCTGGTCATATTTTTGAGGGTAGTTGCCATACCCTTGATGATGTCGAAAGACATGTGTTTCTCCTATGTCCTCTTTGCAATATGACTTACAAACTTACCCGGTTTAATACCACCATTTGCAATCCAGGCAAAACTGGCAAATTCACATCATTCGTAACAAAAAATGATGCTTCAGCATAAATGGCTGTTGCCAACTGGACAGCATCAGGAGTACGGACCTTGCTATGCACAGCTCTTATAGAGGCCGCCTTCTCTGCAATTTCCTGAGAGAGCGGCAACACTTTCACATTCTGAGTGATTACTTTCCGATATTTTTCGGCCAACTGTTTATCATGAATGCGCAACGGCTTCACAAGTATTTCCAGCAACGTGATAGTCGATGTCACAACAGTAAATTCTCCGCGACTTATAGCATCGAAGAATGAAACAACGATCTTTACATAAAGAGGATGCTTCTCTATGTAATAAATCAGCGGCGCAGTATCCAGACTAACAACCTGACCCCGCAACACATCTACCCATCCCATGAATCACGCTCCTGATTTACATACTCTTGTGCATCAACACCGTCCCATATTTCCTTACCCAGACCACAAAGTTCAGTAATGCTATACTGCTTTGGAAACTTGATTTCCTCATGAGCTTGCTCAATAGCATCCTGAATTATTTGCAATTTCTCTTCGATCTGGTGGATAGTAGTCTCCACGTTTTTTAATGACTCCAGTTGCTCATTTAGCATTTCCGCCAAATCCTCCATTAAACGCAGTTGTTCAGTAGGAGCCAATTGCTGAACCTGTTTTAATACTTCACGATAAGAGTCAGTTGACATAGCATCTCTCCTCGGTAATAGCTCTTCCTTCAATTTCATCCTCCAAACTATCTACTCGACAGACCATCTTCAGTTGAAAAGCGGGTAGGGAATCGATCATGGGCGGCAGTTCTGCTGCGCTCCATTACATCCCCTCATAGAAAGATATACCGAAGATATTGAAAAAACCGGAAATCCTACAGAGAAATTTTGCTGGATCGAACGCGAGAAGGGGACAAGCCCCATTGACGCCAACAAAACATCTGACCGACTTCTTTTTTGCGATGTACGACCAGAATTTCTTGAAAAATGCTACACATCCTACACAAATGCCGAGATGATGGGGATCTTACCCCTACACCGTAGCTACACACCCCTACATCTCCATATTTGTGATGCATGATAAGGATTGTTACGAAAAAGCTACACCCCCTAAAAATGCTACACATCCTACACAAATGCCGAGATGATGGGGATCTTACCCCTACATCATTGCGACACCCAGGCTACATTGGGGTTGTGAGACCGGTTCTCTCGAAGAAAGAGAACTGGCAGGGACTTCCCCTTTGTTGCCGCTATCTTCTGCCGGGCTGGCGGAATCGCGCGAGTTCCCGGACGCCATTCCGTGCCTCCATGGCGTCCCTACGAGTGCCTGCCGAGAGAAGCATGCTGCTCCTTATCTAAAAGTATCGGCAGGCAGTGAAATTTCTGAAGGGTTCTTGCAAGATTCGCTCCTCTGAATGATTTTGTTGGCAGCAATGGGACAAGTTCCTCCCCTATGAGACCTGAACTGCTTCGCTATCCTGCTTCTGGACTTCTTCTGTCTCCTCAGGAGCAGCAGAGATGGCCTCGAATTTGGCGAGACGCACAGATGTGGGAAGATGCTGGCGATGCTTGCCACTATTCTCCTCGAAACGAATACCGAGACTATTACCACGAAGCTGGATGAGAAACAGAACAACAACGATTGCGGCGACACCGAAAATTGTGTTGACGTACCAGGGCCATTGCAGGGCAACGCAAAAGGCTGTGAAAACGATGTTCAGCACGGCGAGCGGCAACAAAATCTGCCAGCCGAAGAACATCAAATGGTCGTAGCGAATGCGCGGCAACGTTGCGCGAACCCACATAAAGAAGAAGAGGAACAGGGCAACCTTGACGACGTAGACCAGAATCGAGAGACCCGGAATGTTGTCCGTCAGACCAAAGAAGCTCCAGCCGCCCAGGAAAACCGTCGTTGCAACCGAGCTGACGGTGATCATATTGATATATTCGGACATCTGATAGAGGCTCCAGCGCAGACCGCTGTACTCGGTCAGATAGCCAGCAGTCAACTCCTGTTCGGCTTCCGGCAGATCGAAGGGAGCACGGTTGACTTCGGCAAAGGCGGCGATCAGGTAGATGAGAAAGCCCAGGGGCTGCATGACGATAAACCAGTAACTGTTCATCTGTTCATGAATAATACCAACCATGCTCAGCGTACCGGCCCACATCAGAGCTCCGCTCAAAGCAAGGCCCAGGCTGGTCTCGTAGGAAATGATCTGAGCAGCACTACGCAGGGCACCGAGCAGTGAGTAGCGATTGCCAGAAGACCAGCCGCCGAGCACGATCCCATACACAGCCAGCGATGAGATCGATAAGATCCAGAGCAAGCCGACATTAATGTCACCGATAATCGGGTCCCAGATCGAAGGATGGTTCGTGCCACCCCAGCTATTGCCGATCGGAATGACCGCGAAAGCGCTGAGGGCCACCACAACCGAAATCACCGGAGCGATGACATAGACAAGCTTGAACGCCTGGGTCGGGATAATCTGCTCTTTAAAGGCCATCTTCAGCGCATCGGCCACAGGCTGAAGCGAGCCAAAGGGACCGATACGATTAGGTCCCAGGCGGCCCTGGAGGCGGGCCAGGACACGCCGTTCGATCACTGTCATAAAAGCAAAAACAGTGAGTAACAGAAAAATGACGATAGCTGACTTCACAACCGCCGCCAGCACATACCAGAAATCAATATTAGGCACGAGCTACCTCCTGCTCCAGCGTGCGCACTCCTTGCAGGCCAAGGTCTTCATAGGTGAGTCCAGCATAGAAAGGATTGGTCGTAGCGATCTCACGCAAGATATCGGCCGGGCTGGCATACTCCCAGTTCTCACCCAGCAAAGCAGCCAGCGTGAGGAGAATATCCCAATCCGCCTTCGCGCCGGGCAAAGGACGCAGAGCGCGACGGATCGCCTGCACATGATGATCGACATTCGTCATCGAGCCGTCCTTCTCCGCGAAGGTGACAGCGGGCAACACCACATCCGCCTGACGCGCCGTCTCCGAGAGCACAATATCCTGCACAACCAGAAACTCGATGCTATCAGGCAACTCGGGAGTTGGCAGATGGCGCACAGGGTTCGCTCCCAGCACGTAGAGCGCTTTGAGTTGCGAGCCGGTGAGCATCTCACTATAGCTCAGGCCAGCCTGTGGAGCGGGCTGGTAGCCGGGGAGAGCATCAGGCAACAGACCCATATCACGCGCGCCGAGCGAATTCGCATCCTCGAAGAGCGGACCCACGCCAGATCCTGGACGACCAATATTGCCGGTTACGACAGCCAGAGCCTGGAGATCAGCGGCCAGATCTTCACAATTGGGATTCAGGGTCGACATCTCATCGTAAAGGATCACAGCACCCTTTGCACCTACGATCTCCTGCGCCAGCGTCTGGAGCTGAGCGGTGGCCTCTGCACCGAAGGTCTGTTCTGCGACCAGATGAATCTCGTCCTCACGGCGCGAGCGAGCCAGCAGTTCTTCATATCCACCTGTCTGCACTGAGTCAGAGGCAAGCACATATTTCAGCAACAGCTTCGCCGCTACGCCAGCCGCGAATTCGGGGATAGTGATCTTACTGACGGCAAAGCGGTCCAGCTCAGTCTCCTGAGCATTGATGATAGAGATTTTCGCCCCGGCCTGCATCGCCTTTTTGATGCGAAGATCAAGGATCGGCTGGCGCTGATAGGGGTCGGCAGCGACAAGCACAATATGGGAAGCCTTTTCGATATCGGCAATACTATTGCTCATCATCCAGGGGCGACCGGTCAGGCGATCGCGAATGCCGGGGAAGAAGCCATGATAATGATCGACATTGGGCGTGCCCAGGATATTACGCAGCAATTTCTGGAAGAGATAACTCTCCTCATTGGTCGTGCGTGTTGAGCCGATACCACCGATGCTCTGCGGACCATGCTCTGCGGCAATCTCTTTGAAGCGTCTGGCAACCAGGGTCAGGGCCTCATCCCAGCTCGCAGGCTCCAGTTGACCATTGCGACGAATGAGCGGAGTACGCAGGCGATGAGGATCATTGACGAAATCGAAGTCCCAGCGACCGCGATTACACAGCCAGCCATCATCAACCTCGTCATTATTGCGCGACATCAGGCGCATGATTTTATCGACGCGCACATCCACACGGGCGTTGCAGCCAACGCTACAATTATTACAGATGCTCGGTGTGCGCTTCAACTCCCAGGGGCGGGACTTAAAGCGATACTTGGTCGCCGTAAGCGCACCCACCGGGCAAATCTCTGTCGTATTGCCAGAAAAGATCGAATCGAACGCCTGCCCCGGTGCCGTGCCCACCTCCATACGGAAGCCGCGTTTGACCATCACCAGACCATTATCCATCGAGATCTCAGAGCTAAAACGCGTACAGCGCTGGCAGAGAATGCAGCGTTCGCGATCGAGCATCACCTCATCGCTCACCGAGATCGGCTTCTGGAAGTGGCGTTTAGGCTGGTCGAAGCGCGTGTTGCCAGGACCGTGACGCAGCGTGAAATCTTGCAGATCGCACTCGCCCCCCTTGTCGCAGATCGGGCAATCCAGAGGATGATTGATCAGCAGGAATTCCAGAGTGCCCTTACGAGCTTTAAGCACCTTCTCAGTTTTTGTATGCACCACCATACCTTCGCTCACGGGGGTCGTGCAGGCAGTCTGTGGAGGTTTGGGTAGCTTCTCAATCTCCACAAAGCACATGCGGCAGGCACCCAGAGGAGGCATCTTGGGATGATAGCAGTAGATTGGTATCTCGATACCAGCCATCTGAGCAGCCTTCCAGACCAGCGTGCCCGGCGGTACCTCCACGGGCATATCGTCGATGGTAAGGTGGACTAATTCGTCTTTCTTCTCTTCAGCCATGTTTTCTATTTTCCCTCTATATTCCGAACGGCAACGAACTCTGTTCTAGCTCCGCTCAGCCGTTCGGTAAGGTAGCCCTCTAGCGGACAGCTACGGCTTCCTCATGGTGCTTCGCACCCTTACCTACCATGCAATGCCCATGACGGACATGATATTCAAATTCTTCGCGGAACAGCCTGATCGAGCTGGTAATCGAGCTGGTTGCAGCATCACCGAGCGGACAGAATGACTTGCCACTGATGTTGTCGCAGATATCGCGCAGAAGCTCGATATCGCTCTCACGGCCATGTCCATGCTCCAGGCGCTCCAGCACCTCAGTCATCCAGTACGTGCCCTCACGGCAGGGCGTACACTTGCCGCACGACTCATCGCGATAGAACTCAGTCATACGCAGAACCGCACCAACGATGCAGGTATCCGAATTGATCACGACCACGCCGCCTGATCCGAGCATAGAACCGGCCGCCGCAATTGCTTCAAAGTCCAGCGTCGTATCGACCTTATCGGGACCAAGAATAAAGGTAGAAGAGCCACCAGGAATAATGGCCTTCAGTTCTTTATCGTTCAGGATACCGCCGCCATATTGCTCATCATAGATCAACGTGCGCAAAGGCGTACCCAGAGGCAGTTCATAATTACCAGGCTTCTTCACCTGTCCACTGAGACAAAAAATACGGGTACCCTTACTTTTCTCCGTGCCAAAGCCAGCATACCAATCCGCACCGCTGGTGATAATAGCAGGAATAGAGCTCAGCGTTTCGCAGTTATTAATAACAGTCGGGCCGCCATAGAGGCCAATCACAGCAGGGAAGGGTGGCTTCAGGCGTGGATAGCCACGGCGTCCCTCCAGCGACTCCATCAGAGCGCTCTCTTCGCCGCAAATGTAAGCTCCGGCTCCGCGATGCACAATCACATCCAGGCTATAATCGCTCCCGAGAATATTATTGCCAATCAGCCCGGCAGCATATGCCTCCTGAACTGCACGCTCAACCTGACGACCAGCTTTGGCGAGCTCACCACGTACGTAGATGAAAGCAGTCGAGACACGGCAGGCATAGCTGGTGATAATCACACCTTCAATCAGACGATGAGGGCAGGTCTCCATAAGCATGCGATCTTTAAACGTGCCCGGCTCGCTCTCATCGCAGTTGCAGCAGAGATAGCGAGGCTTATCATTTTTCGCCAGGAAGCTCCACTTCAAACCGGTGGGGAAACCGGCTCCGCCACGTCCACGCAGGCCCGACTTCTTAATCAGCTCGACCAGATCATCCGGCTGATACTCACGTAGAGCCTTCGCCAGCGCTTCGTAGCCACCATGCTGTCGATAGACATCAAGCGAGTCGATACCGGGAACATCGAAATCCTTCGTGACAATCAATTCTGGCATAGATACTTTCATCCTTCAGAAATGGCAGCTAATTCTTTATCGAGATCAGCAAGCAGCGCGTCAGCCTTCTCAAGAGAGACATTTTCGACAAACTCATCATTGACCTGGAGCACCGGAGCAGTTCCACAGGAGGCCAGACACTCAGCCGTTAACAGCGTGTACCTGCCGTCTGCGCTCGTCTCGCCGGGCTTGATACCCAGGCGATCAGACAGATGCTCGATCAGTTCATCACAGTTGCGCAGGTAGCAGGTGATGCTATTGCAGACCTTTATCACCCGTTTGCCCGGTTGCTGCTGATAGTACATCGTATAGAAGGTCGCCACGCTCTCGACATCAGCGACCGTCATACCGATCGCATCGGCGACGGCCTGCGTGCCTTCATCCGTGATATAGCCCTCCTCTTGCTGAGCAATATGCAGAGCGGGAAGGACAGCCGAGCGCGCCACAGGATAGCGAGCAGCCAGATCACGCATACGTTGTTTCGCCTGTTCAGAAATCATCGATCCACCTCACCAAGCAAGATATCAATACTCCCGATGCCCGCAACCACATCCGAAAGGAAGCCGCCTTCGATCATACGTGGCAAGACCTGAAGATTGGCAAAACAGCCGCCCCGCACATGCATGCGATAGGGTTTCGCAGAGCCATCGCTCACCATATAATAGGCCAGTTCGCCTTTGGGAGACTCGGTGCGCACAAAAACCTCGCCTTTCGGGACACGGTAGCCTTCGGTATAAAATTTAAAATGATGGATAAGAGCTTCCATACTACCGGTAATCTGCCACTTAGGGGGAGGAGCCACCTTGGGATTCGCGACACGGAACGGTCCTTCAGGCATGCCAGCAAGCGCCTGCTCGACAATCTTGAGACTTTCGCTCATTTCCAGCATGCGCACCATATAGCGATCAAAAACGTCGCCAGTGCTACCGACCGGGATATCAAAATCGAAGCGCTCATAGCCACTATAAGGGAACGCCTTACGTATATCCCAGACAACACCGCTGCCGCGCAACGTCGGGCCAGTCGCACCATAAGCCAGGGCCGTCTCGCGATCGAGCACACTGACATTTTTCGTACGTTCGATCCAGAGCTGGTTATTCGAGAGAAGATCGTGATATTCTTGCAGGCGAGCGGGGAAAATCTTCAGAAACTCGCGCACTTTTTTGTCGAAGCCGACCGGAAGATCGGCCTGGAGGCCACCGGGGCAGATATAACTGGTCATCAAGCGAGCGCCAGAGACATACTCAAAGATATCGAGCAGCACCTCACGTTCGCGGAAACAATACAAGAAAACACTCTGAGCGCCGAGATCGAGCGCAGATGAGCCGAGGAAAACGAGATGGCTGGCGATACGCTGAAGTTCGGCCAGGATCACGCGGGCATACTGAATTTTGTCGCCGATCTCATCGTCGATGCCGAGCAACCTTTCGACTGTGAGCGAGTAGCCCAGATTATTGCCGAGAGGATTCAGATAATCCATACGATCGGTCAGGACCAGGGCCTGATGATAGCTTTTAGCCTCGGCAGTTTTTTCGACGCCAGTATGAAGATAGCCGATATCGGGCACAGCCTTGATCACCGTCTCACCTTCAATCGTGAGAATCAAGCGCAGGACACCATGCGTACTGGGATGTTGCGGTCCCATATTGATCGTCATCGTATCAACGCGCTGATCATCGTCTAACGGCTGGCTATCCTCAATAGTATAGGTTCGTTCCATTTCTTGCTGCTGCATGCATACGTCCTTCTAATAGGTAGAGAACATGGCAGACCATAGGATCAACCGGGCAGGTTACAGGGCGGAGATAAACCCGGCAGGTCACAATTATGGTTTTAAGGTGCCGGGCTCCTGAGCAGGGTTGACCTTTGAGCGACTCTCATTGAGCACGCGACCTTCAGGCGTACGTAGCGTTTGCTGATAGAGTTCGCCGACGCCTGGATCGGAATCATAGGGAACCTGACCGCCCCAGTATGGTTCAGGAAGATCGATGCCAGTGAGAGGATAATCCTTGCGTAGCGGATGCGTAGTCCAATTACTCGGCATCATAATACGGCGTAGATCGGGATGGCCGGTAAAATCCAGACCAAACAGATCATACACTTCGCGTTCATACCAGTTGGCACCGGCCCAGATGCCAGTGACAGAAGGAACAGCCGGATGAGCTTCTCCGCGAGTGCCCACGCGAACTTTCAAACGAATAAAACACTGATTAGGGATAGAGAGGAGATGATACACGACATCGAAACGGGGCACGCGTTCGGGCCAATCGACAGCGGTCACCGTCTCAAGCATCGAATAGTGCAATGTATCGCGGAGGAAGGTGCAGACAGCAAGAAGTTGCGCGGGGTTCAGAACAATCGTCTGCTCGCCCCGATATTCCACCGTCTCAACAACGGCCTGCGGAAATTTGTGCTGCACCGTTTCTACGGTTGAAGCTGCTGTTGTTATTGCCATAGCTACCAATAAAATCTTTCATACGCCTGCGTATGTATCATGCGCAGGATGACAACTGCACAAGTACGGAAGGCACCCCTTGTGGGTGCCCCTCAGAGTATTTCTTGGAAGGCAGAAAACGCGCCATAGCGTTTCTGCACGGCATGTAACGTATTAGCCTATAGTTTCGCCAACAGGGCCGCCGAGTTTGAGGCCACTGGCCAGCAAAGGATCGGGCGGATTAGGAATGCCCTCGCGGATCTTCCGTTGTAATTCATTGAAACCAAAGAGCAGCATATCGGGTGTAGGTGGACAGCCAGGGATAAAGACATCGACGGGCACAATTTTATCGACGCCCTGGACAATCGCATAATTATTAAAAACGCCGCCGCACGAAGCACAGGCCCCCATGGAGATAACCCACTTGGGCTCAGGCATCTGATCATAGATCTGGCGTAGAACAGGAGCCATCTTCACCGAGCAGCGACCGGCAATAATCATCAGGTCGGCCTGACGAGGAGAGGCGCGAAAGACCTCAGCCCCGAAGCGAGAGATATCCCAGCGATCGCTGCTGGTCGCCATCATCTCAATGGCACAGCAAGCGAGGCCAAAAAGTGCGGGCCAGAGAGAAGCACTGCGTCCCCAGCCAAGAACCTTATTGACCTGAGTGGTGAGAATACCAAACTCGCCACTACGAACGTGGTTATGAACATCCAGTGCTCTGGGAAGCCGTGGAGTTTGCGTGTTCGAATACGTTTGCACTGGCTCCCAGGGATTCTTCTCTACTCCCATGTAAAGGCTCCTTTCCGCCAGACATAGACATAAGCGATAGCCAGCACGGCCAGGAATAACAAAAGCTCAACCAGCAAATAGGAGCCTTGCGAGCGGAGCAGGACAGCTAAGGGATAAAATGAGACAATTTCGATGTCGAAGGCAATAAATAGCATACCCGTTAAGAGATACTTGACGGGGAAACGCCTCTTCGGTGGGGCAATCTCCTGAATGCCACACTCATAGGGAGCCAGTTTCTCGGGCGTTGGCTTTCTTGGGCCGAGAAAATTGGTCACGACCATGACCAGCAGGCCGAAGAGCACAGCCAGAGTCACCAGAATAAAGATGGGGAGTGGCGATGTTCCCATGAGCGGAAACCCTTCATTTTTTCTTTTAGCGCTTTTACCAATCGATGTGATTACGTACCGCACACATCTCCTGGCTAGTGTCCTAAGTACACTTCCTCATTATTTATCGTAGCACAGCCTGTACATACGTGTCAAATAGAATACGCCGTCGTGTAATCTCGTAACCTACTTGAATGGAGATTCGATTATGCTTCTTCCCCTGTCTAGATATATTTGAAGCTCATCAACATGCTTCTGCTTACTTCCACACGTGATCGTAGTTTTCTTCTGATAAACAGTACTGGTGTAACATAGATACCTTGCTGCGCTCAATATATAAGCATACTATGATTTTCTTCGTGAGGGGAAGAAAACAACCATGATTTTCTCATGTTTTACATATAAAATTAACGCTATTTTACATGTAAAATACGTTTTTTATCCTCATATTTAGAGATTGAGGGGCCGTTGATTGTCGGTAATCAGGAATGATTACGACCTCATAAGCCTCTATACAGGGCCTTGTAACATCATTCATTGGAGGAAAGACGTCTATGTCTGGAGCACATGATTTCGATTTTCTGCTTGGAACCTGGAATATTCGCAATACACGCTGGACCAATGCATTGTATCGTGATC
Source organism: Ktedonobacteraceae bacterium (assembly GCA_035493895.1). Lineage (GTDB taxonomy): Bacteria > Chloroflexota > Ktedonobacteria > Ktedonobacterales > Ktedonobacteraceae > DATJHM01. Next base: position 19,419 of record DATJHM010000004.1, read on the forward strand.
GAGAGGGCATTCGCGAGGAATTCGAGGCTCGTCATACAGGGGAGAAATATCTCGATGGGAGAGTCATCATCGATCATTTTGAAGGGACATTTCCCGACGGAGAGATCAGAAAAGGGATGACGATTCGCGCATTTGATGAGGAGACACAGCAGTGGTCGCTGGTATGGCTTGATAACCGAAATCCGCCCGATTTCAGGCCGCTGGTGGGAAGTTTTAAAGATGGTATCGGGATTTTTCAGCAAGTGATCGAAGCACCCGATGGTAAAGCGCTCCATTTGCGCTTTACCTGGGATAAGATCACCACGAATGCAGCACGCTGGCAACAAGCCTTCTCATTTGATGAGGGGAGGACATGGGAGACAAATTGGGTGATGGAGTTTACCAGATAAACTAGCCAGCACAACTGTAACAGTGCTACTGTAGGATTCCATTTCATAGATATGGATGGAAAGAAAAAGCATGAGATTGGTTTTGCCGTCCATCATCAATGTTCCGCTATGTACAGTTTGTATGTCTGCACATAGCATCCGGTCTGGTCTAACTTATGCCAATTTCAGGTAGGTGATAAAACGCACATGCTGGAGTGAAGAAGAATTGACAAGATATATCTCTCTCTTCTAGGATTCTTCTAACTCCAGATATACTTTCTGGTAAATCTCGCGAAGAGTGAAAGAAGCGCCAATACATGCGAGATCAACACGATCGCTTTCATGCTCATAGAATAGCTCTTCCCACCTATGCATACCTACACGATGATATTGCTCGACATAACAACGTCGAGAGTCAACAAACAAAATTTCTTGTATCGTCGGATATCTGCGATATATTCCGAGCTTTTCGGTTTTATCGATCATTTCAGTTGATGGAGACAACACCTCCACCACCACAGACGGAGCCTCCAGAGATTTCTTGCGCGTCCAGTCAGCAGGATCACAGGAGACGGAAACATCAGGATAATAGAGATGATTTTCGCCCAGTTGTAGGGCGACATCCGAACTATAAACATTGCACTCCTCCGAGCGCAAAGCAGCTACAAGCAAAAACGTAATGTTTGCCGCTATCTGTCCATGAGCAGGGCTGCCACCGGTCATCATACGAATATCACCGGCAACGTATTCATATTTGTGCTCAGGAAAAGCCTCGGTCAGACGCCAGTACTCATCCAAAGTATATTTGTAATGGGGATCGAACATTGCCACCCCTCCTTTACCACATTTCAACCTATTATGGGCAACACGTTAAAACGCTGCACGAAAGATAGGTAAATAGACGCTATTACCCCTTACACAGAGTATAACATATTGGCGCGAAGAGTAGAACAGAGCTACCAGCAAACGAGCAAAAATATATAGCGATTTCTCACATATCGACGAATGATCCTGAGCGATAAGGTGACAATCTTTGGTATAATAAGGCTCACATGTAGCTCACTTAATAACCCCTCGCTGATCAGAGCTATGTCTTTATCTTTTTAGGAGGATACCTCTATGACGTCGGAAGGACAACCGGCAAAGAGAAGCTTCTTTGCACTGTGTGTCATCAGCTTTATTATTTTATCCCTGGCCCTCTCAGCCTGTGGCACGGGTGGGTCTGGAACAGGAGGAACGGCGAGCACCGTTCCTACTCTCAATCCAGCGACTCCAACAATCGCCCCACCGACGAACCTCTTGACCCCAGGAACATTGACAGTAGGGAGCGACACCACGTATCTACCGATGGAGTACGTAGATACAACGACCAATCAGTATGTCGGATTCGACGTCGATCTGATTACACTGATTGGTCAGCGTATGGGACTCAAAGTGAAGGTCGTCAAGACCGGTTTTGACACCATCTTTGATGATCTGAGCAACAAGCGTTTTGATACCGTTATATCCTCCGTCACGATCAACGATCAGCGCAAAGTCAAATTTGACTTCGTGCCGTACTTCCAGGCAGGCGAGTCGCTGCTCGTGCCAGCAGGGAATCCCAAGCACATCACCGGAGTAGCCAACTTATGCGGACTGAATGTCTCGGTCCAGACGGGAACCGTCGAGAAGGATGATCTGGACACAGCCAGCGCCGCCTGCAAAAAAGCCGGAAAGCCCGCAATCAACCAGTCAGTTTTCCAGGACCAGACCGAAGTCATTCAACAGTTGGTAAACCGCCGTGTTGATGCCACCTACCAGGATTCGCCGATCACCGACTACTACAACAAGCAGCACCCCGGACAATTCGAGATTGGCGGCTCAGTCGTCAACACCGCTCCATACGGCATCACCATACGTAAGGGAGATACAGAGCTTACTGACGCGATCAACAAAGCATTTCAACAGGTTGTAGCGGATGGCAGCTACGACAAACTCTTCGACAAATGGCAATTCACCAAATCACAAGAGATCTCGGCCACATCGGCCTCGTAAGAACACAACCAACCACAATAAGAAAACCTGAGGAAGAGCTTATCGCTCTTCCTCAGGAAGCGCCTGGATCATTCGCCTGACTTCCCAGCTAAAAAAAACACTACCTGGGGAAGTCTATAGCACTTAAAGAGGAGATTTACTGATGTTCCGTTGGGATGTTGTATGGCACTACCTCTTCCAGGACCCCAACCTGCTTTTCTTAAATGCAGCATGGACAACATTGTGGATATCCGTTGTTGCTCAAGCTATTGGAGTCGTACTGGGTTTATTTTTAGCGCTTATGCGTATGTCGCGCCATCGCTGGCTCAACTGGCCCGCCACCGTCTATATCTGGTTTTTTCGCGGTAGTCCGTTACTGGTACAGGTACTCCTGCTCTATGATGGTCTGCCCAAGATTGCACCAGCGCTCCTCCTGCCAAACTGGGCCTGCATCCTCGTGGCCTTCTCGCTCAACGAGGGAGCATATATGGCAGAGATTACCCGTGCATCGATCAATTCCGTTGATGCCGGGCAAATGGAGGCCGCAAGAGCGCTGGGCATGCGCTACTCGCTGGCAATGAGACGCATCGTGCTTCCACAGGCGGCGCGTGTACTCATTCCGCCGCTGGGCAACGAATTCAACAACATGCTCAAATCGACCTCCATCGCCTCCGTCATCAGTTTGCTGGAGCTCACAGGGGCCGCTGAAGTCTATGGTGCTCAATCATTCACGGTGTTTGAACTATTGATTGTAGCAACCGTTTTTTACCTGATTCTGACCTCAATCTGGGAGATCATTCAGCGCAGGATCGAGAATAGCCTCAATCCGGATCGCGTTAAGACCGCTGCTATGGAGATCTCTGAAAAGAGCCTGGTAAAGCGTGCTGTAGGCATTGATCTCCTGGGACATTAGAACAGCACACGCCGGGACAGTATTCGTCTTCGCCAATATATTACGAGGAGATCTATACATACATAGGGGCAGGAGACCTATACACACGTAGGGGCAACACGTAGGGCAGGAGACCTATATACACGTAGGGGCAGGGTTTATCTCTGCCCGGGGAGAGATAACATGCAAACAACCGAAACCACAAGCGGCGAGGAGATGGTACGTTGTGAGCAGATCGTAAAGCGTTTCGGCACACATACCGTCTTAAATGGCGTTGACATGACCGTCCAACGTGGGCAGGTCGTTGTCATCATCGGACCAAGCGGATCGGGCAAAACGACCCTGTTGCGCTGTCTGAACCATCTGGAGAAGATCGATGGGGGACGCATCTACATCGATAATCAGCTCGTAGGGTATCGCGAGCGCAAGGGAAAAATGCAGGAAGACAGCGATGCCAACACTGCAAAATTGCGCTCGCAGGTTGGATTTGTTTTCCAGCGCTTCAACCTGTTTGCCCACAAGACCGCGTTGGAGAACGTCATCGAGGCCCCAATTCACGTCTTACATCGCCCACAGAAAGAGACTGTTGAGCGCGCACGAGACCTCTTAGCCAAAGTAGGCATGGGGCATAAAGAAGACTCTTATCCCCACAAGCTTTCAGGTGGGCAGCAGCAACGGGTCGCCATTGCGCGTGCGCTGGCAATGAACCCGAAGCTCATGTTGTTTGACGAAGCCACATCCGCGCTCGATCCAGAGTTGGTGGGAGAGGTGCTGAAAGTGATGCGTCAGCTTGCCGAAGAAGGAATGACGATGGTCGTGGTCACGCACGAAATGGGATTTGCGCGTGAGGTCGCCGACCACGTCATTTTTATGGACAAGGCTGTGATTGTCGAGCAGGGACCGCCAGAAGAGGTCTTTGGGAATACACAGAACGAGCGCACACAGGAATTTCTGGGCCGAGTGCATTAACATATGAGGCGCGGGCGTACGCTATGCTCTCCCCAGTGCAAGCCACTGCGCCCAGTCATCCCGACCGTTCTCGTGGGCTATTCTTGCAGCCGTGTGCCAATCGTAGGGAATGAGGACATGATTCACGATAAAGGTTTCGGCATCCTTTGAGATAATCGCATAACGCGCATGGGGGCTACCATTCTCCATCTTGTGAGGAAAGGGAGCTTCATCCTGATAGGCAGGCAGGCCTACACTACCGGGATTGATGATCAAGCGTCCATCAGGTAACTGGATGGTTCGCGGGAAATGGCTATGTGCGCAGAGAACGAGCCGTTGAGAAACTGCTCCGAGAAGCGCGCTGATCTGCTCGGCAGAGGCAAGCGTACTGCCATGTATTGAAGGCTCTTCCAGCAGATAGGTCTCGTCCGATTCAGGGGTACCATGACAGAGAAATACGTCATCATCCAGGACGGCAGTAGTGGGCAAGGAGTTCAGCCATGTCAGATGCGCCTCTGACAACCTCTTCTTGACCCAGGTAACAGTTGGGGAAGGGGCAACAGAAGGATCGAAGAGAATGCGATCTTCATTGCCCTGGATAGTCAGCCTGAGCAGATCTTCACCGAGCAACCTTTCCGCAGTTTCTACAGGCGCAAGAGGCCCATACAGACTATCTCCCAGATTGATAATCTGTTGTATCTCCCGCCGCTTGATATCCTGTAAGACAGCATCCAATGCCCAGATATTGGCATGAATATCCGCAATAATAGCTATATGCGATAGTGACATGATTTACCCTTTTCTAATCAAAAATTTCCCATCCGTGAGTATTGTAGCTGATATTCAACGAGATATGCTTGCCAACATACAACCAAGAACCACGAGCAGGAAGCCAGCTACTTTTGCGGGCGTCAGACTCTCGTTCAACAAGAAATAGGAGAGCACGATCGTCACGCCAGGAGAAAGAAAATCGACGTAGGCGGTACGAATAGCGCCAATACGGCGCATAAGCCAGAACGTGAGAAAATAGCCCATGCAGGTCACGATCAGGACAATGAAGAGAAATGACCATAACGTTACCCAGGACAATTGAATTGAGAAATTATGCTCAACAATCAAGCTCAGCACAGTCATACTGACGCCACTATAAAATAGCTGCCAGGTAGTGAAGGTCAGTAACGGTATATTACTACTGTTGATACTCTTCGTCAGGCGCATCCCCAGCCCATAAATCACCGATGATCCCAGGACAGCCAGCTCACTCAGCAGCGTTATCCCTCCACTGGCAAAGTGAAATGTATCGTTTCCCATGCCCGGCAAAAACGGGATACCCCCCATCAATACGATGAACACGCCTGCCAGACCAGCGACCAGACTTACAATCAAGCGCCACCCTCGCGCCTCACCGCTTGCGCTACCCATCATGAAAAGCGTGGTAAAAATAGGTGTGGGTGCCCACATAAGGATAATAACACTGGCCTGGACATAGGGGGCGGCGAGAAAATAAATACTGGCGGGAATGCCAACCAGAACGAGTGCCGATAGAAAAATTCGCCAGTGCTGTTCAGATGTGAGCCTGAGTTTTCCCCGCCCTATCCATACCACAACTGCCAGCACACCCGAAGCAAGCAGAAAGCGCGTTCCTGCAAATAGGAGCGGAGGGGTGTGCTGTGTACCAATTTTGACGACAATCGGGAAATAGCCCCAGACCACCACATACACAATAAAGACGATCAGCGTGATGAGGCGCGAACTGTACAGCTTGTTCTTAACAGCATTCATTCAATATTTTCAATTCTTCATTCTTTACCTGCCAGAGAGAAGAGTCTCACAGGGCATGCGAGGGATACAGCGTGCCATCGAGGGAATTCAGGAATAACGTCGGGGCCAGCGAAGCCGAGACGCCCTGGCGCAGACAAGCAGCGCCTCTACGGGGTTGGGCGGAGATATCCTCCGCCCGCACATCTGATCATAAAAAGATCGGTTAGCCGCCAGCGGGGCCGCCTTCCAGGCCGGGCTGCGTCATATTTTCGGGATTGAGGATGCGATCGAGATCCTCTTCCGAGAGGCTCGTCTTCTCGCGGGCCACCTCGCGCACCGTTTTACCGGTCTTATAGGCCTCCTTCGAGATATTGGCGGCGGCATCGTAGCCGATAATGGGAGCCAGCGAAGTACAGATCGCCAGACCGCGCTCGACCATTTCCGGTCCCCTTTCGGTCGCCTGGATGCCCTTGACACACTGTTCCGTGAAATTGCTGGCGGCGGCAGCGAGCAGTTCAATCGACTGCAACAGATTATAGGCCACCACCGGCATCATCACATTGATCTCGAAATTGCCGGACTGGCCCGCCACCGTGATCGTCGTATGATTGCCCATCACCTGTGCGCAGACCATCGCGAGCGATTCCGCAATCACGGGATTGACCTTCCCGGGCATAATTGAGCTACCAGGCTGCACGGCAGGCAGATCAATCTCGCCGATGCCCGCACGTGGTCCGGAGCCGAGCCAGCGAATATCATTGGCAATTTTCATCAGGCTCACAGCCAGCGTGTTGAGCGCGCCACTGGCTGCGACCGCATTATCCAGCGTATTCTGGGCCTGGAAATGATTGCTCGTCTCGCGTATTGTGATCGCGTTCACCTGCGAGAGGCGCTGGCAAACACGTTCGGCGAACTCGGGATGCGTATTGACACCCGTACCGACAGCAGTACCGCCCAGCGCGACCTCGGAGAGTTCCTGCTGGGCAGCGCGAACACGTATAATGCCGCGCTCGATCTGACCGGCATAGCCAAGAAACTCCTGGCCGAGACGGATCGGCGTAGCATCCTGAAGATGGGTGCGACCGGTTTTGATAATCGGCATAAATGCAGCGGCCTTCGCTTCCAGAGCCTTTTGCAATCCCTCTAAGGCCGGGATCAGCTTTTGCTCAATACTCACCAGAGCCGAAAGATGAATTGCAGTCGGGATTACATCGTTCGAGGACTGACCGAAGTTCACGTGATCGTTGGGATGAACCTTGCGTGAGCCACGTGTGCCACCGCTGAGTTCGCTGGCCCGATTCGCAATCACCTCATTGGCATTCATATTCGTCGAAGTACCTGAGCCAGTCTGAAAAATGTCCAGCACAAAATGATCGTCGTGTTTGCCGTCGATCACTTCCTGAGCGGCGCGAATGATCGCCTCAGTCGTTTGCGGCTCGACCGTGCCCAGTTCTGCATTCACCTGAGCAGCGGCCTGTTTAATCTGGCCCAGAGCGCGAATAAATGCGCGCGAGAAACGGAGATCGCTGATCGGAAAATTGAGCATGGCACGCTGAGTGCTCGCGCCATAGTATGCATCTATGGGAACCTGCATCTCGCCCATCGAATCGCGTTCGATGCGGGTCTCTTCGGTATTTGAAGGCATGGTACAGATATCTCCTCTTTGAGCAATTTTTTGACCTTATTATATCA
>DATJHM010000005.1:0-42305 GCA_035493895.1 Ktedonobacteraceae bacterium
TTCAACGAACCGGGCCGTACGGAGTGGGAAGGCTTCGCGTCAGGCACGCGTGCCCTTGCCGCTGGTGGCACGACCAGTTTCGCCGAAATGCCCCTGAACGCCTCTCCCCCCACCCTTGATGCTGCCAGTTTCGCCCTCAAGAAGCGAGCAGCCGAAGCCTCCGCGCTGGTCGATTTTGCCCTCTGGGGTGGTCTGGTGCCGCAGAATCTTGACCATCTGGCCGAACTCGCGGAATGCGGCGTGATCGGCTTCAAAGCATTTATGAGCAACAGCGGCATCGAGGATTTCTCAGCCGTAGATGACGCTTCCCTGTACGAGGGGATGCGCCGGGCGGCCCAATTGCAAAAAATCGTCGCGGTGCATGCCGAAGATGAGCAACTCACGAGCGAACTGGCGCGTCAGGCCATGGCGCAGGGCCGTACAGGTATTCGTGACTACCTGCGTTCGCGTCCGGTGCAGGCCGAGCTCAACGCGATCAGCAAAGCGATCCAGTTCGCCGCAGAGACCGGTTGTGCGTTGCATATCGTGCATGTCAGCAGCGGCGGCGGTGTTGCCCTGGTGGCGGAAGCGCGTGCAAAGGGCGTCGATGTCAGTTGTGAGACCTGCCCGCATTATCTCGTACTAACTGAAGCAGATGTAGAGCGACTGGGGGCCGTGGCTAAATGCGCGCCTCCTCTGCGTTCGCAGGAAGTACAGGAACAGCTCTGGCAACACTTGTTTGCCGGGAATATCCAGTTGCTTGGTTCGGACCATTCACCTGCCCCGGCTTCGCTGAAGACGGCAAGCAACTTTTTCCAGGTCTGGGGTGGCATCTCGGGCTGCCAATCGCTCCTCTCATTGCTGCTCACAGAAGGCTACGCCGCGCGTGCGTTGTCCCTGTCGATGCTGACGGAACTGACGGCAGAAGCAGTGGCACGGCGTTTCCATCTTCCGCAGAAAGGACGTCTCGCGGTCGGCGCAGATGCGGATCTCGTTCTGCTGAATCTGCAAGCGCATACTGAATTACAGAAGGAGGATTTGCAGTATCGTCACCAGCAGAGTCCATACATAGGAAGGAAGATGCAGGGCACAATCCAGCAGACCCTCGTGCGTGGCGTCACCGTCTATCGCAGTGGCGTATTCAATCCCGCCGCCCACGGACAATTCCTGATGCCCGCTAGAAATTAAACCGGACATCAATACCGGATCATCACATCATTTTGCATCTGGGGCATGATATCATGCCCTGTGGCTACCGATGCTGCCCTATGGAAAGGCAGGGAGATATGTGGCAAACCTATATTCAACCAGCAAGCGTGGCAGAGACTGTTGCGCTTTTGCAACACTATACCGACAATGCGCGTTTGATTGCCGGTGGCACGGACGTGCTGGTCGAGCTACAGCGTGGCGTCAAACCCACCAATACCCTCATCGACATCAGTATCCTGCATGAGCTTCGCTATATCCGCGAGGATGAGCACTCTCTGGCATTGGGCGCGCTGACGACGCACAACGATGTCCTGCAATCGGCGTTGTGCCTGCAACATGCCCTTCCTCTGGTACAGGCCTGTCAGGAGGTGGGCGCGCCGCAGATTCGCACACGCGCTACCATCGCTGGCAACCTGCTCACCGCCTCACCCGCGAACGACACCATCCCGCCACTCCTCGCGCTGGATGCTGATCTCGTCCTGAGTAGCAGTTCCGGCGAGCGCCTCGTCCCCTTGAGCCAGTTCTACCAGGGCGTACGTCGAACGCAGCTCAGAGCCGACGAAATGTTGCGTGAAATCCGCATCCCCATCTCTCCGGCGAATCGACGAAGCCTCTTCCTCAAACTGGGCTTACGCAGGGCACAGGCCATCTCCGTCGTCAATCTCGCGCTGGTGCTGACATTCGAGCAAACGACAATCAGCGAGGCGCATATCACTCTGGGCTGTGTCGCCCCTACGGTCGTGCGTGCTCACACCGTGGAGAAATTTCTTATAGACAAAGAACTCACGCGGGATGTGTGGGAAGAGGCGGCCCCGCTGGTCCTGCAAGATTGTGCCCCGATTGACGATGTGCGTGCCTCAGCTGCGTATCGCCGCCAGACGCTGGTAAATCTTCTCTCCTACGGCCTTGAGCGCCTGTCTATTGCTCCCCAGAACACGACAAATCTCCCGACCGATAAACCCGTCCTGCTAGAAGGCGAAACCGCCCGGCGCAAAACAGCAGGCGGAGATAGCCGTTCATCATCTTCTGCATCGCCTATCGTGATCGAGACAATCCTCAATGGTGAGCCTGCTCGTTTCGAGGGCGCGGATAAGAAAACGTTGCTCAATCTTTTGCGCGAAGATGCCGGATTGACGGGCTGCAAAGAGGGCTGCGCAGAAGGCGAGTGTGGGGCGTGTACCGTCTGGCTCGATGGGCGTGCTGTTATGTCATGTTTAGTTCCAGCGGCCCAGGCCCATCAGGCCGAGATCACCACAATCGAAGGATTGGGTAAAGCTGGTCAATTACATCCTCTCCAGCAGGCTTTTATCGATTGTGCCGCCGTGCAATGTGGCTTCTGTATCCCCGGCATGCTCATGGCGGGCGCGAAACTCTTCGACGAGATCGCACAGCCAACGGAAGCGCAGATGCGCAGCGCGTTGAGCGGGAATCTCTGTCGCTGCACGGGCTATCGTAAAATTCTGGATGCGATGGCCGTGGTGGGAGGAGGCGAAAAGCAATGAGCAAACTGATTGGTGCCTCTCTGCCACGACCAGATGCGAGCGGCAAGGTGAGCGGCAGCACGCGCTATCCCGCCGACCTCGTGAAACCGGATATGTATCAATTGCAGGTCGTCTTTGCCCATCGTCCTCACGCACGCATCCTGGCTATCGACACGGACGAAGCTTTGCAACTGCCAGACGTGCTTGCGGTGTTCACTGCCGAAGATATTCCTTATAATGCCTACGGGCTGATTGAGCCCGATCAACCGGCGCTATGTGGGGATGTGGTTCGCTTTGAGGGCGATAAAGTCGCTCTGGTTGTGGCAAAAAACAAAGATGCTGCAATCAAGGGAGCTGCCCTTGTCAAAGTGAGTTATGAGGATCTGCCAGCCGTGACTGATGCGTGTGCCGCTCTGGCTGAGGATGCGCCACTGGTCCATCCGAAGCGTGGCACGAACCTGCTGAGTCATTTCCCCTTGCGCAAAGGAGATATCAACAAAGGCTTTGCCGGGGCCGATATCGTGCTTGAAGAGACCTTTACGACTTCGTGGCAGGAGCACGCGTTTCTCCAGCCAGAGGCCGGGATCGCCTATCTCGACGCGCAGGATCGTGTGATCATCGAGACGGCGGGTCAGTGGTTGCACGAAGATCGTCGCCAGATTGCCGAGATGCTGAAGTTGCCAGCGGAGCAGATCATCGTGCGCTACGCTGCCATCGGCGGAGCCTTTGGCGGACGCGAAGATCTCTCGATTCAGCATCTGCTGGCTCTGGCCGCCTGGAAGCTCAAGCATGCGGTGGCGCTGGTCTGGAGCCGCGAAGAATCGATGCTTGCCCATCACAAACGCCATCCCGTCCAGATTCATACGCGCTGGGGCGCGATGCGGGACGGCAGAATCGTGGCCGTCGAAGCCGAGGCTATTGCCGATGGGGGAGCCTATGCCTCGACCAGTGTGGAGGTGCTGAAAGATATCGCTCTGTTCGCTACGGGCACCTATGACATTCCGCATCTCTCCGTCGATGGCTATGCCGTCTACACAAACAATATTCCGAGCGGTGCCTTTCGCGGCTTTGGCGCGCCCCAGGCTCAGTTTGCCTGCGAAGGCATGGTGACGCGTCTGGCTCAGGCGCTTGTGTTGGACCCTGCTGAAGTGCGCCTGCGTAATCTCTATCGCGAAGGTTCCATTGAGCCAACCAATCAACCACTTCCAGCGGGCGTCAGTGCCGTTCCTGTATTGGAGCGTTGTCTGGAAGAGGTACGTACAGGTTGGGGATATGACCAGTTCGGCCAACCAACCTTCCAGCTCCCACAGCCAGCCGAGCCGTATATGCGCCGGGGCATTGGCATCGCGTGCGGCATTAAAAATGTGGGCTATTCGTTCGGTTTCCCCGAACAGGCGACTGCCACCGTCGAAGTATATGGTGAAGCCGAACTGGAACGCGCCGTCGTACGTGTGGGTGCAGCCGATGTTGGGCAGGGGATACAGCTCGCTCTGCGCCAGATCGCGGCGGCCACGCTGCAACTCCCACCGGAATGTATCACGATGATCTGCGACGATAGCCAGCAGGCACCGAATGCCGGAAGCGCTTCTGCCTCACGTCTGACCTTTATGGCGGGGCGTGCCGTGCACGACGCTGCTCGTCAGGCGCGCGAACAGTGGAGCTTTACCGACAACGAGCAGGCTGTGGCTACCGAGCAGTATCGTGCCCCTGTGACCAGTGCCGTTGATCCTGAGACGTATACAAGCGTGCCGAATTATTGCTACGGCTATGCGGCTCAGGCCGTCGAGGTCGAGGTCAATTTACTGACGGGGCAGGTGAACGTGTTGCGCATCATCAGTGCTCACGATGTCGGGCAGGCAATTAACATGCAGCAGGTGACGGGACAGGTCGAGGGCTGTCTGGCGCAGGCGCTGGGCTATGCTCTGCTGGAACATTTTCAGATTCGCGATGGGCGCGTGCTGACCTCGCATCTCAGCACCTATCTCCTCCCGACCATCCTCGATATGCCTGTGGAGATCACGCCGATTATTCTGGAACTGGCCGATCCCCACGGACCTTTCGGCGCGCGTGGCATGGCCGAGATGGCGCTTGTCCCCTTTGCCGCCGCCGTATCACATGCAATTCATGAGGCGACTGGCGTCTGGCTGACGCAGCAACCTATGACACCAGAACGTGTGCTGACTGCGCTGATGAAGGCGCGCTCAGTGCGTATAGAGGAGAAATTATGAGCGAGTTACGTATTCTTGTGGGTGGACAATTTGAATTTATTGCGCGCCTTGAGGAGGAGGATGCCCCTCTGACCTGTGCTGCCTTTAGCAAACTGTTGCCCTTCCAGAACAAATTGATTCATGCCCGCTGGAGTGGTGAAGCCACCTGGATACCGCTGGGCGACTTCCAGGTTGGCGTCGATTTTGAGAATCATACGAGCTATCCCAGTGCCGGTCAGATCCTGCTCTATCCAGGTGGCCTGAGCGAGACCGAGATTCTCTTCCCTTACGGCTCGGCCAGCTTTGCCAGCCGCGTCGGCCAGCTCGCCGGAAATCACTTCCTGACGATCGTCTCCGGCAATGATCAGCTCAAAGCCCTGGGCCGCAAAATTCTCTGGGAAGGCGCTCAGGACATCATTTTCGAAAAAATCTAACCATGATGTTCATCTCCGCCTCAAACATCCAGAAATACTACGATCCAGATAGAGCTATGGGCGGAGATGAACGCTGTTTCTACCAAAATAAGAGATTGTGTAAAGGTCGAAGGTCTCTACTTCTGTCGAAAAAAAGCTATTCGACATAATGCTCAAAGAGGAGATCGTCCAGTTCGTGATGTGTATGGTAGTAAGAGTGCTCTTCCAATTCCAGGTTTGTCAGGCCTTTGGCGACCTCAAGGCGTACTTTGGCGGCGTCATCCTCGCTGTTGCCGACGAGCGTAGAGATCAGGATATTGTCTAGATCTTCGTGCTTCTGGTGGCGAGAGGACTCCTCTAAGTCCAATTTTGCCAGACCCCTGGCGGCTTCAGCGCGCACCTCCGGGCTACTGTCCTTGTCTTTGAGCGCAGAGAGGAGCGCCAGAAAAACTTTATCATGTTTCTCTGTACGATAGTGTAACGCTGCCTGTAGCGCAATCCACATGAGGAGTGTCGCAGTGGCGAGCATCCCTGAAAGGTAGGCAAGTAATCCAAAGAAGTATACTTCACTGATACTGGATAAGGAGCTAAAGACAATCGTAAGTACTCCAAGAGCAAGAAAACTCAAGATGAGGGTAGTATTCGATCTATGATGAATCGCGCCTCCCAGACCAGATCTGCTGTTTGTTCTGTAAACCTTTGCTGACCTTTGCATTTTTGTGTCTCCTTCTCACTTAACACCTCTCATCTAACATTTTCAATAGACATTTTCTCTTTTATGAGTATAGAGTATATATGTCGCAACTATATCACTATAGTATAGCTGCGTTTCACAGTAGAGTCACAAGGAGTATCCAATGAGGGGCGATGGGCATCGGGTACAGGCTTCTTTCCGTGACATTGTAAGGAGTATCTGACCTCAAAATCCTGTAAATAAAGACAGAGAGCTGGTTTATCAAACAAAGTATTCCAATTGAAATATTACCTTGACAGACACAGTACTATACTGTATAATCCAGATACGAGGTGATGATATGAGTGAAAACAAACTTACCTCCGACCTGCTACGCGGACATACCGATACGATGATTTTACGGCTCCTATCGGAAGCTGACCGCTACGGCTACGAGATTGTCAAGCTGATTGCTGAGCGCTCGGGGGGTGAATATGAATTAAAGGAGGCCACGATGTACTCCAGCGTGCGGCGGCTTGAGGTGGACGGTGATATCGAATGGTATTGGGGCGATGAATCTCAAGGCGGAAGGCGGAAATATTTCCGGATTACTGAAAAAGGCAAAGCGACGTACGATCGCAACAAAAGCAACTGGGAGTACGCGAAGCGCGTGCTGGAGAACTTATTGTAAAGGAAATGCGCTGTTATGAATGAGAAATTGACCAACTACGTAAACGGAGTTTTTGCTCCATACGATGGGGTAAAAAGCGCGACCGAATTAAAGGCGGATCTGCTCTCCGATTTGCAGGAGCGATTTCGTGAACTGAAAGCCGAGGGCAAGGATGACGAAACAGCCTTTAACATAACCATTGAGAGTATCGGCGACATTGAGCAAACCGTCCAGGAGGTCGCCAATCTCTCCCGCTCGCTGGAGCGGCAGGTGCTCATCAATTTTAGTGCGAGCAATCTGCCAAAGAGCGACTTTGCGGGCGTGATCGCGCATAAAGGAAATTTTACCGGGAGCGCGTTGCGCGGCTCTAACTTTACGGGCGCAGACTTAACCGGCAGCTCGTTTCGGGGCAGTGACGTCCGTGAAGCCAATTTTGATGGCGCAAATCTGACCGATTGCAACTTCTCCGCCCTTGACCTTGTGGATGCGAGCTTCCGTGCGTCCATCCTTGTGCGCACCAACTTCAGCACGTCGGGGCTGGTCGGCGTAAAATTCATCGGTGTCAAGTTGACATCTGTCAGCTTGACTATGACCGACCTGAGAAAAACAATCTTTGAAAGCTGTCTCTTTATCGGCGTGGACTTCAACTATTCGGATCTGCGCGGACTGCGATTTGATGGGCAGACCTTTATCGGCGTCAAGTTTGACAAGGCGGCGCTGAATGGCGCTTCGTTTCAGGGCGCGACACTCAAAAATGTGTCTTTCCTCTCGCCGTTTACCTGGTCTAAGAAATATTACCGTGCTATGAAATCCATTTCCTTTGACGGCGCGATGATGGATAAGTTGACGTATGCCGCGCTCAAAGGCATGGAAGCTGATGTATCGAAGGTGACTGTTCTCTCATGAGGAAAAGATTGTGCAAAATAGTTCAATTCAGGTAAAAGATTTACAAAAATCATACAAGAAGCTCAATGTCTTAAAAGGCGTTCATTTCACCGTGGAACAGGGCAGCATTTTTGCCCTGCTTGGCTCCAACGGCGCGGGCAAGACAACGCTTGTCAAAATCCTCACCACGCTACTCAAACAGGACGGCGGAACGGCCATCGTCAACGGCTTTGATGTTGCGTCAAAGCCAGACCACGTGCGGCAATCAATCAGTCTGACCGGACAATTCGCCGCTGTGGATGAGATTTTGACTGGGCAAGAAAATCTCATCATGATCGCCCGGCTCCGACACCTCAAAAATCCGCGCCAGGTTGCCGACGATTTGCTGACCCGCTTCGGTTTAACCGATGCCGCCAACCGCAGGGTGTCGACGTATTCAGGCGGGATGCGCCGCAAGCTTGACCTCGCTATGAGCCTGGTGGGAAAACCGCAGATCATTTTCCTGGATGAGCCAACCACCGGGCTTGACCCCGAGGGACGCATCGAGGTGTGGAAAGTGGTGAAGGAGCTTGCTGATGGGGGCAGAACCGTCTTCTTGACCACGCAGCAGCTGGAAGAGGCGGAACAGCTTGCTGATCACATTGCCATTCTCCATGAGGGAAAGATTATCGCCAGCGGTACGCTCATGGAGCTCAAAAAGCTGTTTCCACCTGCTGAGGTGGAGTATGTGGAAAAACAACCAACCCTGGAGGAGATCTTTCTTGCTATCATTGGCAAAAAGGAGGCACTGTAAATGGAAACGATACAGAAACACTTTTTCAGCGATATGAGCGTGATGCTTGGTCGTTCTATGCGCCATATCTTCCGCAGTATGGACACCATCATCACGGTCACGATCATGCCTATTGCGTTTATGTTGCTGTTCGTGTATGTATTCGGCGGCGCAATTCAAACCGGGACAGATAATTATGTCAATTACTTGTTGCCTGGGATCTTACTGATTGCGATTGCCAGCGGAATATCCTATACCGCTTACCGTTTGTTTATCGATGTACAACGGGGCATCTTTGAGCGCTTTCGCTCCATGCCAATTGCCCCTTCCACTATGTTGTGGGGACACGTCCTGACCTCGCTGGTCTCCAACGCGATTTCGCTTGTGGTCATCATTCTCGTCGCGTTGATTATGGGCTTTCGTTCGTCGGCGGGCATCCTGTCATGGCTGACGGTCGTCGGCATCCTCGCGTTGTTTACGCTGGCGTTAACCTGGGTGGCGGTGATTCCCGGCCTGACCGCAAAATCGATAGACGGCGCAACCGCATTCTCATATCCGATTATCTTCCTGCCCTTTATCAGCTCGGCGTTTGTGCCTACCCGGTCGATGCCGCTGGTCGTCAGGGTCTTTGCCGAAAACCAGCCAGTGACTGCGATCGTGGAAACCATCCGTGCGTTACTGTCTGGACAGCCAGTGTCTCACACTATCTGGGTTGCTCTTGCCTGGTGCGTCGGCACGCTGGTGGTGGCCTACCTCTTTGCGATGATGGCCTATAAAAAGCACGTGTGAAAAGAGGGCCGTATCCGCGGAAAGAAGTCCATACCATCGATGCTCTTTATCGACATATTAAACATATCCTTATGACATAGAGCCGACAGGATGTACGATAGTCAAGCAAGTAGAAGATCATAAAAATAGAAAGAAGCATGATTATTATGCAAACAAATCCCAATAGAGAACAGCTCACTGCCTCTTATGACTGGTATCGTCAGATGCGTGAGACTCAGCCCGTTTTCTTCGAGCCGAATATGCAGGCATGGAACATCTTCCGCTACGACGATGTGGCACGCGTGCTGAGTGAGCATGCGACGTTTTCTTCCGAGCAGAACCGCTTCGTGCCAGCCGAGTACCGCGACATCAGCCCGCTCAGTTCGAGCATTCTGCGCATGGACCCGCCGCGCCATCACCAGTTGCGCCAGCTCGTCTCGCAAGCCTTCACGCCGCGCATGGTGGCGCAAATGGAGTCGCGCATCAAGGAGATCACCAGCGGATTGCTCGAGCAGGTGCAGACTTTGGGTGAGATGGATGTGATCAGGGATCTGGCCGCTCCCCTGCCTATCACGGTCATTGCGGAGTTGTTGGGGATCCCCACAGAGCGGCGTGAGGATTTCAAGCGGTGGTCCGATGCCTTCGTCTCGGGGGACGCGGAAGCGACGGAAGAGGATATGCAGGCGGGCATACAGGCAGCAGACAGCATGGTCAGCTACTTCACCCAGATCCTTGAGGCGCGGCGTGCGCATCCCCAGAACGACATGGTGAGCGCGCTGCTGATGGCGGAAGTGGATGGGGAGCGCCTGAGCAACGAGGAATTGATCGGGTTCTTCGTGCTGCTCCTCGTCGCAGGCAACGAGACCACGACCAATCTGCTTGGCAATGCCATCCTGTGCCTGGATGATAATCCAGGAGCGGTGGAACGTCTGCGTGCCAATCGCGATCTGGTGCCCAACGCTCTTGAAGAGGCACTGCGCTACTACTCGCCGGTCAAACTCATGCTGCGCTGGGCCGTGACTGAGACGACGATTGGCGATCAGCGCATAGAAGCTGGTCAGTTACTCTTTGCCTGGATCGCCTCGGCGAATCGTGATGAGGCCCAGTTCCCCAATGCCAATCAGTTCACGATCGAGCGTGAGCCGAATCGGCACCTGGGCTTCGGGCGCGGCATCCACTTCTGTCTGGGCGCTCCCCTGGCGCGTTTGGAGGCGAAGATTGCGCTGAACGAGATGCTCGACCGCCTGCCCGGCTCCTGGCAAGTGCCCGATGTGCCGCTGTCTCCGATCAAGAACATGTCCACTTTTGGCATCAAGAAGCTGCCCTTGACCTGGGAGAAGTAAACAGGAGGATATGCGAAATCAGGCTCCCGGACGCTTCTCTTATCCTTCCAGTGGGACAGGCAATCGCTGTTCTTCCCGTGCCAGCTCTGGCGCTGCGTTCTCCTGCTCTTTCTGCGTTCGTGGGCGCATGAAGAGTAGAAGAACGATCGCTCCAGCACTGAGGATGACACAGGTAAGCGTAGTCCGCTCGAAACCCTGGAAGATGATATTCTGGATCACCGGGTAGATCGTGCCCTTGCCCGCGATAATGAACTGGTCGGCAGCCGCTCTCACTGTCGCGAGAGAATCAGGAATTGCGAAGTTTACCTGCGAGAGGTACACCTGGCTCAGCACGGCCACGCCAAATGCGGTCCCGATATTGCGTACCATCCCGATCGTGCCCGAGGCCAGTCCCGCTTGCGTCGTCGGGACCGCGTTTATCACGGCGAGCATCACCCCGGCGGTCACGATGGGAATCGCCAGCCCACGCATGAGAAAGGACGGAAGCAAGCCATCACTATAGGTACTCTGTGGATTCAGGACAATCGTAGCATAGAGAAAGCTCAGGCCAATCGCTACTAATCCAAGTATGAGGAGCAGATAGAGCCGGGTTCCAGCCTTTTGTGCCAGTATGCCCGCCACAGGCGTCAGAAGCGCAATCAGGCCAGTTGCGGGTAAGAAGGCCAGACCGCCTTGCAGCGGGGAAAATCCCCACGTGTTTTGCATGAACAGGCTCCAATACGGCTGTGATCCAAAGATTGCCGCCGAGAAGAAGAAGTAGCTCAGGCTTCCCAGCACGAATGGACGATTGCGAAACACGGAGAGATCAATGAGCGGCCAGCGCACACGCTTTTCCGCAACGACGAAGAGTGCCAGCAGCAGAATACCTGCCAGACAACTGCCAATGACCACACCATCTACCCATCCCGCATCGCCCGCACGCGTGACACCGAATAGCAGGCAGAGCAGGCCAGTAGATAAGAGCAGCAGCCCCACCCAGTCCAGGGGGACAGAACTGGCTTCCTCGTGCGACTTCGGGACGAAGAGCAGCGTCATGGCGAGCGCAACAATCCCGACCGGCACATTCACCAGGAAGATCCAGCGCCAGCTCTCTCCCTGCACAAGCAGGCCACCAAGAACCGGTCCTGCGATCAGGCCCAGACCGGAGACGCCTCCATAGATGCCAATCGCCAGCCCGCGCTCATGTTGCGGAAAAGCCCGAATGGCGAGTGCGAGCGTACTCGGCGTCATGATTGCCGCCCCCACGCCCTGGATCACGCGAAAGATGATCAGCGTCGTCACATTTGGAGCCGCGCCACAGGCCAACGATCCCACGCAAAAGAGCGCCAAACCAGCCAGATACACCGTACGCTGCCCCCATAAATCGCCAAGGCGGCCGACGCCCATGGGAAGGACCCCGATCATCAATGCGTAGCCCGAAATTGTCCAGGAAACTGTACTGAGCGGAGCATGAAAATCATGGCCAATCGCAGGCAGAGCGACATTCACAATAAACAGATCAATATACAGCATAAGCAGGCCAAAGCAGGCGGCAAACATAATCAGCCATTTGGACGGTTCACGTTTTCGCATGAGGGCAGTCTCCAGATTTTTTATGACAATTTGATGATGACAATGTGATCTTCTGCAAAAAAGCTCTGACGGTATTAGCCTGTAACAACTCTTGCACAGGTTCAGATGATCGCTCTTCTTCTCCAAACTATACCCTATAATAAATAACCTGTCAATACTAATAGATGGTGATATTATGCAATATACAACACAAAAATATCACCAACATACCATCATATGCCGGTAATCTAAAGCGATAGTAGTGGCACGGTGAAGTGAAACGGAACTGTGCCTGCGAACTCATACGACCAATCTCGCTCCCTGGAGGAGAGGCGACTCACTGGAGGATCATTGCCACGCTTCCTGGTTTATGTCCATTTTGACTGAACACTTATAGCGTAGATGTGACTATAGTGATCTCTTTCTCGTGTCAATAACAAGGTCTTTGTTCAGTAACGTTGTGTGTTTTATACAATAAGGAGCGAAGCCGCATGGATATCAGTGCTCGTAACCAGTTAAAGGGACAGATTGAATCACTGAAGCTAGGTGACATCATGGCTGAGGTCGTTGTCGTGCTGGCAGATGGACAGAAAATTACGTCCGTTATTACTCGTGACGCCGCCGAACAACTTCACCTCAAGCAGGGTGATCGTGTAGCCGCAATCATCAAGTCAACCGAAGTAATGGTCGCGAAAGCATAGGGAGGAGACGAGAGCAAGTAACGCTCTCGTCTTTTTACAACCCTGATCAGGCTTGCGCTTGACCAGGAGGGTTGTTTTGCTGCAACAGATACTTTGTTCTGCCAGAGAAGAAAAGCAGCTTTTGATGTTGCGAGAACTAAGGGAGGAAGGACAATAGCTAAAGGCCAGTGGGAATGTCAATCGCAGCGGCTTGCCAGGGGGAATTATCTGCTCCTCTGCCCATATACTGACCAGGGGCTTTGTCATTCACATTGGTATACAGGGGATATGTCTGATAATAGATCACTCTTTCCCCCATTGCATCTGTACCCACACTCAATTTTCCAGGAATTTTTGTGGTACAGGCAGGTGTTCCAGTACCATTGAAGAGCAGTGGGTGCCAGGTTTGCGCACATGAACCATCACAGCTAAAGCCGCTTGCTCCTTGCCATTCATGGATGTACAACGTCATTCCTTGCAGTGTTGTCAAAATGGTTTGTGTGCTCCCAACGCTCTGATATGTTGGGACTTTTCCAGTCGAAACGATGACCGATGACGAAGTGGTGTTCGCAGGCGTGCTGGCTGCCGTAGGGATAGTGGTATTGGCGGGCGTGCTGGTTGCTGTAGGGATAGTGGTATTGGCGGGCGTGCTGGTTGTTGTAGGGATAGTGGTAGTATTGTTGGTCATCGTAGCGCTTGTATTGGTGCCTGTGTCTGTATTGGCCGTGGCAGAAGCAATTGGGCTGGTCGTTGAGCCCGAAGGTCCACATGCTCCCAGGATTCCGGCAAGCAAGAGTATTGGCAACAGAGTAGAGATGCGGTTCTTTAGTTGCATCGTGTAATGTCCTTTTCTATGAAACATTCGATCCTTTAGCAAAGATTTTTCTTAGCTCGGTACTCACGAATGGGCTCAGGAAGGCAATTATATAGATCAGATAGATCCATGGAAATTGCACAATAAAAAAATTGTGTGCCCCTAGATACAAAGGGCCTGGCAGGAATGCAAAGAGCACGGCATCCAGGAGTACCGCCATTGCCGCCCACAATAGGCCCAGCGTCAGGGACTCTTTTCGCACCTGTCCGATATCATTGTGCCCTTTGAAGTACCACATACTCAGTGGTATCCAGCCTAGCACATTCAAGAGAACGAGACAGTTCTCATAAAGAACATAAGAGAAGTTAGGAGTCTCTATTGATGGAGGGGTCCCCAGAAGAATCCCTAAAAGCACAGCTATTATCGCCCCCAGGACCGATATCGCGATATATCCCAGGACAAAGAGACCAATTGCTCGACCAACGTGTAATTTCTTTTGTAGTATTGGTTTTATTCTCCATTCATCTTCTTAATGCTACATCAAGATCAGTCAAAAGATTCCTCTCTGCTGTCCATGCTCATAGCACTGTGTCATGAGTATAGTGCGTAAAAGAGCGGATGAGTATTCTCCGATCGGGTAATTAGTGGGTGATTGAAGGCGACGTGTTAAATAAGCTTCTCTTGTTGCGCAACGGAAACCGCTTCCACACGCCTGGTCACAGCAAGCTTGCGATAGATGTTTTTGACATGGACTTTGACCGTATTCGTCGAGACGATGAGTTCCTGGGCAATCTCCAGGTTGCTACGCCCAGCAACTAACAGGGTGAGCACTCGTCGTTCTTGTGGGGAGAGGAGTTTGGGCAACGGGCACTCTGTCCTTTGTGGGTCTCTGACGTGGACTGGAAGGAGAGAGCGAAACGCGTGCAGAATGCTGCGAGCATAAGCACGCAGAGACTTCTCCGTGAGGGAGGGCAGCAAAGAGCGTAGGAGGGCAGCAAGCGGCTCCCCCTCGTCGAGGAAGAGACGCTGGAAACCCGCATTTCGTGCGCCTCTCAGAACCTCAGAGAGATATTGTCGAGCCTCGTGTTCCTGCCTGTTGGCGAAATATGCAAACGTGATGAGGAGCTGAATTTCTAAGGTGCGGATGAGGTGTTTGCCCTGTTGCGCGGAGGTGAGAAGTTGTCCAAGCGAGGGAAGAGCGGCTGTTATTTTGCCTTGCGCAAGGTGCAAACGAGCATGCAAGAGTTGCATTGTCTGTACTTGTAGTGAAGACATCTCTTTTTCATAGGGAGCGAGAGTGCTCAGCGTGTGCAAAGCCGCTGACAGGTCGTCGTCTCTGATCTGGAAACGCGCCTGATAAAAGAGGACATCAGGGATAAGCCGTCTCGTATTCAAGGTGGGACTGGCTTGAAGGCGCACAAAGAGGGCGGAGAGAGAGGCGCGTGCTGAGGCAACATCTCCGCGAGCATACAGCACCTGAAGCCTCAAGAGTTCTCCCTTCGTGCGCGATTCCTCTTCCAAAGACGGGAAATAGCCTCTATATCCAGAGACAGATGCTTCATGAACCAGTTGCTCTGCCCTTTCAAGCTCGTTCCATTCGTAGGAAAGTCGGGCCAGCCCATAGAGGGAATCTGCATGGATGATATCTTCTCCCTTCTCATCTTGTTCACAGATTTCAGTAAGTGTTTGCTGAAAGTAGGAAGCCGCCTGATGCAGTTCGCCCAATGCGATACACACCTCTCCAAGCATCGTCCTGAGGGGACGAGTAAACACCCGATTCTTGTTGTTCAGGCAGCGCATGTATGCCTCAAGAAGGAGTTGGTGGGCATTATCAAAAGAGCCTGCTTGCAGAGAACCTGTACCTACTGCTATGAGGCAGCCGATGCGCCAGTCGACCCATCCCTGTTGTCTGGATGAGGAAGGGAAGGCTCCATCCGATGGCTCTGTTTCAAGTGGCAGGAGTGTGAGTGCGTGACGGGCATACGCCAGGGCTTGTGCGAAGAGGCCCTGACGGGCTGTAAGTGTGGCGCGGAAGGCATAGAGTGTGCCGATATGAGGCAGATCTTCCTGCTGGTTCCATTCCTCCTCAGCAACCTGAAGAAGCTCTTCTACCTGCTCTATCCTCAACGGAGTCCCATCGATGTCTTCGGTGAAGAGCCGGGACTGAGCCAGGCGGAAACAGAGCTGTGGATATGCATGTAGCACTGATGCTGGAAGATGTTCCAACCAATATCGCATCGTATGGTACTCAGCGAAGTAGGCGGCATGATCCATCTCTTCGATCAGATGGGCGGCCCGCTCGAATTGCTGAGCGAGGAGGGCGGCATCAATCGTCTCCATCGGCATGGCATGTGCTTCATACCAGCGAGAGGCTTCAGCCGAGAGGGAATGCAGCACCTCTTCTCCCAGATGGCGTACAGCCTCGGCTCTCAGGGTCTCGGCGAAGAGGGAGTGATAGCGATACCACTGTCCCTGGTTATCGAGCGCTTCCAGAAAGAAACCGGAGCGGCAAGCCAGATCCAGCCATTTTGCGCTGTCCTGCCTTCCAGTTATTGCGTCACAGAGCGAGCCGGTGAGTCGACTAAGGACGCTGGTTTGCAGCAAGAAGCGCTGGAGGGACTCTGTTTGGGCTGAAAGGACTTCACTCAGAAAAAACTCTTGAATGGAGCGATGCAGGTGGGGGGCTCTGGCACCAGTGGTCAATCGCGTCAGCACCTCTTCGACGATCTGGGGGGCCAGAGAACGCTGTATACTCAGGACGAACAGGCGTAGCCCGGCGACCCAGCCCTCTAGATAGAGAGAAAGTCTGCGCACAGTCTCTTGTGAGAGCGTATAGGGAATGGTTTGCTGGAGAAAGCTCGCTGTTTCTTCTTCGGAGAAGCGCAAGTGGTTACTCTGCACTTCCAGAACATCGCCCCTAGCACGCCAGCGCACCAGGGGCAGTGGAGGTTCACTACGTGTAAGAAGTATCACACGCAGGCGAGGGGGCAAATGCTCGATGAAGAAAGTGACTGTCTCGTGGATACGCTCATGTTCGATGCAGTGATAATCATCCAGAATCAGGACTCCTTCTTGTTGAAGCAAATGGGTCAGATCATTGAGCAGGAAGGTCAGAACCGTCTCTAAATGCAGTTGCGGAAACGGAAACTGGGTAGTCAGGGAGATCTGCGCGAGTGCCCTCTGCCCAAACTGTGCGTCAAATACCTGACAGGCGGCAATAATGGAGGACCAGAAACGCACCGGATGATTATCGCCCCTATCGAGAGAAATCCAGGCGATAGATTCGGGCTTCTGCCGTGTAGCTATGGCCTGACGATGAATGATCCATTGCGTGACGAGCGCGGTTTTGCCGGAACCTGCTGGAGCCTGTAACAGCGTAAGTTTCTGCATCTGCCCACTATCCAACAGCGCCAACAGGCGTGAGCGCTCCACGAGTTGTGCTGGGGGGCGGGGGGGATGCAGTTTGGTTTCCAGGAAGGGAGCCAGAACCGGGGCTATCCTACGATTTACGGTGCTCCCTTTAGAGGTGGTCGTCTGAATTCGCTCCTGCTCAGCAGCAGGAGCGAATTGGAATACTCCTCTTTCCTCTGCCGGAAAGCGTGTGCTCACCTCTTCGAGGCGCTCAAAAGAGAGGTCGGCAGTTCGGCCAAGGTAGCGTTTTTTGGTTTGCCCCCGAATGGAGCGATAGGCATACCAGTAGGCATCCCCACGCTGGAGCCGCTCTTTGCGAATGGTGCAGTGTGTACCTTCACAATTTTCAAAGGCGAAGGATGAGATGGTATCAAGCCACTGCATCCAGGCCTGATGGGAGGAGATAATCTCTAGCGAAAGAGGAAGAGAGTTAAGCGTGAGAGTATAGCGTTGTTCTTGTAGTGAGAAACTCAGTAGGGGTAGCATGCCTCTGGGCATCAGATCTGCCTTTCTTGTTGTGTATGCCTCTTCCCTAACAGGGTATGAAGAGTATAGCACAAGAAGAGAGTGTTAGGTAAGAGTACACCGGAGATTTTGGCTATTTTCGATACTTCCTTTTTGAAAAATGCGCCGCTTGCCAATTGAGAAACATTGCCGAAAGATGCTAAACCTGTTACAACGCGGTCTGATATATTGCTGGATCAGGCAATCCTGGCAAGCAGCCCTCTTCTAATGCATTACCTTTCCCGGCGGTTGCCAGAAGATGTTTTCTGCCAGATGTCGTATCTGTTGCTCGTTTTTCCACTGGGCAGGCGTGCGCCGGAAAATGTCGAAGGCTTCACTGTAGCGTTTCTGGCTCCCAAGTGAGCGCGCCCTGTGCGTCCCTTCCGTCAAAAGAGCGACGTAGCGATCGAGATCACCGGTCCCACGTGCCGCGTCTGCCAGATGGATGATGGTCTCCGTTGCGCTACGTTCGGCGATCGATTGCAAGGCGAGACTCTGCGAAAAAGACGCATAGGCTTTTTGCGAGTAGCCTCGTCCTGGATACTGTCTGGCGAGGTCCAGATACATTTTTCCCTCCCATTGATAGATTTCCGAGGGACCATAATCCGCATACAGCGCGCTCGGGTCCAGCTCGGGATAGTCGGGAAAATGTTTTTGCGCGAGTCCTATCGCTTGAAATGCCTCTTGCTCCTGTCGGCATTGGGCATAAGCATCGGCAAGTCCTATGTAGATGTCGCTTTTCAGACTGGAAGGTTCGTCTCCCAGTACCTGTAGCCCATTCAGAAAGAATGTGATCGCTTTTTTCGGCTGCTGAGGAGTACAGTAGGTGTAGGTGTAAGCAAGGTACATCAACGCCGCTGCATGTAGTCGCGTATCACCAGAGATCTCTCCATATTTGACCGCCTCGTGGCAATACATTTCGCGTCCCAGAAAATTGAGCCGGTGCATGGCTAACACTGCCTGCAAAATCTTGGCCTGCGCCGCCAGACCTGCGAGCATTTCTACATGACATGACGGATGTTGGATCAAGGTGGTCAACGAGGGCACATAGGTTGCCAGAATCTCTTCGGTCAGCGTCAAACCGCTCCCTTTCAGAAGATGCCAGCATGCTTTTAAGCTACCTGCACATTGCAGCGTAAACTCTTCGATGGCAACCGTGGGCGAAGATGGCTCTCTGGTGGCAACGGTCACTGCGGGAGAAAGCAGCAACGGACCGGCTGCTCCTGAAAGTTGTAAAAGGAGATGACGCCGCGTGACATCCATAGTTTCCTTCTCCCTATCCTTGATCTCTCGCTCTTGCAAGGTCTCCTGAGCTAAGAGGTCGAGCCGCATGCCTGTTTCAAGAGCGTTTTGCGGTATCTCTACTGCCTGTTTCTGCATATCTACGCGTTTTTGCGATCTGGTATTGAGTCCTAATTCTCTGGCAGATTTGCCAAAGAGTTTACAAAGACTTTGCACATGGATGGGATATGGGTTCGTTTTGCCACGTTCCCATTGACTGATAGTATTCCTGGTGACCCCGATCTGCGCCGCCACCTCTTCCTGGGAAAAACCAGCGAAAATCCGGGCCTCGACTAATTCCCTGCGCTCCATACATTGCCTCGCTTCCTTGCCAGGGGACGTTCAGCAGTAGTTGATTTTTTTATGTACTTATTGTACACTCTCTTTTTTCCTCTGTCGAGAGTGGTACCGGAACTATAGGACTATGTAGATCATACAGAGATGATGCGTAAAACGACAAAGAATGTGTAGAACAACTGCTGAGAATGCGTTAAACTTTCTTTTGTCTGGGGACGCATGAAGCGATGTGGCAGGGAAGAGTGGTCATGCCAGCAGGAAATCTCTGTTGTCTCTAGGAAATCTGAAAGGTGCAACATGATGGAATGTAGACAGGATGAGCGTGGTCTCGTAACGGTGGAAAATGCCTCTCTGATTGACCTGGATCAGCAAGGCGGAACTGAAACTGCGAAGTTGTTGGAAGAAGATCGGATTTTTGCACAGTTGATGGGTGGGTTATTTCCTGCTGGCTACGACCTGGCTCGTGTGCAGCGCGTGCTCGATATTGGCTGTGGCCCCGGCCGATGGGCGACGGATGTGGCTCTGGCTTATCCCCGTGTGGAGGTGTTTGGCATCGATCGCGATCTGACGATGGTGCACTATGCCTCTCGCCAGGCTCGCCTGCAACAGGTGCGCAATGTGACCTTCGAGCTGATGGATAAGGGCAAGCCGCTTGCGTTTCTCTCGCACAGCTTCAATATTATCAATATTCGCTTCATGGCGGGCACGATGGATCAGGCGTCCTGGCTCGCGCTCCTGCTGGAATGCCGCCGCATCCTCAAAACAGGAGGCATTTTGCAGCTCACGGAAGCGGAGATCGGGATATCCAATAGTCCCGCCTTAGAGCAGTTGAACCGACTCTTACTCCAGACAATGCAGCAGCATGGACACTCTTATTCGCTGGGCGGTCGTTCTATAGGCAATGTGTACATACTTGAGAAGCTATTGCAGGAGGCGGGCTTCAGTCAGACGAGACTCCATCCTTTTGTGCTGGATTCGTCCTATGGCACGGAGCTTTATGCCGCAAGCAAAAACGCCTATCACCTGACGTTTACGCTGCTCAAACCCTATCTGAGCTCCTCCGGGATCGTGCAAGAGGATGAGCTCAACGCCGCCATCGATCAGATGCAGCAAGAAACGGAGCGAGAAGATTTTCGCAGTGCTGGCTTCGGTGTGACTGCTATAGGCATCGCTTCGTAAAAAACCTTTCCTCCTTCTCTCGGATCGTGGCATAGAAAAGGGACCTGAATTGCTTCAGGTTCCTTTTCTTTATCCTCCCAGGCGCAGACCAGCCGCGCCTCTACGAAAGATATATCGCCCCACACATCCACATCGTCGCAATCTGGGGAAGCCAATAGTAATTTATCCGTGCCCACGCCGCGTCTGTTTGCGTATTTATGAGAGTGTACCTTATAATAAGCACGCAAGGATCTTGCGTTTCGTTGTGCGAAGATCAGCGAGAAGTCCGGACCTCATGTTCTCATCGAAATAGCAAGAAAGGTAGAATACTATGACTGCTTTTAAGGACCATATACAATCATGGATTGCTCTCCTTTTTAAGCCACGTGCTGTGGTCATACGGGTGCTCAAACGCGTGCTGGCCGGTTTTTTTATTGCCGATTCTCTGATCGTGACGATTCTGATGCTGGTCTCTGCTATTCGGCGTCGCAATAATCATGCGCAGCCTTTCCCTCGTATCCCCTTGCAAGAGGTTCGCGTGGGCGAAAATACGCTTCAGCTCTACTCTTACGGACGTGATCTCTTTGATGCGATGCTCAGTGCGATTACCAATGCGACCGAGTCTATCTATCTCGAATCCTATATCTGGAAAGATGATGAGGTGGGGCAGCAATTTCGCGATCTGCTCGGCCAGAAGGCGGCGGAAGGGGTGGAGGTCTATGTCATTTATGATAAATTTGGCAATCTTGTGGTGCCGGGCGAGTTTTACAAAGCGTTCTCACCTTCTATTCATCGCCTCGAATATCTATCTGTCAGTCGTCCCTGGCATGTGTTTGATCCACGCCGCTATTCTCTTGATCATCGTAAGCTTTTAATTGTCGATGGCTCTATTAGTTTTATCGGTGGGTATAATATCGGTAGTGCGTATGCCTATGAATGGCGCGATACGCATCTGCGCATCAATGGACCAGCCTCGGCGAATCTTGCCCACTCATTTATTGATTTCTGGAATCGCTTCTCCAGAGAAAAAAATATTATCGAGCAACGCTATTCGCGCCGTTTTGATCCGCTGATTACGGTCCATGGCAACGATGCATTGCACCTGACTTTCCCCATTCGTGAACTTTACATCTCTGCTATCGAGCGGGCTGAACGCTATATCCTCCTGACCAATGCGTATTTTGTCCCCGACCATATCTTGCTTGAATCCCTCAAAGCTGCGGCACGCCGGGGAGTCGAAGTCCATATTCTTGTGCCCTGGATGTCAAATCATATTGTCACTGATTGGGTTTCTCACTGCTATTTCTCGGAATGCCTGGAAGCCGGTATTCGCATTTTTGGCTATCGCCATACCATGCTACATGCGAAAACGTGCACGATCGATGGCGAATGGTCCACGGTTGGGACGGCGAATCTTGACCGCCTCAGCTCTATTGGGAACTATGAAGTCAATGTCGAAATCTATAGCACGGCCTTCGCGGAACAGATGGAGGCACTCTTTCGCTGCGATACGTCTGACATTTTTGAGCTGACACTGAAGGGCTGGGAAAGTCGCCAATGGTACATTAAAGTCAGCGAACGCCTCTTGAAACCTTTGCGCTTTATTATGTAATGATCTTCAGATGGAGGGGAGGCTCACTATTTACACGACAGCACGCTATGTGTTGTCGTGTAAATAGTGAAGATGCGGAAAACGCTATTGATATGGTTGGATATTGGCGCAGGATGACGCTGTTGAGATGTAGACATTCGCCCAGCTATCCGGCGGATACATGTCCTGCGGGTTATCCTTCATGCCGACGACACAGGGCTTGCGTACAAACGACAGGCTGCTCTGGTAGCGTGGCAGCCAGACGGCGTCGTTGACGAGTTGCTGTTCCGCCTGATTGTACATCTGCAAGCGTTGGGTCTGGTCGCCCGTCACATCTGCCTGCCCCATGAGCTTCTGATTTGCCATTTGCTCGGCATTTTGTGCACTATGGTTCTGCCCATAGTTCATGGCGTTTTTGGACGAATCCTGCCCAAAGATGAGCGTTAACCAGTCCTGCGGATCAGGATAGTCGGCGGACCAGTACAGGCCCCACATTTGCAAGCCTTTGGGATTATTCAGCGTGTTCACGCGCAGATCGATCAGCTTGTTAAAGTTGATATCGTCCAACTTGACGGTGATGCCCAGCGCGTTCTGCCACATCTGCTGCTCGGCGGCCATTTCATTATGCAGATCTGTCCCGCCCTGTGAGGAGAAGGTCAGGGTGATACTCGGGAAGGTCGCCTGTGTGTAGCCAGCCTCTTTCATGCCTTCGCTCAGAAGTTGTTTTGCCAGCGTCGGATTGCCGGTGGTGCTGGTGGTCCCATCCGGTCCTTTGAGATCGGGATTGTAGCCGGGCATGCCCTCTGGAACGATATGGTTCGTAGGAATGACCGAACCCTTGTAGACGCTCTGCGCGATAATGTTTTTGTTGATCGCCAGGGCGAACGCCTGACGAATTTTGCGATTATCAAACGGTTTCGCCAGCTCGTTGAAGCCGAGGAAATCGATAGTCAGAAGCGGCTGCTGATGGAATTGTCCGTTGGGCAGCGCTTTGGCCTGCGCAATATTCGCTGATTGGACGCTGGCCTGATCGATCTGGTTTGCCTGATAGGCCTGATAGCTGGTGCTCGATTGTGGGAAGAAGGGCATGACGATCTTCTGGATCTGTGGCTGGGCACCATAATAGTTCTTGTTTGGTACAAAGACGATCTGTTTGCCCGGCGTATAGTCGGAAACTTTGAAGGGACCATCTCCGCCGATGCCCTCGCTTAAATGGGGCGCAAAGTTGTTGCCATATTTCTCAACCATGCTTTTCTCGACGACAAACGAGGTTTGGTACGTCAGAATTTGTAAGAAATAGGCCGCTTTCTGGCTGGCAATCAGCACCACCGTCTGTGGGTCAGGGGTCAGGATACTATCGCCGATCAGGCTGGGGATCGCGCCGCTCTCACGCTTCGCTGCATCTTTGAGGAGTCCGAGATACAGGGGAGAGACGGGCGATTTCAGGCTGGGCGCAAGGGCACGGTCGAGGCTGTACGCCACGTCCGCTGAAGTCAGCGGCGCTCCATCGCTAAACTTCAATCCAGGCCTGAGCTTGAACGTCCAGGTAACGCCATCCGCAGCAACCGAATGGGAGGATGCGAGCTGGTCCTTCACCTGAAGATTGTTATCCAGCTCGACCAGACCCGTAAAGACAAGATTGACCGCATTAATGGAGGGAAGGTCCGTTACCAACGCGGGATCAAATGAAATTAAATCTGCTGTGCCTTCAATGGGGAGAACCAGGATTTGCTTGTTTGCTGCCGCTTTGGTGATCTGCTGTGTGGTAGATGGTGTACTGCCACCGCAGGCTGTGATCAACAGTACGAGCAAGCTGAGCATAGATACGAAAAATATACTCCTGGAACTCGTATGCGAGAGGTGTCGCATATGTGTTTCCTCCTCTGATATCGTAGATGTCACCGGTAAAAAGCGTCAAGGCGTTTCTCAATGCTCGCAACTGATTCCCTGCCGCAGCACGAGGGAATCTTCAAAGAGAGATATGAATATTACGTTTGATTGCTTGCTAAATCTCTCAACTGTACCCGAAAATTTAGGTCAAAAGAAAAGCCAGTAAGAATGAGATTAAGCCGCTGAGACGCAAGGCATAGCCTGTATAGACAAGAACGATGGGGCCGTTGGGAAAAAACTGTGAGGTAATAATGATAATCCCAAAGGTGAGCAAGAGAAACGCTAACGCCATCAGAAAGCTAAAGCGGCTCTCTTTCTTGAAGAAAATAGCGAGGTAGCGCAGAAAAATGATAAAACAAACAATGCTGCGCGTCACGCTTAACAGTGCCTGTGGGATGGGACTCGGAAATGGCGGTATGATCGGGGTCAAGAATAAAACCACGACCAGCAACATCGTCACGCCTATTTGCCAGCGTCTGAGTCGACTTAAATAACTTGTGGGACCCTGGAGTGAGCTGAGCCAGATAAAAAGATAGCCCACCGTCTGGCCACCATATTCGAACCATTGGACATTGAAGGTTCCACCATAGGCTCGCTCGGTACTTGCGAAGATATTATCAGCTACCAGCGCACTCAGACTGGCCGCAGTGATCGTAATCAGCGCTGTACCCAGAATTACCAGGTCATCATTGCGAATCTTTCTGTAGAGATAAAATGCGCGTAATGCAATAGATAAACTGATGAGCGCCTGAATTGTATTCAAGCCATTTAGGATGAATTTGGAGTTTAATGATTAACTCTGCTCTCGTACTTGATGAATTGAAAAAGGCTCTATCTGCTGTATCGCCAGTAGCTGATTCAAGAATAAAGATTCTTTGAATATTTTGTTGATAGGCTCTGTCTTGTTGTACAATCATCAAAAGAAAGAAGAGATCAGATTTGCACTGGCTACATATTACCATGGCTTATAAAAAATTACCATAGTTTATATGAGAAATTATGTAAAATTTGTCTTACTTGAATCTAAATACGATGCAACTATTTAAGTAGGATTAAATCATGCCAGGTCGTTTCATCGTGAAAGACTTGTAGATGCTTGATCGTGAGATGTTATCAATACAGCATGTGGTAGTAATACTGGCTGTCGGAAAGGCCGGAAATTTGCCACTTTTGACGCACAAGGCAGCTTAAACTGATATTTAGAGATATTGATATTCACATGGCTGTTCCAGGAGTAAACATTGGGAAGCGGTGGAAGGAATTTTGACCATTACGTGGGTGGTAAAACGGGCATAAGTACGTCGGCCATGCGCTGAGTTGCCTTTCACGGCTCTGCTGGCTCTTTGCTATTGGCCGCTTACTTTCCCACGTAATGGTCAAAATTTTTAACGATCTGCCCCTCTAATGAGCAAATTTATAGCTGAAGCCAGGCAGGAGAGTGGATTTTCTTCCAGTTCTTGCCTATTAAACCCCTCTCTGTCCGCCTTTATTCTCTACTTCTTTTTCAGGGAAACCTCACATCGCTTTTCACCGCTTCTATGCAGAGCTCAATGCGCGTGTCGTAGCCGACAAGGGAGATACCTGCATCCAGGACCTGATTGAAGTGCATGCCAAACAGACGTCGGTCGATGGTTGCAACGGACAAGAGGCCAAGTCGCCAGCCTTCGCTAAAGGGATCGCGCGCGTAGCCATTGAAGTCAGTTTGGAAGTTCACTGTATGTGTAATACCCCGTATCGTCAGATTGCCAATGACAACGGCGCTTTTCATGGCGGTGCGCCTGACTCGCGTGCTCTCGAAGGTAATTGTGGGGTAGTGTCCGGTGTCAAAGAAATCAGTCGAACGCAGATGCATATCTCTCTGCTCAATGCCAGTTGAGATGCTGGCAGCATTGACCGATGCCTTGATCCAAGAATTTTCTGGTTGCTGGGTATCAAAGAAAATACTTCCCTGTACCTCGTTAAAACGTCCTTTGACCACATTGATCATCAGGTGCTTCACGGAAAATTCAACCAGGGTGTTATTCGGATCAATGTCCCAATACATTAGGAATGCTCCTACTAAGATAGCCCTACTGCACAAAGCACAGTGAAATTTGCAGCATATGTGCTCCAAGAAGAACATATGCATCTCTGGTTCTTCTCCGTGCTTTCTGGTAATGGGCTCCCAACATTTTTCCCTACCAAAATCCCCGCTAAGGATTTGCGGAGACTATTCGGGGGTTGCGCTACGTAAGCTGTCATGAGGTAGCAGGCATAAGCGACATTTCGCCGCCTCTGTGACTCCTGGTTCATCCTCTCCTGGACTCGTGCATTCGCTTGCACCAAACTCACCTTATCAGCGTTTCTATTTGTCTCCCCCTTGTTGCGCAGACGTTTTTCGTACCTCATCCATAAATTTTTGTTGCATCGGCCCCGAGTTGAATAACTCAAAATAAGGAGGGTCTTTCTCTTTCTTCTCTCGTCATTTAGATATTGCAGCTTTAGCTGCTTGTTCCGCAAACTTTCGTCCCATCTGAGCCGTGTCGCGTGGAATAATAGCAGGATGAGCGTCTCTCTCGGATCGTTGTGTGGCTGCCTCTCGTGCGGGATCAATAGTTGGCTGCTCTGGTTTTTTCCTTCCCTATCTATGGGCGTTTCTAATCGTCGTGGTACGCTCTAATTCCTTTCTTCATCTCTTAGTCACGTCGATTGCGCATTGTACCTTGCCCAGAAAACGCTTAAATTGTGATGTGCCTACTATGCCCGCTAAATTGTGGCTGGTGATAGCTTACGTAGTGCAACCCCATCCAGGCACGGTAGGCGTTGCTCCAGTTTTGCCCTGTTTGTAGCATACTGCTTGCTTATATGTCAATCAAACCGCCTGGGATGGGAAAGGAGGCCCATCTTTTCCGGCTTAGTGGCTCTACAGGAAGCCATGGGCAAGTGAATTTGGGGAGGAAAATAAAGGTGATAGGATGCAGGCAGAATAGGGGATTTTGCCTCTCAAAAGATATGGTTGGTGTCTACGGCTACATAGGTAGCAACGATGGTAACGCAAATCTGCATGTGAAGCCAGGGCAAAAGCGGCGTAAGTGGAAAGGGGCAGGGATCTGTAATACTCCCTGCCCTTTTGGTGAGAACGGGTTAGATGGAATGTGGAGGTATCTATTCGGTTGTTAGCGGCGGCGACGGCGTGAATAATCGTCGTCATCCTCCCGATAGGCGAAGGTATGATGCCCATTGGGGCAATAGTATTGCAAGTCTCCATCTGCATTCGTCGAAGGGACCGTTTCGGTCTCTGGATCTACCAGCAGGACACCTTCTTCGTCGTCATACGGGCATGACTGATATTTAATCTGTTCTACATTCATTTGTGCGCTTCCGATATGTAGTCTCATGATATTTTCCTTTTGTTGCTGACTACCTATCTGTCAGTACAGATGGTAGCGACGACGATCTCTGCGTATGCCTTTGCTGCGGGTTGGGAAGAAATATCGTGCCGTGTCACGTGATTGAGCAAGTGGTACGCGAGAAAGTCGGTAGTTGCGCGCTCTCTACTGACCCTCCCCGGTTCTTGCGTCCCCTCGCTTTTCCCGCCCGCCGTCTAGTAGGAACTTTATGGTCATTTTTTTCAATCCTCAACATCCAGCAATTTTCTGGTCCTGAAGTACTATTTCTGACTATTTCCAACTGACAACTTGCCAAAAAAAACACGATCTCTCCCACGTTTTTTGTCTTGTTTTTATTATCTTTACTTTAAAAGACGTATCCAATTGTTTGTTTCAAAATCGTCTTTACTCGCTGCTCAGAAAAGAACCATATGCCGACGAATAGACAATGACATACCCGAGCCCTTGCCAATCTCTCTCTGTTAGCAAGGGCCTGTTCTGGTAGTCCTGTTGAAATAACCCGATTTCTGCTTGTTCTGGGATATTTATGCTTCGAGGCAGAGCCGCACGAACTGGGCAAAGCCAGTCCCAATGGGCGAAATTTTGAGGTACTCTTTGAGTGTGTGCTCGTGATCGCCTTGTGTCAGGCCGACGCAGACCGCCGGGATAGCGAGGCTCAGGGGGATGTTGATGTCGGTACTGGCGGCATAGTAGCGCGGCTCGATGCCCAGCCAGCGCAAGACCTCGGCGGCGAGCTGGATCAGTGGGGCTTCCCGGCTAATTTTTCCTGCCGGGCGTTCTCCTAATACCTCGATGCTGGCCTGCAAACCCTTTCCGGCGCGCTCCTCTATGAGCTTTTGTACGCGCTCAGACAGCTTATTCAACGCATCGGGATCGTTTGAGCGCATATCCAGGAGCGCGGAGGCATGGGCGGCGATGGTGTTGATGGAGGTTCCTCCCTCGATCTCTCCGATGTTATAGGTGATTTTGGGCGTTTCTGGTACTTTGATGTCTGCAATTGCACTGATGATATGGGCCAGTCCGTGAATTGCGCTGGGCGTGCCAAAGTTGGCATACGAGTGTCCTCCGGGTCCATCAACGTTAATGCGCCAGCGTTTTGAACCTACGCCCTCATTGACGATACTCCCTAAACGACCATCAAGGGCAATGACGGCTCCGAGCTGCTCTCGATAACGCTCAACTGCTGCCCTGGCACCGCGCAAATTGCCCAGCCCCTCTTCTCCAACGTTGGCGACGAAGACCAGATCTTTATTGGTCTCCCATCCCAGCTCATCGAGGAGATCGAGGGCGCTGATGGCTGCGGCTACGCTGATGCTGTTGTCTCCGATTCCGGGTCCGCGCAAAATATCTTTATCTCGCTCGATCTTGATGGGCGTCCCCTGCGGAAAGACGGTATCGGTATGTGCGAGGACCAGCAGAAGTGGAGTATTGCCACGCTGACCACGTCGGGTATAGACGTTCCCGATCTCGTCGATCTCCGGTTGATAGCCACGCTCACGCAGCAGGCTCGCGACGAATTGTGCGCGCTCGTGCTCTTGCCCGGTCGGTGAAGCCACTGCGCAGATGCGCTGGCCCAACTCTACGATTTTTTCTACGCGGGCCTCTGTCTTGCTGGCCGCGAGAAGCTGTTCTTGTTGTTGCATTGTCAGTACCATGATTCCACCTTTATCTCTCTATCTTTTCAGTGCGCCGTTCCTCAGTATGTCATTTTCATGCCGGGGGCTGTCAAGCCGATCACATGATCCGTTGACGAGGTTGCGTACACATTGTATATGGCGTGCATATATAGAAATGTGATACAACGCTGGTTGGGGAAACAATGTCTGTTTTTTCATCTACACACCATGTCTGAACGATTCAGATGTGAGGGAGGAGTTTTTGTATGGGTTTGGATATATTTCAGTTGCATGGTCGGGTGGCGCTTGTGACGGGGGGCAATCGTGGCCTGGGCCTGGAGATGTCGCGCGCCCTTGCTGAAGCTGGTGCTGATGTGGTGATTACGAGCCGTTCTGAGGAGCGGGCTCAGGCCGCCGCTCGCGAACTGGCCGAGGCGACGGGTCGACGCACGCTGGGGCTGGCTGTGGATGTGACTGATGCAAGCCAGATTGCGGCTATGGTGCAACGCGTGCATCGTGAGTTTGGCCGTCTGGATATTCTGGTCAATAATGCCGGGATTAATATTCGCAAGCCGATCGAGGAGTTTGATGAGGCGAGCTGGGATGCGGTGCAGCAGACGAATCTGAAAGCGCCTTTTCTGTGTGCGCGTGCCGTCGCTCCGATTATGAAAGAGCAAGGCTATGGCCGAGTGATCAATGTTGCTTCTATGCTGGGACTGGTTGGTCTGGCTGAACGCAGCGCCTATTGCTCGAGCAAGGGGGGCGTGATCCAGTTGACGCGTGTGCTGGCATTGGAGTGGGCGAAGCAGAATATTACCGTCAATGCGATCTGTCCGGGCCCCTTTGCGACCGAACTGAACACGCCGGTCCTGAATAATCCGGAGGCCAATCAGTTTTTTCTGAATCATATTCCTCTGGGCCGCTGGGGTAAGCCGGAGGAGATTGGGGGCGTGATTGTCTTCCTGGCCTCTCAGGCCTCCAGTTTTATGACCGGTTCGGCCCTGGTCGTCGATGGCGGCTGGACGGCGGAATAATCCGCGCGTGGACATCGTTTGTCTGCGCCGGGGACGGTACCCCATAGACATCGTAGAGGCGCGGCTTGTCTGTGCCGGGGACGGTACCCATAGACATCGTAGAGGCGCGGCTTGTCTGCGCCGGGGACTCATGCAATTTGCAAGCGTTTGCAAAATTCGAAAAAGTCTCTCGATGCGCTTCCCACCTTGCTTTACAGGGATAAACAGAGCAATAAGGGAAGCGCAAACGGTGGAAAAGACCTTGATTTCTCGTACCTTATTCGGCTACTATGGTGAGTAGTTACAAATTGTCTTTCATACCGCATGAGAGACACCAGTCGTTGCTGCAATTTGTTCTATGTGCAAGAGAATAACGAGTTGTTGTATGTAGAGCAATGTATTAAAAACGTTGTCAGTCAGAAGGAGAGTGTGAATGACCACACCAGCATATGAAGTTACGAGCGATCTGTACAAACCCAAAAAAGAGGACAAATTTTCTTTTGGCCTCTGGACCGTCGGCAATATTGGCCGTGATCCCTTTGGTGATGCAGTTCGCCCGGCCCTCAATCCTGTCTATTCAGTGAAGAAACTTGCAGAATTGGGCGCTTATGGTATCAGTCTCCACGATAATGATCTGGTCCCCTTTGGGGCCACGCTTGCTGAACGCGATCGCATTGTGCGCGAGTTCAAACAGGCTCTCAGCGATAATGGTCTGGTCGTGCCAATGGCGACCACGAACCTTTTCTTTCACCCTATTTTTAAGGATGGGGCTTTTACGGCGAATGATCCCGCTGTCCGTGCCTTTGCTCTGCAAAAGACGATGAAATCCATCGATCTGGGTGCTGAACTGGAAGCCGAGACATACGTCTTCTGGGGCGGCCGCGAGGGCGTCGATACGGATGCCAGTAAGGACCCCGTGACGTCTCTCCAGCGCATGCGCTACGCGCTGAACTTCCTTTCTGAGTACGTTATTAGCAAAGGGTACAAGCTGCGTTTTGCGCTTGAGCCAAAGCCCAATGAGCCTCGCTCGGATACGTATTTGCCCTCCGTTGGTCACGCACTCGCCTTTATCCATACTCTTGACCATCCCGATATGGTTGGCCTCAATCCTGAGGTGGCTCATGAGTATATGTCTGGCTTGAATTTCGTGCATGGCATTGGTCAGGCGCTCGATGCAGGCAAACTCTTCCATATCGACCTCAATGATCAGAAGGGTCCTCGCTACGACCAGGATTTCCGCTTCGGCAGCGAAAATCTCAAGAATCTTTTCTTCCTGGTGAAACTCCTTGAAGATCATGGCTATACTGGGGCTCGCCATTTTGATGCTCATGCCTATCGTACGGAAGATGAGCAGGGCGTCTGGGACTTTGCCGCGGGTTGTATGCGCACCTATAAGCTGTTCAAGGAGAAGGCGAAGCGCTTCAATGCTGATCCTGAAATTCAGGCGCTTCTGCAAGAAATTCATGGTGGCGATCAGACCTATGGTGGCACGCTCAGTGGCTATAGCGCTGAGGCCGTCAGCAAGCTTCAGAATACGCAGTTCGATGTTGATACGCTGGCAAAACGTGGCTATGGCTACGAAAAGCTCGATCAGCTGGCGGTTGAGGTTATTCTCGGCACCCGCTAAGCGCAATTGACCTTGCCGATCGTTGATCGCAAACGGTCTTACTTAAAAGAGCGCATGGCATATATTACTTTCTCAAGTATATATGCCATGCGCTCTTTTTTCTATTGCCCTTCCTCACTATTTTTCACAGGCATATACATAGAGAAAGAGTATATAATGAAAATCTGTTTGTGTATAAAAATGGATATATGGATGAGATAAAAAGTAACTTCTCTGGCAGCTAATACTTGTAGAAGCGTAAGAAAATAAGAGTAAACCTTATTGTATGAATTGTACGCATAACATATTGTGTTTTTCGCTCATGATTCATTACAAGCTAGCTATTTTGTACTATTTTCTGTCTGATGAATTGCTATAGAACCGTTAAGTATTTTACGATAATTTGTATGTAAATATACTGTAGTGTGTGCCATGTGAAAGAGGAGCTATTATTTGTGAAGGGACTCATTTTTGTCGTCTGGGAAAAATACCTGGGCGAGCGTTTCGGCTCGAATTTTCTCAAGAACTATCGTGAGGCTATTGGCGAAACTGCGGATACGCTCCCTGTAACGGATCGCACGTATCCTGATGCACATTTAGTGAAAGGTCTGGGTGCTGCCAGCCGTCTGGCTGTGTTATCAGAGGATAAACTGTTAGTTGAATATGGGCGTTACTTCTTGATCAATGGGCTGGTTGAATATCTTTGCGGCTATCTGCTCGCTCAATCCTGGTGTGGCTATGATTTGCTCCTCCAGATGCGCGATGCCCACGCCCAGATGCGCAGAACACCGGACGGCCTGACGCCCCCTCTTTTCGAGTATGAGGTGCTCTCTGAAGATCATAATCATATGATTCTGACCTATGTGAGCGATCGCCGTCTCTGCTCTTTGCTGCAAGGATGTATCTATGGGGCGGCCGAACGTTTTGGGGAACGTGCGTATGTACGTGAGCTTTCTTGTCTCAAAAGGGGCGATCCCGTTTGTCGCTTTGAAGTGCGTTTTGAGGGGGAATCCTGGGCGAAGAAGGCCACGCCTGAGATGATCGCGGCTGAAAAACAACGTCTCTCAAACCAGGGGATCTCTCAACTGGTGCTACAGGCGTTGCCCGGAGATGCTGCCGGGGGGGTGACGCTTGCCGGGGTCAAACGCACAATTGATCAACTTCATAGCTTCCCAGGCGGCCAGAGGACTCAGCGCCCCTCTCTCCACATCTCGCAAATCTATACGTCTATTTCCAAATTGCAGCAGGTTGGCCTGATTGCAAGTACAGCCAATC
This sequence comes from Ktedonobacteraceae bacterium, assembly GCA_035493895.1. Taxonomy (GTDB): domain Bacteria; phylum Chloroflexota; class Ktedonobacteria; order Ktedonobacterales; family Ktedonobacteraceae; genus DATJHM01. The sequence continues at coordinate 32,477 of DATJHM010000005.1, forward strand.
AACCAGGCGATACGTTTGAGACGCGGCGCTACTGGAGAGCCCCGACTTCTGACCGTTAGTCTTTTTATGCTATGTTCTCTTGATTGCCAGATTTTATAGTGTCTCTGCCATTTGTGCTCTGTCCATTGTCCGCGCATATTGTGTAATATGTATTGTGCTCTCCATTGAGCGTCAAATCTTATTTCGTTTCCTCTTTTATTTCTGGCGGCTAATAACTATTGCGCTGATGTCGTCGGCTTTGGCGCGAAGCGCTCTATTCGTGTCTTCACGAGAACGGGCACCGGCCTGCTCTACCAGACGCAAGGCGACAAGGTTGGCCGGTGCATCCCTCAACGTCTCTTCGATTTCTCTATCCGTCAGATTGTCGTGGAGGCCGTCACTGCAAATCAGCACACGGTCTCCAACGGCAAGCACGATCTCTCCTGTGTGGATGATGAGTTGCTCTGGCTGGAGCGTGTACGGGTGCTGCAAAGCCTGGGTGATGCCATTTCGCTTGCTAAAATAGTTTAACTCGAGCTCACTAAGCTGCTCTTTGCGTGTGGCCTGATCGATATACCAGGCCTCTTCTTCGCTGATACTCTGATCGGCGACTTTTATTGTCAGATAGCTATCATCCTGGGTCAGCCTTCTGAGCGGTTCTCCCTCGCGCAACAGGTAGATGCGGCTATCTCCGATGTGTGCATGCCCCATACGGTAGTCGCCACTTTTTGTTTTGCAGAGGATAATCATTGCCAGGGTGGTCCCGGGATAGCTGAACTCCTGCTGCTCTTGTTCCGCCAGTTCGGCTACGCGCTCTCCTTCAGCAACGATCTCTGCCTGCGCTTCCTCTATCAGTCGGGCCAGGATCTCATGCAGGTCCAGATCTTCTTTGTGTTGCAGAAAATCGGTTTTTTTGCTGTGCTGTCTCATCATTTGTCGCCAACCTTGCTGCACGCTCTGGATTGCCAGTTGTGCGGCAACGTCTCCAGCCTGCATTCCTCCAACTCCATCACAAACGACGGCCAGCCCTCGATGCCGATCGACGAGGAGACGATCTTCGTTTCGCTGGGGATGATCAATATGAGCAATAGTATAGCGCGAAAAAATAAAGGAGGGCGATTGTACGTGAGGTGTAGAGGGCTTCGTACTTTTTACTGTGGCCTTTTTTACATGCACTGTTTTCTTCTCCTATCGTATAAGTATATAGAAAAGTATACACATTAAGGGACGAACGCGTAAACAACGCATCCCATAACCAGCAAAAGGTCCGGACGAATTCTCAGGCTTGACAAAAAAAGCTACCATTGGGTATAGTAGTAGTTGTGACTACTACTATTGTAGAGAAAGGATCATGCATGACCGTGGCGGGAGCAACTCTTGATGAGATGAAGCAGCTTGGTTTTACTGGTGCTGAGGCTCAAGTCTATATCTATCTCCTTCAGCATCCTCTCTCGACTGGCTATGAAGTGAGCAAGGGCGCAGGTATGCCGCGTGCCAATACGTATCAGGCCCTGGAAAGTCTGTCTGCGAAAGAGCGCGTGACGGCCGTGAGCTCCGATCCTGTACGCTATGCGCCTGTTCCCCCGGCCCAGTTATTGAAGCGCATTCAGGCCGAGACGGAGCAGCGCTGTCGCGATCTGGAAGCGCAACTGAGCGCGCTGGAGCAGCCGGACAGTGTCGGGCATTTCTGGGAGCTTGAGCAGCGTGAGCGCATCATGGCTCGCATGCTTGAGCTGATTGCGCAGGCTGAACAGCGGGTGGTTGCCAGTCTGTGGGCTGAAGATCTTGAAGGGCTGGCTGATGCGCTACGTGCCGCTCGTGATCGGGGTTGCATGGTGATTCTCAATCTCTTTGGCGTCGCTCAGGTGGAGTTCGCGACTATCTATCAACATGAGGGACCCGAAAAGGTTGTCAGTGGTCATATTGTGGCTTTAGCGGTCGATTTCAATGAGGCGCTGGTGGCTTCGTTGGACAATCCGACGACGGGCGTGGTCACGCAGAACCGCACGATGGTGCGCCTGGTGGAGAAATTTATTCGCGATGAGGCCTATCTGGCTGCGATCTACGAGCGTTTCTCGACTGAACTGGAAGCGGCTTTTGGTCCGCATCTGGTGGAGTTGCGGCGGCGGCTGTTGCCCGAGGCGGCGGCTGAACGTCTGATTGCGATTACGACTCTGGGTTCTCAATCTATTCACCTGCCTTCAAGTTTATTGTAAAACGTATTTCCCATGCTGAAGCACGCCATGATTCTGTGTGTGTGCTGGTGGGATCAAATAACAGGAGCATGAATTATGGCTGGATCTGTCATTGTAGTCGTCGGTACACAGTGGGGCGATGAGGGGAAGGGAAAACTGGTCGATCTGCTGAGTGGCGAGGCTGATATCTGTATGCGTTTCCAGGGCGGTGGCAATGCCGGTCATACGGTCGTGAATGATTTCGGCGACTTTAAGCTGCATCTGGTGCCCTGTGGTATTTTCAATCCCGACTGCATCTGTATTCTGGGGACCGGTACGGTGGTCGATCCGCAATCTCTTCTGGAAGAGCTACAGACGCTTGAGCAGCATGGGGTGCTTGCACGGAATATGCTGGTGTCCGGGCGTGCTCATGTGGTCATGCCCTATCATAAGTTGCTGGATCAGGTGGAAGATGAGGCGCGGGGAGCGTATCGCGTCGGGACGACTGGACGTGGTATTGGTCCTGCTTATACCGACAAAGTTGCACGTATCGGTATTCGCATCAGCGATCTTCTCGATGAGGTGATTTTGCGGGAGAAGCTGGCCGTTGTGGTGCAGCGTCACAATGCGCTCCTGACGAATATCTATCACCAGCCTCCTCTCGATCTTGAGGAATTGTTGTCCCAGGCTCTGGCATGGGGACGTCAGTTGCGGACGCGCATCATTGATACGATCCCGCTGATGCGGCTGGCGCTGCGTGCCCAGAAAAACGTGATTCTTGAGGGCCAGTTAAGCGCGATGAAAGATCTCGATTGGGGCTCCTATCCATTTGTCACATCTTCTTCGCCAACCGCCGCAGGTGCTGCCCTTGGCTCAGGTATTCCCCCGCGTGACATCAGCCGCATCATTGGTGTCGCCAAAGCCTATAGTACGCAGGTTGGGACTGGACCCATGCCGACCGAATTGCAGGGGGCTGAGGCGGAGAATCTGCGCAAGCTCGGCGGCGAATTTGGCGCTACGACGGGCCGCGCGCGCCGGGTCGGCTGGTTCGATGCGGTCGTGACGCGTTTCGTGACCGAATTGAACGGTTGTACCGATCTATCGATCACAAAACTGGATATTCTGGACAACCTCGCCGAGATTCCGGTTTGCACCGCCTATCGCTACAAGGGCGAGCTTCTCAACGATCTGCCCGATACGGCCCAGCACGAACTGTGCGAGCCCGTCTACGAGATTCTCCCCGGCTGGCAGACGTCGACGCTGGAAGTGCGTAGATTACAGGATCTTCCCTACAATGCCCGCGCCTATCTTGATCGCCTGACCCAACTGGTCAATGTCCCTCTGCACAGTGTGGGCGTTGGTCCACATCGTGAGCAGACCATTCTGGCCTGATCTCACGCAAAACACACGCTTTGTACAAGCATTGGGCAGAAAAATTGATGCCATCAATTTTTCTGCCCAATGCTTGTACAAAAGTAGCACGAAAGTAGAATTATAAGAATCAGTATAAGACGTATAAGATTATGTTGTATAAGCATTTGTAAGAATCTTCTTTTTTTACGCCCCTCTCTTTTGCTTCTCTATGAGACCACGCTCTAGCGACATTTTTCTTGCATATTCTTATGCATTGTTTCGACATTTCTTGTTTTTCCCTGACAGAGATAGGAAGAATGTGGGGAGATAGCGGTAAGACTTTTTTCCTATACTTGTTCACAGTAGAGTAATTTGAAACGAACATCGCTCTACTCAGGATATCGTCTTGTACTATATGTGGGTAGCCTGAGGCAGGCTCTTGAATGCAGGAAAGGCTCTGCCAGATGTGTAAGAGCGAAATTGCTCTGCTCCGTCAGCAGATATCATTAGAACTGGTGGCTATGCGCCAGGGGCTACAGGGCATTGCTCTGGGAACCGCTCGCCATGCTTTTATTCATACGCGTATGGAGCGCGTGGCCGCCTGTCAGGACTCTCTCGCCGACGAGGTTGGAGAGGCTGTGGCCTGTGAGATGGTTTGTATTCTGTATGCGCAAGCGATGGAACCAGAGGTTGTGCCGGATGTTGTATCGTAAACCGACGTCCTCTGTTCTTGCTTTGTTGAAACGTGTTGTGTTGAAGTTACCGTTTAGAATCTTCTCAGCCGTCCACACACTTGTTGCACCTTCAGGAGGTCTTATGCTGTCTCAGAACACTGCCAGTGTGACGATGCCGCGCCTGCGTCTGCCGCAAAAAACGTATTTGCAGGCGCTGCCGCTTCAGCCACCTGCGGTCGACGTGGTTGCCAGTCGCTCGATTCAGGAACTACCCACGCGTCCACAATATCCGCGCATCGTTCCGCGAGGTACTGCGACTCTGGCAGCGCAGGAAACTGAGCTTCGGCCTCGCCCGGTGCGTGCTCAGCCGCTGGACGTCGGCGTCGGCTGGAATGTGGGCATTACGCGCCGCGCCGCGCCCAACGAGGATAGCGTGGTGGTGCTACAGGGAACCTGTACTTTTCATGGTCGTCTGGTGCCGTTCGGTCTCTTTGTTGTTGCCGATGGGATGGGGGGGCACGATTATGGGCAGGAGGCGAGTCGGATCGCTATTCAAAGCATGATGCAGATGGTGGTGCAGAATCTGGTCATGAGCAATCAGCTGGTGGATGATACTCTGCGCGCGATCCTGGTGCAGGGCGTTGAATGGGCCAACGAGGCGATTTTTCAGCGCGGCCAGGAGTGGAAGAAAGAGATGGGCACGACCCTGACTGCTGCCCTGCTGGTAGAAGAGAAAGCTTACGTGGTTAATGTAGGCGATAGCAGGACGTATATCTTACGCGATGGCCTGGGTCTGACGCAGATCACGCATGATCATTCCCTGGTCGCGCGTCTGGTCGCCGAAGGGGTGATCACGCCCGAGGAGATCTACACGCATCCTGAGCGCAATAAAGTCTATCGCAGTCTGGGACGCCGTGAGCAGGTTGAGGTGGATTGGTATACGCTCAACCTTTGCCAGAACGATCGGTTGTTGCTTTGTTCGGATGGCCTGTGGGAGATGGTGCGCGACCCCGAGATCGAACGCCTGTTGCGCTATGAGCACAATCCGACGCGCGTCTGCAATCTCCTCGTTCAGGCCGCTCTCCATGCCGGAGGCAATGATAACGTTAGCGCCATTGTCGTGCGCGTCCCCTGAAAAAATACGATCGTCTCTCTCTTCAAGCGCCTCCCTGAGACCTTGCCCCCGTCTCAGGGAGGCGCTTTTATTATGTCTTATATTGATTTATCCATCGATCATAACCGACATAAAATGGGGCGATCCTCCTGGCACTGGAGGATCGCCCCATTTTCTCTTTTTATACAGGGTGGCATGATTCGCCTTTAATTGCCCTGTTCCCCATCATCGTAGTGGCTCAAGTTCACTCCTCTAGGCCAAAAAATCCTGAAGCATTTTCGTGCGACAAGGATCATCCAACTTTCGTAACGCCCGGAACTCCACCTGGCGAACCGCCTCGTGGCTCAGGCCCATCTTTCGTCCGGTCTCCGTTAAACTATGTTCGCTGCCTCCGTTGAGGCCAAAGCGTAACTGCAATACCCTCCTCTCTCGGGGTGTTAAACAGCTCAACAGGTCCTGTATATGCGACTGGAGCGTCTGCTCTATGACAACCCGCTCGGGTGAGTAGGCGGGGTCATCTTCTAATACTTCGCTGAGTGCGATTTCGTCTTCTCCGCCTTTGCGTGGCGTGTCCAGGCTGACGGTCTCCTGTCCTGTTGAGAGAAGCGAGATCACCTGCTGCGCACTGATCTCCATCTGGTGGGCCAGCTCTTCTATCGTCGGCTCACTTGCTTCTCCCTGTTCCAACCTCCTCCGAACACGGCCCAGACGCTTGATCTCTTCGACTTTATAAAGAGGGACGCGGATCATATGGGCCTGCTCGGCCAGTGCCCGCGTAATATACTGGCGTATCCACCAGGTTGCATAGGTGCTGAAACGATAGCCTTTTTTATAATCGAATTTCTCTACGGCGTGAATAAGGCCGAGATTTCCCTCCTGCACCAGATCCATCAGGTCGACGCCGAAGCCTCTGTATTTGCGCGCAATGTGCATGACCAGACGCAAGTTTGCTTCGATCAGTTGCCGCTTGGCCTCTCTGGCCTCTTCACTCTCTTTTACCGGGGCCTGGCGGGTGCTGCCTCGTGCCCTCTTGCTGATCTTGCCTCGTTCTATACGCTGTGCCAGATAGGTGACTTCTTCGCTTGAGAGCAGGTCAACCTGGCCTATTTCGTAGCGATAGAACCGGCTTGGATCGTTCAAATTCATATTCTCTGGATCGGCCTGAATTCGAAGTACTGCTTCTATCGTCTCTGCCACTGTCGCTGTTGTATTCATTCCGAACTACCTCCATTTATGCTGCTGTGGGTGTCTCTCTGTGGGGAAGTGTACTTCCTGGGGCTTACGGTCAACTCCTATTGTTCTTCCTGATACAACATCTCTAATATTTGCGATGCGGCGACTCTGTACAAGAAATTGCGGTCTTTCTTGCGCTCAAGACGTACTCTCTATGGATGGAGGGGCTCTCTGCCTATCTTCTGCTTTTTCCCTGCACTGTCTTTTCTTGTGCCCTGAAAATACGCTTGCTGGTGGCTTGTATTGTCTTATACCAGATCTTCTCTGTAAAATGCACGCTCCGTTCTTGTATAAAAAATTGTCTTATGATGATGCCCTGGAAACGCAGAACCTTTCCTTGACGGCGGAGCTTTTTTGTTCTATCATTTCAATGTATGTTGAAATATTGAAATTGAGAGAATTGTGAAAGGAGAGGAAGCATGACGGATCAGGATTCGTATGGAGAGAGCCTGGAAGTCACCTGGCAATTGGACGAGACTTCCGTGTATGGTACGTTGGTCAGGCCATCTGGTCCCGGCCCCTTCCCCGGGGTGGTGATGGTAGCGGGCAGTGGCCCAACTGACCGCGATTGGAATTCGCCGCTCCTGCCGGGAACCAATGGCAGCGCGCGGCTGCTTGCGGAGGCGCTCGCGCGGGCAGGGATCGCCTCACTGCGCTACGACAAGCGTGCTTCCGGCCCCCATGCTTGCGAGAATGTGCCACTGTTGATCGGCAAGATCAGCATGCAAAGCCACGTTGACGAACTCGCCGGGGCCGTCCGCACCATGGCCAGCCAGGAGTACGTGCGTTCTGATCGGATCTTTGCGCTCGCCAATAGCGAGGGAACCCTTCATGCTTTGAACTATCAGCTGCACAGTCCCGAGAGTCCGTTTGCCGGACTCGTGCTCGCCAGTCCTCCGGGGCGGGCCGTTGGCGCGGTAGCGCGCACCCAATTAGCAGGGCAGGCAGCTCGCTTACCGAATGGGGAGGCGCTGCTGGCGCTCTACGATGCCGCCATCGCTCGCTTCCTGAAGGGAGAGCCCATGGCCTCAGATCCAGCGCTACCGGAGGGGGTCCAGCTCCTTCTGAAAAGTCTGGAAACCCCGGCCAATCTGCCCATGGCTCGTGAGCTCTGGATGGCCAATGCGGCTCCCTTGCTCAAGCAGATAAACATCCCGGTGCTGGTCATCATCGGGAAAAAGGACATCCAGGTTGACTGGCAAATCGATGGCGAACCACTGAAGCTCGCGGCTGCGGGACTGGAGGAGGTGACGTTTCTCTTCCCCGAGAACGCGAATCATATCCTCAAAGAAGAGTTGCGACCTCGGTCGGCATTGGTGCTAGACGAGATGGAGAGCTACAATGCCCCCGATACGCGTCTGGATCAAGAGGCCCTGACAAGCATTCTGGCGTGGCTGGTCGCCCACGCCTGACCGGATGCCTGAATATGAAGCAAGCTTAGCCTTACTCTCTTCAGCATGTTTTTCGTTTCCATGAGCCGCCGGAAATAAAATTGAGCGCGTTTGTATACGATCTCTCAGTCGCTCTCGTGATGGAACCGTATAGTCATGAGTATCGGCAGAGGTAGGATGAAGATCAAAATTCGCCTCGTCAGTATACAATCCGCGAAGAGGAGTAATGGTATGGCCAAAAAGAAAGTCGCAGATGTGCTTGTAGAGACGCTCGCTGAGGCGGGCGTCGAGAGAATATATGGTATTTCGGGCGATTCGCTCAACGGAATCACTGATGCGATTCGGGTGCATGAGCGGCTGCAATGGGTTCACACGCGCCACGAAGAGACGGCGGCGTTTGCAGCTGGCGCTGAAGCGCATCTCACGGGACGACTCGCAGTCTGCGCCGGAAGTTGCGGTCCCGGCAATTTGCATCTGATCAACGGGCTCTACGATTGTCATCGCAGCCGTGTGCCCGTCCTCGCCATCGCCGCACAGATCCCGAGCCATGAAATCGGGAGCAACTATTTTCAGGAGACCCACCCGGAACATCTTTTTGCACAATGTAGCCATTACTGTGCATTGGTTTCCCAGCCCGAGCAGATGCCCCGCGTTCTGGAGATTGCGATACAGACGGCAATTGCCCGGCGCGGCGTGGCCGTCGTTATTCTTCCTGGAGACGTCGCGTTGCAGGAGGCCGTCGAACAGGGGCCGCGTCTGCATTTTCCCGCGCCGCAACCCCAGGTTCGTCCATCTGATGACGAGATTGATACATTGGCGTATGTGCTCAACACATCCCAGAAGATCACGATTCTTGCCGGAGCAGGCTGTGCTGGCGCTCATACCGAGCTGATCGAACTGGCGAGCAAGTTGAAAGCCCCTATTGTGCATGCGATGAGAGGAAAAGAATTTATTGAGTATGACAACCCGTTTGATGTGGGGATGACCGGTCTGCTGGGATTTTCTTCTGGCTATTATGCAATGATGGATTGCGATGTATTGCTTATGCTTGGCACGGATTTTCCGTATCAGCAGTTCTTTCCCAAAGATGCAAAGATTATCCAGGTTGACCTGCTGGGAGAGCAGTTGGGCCGACGCGCAAAGCTTGACTATGGTTTTGTGGGCGATACGAAGACGACCCTCAACGTTCTGCTCCCAAAACTCGAGCAGCATACCGACGAACGGCATTTGAAAATCTCGGTCGAGCACTATCAGAGGGCGCGCAAGGGGCTCGATGATCTGGCGAAAGGTGAGCCCGATCGGAAACCTGTTCACCCTCAATATGTCACGCGTGTGCTCGACGAGCTTGCCTCCGAGGACGCTGTTTTTACATGTGATGTGGGCACGCCGACGATCTGGGCTGCGCGCTACCTGACGATGAATGGCAAACGGCGTCTTCTCGGCTCCTTTTCTCATGGCTCGATGGCGAATGCTCTCCCGCAAGCTCTTGGTGTGCAGGTCAGCCATCCCGGTCGTCAGGTCATTGCCCTGTCTGGAGATGGTGGTCTTGCGATGTTACTGGGTGACATGCTCTCACTTCAGCAATTGCGGGCACCGGTCAAGATTATCGTCTTCAAAAACAACTCCCTGGCCTTTGTCGAACTCGAGATGAAGGCGGCTGGCGTCCTCGATTTCGCCACAGACCTGTCCAATCCCAATTTCGCGCAGATGGCTCAGGGGGCGGGTCTACTCGGGCTGACGGCTGAAACTCCGAGTCAGGTGCGACCGATGATCGCGCAGGCGCTCAATCACGACGGACCAGCGCTGGTCGAAGTGCTTGTTCATCGGCAGGAATTGTCCATGCCGCCCACGATCACCCTGGAGCAGATGAAAGGTTTCAGCCTCTTTATGCTCAAATCCGTGCTCAATGGG
>DATJHM010000006.1:0-8093 GCA_035493895.1 Ktedonobacteraceae bacterium
TGTTCCAGTTTGTGGCATCGTGGAACGACTTTTTCGCGCCGTTGATCTACCTGTCCAATTCCAGCATGTATACCCTACCCGTCGCCGTTCGCTTCTTCCAGGGCCTGTACACGGCGGACCTTGGACCGCTGATGGCGATCGCGTGCGTGACCGTATTACCGATTATCATTATCTTCCTGTTTGCGCAACGCGTCTTTGTCCAGGGCATTGCCACGACTGGCATTAAGGGAGGTTGAGCCTGCCAGATGCAACACAAACGGCCTGTGAAACCATTCACAGGCCGGAGAGGAGGTCGTTCAGTTCGCAATTAATAAGGTCAGTGAGGATGGACGCGCAATTAAATTAATAGTCGCGGTAGGAATAGAGAACGTGAATATTGCCAGGGATACCCAGGGCAATGCACCCAGAAGAGAAGGACCAGATTGCGAAACGTAATCTGGTCCTTCTCTCTCAAGAACATGTCAAAGAAAAAGCGGATACTTAATCGCTGCTACCAGCAGCCACTACCCCTTCCAGCTCCTCAGCCCCATAGACTCCCGTATCGACTGGATAGCCAAGCGAACCCATCTCGGGAATATCCAGGCCACCCAGTTCCGTCTCCGCCGAGACACGCAGTCCGAAGAACTTCTTGTAAAGTGTGAAGAAAATCCACGAGATACCGAAGACGTAGACGAAACAAACAACGGCTCCCACGACCTGTGCTCCCAGCTGGCTCACGTCTCCATAGAATAGTCCCTTGACCTGCAAGCCACCATAGTTCGCCGCCCCATCGGCAAAGAGGCCCACCGAGAGCTGTCCCCACAAACCGTTGAAACCGTGAACCGCGATCGCACCGACCGGATCATCTACTTTGAGCACGTTGTCCACAAAGCCTGCCGCTACAACCACAATGACACCAGCCACCAGGCCAATGATCATCGCACCAATAGGATTGACATAACCACTAGGAGCAGTGATCGCCACCAATCCTGCCAGCAGACCATTCCCCATCATGCCAATATCCGGCTTTTTGGCTCCTGACAACCAGGTATAGATCATTGCAGCAATCGATCCAAAAGCACCGGCCAGCATGGTATCCACTGCTACCAGACCGATGCGCAGGCTACCATTGCCCGAAGCTCCCAGCGTGCTACCAGGATTGAAGCCGAACCAGCCGAATGCCAGGATAAAGCAGCCCAGCAGCGCCAATACCATGTTATGGCCAGGAATAGTATTAGAGCTACCATCTTTGTTGTATTTGCCCAGACGTGGCCCCAACACCATCGCTCCAGCCAGCGCACACCACCCACCGACCGCATGCACCACACCACTACCAGCGAAGTCGATGTATCCTTTGCCCAGACCAACTGCGCCCAACTGCGAGAGCCAGCCACCGCCCCAGGCCCAGTTACCAAAGACAGGATAGACCAGGATCGAGACGAAAAGGCTATACACGCAGAACGCGGACCATTTCCAGCGCTCAGCCATAGCACCAGTTGGGATGGTGGCCGTGGTATCCATGAAGACCATCTGGAAGAGGAACATCACCGCGACCCCAACATCATAGGTGCCATCACTGAGGAAGAAGCCTTTGTAGCCAAGAATACCCCAGTTTGTGCCCCCAATGGGAATCGCCAGTTCACTCTTCAGGGAAGCTAACCCACCCAGGTTTGGCACCCCAACCAGACCAACGCCGCCGAACTGGAAGGCGAAGCCTGCGATGAAATAGCCCGCCATACCCAGACCATAGACCATGAAGTTCATCGCCATCGTATGACCGGCATTTTTCGCGCGACAGAGGCCGGTTTCTACCAGCGCAAAGCCCGCCTGCATGAACATGACCAGATAGCCAGTCACCAATGTCCAGGTAAAGTTCACGCCCAGACGATTCTCATCCACCAGCAAAGCCAGATTATAAGCAAAGGGCTCTGAGGATTTGGCAGCATCCAGATCCTTTTGCGTCAGAGGAGTACCGTTGGCCGAAACACTGGTCAAATTACTCTGATTGGCAGTCGTCAAACCGCTGGGATCGGTAGGCTCGCCACAGGAGCTGAGGACAACCGCAAAGGTGAAAATCAATAAAGCGGGTAAGATAATACCGGGCAAACGGCGTTTGCACCAGACCAGAAACGCGGATGGAGGGGGCGCTTCATGGCGAGTCTGTAAGAAACGTTGAAAATAAGGCAAGACTTCCTTATGACGGGACGCCAGTACGACCAGCCGTAATGATGCGCTGCCGTTACGCGGCACCAGCGTGACCTTCGCCCCATGGACACTGACGTAGCTGAAATCTTTCCAGCGACGAAAGAGCACGTTATTACAGGCGATGCCCTCGCTGGTAAATTGATAGCGCATGGGCAAATTGACCAGCGCCAGCGCCATCAGAATCAACGCGACCTCTACAGGTAAGGAAAACCATTTTCCCAGCGCGCTCAATAACAATAAGGCTCCCAACGCATACATGCTTGTACGTTGCATGAGCAATCGTTCGCGAAATGTGAGCGCGACGCTGGCAATCGTCCTTCCTTCAGCACGAATGCCAAAGGGCAGGCCGACGCGAACCAGCATGAATACAAAAAAACAACCCACCAGTAACCAGACTGCCATGATACCATCCTTTCGAAAAAAAGATGACAAAGGGGAAATACTATAGCTTCACTCACCCTTGTACAATAGGATACAGATCCTTAGCGCTTCGTCAGCGTCGGTCGAAAGCGCGCAAAGAACCGCAGCAAATTGCGAGGGTCAGGTGGCTCGCGAAGGACAATACCCTTACTTTTTTGTCGAGCTTGCACGAGCAGATGTCGCGCCATCGCTACTACATGCTCGTTAGCTCCATGCGGTCCACTCAGGCCGCGCTCCAAAAACTCGACAGAACGGTTATAAAAACCTAATCGGTAGTAATATTCAGCATATTTGGTATGCGCAAGAAGATTCGTCGGTTCATCACGCAAGGCCTGATCCAGCGCCTCCTGAGCGCCATCCAGATCGTACCGCTTCAAAAGCTCAACACCCAGATACGCCCTGGCAGGGATATACTTAGGGTCTACAGCCAATGCTTGCTCCAATGCCTGCTTTGTTTCCTCTGCCAATCCCTGGTCCAGATAAGCCTGGGCCAGAGCGAAGTACCCCTGAGGACTGTTGGGCTCACTTTCAATTGCATGCTGGAAACGACTGAGCGCGGCTTCAGGATCTCCACGACGCAGGCAGGCATATCCTTTTTCCAGAAGATCAGCGTACATGATGATGATGCTCCTCCTGAACATACTGCACTTCTACCTCTTCAGGCTCCAGCACCGACTCAATAAATTCTAATTCTGACTCAACAAATTCAAACAAGGGTTCTGCCATGGTATGTGTATGGGCATGGACATGTGCTTCGCTCACAGCATGTGCATGCGCTTCGCTCGCCACAGCTAGTCGTTTTTCTGTCGCCGGTATGAGATAGACAAGCTTGAGCAAGAGCGGTGTGATCAGCGTTGTGACTAATGAGATGAGGATCACGACCGAAAACAGTTCGGGAGTGATGAGTCTGGCTTGCAAGCCGATAGTGGCGGTGATTAATGCAACCTCACCGCGTGAGATCATTCCCACGCCAACCGTCAGCGAATCGAGCGGACTGAAGCGACTCAGCCAGGCACCACTTCCGCAGCCGAGAACCTTGGTCGCAATGGCGATACCAATAAAGCCTACAAGTGGAAGCAATGGCATATTCCCTACACTATGAAAATTTGCTTCGATGCCCACGTAGACGAAAAAGAGCGGAATAAAAAGTGCCATGCCGATCTTGGACATGCCATCATGCACCCATTCACGCATCTCGGTGCGACTGACCAGAATACCGGCGATATAAGCTCCGGTAATGGCCGCGACATTCCCCAGAGATTCAGCGGACCAGGCGTAGAGCAGGACGAGCGCCAGGACCATGCCGATGCGTGCTTCCAGCGCCAACATTTTCGGGAGCAGGCGCGATAACAGAGGAAAACCATAGTGGCCGAGCACATAGGCGATGGGGAAGTATAACACCATCTTCACAATTGCCCAGGTTGGATTTTGTCCCAGCGTAAAGGCCAGAATGAGCGACAGGACGATCAATCCCAACACGTCATCTATCACTGCTGCGCCAAGAATCGTCGTGCCAGCTTTGGTGGTGAGCTTTCCCAAATCTTTCAATGTTTGTGCGGAGATACTGACACTGGTAGCGGTCAGTAACGTTCCCAGAAAGAAGCTGACGGGCCATGTATACCCGAGCGCAAACGCAAAAAGCGTCCCGGCAACAAAAGGTATAATGACACCCATCGATGCAGAAATAAAGGCGGCTCCCCCTACCTGGCGCATTTGCTTCATGTCGGTCTCTAAACCGGCCATGAACATGAGGATGATCACCCCCAGATTGGCAAAAGCATCCATGATCGGCTCGGTATGCACCCAGCCCAGCAACGATGGCCCCACCAGCACTCCTACCAGGAGTTGACCCAGGACGGTGGGAAGACGTAACCTCTGAAAGATCCATCCTGCACATTTCGCCGCAATAAGTAAACAGGCAGTCAAAAGAAGAAAGGTAGTAACAGACATAATTCTATACTCCGTGTGGTTGCAAATGTTCTTTCTTTTGTGCCGGATGGCGACACACTCTTCATTGAGGGGGACAGACAACCAGTTTGTAGCCAGACAGGATGTCTACATGAAGCATTGAAGTAACGTCGTTGGGTACTTCGTACGTATCTTTTTCCCTACTCGTAGTATAAAAAGTTCTTATTGTTTGTGATACGGCTAAATTAGCATGAATTCAGCATCGCTTTTTGTACATACTGCAAAAACAAGGGCGTTTTATTTGGTATTTTTATACAGAAAAGCCCTTTTTCCTGAGTAAATCTTGAGCAAAGCACAGGCTTTTTGAGCAATTTTTGATCTTTCCCCGGATGAGATTGTACATATTGCCCTGCACTATCCCAGCCATAGATTTTTGCCACGGTCTCTATTCTCCTCTCCATCCCCAATATACACCACTTTCACTTAATGAACCTGGGAAAATGCCGCTATACCAGCGCTCAGGCAGCGTAGCAAGCCTCCCCATTGGGCGTTTTGCACAAACGATGCTCGCCTGATAGCAATCTGCACAAACAACCAGGCTATTTTCTGAAGAAAGACTAAAGATAATCGCTCTTCTCCTCAAAAAAACCTAAAAATCGTGCCTGTTTCTCTGAAAAAAGACTGAAGAAGTTGAAGGTATTCATATAGAATGTACAAAAGCTTCTAACGGATTTATGATAATTTGGCCGTATTCCAGGCAGGAGGAAATTTCTATACTTGAAGTAGTAAAAGTAGTCATGCTGCATACTTATGATGTCTGTTCAACGTTTTGTCCAGACATCACGGCGTCATAGAACTTTCTCTCAATACAGTAAAAGTCACGCTGGCACCTTATAATAGGCCAGCTCCTTTTCATTCCGTCTGTTCAGGTGTCCCGTCATACTACCATGAAGGAAAGTGACTACATCGTATGACACAGGCAGAGATGCGAATTCTCTTTCGTGTTGCACAGTGGATCGGTGATGGGAATCGGCGGATCGTGGAAAAGATCCGCGAATTAGCAGAAACAGAAGAGAATTATATGATTATCATGCGCGAACTTGATCGCGTCACTGGACAGATCGTGCAGGCTCGTAAGCGACAGGCTCCGGCAACGCTGACGTTGACGGACTGGTTCGTGACCCTGGAAGACTTTCACTGGAAATGTGCGTATTGTCAGGCAAAACCATTTCAGATTATGTGCCATGCCTTTCCTTTAGCCGAAAAAGGGACTACTCCTGAGAACTGCGTCCCCGCCTGCTACGCCTGTTGCCGCTATAAAAAAGCTGGAAACATGCGTGTGTCAGCCTATCTTGCAGCAAAAGCGCATAAGCATGCAGAGAAGGAGCCTGCCGCTTCTTCGTAACTCACCCCTTCTCCAGTCGAGAACGTTTTCCCTCTATGCAGCGCCTCGGAATATGCCTGTGGTGATTATCAGGGATGGCCTGTCATGCCGCCCCGCTCTTGACTTCACTCGTCATCACCGAGATATAGTTCTAATTGACAAGCCAGGAGGAACCCCTCATCGTGCCAGTGAGCCACTAACGCTGGAATGAGCAATGTAGAATCTGGAGAGGGTATTGCCAGGCGAAATATGATTCTATGAACTCCATACCTGCACGGTATTATCCGTGCTACCGGAGGCGATACGCGTCCCATCCGGCGACCATGCGACTGCGTTCACTGCATCGCTATGGCCGCTATAGGTATATGCGTTGCCTCCATCGACGACATCCCACACCTGCACCGTCTTATCGCCACTGCCAGAGGCGATACGCTTCCCATCAGGTGACCACGCTACTGCATCTACTGTCCAGCTATGCCCACGATAGACATACACATTGCTCCCATAGACGGCATCCCACACCTGCACGGTGTTATCCGCACAGCCAGAGGCGATGCGTTTCCCATCAGGTGACCATGCCAGCGCATTCACCACATTGTTATGCTTACTATAGACATAGACATTGCCTCCATCGACGGCATCCCATACCTGTACCGTGTTATCCTGCCCCGCGGAGGCGACCCGCGCCCCATCCGGCGACCAGACCACCGCATTCACTACATTGTTATGCTTCTTGTACGTATAGCTATTTCCCCCGTTTGTCGCATCCCACACCTGCACGGTATGATCGGCACTGCCAGAGGCGATGCGCTTCCCATCCGGCGACCACGCCACCGCATTCACTGCATCGGTATGCCCGGCATAGGTATAACCATTTCCTCCATCACGTGCATCCCACACCTGTACCGTGTTATCCTGACCCGCAGCGACAATGCGCTTCCCATCTGGCGACCACGCCACCGCGTTCACGGCATTGCCATATCCACGATAGATATACACATTGCCCCCATCGGTTGCATTCCACACCTGTACCGTGTTATCCTGGCCCGCGGAGGCGACCCGCGTCCCATCCGGCGACCACGCAACGGTAAGCACCACGCTGCTATGCCCGCGATAGGTATAATGAAAAAAACGGGGAGTGACCATCCACCAGGTAATCCCTCCACCTACTATCCCCACGCCGATCAGACTCGCAATCACGGCACGCCGCGTAAACTTCCTCCCTGGCGCTCGCCGCGGGGGATTTACGCGCGTACGGGGTGGGGAGACGATGGCTGATGATGGTGTCAATACCGCTGGTAGCCGGGGTGAGGAAGGTTGAGAAGGAACAGATCCTTTCGCGCCGATTTTTACGCTGCGCGGCATGGTCAGACTGGCCTGCTCCAATGCCTGCGCAAACGCTTCAACACTGTCAAAACGGTGCCGGACCTCTTTTGCCAGGGCCGTCATCACGACCTGCTCTAGCTTAGAAGAGACCACCGGCACTTTTTGCCGCAACGGTGGGGGCGTAACCGTCAGGTGCTGGCCCACCAGTTCTGAGAAAGATCCATGGAAGGGACGTTCCCCACAGAGCCATTCGTAGACCATCACCCCCAGCGCATACTGATCGCTGGCAGGACGCGGCATGCCCTGGATCTGCTCTGGAGCGCTATACGTGACCGTCCCTGCTACATCCTGAACACGCTGATAGCGCGAACTCTGGGCCATCAGCGCAATGCCGAAGTCGCTCAGCAGGAGTTCTCCGCGCGACCCGATGAGGATATTCTCCGGCTTGACATCCCGATGGATGAGCCGTTGATCATGTGCAAATTGCAACCCATCCGCAATCTGCCTGACGTAGGAGACCACGGTGCCTACGTCGAGACGCGACTGTTTCGGGTGGCGCTGGCGTAACGTCCCATTGGGAGCATAGTCCATCACGAGAAATGGCGTCGTTCCCTCAACGCCAAATTCGAGGACGCGCACGATGTGAGGATGGATCATGTGGGCAATCATGCGGGCTTCACGGCGAAACTCTTCGCTATCGTGCATCGTCAGTTGCGTGTAGAGCACTTTGATCGCGGCTTGCGTCTCCAGATGCAGATGCGCGCCCAGGTAGACTTCCGCGAATCCTCCTTGTCCGAGGAGCTTGATCAACCGATAGTTGCCTAATAGTTGTCCAGAGCGATCCCCCATTTTTCCCTCGCTTCAGAAACCT
>DATJHM010000007.1:0-23830 GCA_035493895.1 Ktedonobacteraceae bacterium
ATCCTTCAAGGCTAAGATGCGGTTCAGGCGCGGAAGTTGCTCAAGCGAGTAGTAGCGGTAGCCAGTTTCTGGATCGAGCGCGTTCGGCTTGAGCAAACCATACTGATCGTAGTGACGAAGCGTTACGATCGAGACCTGACCAACGCGGGCGAATTCGCCAATTTTGAGCAGAGCACGTTCTTCTCTCATTCCCTGTTCCTTCTTTCAACAGTGAGAGCATACAATCTCACGTTACATGAGAGTCAAGGGGAGATTGTTCGCCTTTCCCACCATCATAGCGCTTCCAGAAGTAATACGTTGCTAGAGAATAAGGGGATATTTACGTATAATCTTATTAGAGATGAATAAAAAATTTAATAGCTATTTTCAGACAAGGCATTCATCTACGAACAGCAGAACTATAACAAGCAAGATGGTCGACGCATCGCAACGTTTGTCGCATTTATTTTATGAATGGAAGAAATAGCGTGTTTAGTCTGATTATTTTCTCTCTTTTCTTTCCAGTGATCCTCTTAAACGTCTGGTGGATCTGTCTGGATCTGCGTTATAAGTATAAGCAAGGTCTCAAACACACAGTCTATCAACATACATCCCATACTCTATTTTGTGGTTGGATGCTACTGCTTGCCCTCGCAAGTATCATAGTACCAACGATCGGCACGTGGGCGAACGGTGGAGTACTGATGCTCCTCTCCGGAGTATTCTGTTTAGCTGTTGGTCTGTGGGATCTACGTACAGTAATAGAGCATCACTATGATCCCAAACAACCACAGGTACAATCCAGAACGCTTGACCGAATCAGATGGGTGGCGCCATCTATGACATGTGCCTTTGGGCTATTTTACATTTCCACCGGAATACCCTGGGTTATTGAGGTCGTCTCCCACTCCATGTTAAATTCTGTCCTGCTTGGAGGTTTAATGTTTGGCATTGCGATATTGGGCATGCTCATCACTGGCGTTATATATAATGTCTGGCGTGATGAGGCGCTCTTCAAAGCTGCCCAGAAACTTCAGAGCATGCCAGAGGAAGCGGCCAGAAAGGTACTCTCCACTATTCTGGAGGCAACCAGCGAAAAACATATGAGGAAGCGCCTGTTCTTCTGGCAAGTGTATAATTTTCTGATTGGGCTCTGGCCTCCCTGCCTGCTAATCCTCCTTCTCGTATTGTACAGGTTCGGGTATATTTCTCTCTCGTTCCTATCTTCTGGCTGGACAGTGATTGGTTTCCTGGCTATCGCTCAGGCATTCGGCAGGATACAGGATGCGATGGCAACCTTGCCACCAGTCAACAGAACACATAAGATAGAACTCGTGCAATATATTAACATAGGACTATTCGATGGCATCATTGCGTGTGCAATGGGCTCTATCACACTCATTTCTGAGGCTACTCGCCCTTTCTCGCTACAAGCATTGGGTATCATCACAGGCAGCATCACACTCATTCTGATTGCACTTATCGTTTACGGGTCGAAAAAACGCCGTGGCAGTAAGACACAAAAAACGACAATACACGCTAGCCCATCTCAGGGAGCCGTAAATATAGGTGCATGGCGCATTGGGCCGTTTGTCATAGTTCTTCGCCGGGCACTTGGCATCAGTTATATACAGTTCTTTTTCGGGTATGTATTTATTAACTCTGATGCTGAACTGCTGATGGTACTCTATTGGCTCATACTTGTAGCAGTGATAGGCGGCTGTTTCTTATTTCCAAGATTCAATCAAAAGGCTCTTCTGGAACAAGCACCTCTGGAGCAGCCTCCTCTGGAACAAGTTATGAACAGATAATAGATTGTAGCTTTTGAGAAGAGAGTGCCCACCATTATGCGGTGGGCACGTCCTGTTGTCGCTGATTGCTATGATACTGGCGACCGCGCCAATCGACGCCTTTATGCGTGAGGATACGCAGAGCGGACTGGGCCAGGATGCCTTCGAAGACGGCACCGGCCAGAGGATGGGTCAGCGTATAGTACCAGGGGACCGAGAGTTGTTTGTTGAGCATATCACGATAGAAAGCGACAGAGCCCGTCTCCAGTATGGTGACAAGGGCAGCTTCTAACGCATTCAAGCCGCCTGCTTTCCGCAACGATGCCCAGGCAAAGAACGGGACCAGAAATGGCAGGATCGTGACCGAGGGCAGGCCAATCAGCTCAAGCAGCACAAAAGGCAGGCCACCTCTGCTTCCCAGATAGGCATTTTTGCGCCAGCCACGCCAGGTATCGCGAAAATTCTTATACATATGGACATGCACCAGATCGCGACCATCGAGGAAGCGCAACGTAAAACCGTTCGCCTTCACCACACGTGCCAGATCGCGATCATCGAGAAGCGTATTTCGTAGATCGAGACGCGCATAGCCACCCACCAGTTCGTAGGCAGCACGACGAATCAGAATAAATTGCCCATTCGCCACAGCAACCGGGCTTGTCGGATCATTCACGAGCACAGGTGGATACAACATGCTAATGCCCAGATAGGCCATAGGCATCAGCACACGATCCCAGAAATGCGGAAGTTCCTGCTCAGTGCCCAGCGTCAATAAGTCGATCTTCTCCTGTAAAGCCTGTTTCATCGCGCTACGCAGGGCGTTGGGAGCATGCCAGGTGTCGGCATCCGTAAAAAGCAGCCATTCACCGCTCGCCTCCTGCTCACCACAATGGATTGCGTGCGTCTTCCCGGCCCAGCCTCTGGGAAGTCCGCGCAAGCGTAGCACCCATAGACGATGGCCATACGGATGATTGGCGGATAGATCATCTAGAATACGACCCGTGGCATCTGTAGAACCATCATCGACCGCAAGCACCTCATAATGACCATAGTCCTGCTCCAGCAACGAAGCCACACAACGGCGAATATTTTCTTCTTCATTGCGCGCAGGGACAATAATCGAGACCAGAGGGTCGTCTGTGGGCATCTTAGCGTCCTTTGTAGGAAGCTGTTTCACGCGTTCTTCATGCCAGGGAGCCGTACGAAGCCAGAGAGCCAGATAGAAGCCAACCACACCAATCACGTGTGACCAGATAAAGAGGCGTTGCCAGGATCGACGCCGACGTTGTTTTTTCATCATACTATCTCAATTTTCTTTTTTAGCTTCTTTTACCTATTATAGCAACTTTACGGGGCAATACAAACAGTGCAGACAATAGCCCTACACTGTCCTGTGTACAGGGTATAGTATAGCTCAGAGAGTGGCAATGTAGAAACGTGCCCCGCAGAGTTTCATGAGCGAGAAAAGCCCAGTTGTGACATTTCTTAAAAAGATGTACAATCCATGCGGATAGATCATCTTATTTCTTTGGACGCTCCCAAAACATACTATACTAATATATAGAATATGTTCGGGTAGTAGAACGAAAGACATGCCACAAAAAAGATTATTGCTAGTGCTGGCTGCACTATTGCTCAGTATACTCGCATTTATCACCTCGGCGGTATTCTTCCAGCCGACGATAGCCTATGCTCATGCCTATGTCATTGGATCAGATCCGATAGATGGTTCAACGGTGAGCAGTCCTCCGGCAAAAATACAGATCTTTTTTAACGCTCCGATCAGTTCAGCGAGCACCGCCCATGTGTACGTTATCGAAAATGGTCAACAGGTCGCGCTCAGCATCAATGCCATTACGGTGGATCAAGCACGTCAACTCACGATTGCCCTGAAGGACCCGGAACATCTCCCTCAAGGGAGCTACGAAATTACCTGGACGGCAGTTGCAAACGATGATGGACACACCACCTATGGAGTGATTGGCTTCAATGCAGGACAGCCCAGCACGGGTCTCAGTGGCACGGCAACGCTGGGTCCTACTACCAGCAATCAACTTGACAAAATACGCGATCTCAACGTCTTTAGCATCCTGATGGTGGCGTGGGACTGGTTTGCACTCCTGGCACTCACCCTCTGGATAGGCATTCTGGTCAGCGAGCATCTGATCGTAGCCAAAGTGGCACGCTTAGATATTTTAACAACTAAGATCAAAAAGCGACTTCAATCTCTGCAATGGCTATGCCTCAGCACCTTATTTTTTAGCGAGATTGTATTGCTTTACCTGCGCATCAATGATCTCACGCACAGCCCGGAGAGTACCATCAACATCTTGCAGGCCGCCAAACAAATCGTGCTTGATAGCAACTATGGATATCTCTGGCTGGCACGGATGCTGTTCTTGCTGCTTTCCTTCGCGCTGCTTGCGCGTCGTATCTCCAAACAAGGAACTATTGTCATCCCAGAAAAGGTCGCGCGCACTGAGCATCGCACGGGACCATTGCGCACCAGAGAGCTACCGGAGATCCATACAACTGGTACCGCTAATCTCACGAAAGAGCGCGTCGAAATCAAACGCACAACAACGACTCCGACGCCAATCCGGGATCATCCGTATATCTGGCTCTTCCTTGGTGGACTCATTCTGCTCACCTATGCGCTGAGCAACGAAACGACGCAACTGCAACCAACGCCCATCAGTGCGACGGTTATTGAATGGCTGCGTCTGGCTGCACAGGGAATCTGGTTTGGCGGGCTGGCCTATCTGGCCTTCCTGCTCCTCCCCGTACTGCCCAATACCGAACGCGATCCCCACGCCGAAACGTTTACGCTGCTCCTCCAACGCTTCACGCCGCTTCTTGCCGGGAGCCTCGGCATGTATCTGCTGGCGGATCTCTACCAGGGAGAAGCCAGTATTAGCACGCTAGAGCAACTGACAAATGATCCTTACGGGCGGACGCTGCTGGTCCAATCGAGCTTGCTCCTGATCGTTTTCGTGCTGAGCATCTATATCCTCTTCTGGCTACGCATCAAGCTAACACGACAGGCTCTGCTTTTGCCAGTGGTTACCGCAGATCTTCCCGCACGAAGAACACGACAAAACGCGCTGGGACACACGGAACAGTCGCTGAAACGGATCATCAAAATCTGTGCCTTGCCGGGAGCCGCCATTCTGCTCTGTAGCGCGCTCATGCTATTTTACACGCCCCCCATCAAGTTTCCCGCGATAACGTATAGCAATCCGCTAGAAAATGCGGCGAGCGCCAATCCCATGCAAAGCAAACAGGTAGGAGGACTCACCATCACCCTGCAAGTTCTCCCGGCCAAAGCAGGTTCCGATAATATCGCACTGGTCACGCTCACAGATCAGCAGGGCAATCCCGTAAGCGATGCCAGCGTACAACTTCGGACAAACATGCAGATTATGGACATGGGAGTCGCAACGCAGAGTATTGCGCCAGGGCGTGCGGTCTACGCAACCATGTTTGCTAAGAGCGAAGCTTTCAGTATGGCTGGCCTGTGGACCGTCACCGTGAAAGTACAGCGTCCGGGACAAAGCGCACTTCAGACCAGCTTCCAGGTGAACGTGACTTAATCGTTCTCCTGAAGCGAGGTCATATGCTCCCGGGCGCGCAGACAATAGCCGTCTGCACTCGACACCAGATGAACCAGTTCGGCCTCATTTAGAGTTCGCGTGACTCTGGCAGGAACGCCCAGAGCCAGAGAATGCGCAGGGATTTGCTTGTGCTCTCCTACCAGAGCACAGGCCCCTATCATCGTCTGAGACGCAATCACCGCATGCGAGAGCACTACCGCATTCATCGCCACCAGCACATGATCCCCCAGCGTAGCCCCGTGCACTACCGCATTATGCCCGATGGTGCACTCGTCGCCAATGGTCAAAGGTGCATCGGCATCAACATGCAGCGTGCAATTATCCTGAATATTGGTGCGCTTACCAATCACAATGGGAGCGGTATCGCCACGCACCACGGTGTTATACCAGATGCTGGCCCCTTCAGCGATCGTGACATCGCCGATCACCATAGCGCCCGGGGCAATAAAAACGTCCGGCGCAATTTTAGGCCAGATCCCCTTATACGGTAAAACAGGCATACTATGCTCCTTCTCAAAGATCAGGCCATGTTTTCAAACATGCTCCTGGCAATTTCCGAGCAATACCAAAACATCATGGCCTGGCTTCACACATGGTGTCCCAAAGTTGTCTAGGCATTCTCCCACTCATCGTAAATAATTTTTCCGAGCCGCGATAACGTATAGCGTGTGAGCGGCTCATCGACCTGCTCGGAGGTCATCACCACAATGATCACCGAGGTACCACCTGACTGGGGAGGATAAAAAATACCAGCATCATGGATTATCCCTTCCAGGCCTCCGGTTTTATGCGCGAACGGGATATCCTCGCCCCAATAGGCGGGAAGAATCGTACGATCATTCTGATGAAGCAGCATTGCCAGCATCTGCTCACGCTCAGGCAAGAGTTCCATACAAAAATAAGAGAGAAGCAGCGCCATATCTCCGGCAGTCGTCCAGTTCTCGCGTCCCGCCCTACGCGCCACATAGTCGATAAAATGCCGCTCCACACGCGTCAGGGCCAGGCCAAGCTGCTGCATCGTCACATTGACCGCATCCATGCCCACAAGATCGAGCACCACATTGGCCGCCGTATTATCACTGATCGTGATCATCATGTGCGTCAGATCGTGCAATGTTGGCCTCAGATCGGCGGAGAGATCGGCCAGCACGCCATCACTGAATACGCGAGATTGCTCGGCGATAGGATAACGAGCATCCCAGGAAAGCATGCCAAGGGAAACCTGGCGAGCAGCCTCGATCATAATCGGGATTTTCGCCAGACTGGCCGCAGGGAAAAGCATGTCTGCATTGATTGAGACCAGTTCTTTGGCCGCAACATTATCCAGAAGCAGGACGACACACGCAGTCCGTCCACCCAGACCTGCTAATAATTGTCTGATTGCCTTTTGCATCACGAGACCACCCTCTTGATCGCCCACACTACACCAGCCAGACGAGCACTATAATGAGGAGCAGCGGGATCGAAACTATTGATAATTACCCGACAGTCATTACGCCCGGAGGCATGAATAAACTCCTGCGCATTCAATGCTATGCCTACATGGGTGATACGTTCGCTACCAAAAAAGATCAGGTCACCCATCTGCATCGCCTCACGTGCCACCGTCTGAGGTAGCGCGTCATGCTGCTGATCTGCATCACGAGGAAGATCATAGCCAGCCATGCGGTAACAAACCTGCACAAAGCCGCTACAATCAATCCCTTTCCAGCTCGTTCCCCCCCAGAGATACGGCACCCCGAGAAAGCTTTGCGCGTGTTCTATGACCTTTTGCAGCGAAGTATGGGGATATACTTCGTCCTGACGCTGTACACTCACAGCCCCGCGAGACACCCAGGCAACCTGTTCATCGGGCAAAGCAACCTGGAGATAGTCCGCATGGGTCGTGTCGAGCAGTGGCAGGACCGTGGAAAGATATGCAGTGTCGTATATTTCCTGCCCTGTAGGATCAGTATAAAGAGACGTATGCGCGATCTGAACTACCGCTACCAGGTCAAGAGGAGTCGCACACGTCTCGCCAATCTTTGTAAAGCCCTTGACCGCTGGTTCGGCGAGATCGGTCGTGCGCATCCAGCCCTCATAATCACTCAGTGTCGCAAAAACCCATTCATCGCGCACTTCACCGCAGACAACAGGGACGTTTAATAGCGCTTGTGTGACCAGTTCAGATGAGCTATCAGGGAAACGGCGCACATCTGCCACACTTACAGAGACCGCACAGGTGGCCATCGTAGCATTCATATGGTTAAATTCAATCCTTTTAAAAATGTGGTCTTCTCCGGCCATAAGTAACACCATATAGTATATTATAGTTCCAAAAGCGAGGCGCACTGATAAGATTTTTTGAAGGAATAACGTAGCCCACGCTTTCTGCAAGATCATAGCTCGCTCTATTCGCAGCATTTCACGCGCAGGCTATCGAAGAATAAAACTCTGCTGATAGCAGGTTTTTCGCATAACAGAGCTTTCCTGGCTAAAAAATGTGAGATAGAGTGCTATAAAAATAACTTGCTCTATTTTCTCACATCAGCGACGAATATGCGATATCAGCGCAGAGAATTGCTCACGACGAACATCAGATTGGCTGGACGCTCTGCCATACGTCGCATCAAATAGGGATACCATTGCGTGCCGTAAGGGACATAGACACGCATATTATACTGCCACTGCACAAGTTGTTTTTGTAGATTTCGACGTATACCGTAGAGCATCTGAAATTCAAAGGCCGTACGCTGAATCCCCTGGTTACGCACAAAATTCCGGGCCTCAGCAAGGATTGTTTCATCGTGCGTGGCCACTGCCGGAAAGTTACCACCCGCCAGCAACATATGCATCAGCTCGATATAAGCACTATCGACATCGCTTTTCTGCTGATACGCTATCGAAGCGGGCTCTTTATAGGCACCTTTCACCAGACGCACACGTATCCCCTGCTTGATCAATTGCCCGACATCGTCTCTGCTGCGATAGAGATAGGCTTGAATGACGGTGCCAACGAGCGCAAACTGTGTATGCATCTTCAGGGTGAGCGCAACCGTTCGCTCGGTATACGCTGATCCCTCCATATCGACACAGACAAAGACGTTCCGCTGCTGCGCAGCCTGAAGAATCTCTGTCAGATTTTGCTCACAAAGCTCCTGAGAGATATCCAGGCCGAGCGCGGTCAGCTTGATCGAAATATTTGCGTCAATGCCCGTATCTTTCACCAGATCCAGGGCCGCAAGATAATTCCCCGTGGCCTGATGAGCCTCGTCAGCCGAAGAAACGTTTTCACCCAGGAGATCAAGCGCAACCTGGATGCCCTGCGCATTCAGCTCCTGTGTAGCCTGTAAAGCGTCGGTAAGCAGTTCACCGGCTACGAAACGGCGTGAGATATTGCGCGTAAATTTATTCTGCACAACGAAATCTCGTATCTGCTGATTCTGGGCCAGATATAAAAACGTATCTTTTAGCAGCATAGTATGCTCTTGCCTTTCTCGTTAATAGATCCTTATCCAGCAATTCTCCAGAAAATCTTTTGCTCCATCTTAGAAATATCAGCGGTTACTGATATGATAGAGTGGGAAATCGTTCATGTCAAACAATGGTTGAATATATTTTTACCAGGGGTAAAGTCGGAGATTACTTGCAAGAGAAGCCTGCAATTGGTATGCTTGAGAGAAAGAAATTGTGTAAAAATACACACATAAATTGTTGGAGCACCATGAACATTTTTCCAGGGACTATCTTGCTGCAAGGTTTTGGTGTAGGAGCAAGCTTAATCATCGCCATCGGGGCACAAAATGCCTTCGTACTCCGTCAGGGCTTAAAGCGCTCACATGTCTTTCTTACCGCCAGCATCTGCACGATCTGTGACGCCGTGCTGATTACCCTGGGCGTTGCTGGACTGGGCATACTGGTCACCGCCAATCCCATCCTGACGCTGATTGCAACATGGGGAGGAGCGCTTTTCCTGCTCTATTATGGCTTTCGTTCGTTTCGCTCGGCGCTGAAAACGAATAAGCTGGACACGACATCCACCAGCATCAAGCCACTGCGCATCCGCGATACGATCGCGACCCTGCTTGCGTTAAGCCTGCTCAATCCACATGTCTATCTGGATACCGTCGTTTTAGTAGGCAGCATTGGAGCCCACTATCCGCCAAACGAGCGCGTCTATTTTGCGCTGGGAGCGATGTGCGCCTCGTTGGTCTGGTTCTTTAGTCTGGCCTATGGTGCGGCCTGGTTAGCTCCGTTATTTCGTCGGCCCATGGCATGGCGCGTACTGGATGCGCTCGTAGGATGTGTCATGTGGAGTATCGCCGGGACACTGATCTGGTCGGTACTGCGCTAATTGCTTCATTCATGAACACTAATGTTAGCTCTGTCTATCTCCAATGCGTCCCCAGAGACCCAGGCGAATCAGTTCGCTACGTGCCTCAAAGCCGAATAAATGAGGGTCCATCTCACGACCATGGCGCAACACAAGGCCCCGCAGCATCTCAATCTGCTCCGCTTTAGACGCAAGATCGAGTTCAAAAGGAATGTGTTGCGCTAATCGTTCAATTGCCTGTCGATTATACCACTCTCCCTGGGTCTCAACCATAGCAATTCGTTCCTCACAAGCAAGGGCATAGATTTGCCCTTGTCCATCATTATCACCAGTACAAAATGCACGTCATCAGTATAGAATCATGGTAACACCTGCCAGGTCACGACACAAGAGAGTAAAGATCGGCCTGACACACGTTTATATATCATGAAAAGTTAAGAGCAACACTAGCCATTTTACCCTAGCGCGTGCAGCAATACTTGATTCTTGATAGGAAACAATGTTAGTGTAGGTAGCGAAAGCAGTTAAGAAAAAGACAAAAGGCGGCGAAAGAGAATGATCTGTTCATATTGTCAGCAAGCGAGAAGCGATACTGCTGCCCCCTGCCCCTATTGTGGGGCACCATCACCGCTAGCGCAACAGGCTCAGCAGGGAAACTGGGAACAACATAGCCCGTCCATACAACAAATCCCGTTTGAGGCTTCTCCATTTTCCTATGCGGCTCAAGATTGGGCTTCAGCGGGGAACGCCCAGAATCAGCAGAACTGGAATGAACAGCCCGCCTGGAATACGCCCCAACAAGCAAGTTGGAGTACGCCACCTCAGACTGAGCAGCCCGCCTGGGGCACACCTCAGCAAGATCAACAGAGTTGGGGTACCCCTCCTCAGCAAGAACAACAATGGGGCTGGAGCATGGCGCCGGAAGGACAGCAGGGCTGGAATGATCAGCAACCTGTGCAACAGTCTCCCAGCTGGAATAACCAGCAACCTGCGCAACAATCCCCGAGTTGGAATAACCAGCAGCCCATGCAACAGTCTCCCAGCTGGAATAACCAGCAACCTGTGCAACAGTCCCCGAGTTGGAATGCCGCACAATCTGGTCTACCAGAACAGGCATCTCCGACCGCGCAATCAGGACAGGGCAATGTTCAGATGGGATTAGTTCCCTATCAGGGAGGCATGGAACTACAGCCTGCTCGCTCACGCACCAGCATGCTACAGATCCTTCCTGCCGATCTGGCCGAGAAGATGCTCCCGGCCATCCCTCAGGAAGAAATGGCGGTCTATGTTCCACCGATCTATACCAAGCCACGCTCGATTATTCCCCGCTACCGAGCGATCAGTGGACTGCTCAGCATCGTTATCGTTGCGCTTATGCTCTGCACCGGAGCCGGGTACGCAGCCAAAGCCAGTGGCACGCTCGACACATTGACAAGGGTCATTACAGGAGAGACCCATGTGGCCGCTCTTCAGCGACAAACCGCTAGCGTTCTTCCCGTACCCAAAACGCTGAGAGAGACCGGCCCGGCTTACGGTACCATCTACTCGGCAACCACGACTTCACGTGTGGACGCTGCTACTGGCCTGCCTATCCAGGAAGAGCACGCCTTCAAAATCAATCAGATCATCCACGTCACTTATGCTGTCCAATCGGCCAAGTCTGGCACATTGCAGCTTCAATGGTTCAGTAACGGCAATCCCCTGACTGCCCCGTACAATTATCCCTTCGATCCGAAAGGCGGCCAGAATAAGCATGCAGATGCCTCTATTCGCTATGAAGCACCTGCCGAGGGATCGGTGGAGCTAAAGTGGAATAATCAGCTCGCAGTAAGACTCTATTTTGTCGTGCAGGCGGCATAATGACGCAGATCTTTTTAGAGCAGCGTAAGCGCTGACAAATCACGTATCGCTAAAAAGAAAGAGGAATAAGGGCGATCTGCGCACGGTCGCCCTGAGGTGTATTATTTACACTGTGTTTCGACAGTGACATCGCCGAAAATCTTGACCTGGCAAGCAAGGCGCATATTCGGGTTCTTCTTTAAATCGCCACGTAGCCAGAACTTTTCCATAAAAGTCAGAGGGCTGAGATTGCTTGAGGGAGAAACTGCTACACGGTCAGTACCACAAAGGCCATTGCCGTGACAGTTAGCGATCTTATTGATGCCGCAGTACACAGGAACATCGTTTTCCAGCGCGGGATACCGTACGGCGTCGCCCTCAGGCACTTCTACCCGGACATTTTCACGGACATACAGAATGCTTGGCACGAGTCTATCCTCCAATGTGAGTATTCGCAGGCTTATGAACGCAAATAGAACCATAAAGGTCTTTTATTCTTGTCAGAATATAGCACAGAAGGCTATGAGCGTCAACAAACCCGACAATCAGAACCGCCTCTAAAAAGCTTCACTTCTCCCTCACGCAATTCTCCGGCATTTTGCTACCTATACTTTAACTTTATGTATATCAAGCCACTGTCAGGGTCACCGTGAATGTCTGCACAGGCGTCGATGCACTGATATCAGTATTAAAAAGCTGCAAAGTCGTTGTATAGCTTCCGGAAGCGAGCTGCGCATCGGTACAGCTAATGTTAATGGTCACGCTCCCACCAGCCCCCACTGTACCATTGTCCTGACTCAACGCCAGCCAGGATTGAGCCGTATTCGTGGGCTGAGCAAGGCTCCAATGAATATCAGAGGCGGTAGTATTGGTAATCGTCAGCGTCTGCGTGCCCGGCGCGGTACTGGCCGCCTGCTTGAATGTCAGACTCGCTGGCGTGGCCGCCAATGGCGTCGCTGGATCGCTAATCACCACATCTACACTCACTTCCTGATCGGCAAGCAAGACGCCAGTATCATTGCTATTCACGATGCTGATGCCACTGGTGAGCGTGCCCACCTCCGCGTTCACAATATTTGCACTGACGGTCAGCGGGATTTTTTGCCCGGGGGCGATGCTGCCACTGAGGGGCGAGACCGAGAGAAAGGCCGGGGCACCGCTATCAAGCTTCACCGTCCAATTCAAGGCGGTATTGCCCGTATTGGTCATAGTCAGCGATTGAGAGGCCGGATTGACCCCTTTATGCGCCGTGAAATGCAACGCATCCGTTTGCATTGCAATAGGAGGAGCCGTCACCGCACACGAGATGGCAAGTTGACGTGTCTGACCCTGGCTTGAGAAGTTCACGGTCCCCTGATAGGCACCAGCAGTCAAACCAGATTGCACTTTCACCGTCACCGTCACCTGTCCACCAACGGCCAGCGTCCCACTCGCTGGCGTCACACTCAACCATTTTCCGCCATCAGCGGTCGTGGCACTGGCAGTCCAATCCAGCGATTGCCCACCATTATTCTGCAACGTCACGGTACGCATCGTCGGCGGCTGATTGTTCAGAATATTCATCGTAAGCGAGGGAGGAGAGAACACCAGATTGCCTGGAGCCTGCACATCGAGATTGACGGTAACCAGCGCATTCGCATCACCGGCAAAACTGATCGTCCCCTGATAGGAGCCGCTGGTCAATTGCTGGGACAAGATCGAGACTACGAGCGTCGCACTAGTTCCCGCATCGAGATGCCCCTCGGCAGGAGAAATTGCGAGCCAGGACGCATTACTCTCGGTCGTCACTTTGCTGGTCCAATTCAAGGGCAGTCCGCCGCTATTCTGAATAACGAGATTTTGCGTGGGCGGATTTTGCGTCGTACTACCAGCAAAAGCAAGCGTTGTCGGCGTCAGTGTCAGAGCAGCTGGCGCAGGGCTCACCTCCATCGTCACGGTAACCTGCAACGATTTTGTCGGGCTTCCCTGTTGCGTCAGCACCAGATGCGCGCTATAGGATTGAGGAGAGAGACTGCCGCGATTTACTGCCACCTGAATGCGAACACGATCAGAGAACGTCCCATTAGTAGGAGCAGCACTTAACCAGGGCTGATCACTGCTTGCCTGCCAGTGGACAGTGCCGCCGCCGGTATTGAGCAAGACGAGGGGCTGATTGGAGATCGTTCCAGCAGCCATAGCAGAAAACTTGAGCGATGTCTCCGAAACCTGCAAATCAGGCTGGGCAATCGAAGGCGGCTCGACGGTGATATTCGTTGAGATGCTCACCCCCTGAGAAGGGTCAGAAGCATAGAGTGTATGTTGACCGACGGACCAGCTCGAAGGCACATGCAACTGAAGCGAGAACGCCCCATGCTCATCAGTGCGAACAGTCAAAACAGTATTGGAGTCATCATAGACAGGCTGATTGGTATCGAGAGAAAAATGCAGCAGACTAGAAGATTTAAAGCCGCGCCCGACCAGCGTAAGGGCATGACCAGTCCGCACTGCGCTCGGGGATGCCGAAAAAGCCGCAGTCGCAATCGATGTATGATTGCCAATCAGTACAAAAGCCAGGATACTGCTCGCCAGGAGAAAGAGCAGGCATGTCACCGTCAACACCATAGAAGAGAAACGTGGAGCGCCAATGCCAGAACGAGAGAAGCGCTCACGCATACGAGCAGGCAAGCTGGCATCGTACGGAAGTGGCCATTTCGGCTGCCGAATAATGAGCGCAGTTGGCCGGTAGAGCTCCGGGTCCGTATGTGGCTCATCAAGTGGCTCAAAAGGCGGAAGCACAATCTGTTCAGGGTCCTGCTGTAGCTGGTGGCGTTCACTGGTATCAGCGACCACAGGATGTTGCGCCATCATCTGGCTGGATTGATAGGGTTGATCCTCTGGATGCAAACCAGAATAGTGCCCCACCAGATGAGGAGAAGCGGGCGGGATCGAAGGTTTCGTCAACTTCCTGCTCACTGGACGCGCATTCTTAGGAGCGAACGTGTAACCACAACGGCTACATACCTGAGAATCTGCACGCAATAATTTATGACAATTGGCACAACGTTTTGTTTCCATACAAATCTATTTAGAAGCAAGCACATAGTTAAGAAGGGCTGCCTCTCCTCCTTGCACACAAGTTGCTTTGAGATATACCCTGGTTCTCTAGTATCAATAAAGAAAGCACTCTTACTTATAAAAACGCAGCGGAATGAGTCTTCTCAAAAATGGCATATGTCGCAATTGCACACATCTGTCCTATTGCGCCATCCATACGGAAACCTCATCCAGACAAGAAAGAGGCCCGGAACATTTTCATTACGAAATAACACAAGAAAATACAATATTACACAATATATTATACAATATCTATGCAATGGATATATCACAGGCAGCACAAAAGCAACACATTGCGCAACTGAGGCCAATGACAATGAGAGGATGCGCAGAGGAGGGGAGAACTACAGCCGCAGTTCTCCCTACAAAGCAAGGTTATACAGCAGGAGTGACATTAATTGTAAAGCCAGTTACCGCGCTGGCGACCGTCAATTGCATCGTTGCCGTATAGGCATTATTGTTCGCATCGGTGCCACTCACCTGCACCGTATAGGTGCCGATGGGCACATCAGAGACCGTATAGGTGCCAGAAGAAGTACTCGTTGTGGTACCTATCGTATTGCCTTTACTATCCAATAGCTTCACCGTAGCACCAGCCAGAGGAGAACTCGCGCTACACCCGCTATCGACGCAGGCATTGACGATGCCACTGACACTCACGGTAGGCAGACTGCTTACCGTCAACGTGACCGGTATCGTCAGGGGACTGTTGAGTACATTCGCCTGACCACTCCCGGCAGCCGCCACCGTAATTGTGCCCTTATAGGTATTCGGTGTAAGACCAGATGTCGTAATATTCACCCCAAAGCTGCCGCCAGAGCCTGTATCCGCATCAGAGGGGGCAGAGATCGAGAGCCAGGAATTGCTTGCTGCGTCCGTCGTAATCGTCCAGGAAACCGGCCAGACGCAGCTACCCGTCTCCTTGAGCGAGACTTTTTGATTGCTCGTTGCCCCCATTATCACTGAGGCCGTCAGAGCATTAGAGCTTGCCTGCAAAGCACACGGCTGAATGACCGTCAGAGCCACCGAGAAGCTTTGTACCGCCCCCACTGGCACGCCCGAGCTATCAATCACGGCCAGGGAAACCTGAGAGGAATAAGAGCCTGCTGCCAGACCGCTCACCTTTGGTGTCACCACCAGTGTCACTGGCTGATCGCTTGTAGAGAACGATCCTGCCGTTGGAGAGACCTGTAACCAGGAAGACGAAGAGCCACCCACCGTTACATGCCAGCTCAAAGGCCAGAGACAATTGCCGGAAGCTGCCAGCACCATCGATTGCGGGCCAGGATTATTGTCCCCCTGCATGGCGCTAAAAGCCAGAGAACTGGACGAAGGCTGTGTAATTTTACATGGAGGAAGCACCGTCAATGTAACAGAAACAGCCTGAGGGCTCCCACCTGCAACCTTGCCTGCTGCATCAGAGCCGTCCAGGACAATCTGCCCAGCATATTTGCCAGGTGTGAGATTTTTCGTAATCGCATTCACCGTCAAAGCCCCGGTTTGACCAGGCAGAATGATCCCGCCAGAAGGATAAGCTCCCAGCCACGAAGTTGCCAAAAGATTAATCGTTGTACGCCAATGGAGAGGACTTTGCCCTGTGTTAGCGATTGTTACCAGTTGGCCGCTAGGGCTCGCAGCCCCCTGCGTCGTCGTCAGATTTAAACTGAGTGTACTCACGCCCATAACCGGTGCAGTTGGAAGCGGAGGAGATTGCAAATTGAGCGTCACACTGATCGTATGCGTGCTCTGGCCCGCGATCACAGAAATCGTTGCCGTATACGAGCCAGCCGCGAGATTGCTGATATTGACACCCACCGAGGGCTGATCCTGACTATTATCCGCGCTCATCTGACCTGCCAGAGGCGTCACTGTCAACCAGCTTGCCGAAGAGCTTGCCTTCCATGGCAGCGATCCGGTGCAGCTTGCAGTCGGTGTCAGGTTAAATGACTGACTGCTAGGATTACTCCGACCAGCAATAGCGGTAAAAGAAAGAGCGCCAGTACTGAGCGTCAGACCGCAGCGGGGCAGAACCGTCAACGAGATACTGATACTCTGCGGCATATTCAAGACGCTTTTTTCGCTCGAAAAAACCAGCGTATTGATATATGTACCAGGTAGGAGTTTTCCGCTATGTATCACAATATCGAGCGTCTCTGTATCATGAGGACGGATCGTCCCGGAGGCCTGATTGGTCATAATCCATTTCGTACTGGCATCACTGACGCCAAAGGGAGTGCCAGGAGCAACGACAGTTGACGGAGAACCGCCAATAGCAAAGAGGGGCGACGTAGAGGAAGGTGACATCCCTGCTCCAGAACTGAGGGAGTTGTCCTGACTCGCGCCAACAAGCGTACTACTCGCCTCCATATTCCATTGTAAAGGCTGAGCGCCCGGATTGCTAACCGCCACCGACTGAACTGAAGGATCAGTCCCACCATCAACAGCTGTAAACGAGAGGCCCGCTGGCGATACGGCCAGCACGGCCCCAACATCCACAGGCAGAGGACGCACCGTCATAGAGACCGGCACCTTTTGCAGTCCTCCCACATTGCTCGAAAATGTGATGATCCCATTGTAGTCGCCGGGCTTCAGATTGCTACGCGTACCGCCAATCGTGATCGTTTGCGTATCGCTAAAGACGCCCTGGTTTGGCGTAATTGTCAGCCACGGAGCATCACTGCTGGCTGCCCAGGTAATCGAGCCACCACCTCCATTATTCAGCACAAAGCGTTGAACGGTAGTGCTCCCTATCATCGCAGGTCCAAAATCGACCTCATTCGTATTGAACACCAGACGCGCAGGCCGGGTTGGTCCCTCCGCTACCTGCAACGTTGTATTTGCGCTGTAATGCGATGTTGTATCTTCAGCAATAATCGTGTGAGAACCAGGTTCCCAATTTTCATCGACAATAGTCTCAATATCTGCCGAACCAGAAGCATCGACCTTCAGATTTCCATTGCCCTGCGCTATGCGCAGAGGAACGGAGGAGTCACGTGTGAGCGAGACCAGCGCAGAATGCGCAAAGTGGCGTAAATGCAACGTGACATGGCCACCATATTTCGTCACATTTGGATTCACGGTAAGTACAGGAGTACTCACAGGCGGCGCAGAGACGGCATGCGTGCTCTGCTGCGTACGCATAAAAGTGAAAGAGATCAGGACGCTATCGATCGTAATAGCCAGCACGGCGAGAATAGCCAGGCAGAAAAAAGCCAGACGCAAACGCGCATTTGTACGCGGTAAATCAGGAAGAGGTGGAACAGAAAAACCTTCTTTACGAGCACGGCGAACATCGGCTTTTTCAAGAGGAGCAACCTCAGCCACCGTCGGAAGACGACGATCTATCAAAGGATCTGGCATATCTTCCCAACGGTCGTGCTCATTCTCATCAGGCTCAGGCAGCCAGCCCCATACATCCGGTAAAGGGTCATTGCTCTCACTATCTGCCGGATCTTCAGGCCTGGCTTCGAGCATTGGCTCCGTACTGGCTCCCCCTTTAAGATGTGCAGACGGCGTACTACGACGCTGGATTTGAGAAGAGATATCGTGTAATGGTGCAAGACGTGAGGCGCGTGGTAGCCGATGCCCATCCGGCTCAAATTCGGCAATGCGGCGCGCAGCATCACTCAGCAGAAATACCGTCTGTTCCTGACTCACTGATATTGGCTCATTCTGAAGTGGAGGGGTTACCGGATCAGGCACTGAAGGCTTTTGCTGATAAGGTATTTCCTTCTGATCTTGCATAGTAGAAGATACGGCTGCCAGTGGCGAGGTGCTTTTCTCTGAAATATCTAGCGGAGCCTCATCTTCCTGGCGCAATTGATCTCGTAGCAATGATCGACACTGATCACAAAATACCGATGCCGTATTACACGGCTGATTACAGCGTACACACTGGTTCATATTTTATACTCTTCTTAAATTACAGCAACGCTCTAAGCTCTATAGCAACCATTGCCGATTATATACATCTTCTACCTGTTCTGTTAAACAGATCCCCACATAGCTTTTATACATTTCTTTCATCGATCCCGAAAAGACAACCTGCCAGGGGTTGTCTATTGATAGAACGTGGTAATCATACAGTTTGTCACATGAAACGAACGAATCTACTCCAATGAAACAATTTACCTATTTAGCTTCGATATTACCTGTTTTATCCCATACATATATTTTAAAAAGAAAGACGATCTCGTATTTTCAATAAAGGAAAGCGATTCCATAGAATTTATAATTACGCCTTGTATATATCGATCGACGCTTCTCTATAAAATCGTTTTTGGAATCGCTTTCTTATCTTTATTGCCTCTACCAGAAATTAACGCAGGACCGCACCAAACTTCTCGGACAAGGCACGTATAATCCCCTCTTGCAGAGCATTCGCCTCAGCATCGTTCAGTGTACGCGTTGAAGATTGGTAGACTAACGAATAGGTTAAACTCTTTTTGCCAGCTGGGATAGGCTCTCCGGTATAGACATCAAAGAGTGTCACCGAGCGCAATAGCTCACTTCCATGTTGTACAATTGCGTCCTGAATGTCCTGAGCCGACACCTGCTGATCAACAACAAGCGCCAGATCACGTGTCAGTTCCTGATGACGCGAGATAGGCTGATAGACTATGCGTGCCGGAACCGCCTCATAAAGCTTCTCGAGATCCAGCTCACAGAGGTAAGCACGGTATGCCAGATCATAGCGCTGCTGCACCAGCGGATGCACCTCACCCAGCACGCCAACAGGGCTGTACGTCTCCAGACCATCCGCAGACGTATAAGGGAGTTCCAGCAAGGCGCAACGTCCCGGATGGAAGCTCGGGTGCTGCGTCGGCGTGAAACGATAGCGGGTAATCTTCAGGCCATCCAGCAATGTCTCCACGGCCCCTTTCAGATCGTAGAAATCCGCAGGACGCGCCTGCTCGCTCACCCAGGAGATCGCCGCAGGACCACAAAGCGCGATACCAACGCTACGTCGCTCGTCTGGTAGCTCGTCAGGGCTCTGCGCAGGCAGATAGCGACGGCCAACTTCGAAGAAACGGATGCCCGCCCTGTTCCGTTTGCTATTCTCCGCAACGGTCTCCAGCAGGCCACTCAGCAGGGTCAGTCGTAAGGCTTCTAAATCGCTACTCAAGGGATTCGCCAGAACCACAGCAGGTAAAAGATGTGGATCAAACGTGGCAACAGAGGTAGCAGTATTTTCAGCCGCAACAGGAGCGACCTGAGCTGTGCTTGCCACACCAACTGGAGCTTGCAGCAACGCCTGCGCCGAGCCAGAATCGGCGTAGGCCAGCAACTCCAGCATACGAGCCCGGCTCGTCAGCGAATAGGTCACGATCTCATTGAGTCCTGCACCCAGCAGAAGCGTGCGGATCTCATACTCACGCTCGAACCAACGATCATGAGCAGGCTCGGGCAGAGGGCCAGTCGGGATTGTGCTGGGAATTTTATCATAACCAATCAAGCGCACAACCTCCTCCACCAGATCGGCCCCCTCCTCGATATCGTAGCGATACGTAGGCACCGTAACGTACATCTGTCTGCCCCGTTCATCACGATCATCAGGGGTAACCTGGAAACCAAGCGCTGTAAGAGCCGTCTCAACTTCCTGTGGCGTCACGTTCACCGCAGTCAACCATTCCACCTGATCGGTTGAGAACGAGAGCACACGTGGTTTCACGGGCTGCGGATAGTTATCGACAACGCCGGGATGAACCGTCCCTCCGGCTAGCTCCGCCAGCAACTGACAGGCACGATTGGCTCCCAGAAGCGTAAGTTCGGGGTCCAGATTCTTCTCGAAGCGACTCGAAGCGTCCGTACGAAGTCCCAGAGCCACGGAAGTACGGCGCACATTCACACCTTTAAAATTCGCCGCTTCCAGCAGCACAGAGTTCGTCTTATCGCTTACCTCACTCACCGCGCCACCCATCACACCAGCGATCGCGGTTGGCCCGGTTGGATCAGTAATCAGCAACATATCCGGATTTAAGACGCGCTTGACATCATCCAACGTCTTTATCACCTCGCCAGTCCGAGCGCGGCGCACAATAATATGGTGATCAGGGACCAGATCATAATCAAAACCATGCAGAGGCTGACCGACCTCAAGCATCACATAATTCGTGATATCAACGACATTATTAATCGGGCGCATACCAGCAGCAAGCAAACGACGCCCCATCCAATGGGGAGAGGGACCAATTTTTACCCCGCTGATCACGCGGCCAGTATAACGCAAACAGAGATCAGGGGCTTCGTTATCGACGCGCACCATCTCTTGCGTTTGTACACCTCGCTCAGGGAATACCGGTTGCGGCAAGCGCAATGGTTTACCGGTGAGCGCGGCCACTTCGCGTGCGATGCCGATCACCGAAGAGAGATCGCCGCGATGCGCTTTAATCGAGAAATCCAGCACGACCTCGCCCAGCAGATTGACCAGAGGCTGACCAATCTCTGTATCTGGCTCGAGAAGGTAGATGCCCGAATGATCATTGCCAATGCCCAGTTCACGGGGCGAACAGAGCATACCCTGGGAGACATAGCCCATCTTGCGCGCCTCACCAATGGTAATATCTCCCACCTGAGCCCCGACCAATGCCAGCGGTACCTTATCTCCCTGCTTGATATTGGGTGCGCCACAGATGACGCCCAGTTCCTCTTTCCCGGTGATCACGCGGGTATAATTCAGATGATCGGAGCCAGCAACCTTCTCCAGATGAATAATCTGGGCCGTAATAATCTTATCGCCCCAATCCTTGCCAATATATTCGATAGCCTCAACTTCCAGCCCGGCCATCGTCAGAGTGTGCGCCAGTTCCTCAGGCGACATCTCTATGTCAACATAATCCTTGAGCCAACTTAATGGTACTCGCATGAACGATTTCCTCCAGAATTTTAAGATTCTGCCTGACGATACGTCGATTAGAACTGGCGCAAGAAACGCAGATCGTTACCAGTGAAGAGACGAATCTCTCCAATGCCATATCGCAGCAGTGCAATGCGCTCTACCCCCATCCCGAAGGCAAAACCGCGATATTTCTCAGGATCGTAACCAACCTCGCGTAACAATTTCGGATGAACCATGCCCGAGCCCAGAATCTCCAGCCAGCCGCTATATTTACAGACCCGGCAACCCTTCCCATCGCACAGAGGACAATCGATATCTACCTCAGCGCTCGGCTCCGTGAACGGGAAGTAGCTCCCACGGAAGCGAACCTTACGTCCCTCGCCGAACAACTCCTGAGCGAAACGCTCCAGACACCCCTTCAGATCGGCCATCGTACAATGCTCGTCGACCAGCAGGCCCTCAATTTGATGGAACATCGCCTCATGCGTTGCATCGACAGCCTCGTTACGATAGACCTTCCCCGGAACAACCACACGCACAGGAGGCTGAGTCTCCTTCATCACGCGCACCTGCATGGGCGACGTATGTGTACGTAGCAGAATCTGACCGGGATTGACCCAGAACGTATCCTGCATATCGCGAGCTGGATGGTCGGCAGGAATATTCAAAGCCTGGAAATTATAGTAGTCGGTCTCTACCTCAAGCCCCTGAACGACATTGAAGCCCATCTTCACAAAGATCTGTGTTACATCAAGAATAGTGCGCGAGAGAGGATGCATATGGCCCTCGGGGAGCGCGCGACCAGGGAGAGTGATGTCAATGCGCTCATTCTCCAGCGCCAGCATCAGTTCATGCTGTTTGAGAGCCTCACGCTTGACGCCGAGCTGTTTCTCCAGCTCAGCTTTGACCGCATTAATCTTCTGACCGACCACCGGGCGTTCTTCTTTAGAGAGCCGGGGCATGACCGAAGACAGATTCTTGAGCTCTCCACGATTACGGCCAAGGTAGCGCGTATCCCACCCATCCAACTCGGATGATGCCGTGATCGGTTCCAGCTCGGCGAGCGCGCGAGCGCGCAGGGCCTCCAGCTGTCCCAACAAATCTTCGAGTTGTCCACTCATAACAATCTCAACCTCCAAAAAACGAAAAACCGACACATCGTCAACAGGGACGAAGTTGTCGGTTGTGCAAGCTCCGTGGTACCACCCGTATTGAATTGCATCTCATCGCAAGAAAAGGCGAAAAGAACGTAATTCCGCTCGGTTTGTCTGGTAACGGAGACGATCCGGGGCTATCTACTTAGTGGGTCATGGACAAAAAATGGGATTGCCATGATTTCAATAGCCAGCTCTAGGGTGAACTTCGGCATCCTGGTCCGTAAAAGGGCTTGCAGTCGGTGACCCTTTCTCTCTGAACATCCCTTGAATGCGTACTCTCCCTATCGTCGCTTTTTTGTAATAGATAATAAGCGTTATCTTTTCGGTTAGAAGTGTAGCAGATTTGCCATAAAAAGTCCAGCATGAGGAAAAAAGAAAAACCCGCCTGTGATAGGCGGATGGAGTGGCGGCGTCCTATTTTCCCACGCAGTTGCCCACGCAGTATCATCGGGGCTGGAAGGCTTAACTTCCGTGTTCGGGATGGGAACGGGTATTTCCCTTCCGCTATTGCCACCACACCATCCGCATATGCAAGCGGGTCCAGTGTGATCTGAGTGCAACTAAAGAGTTTGTGTAGGCGGATGGAGTGGCGGCGTCCTATTTTCCCACGCAGTTGCCCACGCAGTATCATCGGGGCTGGAAGGCTTAACTTCCGTGTTCGGGATGGGAACGGGTGTTTCCCTTCCGCTATTGCCACCACACCATCCGCATGTACAGAAACCATACATACGCTCATGAAACCTGATAGATGGAGACGAGGGGATTCGAACCCCTGACCTCCGCCGTGCAAAGGCGGCGCTCTTCCAACTAAGCTACGTCCCCCTGAAACAGGGTGGGCCTTCCTGGACTCGAACCAGGGACCTCAGTCTTATCAGGACTGCGCTCTAACCACCTGAGCTAAAAGCCCGTAAACGAGACATCGGAGTTGAGGAGATTTCTCCCGGACAACTCAAGAGTGATAAGGTCTGAATAGAAACCAGTTCCTGTACCGGTATAAGCTCGCAGCATCGTTATCTCACAAAAATTGTGAGAACCGACCTGGAAGTAGAGAACCGAAGCTCTCGTTGCTCCCTAGAAAGGAGGTGATCCAGCCGCACCTTCCGGTACGGCTACCTTGTTACGACTTCACCCCAATCACCGACCCCACCCTCGACGCTTGCCCCTCCGAAGAGTTAGCCCAGCGGCTTCAGGTGTTGCCGACTTTCGTG
>DATJHM010000008.1:0-61755 GCA_035493895.1 Ktedonobacteraceae bacterium
TAAAGGATACACGATGACCACACCACAAATAGCTTCCTATGGCTCCTGGAAGTCGCCAATTACCGCAGATCTGATCGTGACCGCTGCCAACAATCTCGGTCAGATCGTCCTGGAGGGAGACTCTATCTATTGGATTGAGCGCCGCCCCTCCGAAGGGGGACGCAACGCTATTGTACGCCGCACCCCTGATGGCACGATCACCGATCTGCTCCCTTTGCCCTTCAATGCTCGCACCCGCGTGCATGAATACGGCGGCGGCGATTTTACGGTGAGCAAGGGCGTCGTCTACTTCTCGAACTTTGCCGATCAACGCCTCTATCGCCTCGTGCCCGGTTCCGAGCCTGTGCCCCTCTCGCCTGCACGTGATATTCGCTTCGCTGACGCCGTGGTGGATCAACAACGTAATCTTCTGTTCAGTGTCAGCGAAGATCATACGGATGAGAGCCGCGAGGCGGTAAACTCATTGGTCAGTCTGCCATTAACTGGAGACGCTGAAGGCAATGTGCAAATTATTGCTTCCGGCAACGATTTCTATTCCTCGCCACGTCTGAGTCCCGATGGCTCGCATCTGTCCTGGCTCACCTGGAATCATCCCAATATGCCCTGGGATGGCACGGAACTCTGGATTGGCGATCTGGATGCGCAGGGTTTTATCTCTAATGCCCGGCTTGTTACTGGTGGTCGCGATTTATCTATCGTCCAGCCAACCTGGGCTCCTGATGGCACGCTTCATTTCGTTTCCGAACAGGACAATGGCTGGTGGAATCTCTATCGTCTCCGTTCAGGCCAGATCGAGCCGCTCTATCCCATGGAGGCCGAGTTTGGTATGCCTCAGTGGGTTTTTGGCATATCAACCTATGGTTTTGCCTCTTCACAGCGTATCATCTGTACGTATACACAGAACGGTATCAATCATCTCGCCAGTCTGAATACTACAACCGGCAAGCTTACCAATTATGAATCGCCCTATACTACTATTGGCAGCTTGCAGGTCACTGCTACTCATGCCATC
The DNA here is from genome assembly GCA_035493895.1 of Ktedonobacteraceae bacterium. Lineage (GTDB taxonomy): Bacteria > Chloroflexota > Ktedonobacteria > Ktedonobacterales > Ktedonobacteraceae > DATJHM01. The sequence goes on from DATJHM010000008.1 coordinate 1,013, forward strand.
TTTCTTGCTGCCTCTCCCACCGAACCGGCGGCCCTGATCCGTCTCACGCTGGATAACGGCGAATTCGAGGTGCTGCGCCGTTCGCGAGAAATCACGCTCGATCGTGCCTATTTCTCGGTGCCTGAAGCGATTGAGTTCCCGACCGAGCATGGAAAGACGGCTCATGCCTTCTTCTATCCACCCTGCAATCCCGATTTTCAGGCTCCAGCAGGCGAACTTCCCCCTCTGCTGGTAGAGATCCACGGTGGACCGACCAGCGCTACGAGTAGCGCCTTTAATCTTTCGCGCCAGTTCTGGACTAGTCGTGGCATCGCGGTTCTCGATGTCAACTATGGTGGCAGTACAGGCTTTGGTCGTGAGTATCGCCAGCGTCTCAACGGCCAGTGGGGCGTGGTTGATGTCGATGACTGTGTGAATGGCGCGAAATATCTGGTTGAGCGCGGTCTGGTTGATGGCAAACGGCTGGCGATTACTGGTGGTAGCGCTGGTGGCTATACCACGCTCTGCGCTCTGACCTTCCGCGATACCTTTAGCACGGGAGCCAGCCATTTCGGCGTCAGCGATATCGAGGCTCTGGCACAGGATACGCATAAGTTTGAGTCGCGCTACGACAGCAGCCTGATCGGCCCTTATCCCGAGTCAATCAATCTCTATAAAGAGCGCTCACCCATCCATCATACCGATCGCCTCTCGCGTCCCATTATCTTCTTCCAGGGCCTTGAAGATAAAATTGTGCTCCCCAATCAGTCCGAACGCATGGTTGAAGCCCTGCGCCAGAAGGGACTTCCCGTTGCATATGTGACCTTCGAGGGTGAGCAACATGGCTTCCGACGCGCCGAGAACATCAAACGTGCTCTTGAAGGTGAGCTCTACTTTTATGGACGCATCTTCGGTTTCCCGGTAGCCGACGAGATCGAACCCGTCGAAATCGAAAATTTATAAATAACAGGATGCAACTTTGTCAGGTTCTAGTGTATATTCACCTGTTATGGAGTCTGACAAATGCGTATCTCTGCCCGCTCGTATGTTTATGCCGCTTTTGTAATCTCTTATCGCTTGAATAGCTCAAGATGGGGATGGTACTGAATGCATAGACATGATATGATGTGGTAACACTGTATATTGTCGCGACTTCGTTCCTTGCTCGGCGTAAGTCCGGCCTGTACACTGCGCTGACTACGGTCTTTCTTGTTCTTGTGCCAGAAGAGAGAGTAATGACCGCTGCCTGAAGAAGCGCTTATCTTTACCTACCTGCTCACTTATGGGGCAAAGCATGCTTTGACTGTTTTTATCTATTTTTCCTGTATCTTGTGAAGGACTTTGCGCTTGCAACTATCCTTGTAGCGAAGAAAGTGAGAAACGCGTGACGACAACAGAGCAACATACTATAGATTCCATCAATTTTACGACGAACGATACGACGATCAGTGATTTGTTGACGCGCCAGCATGAAATTTCGGATCTTCAGGCCCTGGATGCGTTGGCAAGCTGGGATCAACAGACTGCTATGCCCACAGGTGCCAGCGAGGTTCGCATGCATCAGGTGGCTACATTACAGGGACTGATCCACGAGCGTGCAACTGCTCCTGAAATCGGTTCCCTGCTTGAGCAGCTCGCTGATAAGGTGCAGGTCGCTCCTTTTACCGATGCCGATCGTGGTTTGTATGAGAAGGTGAAACGCGATTATGATATGTCAACGAAGCTTCCTCGTGAGCTGGTTGAGGAGATGGCTCGTGTGAGCTCGGCGAGCGTCGATGCCTGGGTCAAGGCGCGTGCAACCAGTAACTTTGCACTCTTTAGCCCCTGGCTCAAACGCACGGTGGATCTACAGCGCGAGGTTGCCGATCGCTTTGGCTATCAAGAGAATCGCTACGATGCTCTGCTGAATATCTATGAGCCTGGCCTGACGGTACGCAAGGTTGAGCAGCTCTTTGAGCCAGTGCGCGCAGTCAGCACAACGCTCCTGCGTCGTATTCAAGAGAGTGGTAAACAGATCTCGACCGCCTGCCTGGAACAGTCTTTCCCCGTCGAGAAACAGATGGAGCTGTCGGAAAAGGCTCTGCGCACGATCGGTTACGATTTTGAACGCGGCCAACTGGCTCGCTCGGCACACCCCTTCACTACTTCTTTTGGTGCTCCCAGTGATGTGCGCCTGACTGTTCGCTGCGATGAGCATTTCTTGCAAATGTCGCTGATGGCAGCTCTCCACGAAGGCGGCCATGGCCTCTATGAACAGGGCTGCTCTCCCTCTCTTGTGCGTACATTGCTGGCAAATGGCGCTTCCCTGGGCGCGCACGAGTCCCAGTCCCGCCTGTGGGAGAATGCCATTGGGCGTACTATCCCCTTCTGGCAGGGCAAATTTCATATCCTGAAAGAGGTTTTCCCTGAGCAGTTTGAGCATGTGGATGTCGAAACCTTTGTCCGCGCCTTGAACAAGGTTGAGCCAAGCCTGATCCGTGTCGAGGCCGACGAAGTGACGTATAATCTGCATATTCTGATCCGTTTCGAGCTGGAGAAAGCCCTGGTCAATGGCGAACTCTCCGTGGATGAGCTTCCTGCGGCCTGGAATGCGAAATATCGCGAATACCTGAATATTGAGCCTGCCAACGATGCTGAAGGTGTCCTGCAAGATGTTCACTGGACGGGTGGCTTCGGCTACTTCCCAACATATACGCTGGGTAACCTCTATGGCGCGCAGATCCTCCACTCTCTCCAGTCCACTTTTCCCGATTTCGAGACGCGCCTGGCGAGCGGCGATACGGACTTTGTGCTGAACTGGTTGCGTGAGCGCATGCATGTCTTCGGTGCGATCTATCTCCCTGAGAAACTGATCGAGCGCGTGACTGGTGAAACTCCCGATCCTCAATACTTTGTACGTTATCTGACGAACAAGTTTGAGCAGATCTACGGTCTCTAATCTTGATCGGAAGTTGTACAATCTGGATCAGGAAAAAATAGTATCAGAGAAGAGGCATCCTGGTATGCGGGATGCCTCTTCTGGCAAGAAAGCTGTATTGTACGAAAGGAACTCGCTCTATTATGGTAAATGGCCAGCATTATCTCGCTGTCGGCAGTTACGCCAGTAAAGAGGAGCCCGGCATTTCCATCTATGCTTTTGATCCCCAGACTGCTCTTCTTACCTTTGTGAATAGCTTTACTGGCGTCGAAAATCCTTCGTTTCTCACTATTGATGAGCGCAGAAGTTCTCTCTACGCCGTAAGTGAGACGATGACTTTTGCCGATGAGCGGGGAGGCTCGGTGATGGCTTTCGCGTTGGATGCCAGCTCTGGTCAGCTCACGCCCTACAATCGCTTGCCCACGTATGGTGAATTCCCCTGCCATATCACGCTCGATTCAACCGGCTCCTGGCTGCTGGTTGCTAACTATATAGGGGGAAATATCAATCTCTTTCGCGTGCTTGCGAACGGTGAAATTGGCGAGCAAACCGACAATGTCCAGCACTCCGGCCAGGGACCCAGAGCCGATCGGCAGGAGAGGGCTCATCCTCATTCGGTTACGTTGGATGCCAGCGAGACCTATGCTCTGGTTCCAGATCTGGGATTGGACACCGTTTTCATCTATAAGCTCGATACCTCTGCTGCTCGGCTGGTCCCTCATGCAGAAACGAAAATTGCCCCCGGATCTGGTCCCCGCCATTTTATTTTTCATCCCTCCGAGCAGCACTATGCCTATGTCATCAATGAGCTGAATGGCACGGTGACGGCCTTCGTTTTCGATGCCACTCAGGGCCGCTTACAGCCTGTTCAGACAATCTCGACCTTGCCTGCCGACTTTACTGCCGAAAATAACTGCGCGGATATTCATATTTCTCCCGATGGCGCGTTTCTCTATGCCTCTAATCGCGGCCATGATAGTATCGCGGTCTTTCGTATTCATCTCGAGAATGGGACGCTCAGCTTTGTTGAGCACGTCTCTACGCAAGGGAAAACTCCTCGCAATTTTGCTCTTTCTCCTGATGGCCGCTTCCTGTTCGCCGCCAATCAGGATACCAATTCTATCGTCTCTTATTCCATCGACGCCGCTACAGGACGCCTTACCCCTTTGCCCGAGAGAACCTTCTCTACCTTACACCCCGTCTGCCTGAAGTTCTTCAGCATTGCTTAAAGGTGTATTGGTGCCACTCTGATCATACGCGTGTATTATATATAGTATGATCAGGGTGCCTGGCATCTAAATACTGCTTTCTTGCTAATATTGTTGAATACTTGTATCCTCGTTTAACTAGAATTTATCTCTTGCCCTCTCTATTAAAGCAATAACAAGGATCACTGCCTGGGTGTGAGCTATTACCGCGCTTCTACTATGCCCGAACTCTCCATAGATCGTTCTATATTTAGACGTCTCTGATGAATGAGATCAATAGGGCTTCCGAAAGCGAAGTCTGACGGTATTTTTAATTTCTATCAGCAGCATTCAAGGAGACGATATCAGGCGGAAGGATCGGTACGTATCTGTACCCAGTAGGTGATCAGGAGGATCAACTTTATGGCTATGAATATGCCACCTCAGGGTTTTTTATCAATGCCTGTACAGCAAGCGGCAGCGGCTCAACGTCTTGGACCATTTATGAAAAGCTACAAAGTCAATGTGATCAGTTTCGTGGTTGGCATGGTGGTGTGTGCGGGGGCGGGAATCCTTTTTGTTGGTACCGCCCTATCACCTGAGAATGACGGGACCACAATGGGTTTCGAATTAGTGGCGGCACTCCTCTTTCTTGCTCTGGCTGTTTTTCTGATTTACAGATTTATCCAGATCGGCAGTCGGCAGATTCATTTGTTCCAGCAGGGGCTTGTCATCGAGATCAAAGATCAAATACAGGTTTTCCCCTGGAATCAAGCTACTGAAGTCCTACAGAGCATCACCCGTCGCTATCGGAATGGTATTTACGTGGGCACCACCTATAAATATACGTTGCGTCGTGCGGATGGCTACCAGATCAAATTGGATAATACGACGAAAGGCATTGGTGAACTGGGGGAGGCCGTCACTAAAGGTATTACGCAAGAACTGGTTCCACGCGCCCTGTATTCGGTTCGCTCCGGCCAGACGCTGAACTTTGCCCAGTTTAGCATCAATCAGCAGGGAATTGGCAATGGGCATGAATTTATCCCCTGGCCGCAAGTAGAGGCAGTTAATGTGAACAGAGGCAGGTTGACGGTGAAGAAGGCTGGGAAGTTCTTGAGCTGGGGCTCTTCGATGGTTTCGAGAATCCCCAATTTCTTCGTCTTTCTGGCCGTTTCGGAGGAGATGATACGGCAGGCACATGGCGCCAGGCAGCAAGGATATTACTAATATCACGAGAAGAAATTAAACGGGAGTTCGTGACCTCTCGTATAGAAAAAAGGTGCTGGTCCGGAAATATCCAGACCAGCACCTTTTTTCTGTTCAATATGAGCAAGACGCGAGCGTCTTACATCATCCCCATGCCAGGCATTCCACCCATGCCACCAGGCATGCCACCGCCTGCCGGAGCTGCTGGAGTCTCCTCAGGGATATCGGTGATCAAGGTGTCGGTGGAGAGTACCATTGCGCCGATGCTGACGGCGTTCTGTAGGGCCGAACGTGTGACTTTCACCGGGTCGATGATACCAGCCTCTACCATGTTGACGTATTCGCCAGTCAATGCGTTGAAACCATAGCCCGCAGGGCTATTGCGTACGGTGTTGACGACGACTGCTCCGTCACGACCTGCGTTGAAGGCGATCTGGCGCAGGGGCTCTTCCAGCGCACGGCGCAGGATGTTCACACCCGTCGCTTCGTCACCTGAGAGCTTCACGCTATCGAGTGCGGAGATCGCAGCCACGAGCGCAGAACCACCACCAGGGATAATACCCTCTTCGATGGCGGCGCGAGTCGCGGAAAGCGCATCCTCGACGCGGTGCTTCTTCTCTTTCATCTCGACTTCGGTTGCCGCACCAACTTTGATCACGCCAACGCCTCCACCCAGCTTCGCCAGACGCTCTTGCAGCTTCTCGCGATCATAGTCGCTGGTGGTATCGCCGATCAGGGTGCGAATCTGCTGGACACGTGCATGAATGTCATCTGACGATCCAGCCCCCTCGACGATGGTGGTGATATCTTTGGTCGAGCTCACGGAACGGGCGCGACCCAGATCCTCAAGATGGGCGTTCTCCAGCTTCAGACCTGTCTTCTCGGTAATCACAATGCCACCAGTCAAAATGGCAATGTCTTCAAGCATGGCTTCGCGGCGATCACCAAATCCAGGGGCTTTGACGCCCAGGACGTTGAAGGCTCCACGCATCTTGTTGACAACCAGCGTCGCCAGGGCCTCGCCATCGACGTCTTCTGCGATGATGACCAGGTTCTTGTTTCCACTCTGCAAGACCTGCTCCAGAATGGGCAGAATGTCTGCAATGGCGCTGATCTTCTTGTCAGTGATGAGAATGTAGGGATCAGAGAGCTCTGCCAGGGTGTTGTCCTGGTTGGTGGCCATGTAGGGAGAAATGAAGCCGCGGTCAAATTGCATGCCCTCGGTATACTCTTTCTCCATCTCGATACCACGACCCTCTTCAACCGTGATCACTCCGTCCTTGCCAACCTTCTCCATGACTTCTGCGATCAGGTCTCCGATCTCGGCATCCGCTGCGGAAATTGAGGCTACCTGGGCGATCTGCTCGCGTGTCTCGACGGGCTTGCTCTGAGACTTGATCTCGGCTACAACAGCCGCAACTGCCTCTTCCAGTCCCCTGCGCAGGATCATCGGATTCGCTCCCGCAGCCAGGTTCTTCAGCCCTTCGTTGACGATAGCATGCGCCAGGACGGTCGCGGTGGTGGTGCCATCTCCGGCAATATCATTGGTCTTGGTCGCAGCCTCTTTGAGCAACTGTGCGCCCATGTTTTCAAATGGGTCAGGCAACTCAATATCTCGTGCAATGGTCACGCCATCATTGGTGATGGTCGGTGCTCCAAATTTTTTGTCGAGTACGACGTTGCGCCCTTTGGGTCCAATCGTAACCCGCACTGCATCTGCCAGTACGTCCATTCCTCTCTTCAAGGAATGGCGTGCCTGTTCGTCAAACAGCAATCGCTTTGCCACAAAAATACTCCTATTTATTTACTCAGATGGGGCGAAGACAGTTTTGCCTTCTTGTATGCCACTTCCGCATAACTTTTATAAACCGTAGATCTTTTGTGATGTCTCTATTCCACGATACCCATGATGTCGCTCTCGCGCAGTATCAGGTATTCCTGGCCGTCCAGCTTCACTTCTGTTCCCGCATATTTGGCGAACAGCACACGTTGTCCTACCACGAAATCAATCGCGCTACGCTTGCCGTTGTCCAGTATTTTTCCGGGACCAACTGCGATGACTTCCCCCTCCTGAGGCTTCTCTTTGGCCGCTGTGTCTGGAAGGAAAATTCCGCTCTTCGTGACTTCTTCGCGGGGCAGACCCTTGACTACCACACGGTCACCCAGCGGTCGAAGTTTCGTTTCCACTGCTGACATTGCTCCATTTCTCCCGTTCATGTGTGTATGTTCAAGAAGGCAAGGAGTCCCTCGCCCCCACATTTTAGCACTCTCGACTGTAGAGTGCGAACCCGCCTTTATAATACACCAAAGAAAAACGATGTGCAAGTGGCAGTCGGGGTTTTTGCAGAATGTGCGACTGAAAGGCTCCACTATGCCTTTCAGTCATTCACTCTTCACTATTTTCCCTTTAGGTGCTATACTGCTCATGAAGAGATGCAATGTGAAGTTTGTGTCCCTTTTCCCTGGGCAAGTATGGAATTTCTCCAACTACATTACGTTCTGTCGGCTACCGAAAAAAAACAAACGCATGAAAGAACAACATGGTCTGCCTGTTAACGGGCAACAATTGCACCACTTCAGCAACTACGATTTGATTCGACGCATCGATGTTGGTGGTATGGGTGAAGTCTATCTGGCTCATCAACGTACGGCTTTTAACCGCAAGGTTGCCGTCAAGATCATTCGTTCCGACCTGGTGCACGATTCTATTGCTCGTAAACGTTTCTTGCGCGAGGCTGAAGTCAGCGCGCATCTGAAGCATGACCACATTCTCCCTCTCGTTGAGTTCGGTGAAGAGCAGGGTCGCCTTTTTATTGTTACTCCTTATATAGAAGGTGGCACGCTTGCTCGCCGCTTACAGAGCGGCCCTCTCTCTCTGGCCGAAATACATCAGTTGTTTACTGCTCTGGTACAGGCTATTTCTTATATTCATCGGCGAGGGGTGATCCATCGCGATCTCAAGCCCAGCAATATTCTGCTCGATCAAGCCGATGATAGCGATCAGGTGTATGTACGCCTGATTGATTTCGGCATCGCGTCTTTACAGGGCAATGCCGCTAGCCCTCAGATGACGATCGGTGGCCAGGAAATGGGTACTATTGCTTATCTGGCTCCTGAGCGCCTGAATGGCATTGCTGCCGCGAGTAACGATATCTACTCACTTGGGGTCATCCTTTATCAGATGCTGGTTGGCAATCTTCCAAGCGAGACCTCGCATCTGTCACTTCCACCCGCTCTGGATACAGTTGTGCGCCGCTCGACTGCTATTCATCCTGAGGAGCGCTATCAGACCGCTGATGAACTGTTAAAAGCATTCGAGGGGACCTATCGCTATCTCAGTTCTGTTCTTTCTGTACAACTGCCTGTGACGGCTCAATCTGTACAGCCAGGCGCTGAGATCAATGATTTTCCCACACCAGGACGCCCTCTCCAGACTCCTCGTCCCGTAGAGGCTGTTGATGCGCCGGTTGCTACTCCTGCTCAGGATACGCCCTCGCCTGCTCGTCAGGCTACTGGACCACAACCGGTTACTCCCGTTGTGCAGAGAGCGTCTCAAACAACTGCTCGTCAGACGGCCAGCGCGAAGCCTGTCTCTTCATCGCGTCAGACGACTACATCGCAATCCGCTAAAAATTCCTCAGAGATGCCTGCTTTGCCCGTCCGCCAGCCTATGACACCGCGCGCATCTGCCGTGCAGGACGCCAGTTCGGACGTGGATGTTGTATATCCAGAACAACGGCTGGTAAAGCGTGCTGGGATGCTGGTTCATACACAGGATCAGGCGAACTTTACGCGTCAGGACTACGATGCCCCAACCTCATCTCTCGATCCGGCTCAACTCACCGGCAGACGGACGCGCCGAAAAAATGAGCCTGAACTCGCCGCGAAATCGATGTCTCAGGCCACTTCTGCATCTGCTGATACCTTCGTAACTCCTGTTCATCCCGCTGCTATGAAAAAGCGCGGCCGGATCCTATTGGCCTTTCTTCCTCTCACGATCATTCTGATTTTACTGGTCGTGGGTGGATTGACTTATGTCACTTTCCAGGCCTCGATCACGGCCAATGTTTCAGCTACGCCTCAGGCGCATAGTATCAGTCAGGTTTTTACGATCAAAGCGAAGCCCGGCCAGAGTGGCATCAATCAGGGGGCTCTGGTGATTCCGGCGAACGTTATGTCGAGCAATAAAACTGGCTCATTGCAGGGCAATACCACTGGTAGGACTAATTGTACGCTTTTAGGCATTCTGGGTTGTAAGCAGGCGGTCTCTTCTTTCGATGTGACGATGCTGGCAACCGAGCTCAAGCCGACGTTGCAGAAGCAGATTTCTCAGGATCTTCAGAAGCAGGCGATGAGCAGGAGTGCGCAACTGGTTGGTACGATTGTGTATAACGATGGCCCGATCACTTCTAATCCAGAGGTGAATACGGAAAGCAAAACGGTCACTGTAACGGTTGTGGAACAGGGGAATGTGGAGTACTTTACGAAGAGCGATGCTCAGAAATTAGCTGGTCAGCTTCTTCAGCAGCAAGTGGTAAAAAAGTTTGGCGCTAATTATCTCTTGCTCAACCAGTATACGCAGCTGGGCACTGCCTCGGTACAGAGCATTGACGCGAACGGCGTTATTACGATCGCGATTGCCGCCGCGGGTATCGCCAGTTATCAGATGCCTGACAGCACATTGAGCACAATCCAGGGCCACATAAAAGGGCAGAAGTTGAATGCAGCAATCGCTTATCTCAAAACGCTTTCGGGTGTTGATCCTGCCTCGGTCAGTGTCAAGGTCTCATCTGGTGATACAATACCGACGAATATGCAGCAGATCAGGATCAATATGCTGACGCCTGATGTCTCGCGACTGTTGCCTGTCACTTTGCCGAAGGTCAACCCCGGCATGACCTTTAACCCGGCTACCGGCTAAGCACTTCCTGAGAGCGTTTCAGAGTGTTTCGTCATCTGCAAACTCATCGTCGGCTTTCAACTCCTGCCAGAGTGTGCGTACGGTGCGTGAGGTGATGTCGTAGCCGAAGCCGCGCCGCTGTAAAAATGAGCCGAGGCGGTTGCGAAAAGTTGCGAAATCGATATTGGGCTGGCGGATCAGTGCATGCGCTTTTTTCTCGGCAGCTCGTTGGGCACGCTCCTCATCCTGCTCATCGCTGACCACTTCCTCGATGATCTCACGCTTGACGCCTTTCATGCGCAGCTCATTCTTGAGGGCGCGTGCTCCCCGTGGGCTGAACTGCTCGCGATTATCAATCCAGAATGAGGCGAAGTTCTGATCGTTGACGAGATCGAGACGATCCAGGCGTTGCATCACGCTGTCGATCAGCTCGACTGGCGTCTCTTTACGCCGCAGGTAGCGTCGAACTTCCTCGTGACTGCGTGGCCGAAATGAAAGATAGTTCAGGGCCCGCTCGGTGGCCTGTTGTAAGCTCTCTTCCTGGCGAAGTTGCGCAACCTGTTCTACTGAAAGCTCCTGCCCCACTTTGAGCCCCAGTTTCAGCACGATCATTTCATGTGCGCCCAGGAAAAACTGGCCGTCGACGAAGATATTGATCCGCTCGGCGTTTGTCGCCTGTTGTTGAAGTGCTGTAATTTGCATATCATGTTTTCCTTTTTCGTGCTATTTAGCCCTATTTCGTTCTTTTTTGCCTGAGTGAGATGTAGAAAAGGAACCAAAACTGGGACAAGCATCCTAGCGTACTTTGCGTAGTTCTTCCTGTATGATATACTAATCGCGTCGTCCCGGTAAGACTCGATCCTGAAAAAAGGGAAAGATGGCTGTTTAACGATCTATCTCACCCTATAGCAAAAAGTGTTTTTGAGGATCGGATAATGGGAGAAGAATCGTGGCAGCACAGGCTGAACAGGTATTTCGTCTAGCCGCTAAAGGTGATGAGGTTGCCGGGTAAATTATCAAAGATGTCCATCATTATCTGGGAATCGTGTTGGCGAATATCGTTCATTTAGTAAATCCAGGGATAATTATTCCTGGCGGATCAGTTGCACAGGCTGGTGATCTGCTCGTTGTACCACTTCAGGCTCACATTGAGCAATTATGCCTTCCTATGGCTACACAAAACCTGCGGGTTATATGTGGTAGACTTGGTACAGATGCGAATCTCATTGGAGCTGTGACTCTGGCCTTACAGGATTTATAAACAGGATCCTATGAATTAAGTAAACTTGAGGGGATTATGGTGGAAACAGGCCACGTTATCCATGGGCGTTACCTGCTACAACGCCTATTAAAGCAGGGCCAATGCTGTGCCGTATATCAGAGTTCCGATCAGGTGTTGCAGCGTAATGTTGTTGTAAAGATTGTACCTGCTGAACATATTCCTGCATATCGGGCGGCTCTGCGCGCCACATCCCAGTTTGCCCATCCCAATATTATTGGTATTTACGATCTTATCGTTGAGCCTGATAAACTCTATATTGTGCAGGAGTATGTTGAGGGTGATGATTTTGCTGCTCTCCTGCAATCTCAGCAATCAGCTTACCAGGTAGCAGATATGGGTTTGCAGATTTGCCAGGCTTTAATTTATGCAGGTGGGGCTGCACATAAGATCTCTCATGGGGATCTCACTCCCGCCTCTCTGATAAGAGATATACGGGGTCAGATACGCCTCAATAATTTCGCTTTACCAAGCGATATCTATTATTTTACCAGTTGGAGCGTCGTTGGTGGCGATGGACGCGTCGTCTCCGATCGCGAACTTGCCTGGGGCAAAACAAGCGATGGGCGCAAAGAAGATGATGCCAGGGCCGTGGGACTCCTGATGTATCAATTACTTATGAGTCGTACTCCGGGCTTGCCAGCTGTGGAACCTCCAACCGATGGCCGTCTGCGCTTTACCCGCAATGTTCCTGCTGAACTCTGTGAAGTGGTGGCCCGGGCTATTATTCGTCAGCACCCTCAACATATTACCAGTGCAGAAGACCTCCACAAAGAACTCAAGCCTCTGGCAGAACTGCTTGAGCCGCCTGTTGTTGTTTCTCCTGTACCCGTTCCAGTTCACGCTCAGGTCAATGAACTGGCTGCTGCCCGCGCTTTTAGTGGTACTGGCCATCTCGGTGGACCTTCCGGACCTTTGCACGAGGGCAGTGCACAGGCGGGTCTCGGCCTTTCTGCGTATGCTGCCGAGACTGTACAGGGGCAGAGTGTCGCTGTGGATACAACCGGGGTGTCAGATCTCTCGATGAAACTCAATGCCGCACGCCAGGCTGCTTATCCTCAGGAAAGCCTGACGGTGCAGCCTCGCGCTGTGAATCTTCCTGTGTTGTTAGGGGTTGGTCTGGTGCTCTTTGCTCTTTTCTTTGTCTTTGGCTATTTTATTGCCAATGCAGTCATTCATTGAAGGATGTTGTCGTAGCTGTATCCTGCGCCTGCCAGCGTTTCGTGTCGCGGCTGCGGTATTTTTGCATCACTTCAGCAAATGCTGTCTCGAGATCAATATTTAATGAGTTGGCCAGCGATGCTACTATATAAAGGATATCACCCAGTTCTGTCGCAATACTGCCTTCTTGCTCGCTGGCCTTCTTCGGCTTTTCACCATAGTGATGGTTCACTTCTCGCGCTAACTCCCCGACTTCCTCGGTCAGGCGCGCCAGACTGGAGAGTGGGGCCCAATAATGGCTGTGCCACTCTTCTTTGATCAAATGATCGACCTCTTGTTGTACATCCCGTAGCGTATGCATCCCGTCGTTTCCCTTCCTCACAAATGATTATTGCATGCTTGCGTACGACATATGTTCACTGTTCCAGGCTGCGCCGATGTTGCCGTGGCGGTCAACGATGATAACCCCACCTGTTCCCGTGGCTTTTTCGCTTAAAAATGCCATTGCTTTCTCGGCTGCCTGCTGCGCATTCAGCCCTTGCGCAACATAGGACGCAGCACGCTGGGCAATCAGCAAGCGAATGAAGTCCTCTCCCAGACCGGTGCATGAGATCGCTGCATATTCATCAGCGTAGAAGCCACACCCGACCAGAGGCGAATCTCCTACCCGCCCCGGATGCTTATTTTGCATACCCCCCGTTGAAGTCGCGGCTGCAAGGTTACCATGGGCATCGATTGCTACCGCCCCGACGGTACCATGTTTTTTCTCTCCATCGATGGGATTCGCAAAGGCATCCAGTTTCGGGTGCCGTGGATCGGCCTGTTTGTGCGTGTGAAGCCATTTCTGATATTGCGCTTCGGTGAGCAGATCGGCCCGCTTACAGAGCGAGAAGCCCTGCTCCAGGGCAAATTGCTGCGCTCCCTTGCCTATCAATAGTGCATGTGGACTCTCCAGAATATGGCGTGCCACCTGTATCGGATTTTTGAGCAGCTCAAGACCTGCGACCGCGCCCACCCGTAGTGACTGACCATCCATGATTCCTGCGTCCATCTCGATGTTGCCTTCAATGCTCAGACAGGAACCGGTGCCTGCATTGTAATGAGGATTATCTTCCATCGCACGCACAGCCTCTTCAACGGCATCGAGAGCTGTGCCTCCGCTCTGTAATCGAGACCAGCCAAGCTCTGCTGCTGCCTGACATCCCTCATGCGCCCGCTGGCGCTGTTCCACTGGAATGATACCTGCTCCACCATGGACAAGAATAGCTATTGACATAAAGTAAGTAACCCCTTTGCAATCTTTAGACGTATTTTAACACTTGCTTCGCCTTTTTTCATAAAAGAGGTTGCTTAGTATCTCCCATCCAGGTAGAACCAGCTAATCAGGCCACGTGGATAAAGATAGCCATCCCAGTAACCTATATATTCCCGCGCACCATCGCTGAACGTTTGCCGGAGGTTGATATTATAGGCATACGCTGCCTCGTCCATATCCATGCGTTTACAGGTGCTACAGCCATACTTGCTATAGACGAGATCGGCGACGATGCTGGAAAGCATGACTTTGCTGAACCAGGTGTAGCGCAAGCAGTGCGAATCAGCGCATTGTTCGTCTGATCCCTCAACACGTTTGGAGGTGAGCAGGTAGAGTGGTGGGTTGCTTGCAACGTTCTCAGGCGCTTTGGGTCCCTGAAATGTGGAGGCTTGTACATCGTCGGGATACTGCTGGGCGAGATCGCGCAAAAGCTGCGGGTTCATTTGCTGATCAAGGCCGCTGAGATGCAGGTAGAATAGCCCATCTCCCTGCATGATCGTACGTCCATCGCAGTTGCTGTAGGCCTTGCTGTTCGCAACTGGTATATAGCCGTTCTGGTTATACTCGTTGATCATGGCTTGCTCGATCCTGGCGGCGGCGGATTGCCAGTTTACCATCAGTGTTTGTTGCTGACCCGGGAGCAGGCTGATAAGATAATCTGTGGCAATATAGGCCGAGGCTTCTTTGAGACCTTGATAATAAAGGTTGCCTGCATCGTTGGAGGTATTGTGCAAACAATCATTGGCGGCATCAAACGTTGTTGCAGTATCGCGTCCATCTGCCGCAATGCCTGTGAGGGGGTCTCCTACGTTGTTGTTGTGCACCATGGCCGCCTGGAGCTGCTGGATATGCTGCTGTACGAATGGTACATCTTTGGTGACAGATGCATAATAAGCCATAAGCAGGGCGACGTTATTATTCTCTTCGGTCGGCATAGGTATGCCAGAGGTGACATAAGGCGGAACGTAACAGGAGTTGCGGATGGTTGGTACGCCTTTGCCAGGATCAGTGCAGTCACCGTCACTATTCACTTCGGCACCCTGGTCGTGCTGAAAATAGAGTCCATATTGATCGGAGGTGGCATTGGTAAAGACGGTTCTCATCTCCGCTTTGAAGAACCATGGCACACGCATGATCTCAAAATAGCCATATTCATGCATCACATCAATGGTACTTAAAAATCCATAGGTTCCTTCATAGACGCTGGCATCGTATCCTCCGCCTGCGCATGCGCTTCGCGCTGTCAGCCAGCTGCTGGCTTTGTAACTACGCAATGTGTCTCCTATCAGCCAGCGCTGATCCGCGGGAAGTGTGCTGTTGTTGAGCAGAAGCTTTTCCATGTTCTGCGCACGACCGAGAAGATTTTGTTTTTGAGACTCGTTGTCAAGTGCGTAACTCACGAGTTCTTCTTGTGTTCGCCAGAATTTCGTATAGTATAGTGGCTCACTCTGGCAAGCAATGGGCAATTGCGTGTTGATCAGCATTTGTGGATTGGCATTCCAGCCACCTAATAGTAAATAAGCAATACTACTTTTTCCTGGCTGGAGGCTGTATGACCACGTCAGACCTGCTCGATCAGTCTGTTGTGTCTGGCAGGACCAGTGTTGCTGATCGCCTCCCAGAAAGAGCGTACCATGATCTACGTCGGCAGCAGGTTTGTAGGAGAGGCTGGTCGCAGCCTGACCTCCAGGCGTGGTGAATTGAGCGCAGGCTCCGTTTTGCGGCAATGGACGGTTGCTACCAAAAATAAAAATACCGTTTTGCGGTTGTGAGCTGACATTCTGGAGTTGAACGCCGACGTATAAAACAGGCGCTATATCGGCCTGGACAGCACTGCTACAAGCTGTGAGATCGGTGCAGCCCGGTTCACCCTGAAATGCGTTGATGATATCCATGGTGATATCCAGACCCGCACCGGGACTGGTCTTGCCCGTCCAGCGCGAGGTGTCCAGACCCTGCTGCCAGCTCTCATGAAGAAGATAGCTATCGGCAAGCTGTGTATTGAGCGCTCCCATCTGAAACATCTGCGTGCCCGTCTGGCCTTGCGGTGTCACGCCAACGACATAACTGGCCGGTGAATCATGAAAAATACCTTCTGTGCCACTATATACCCGTTTTTCGCCGGGTTGAATATTAAAAGAGAAGCGCGAGCCAAATACTGCATTACTGTTCGTTGCCTGACTGTCCTCCTCTACCGTCTGCGTCGGTATACGAGGATCGATCTGGAGTAGCGTTGCAGGCGCTACTGTATTCGTTTCTGCGTTGTTGTTTGCCTGGATCGGAAAGCTAATAAACATATTTGGGAATAATGCTGTAAGACATAATATTGTATAGAGCGCTAGCGTTCTAACAGAGATAGTAGGACGCAACAATGTACGCACAATCGGTGATACCTCTTCTTGCTTGGATAACTACCTGCTTGCATAAAAAGCATGGGGTTGAGAGGTTGTGGGCTACGCTTTCTCTCGATTAACACAACGAGCGAGCTCTCAGCTTTAGAAGTAGCAAGGACTTTTCGTCTATTCCATGCACTTGAAAAGCTATTTCTTCTCATGAAAAATTAATCTTTGCTGCTACTACTTTAACTTTCGCTGTGTAAACGAATTTTGTCTGCTAAACAGGTCATTTGTCCCATGCTTCTCTGTCCCATTTCCAGTAGTCTCTCTCGTGTAAAGAATAGTATAGTGAGGAGGTGGGAAGTATGATCAGTACCGTTGCTTTCAACACCAGGGCAGAAATAAAACCGCTTTACGCTCAAAGCAATACTTCAACTCTCGAAGGGTCCAATTCCCCACAGGAGAGCTCTTATACTACTACGCCTATGGCTGCTGTGTTACCAGTCTACCAGGCTCCGTGTGAAGAGGAGCTGCATGCTTCTTTCGAGAAAGCTATCAGTGGGCGATTGACTACCGTACATCACCGTCTCGCTCATTTGCATTATATCTCCTATAGTGAGACTGGCCCTCTGGCACACTCTACTACATACCCGGAAGTATTCACTGTACCGCCAGCACGCGCCTCGCATTCCCGCCAAAAAATCTTTGCTTTTGTTGCTCTGGCCTTTCTCTTCCTGCTGGCAGGCTTCGATCTCATGGGACTGCTTGTTCTCCATATGCGCTAAAATGCCCCTCTCACTCGTCTGAAGAGCTATGCTATAATGCAGTGTAGGCGAGAAGTTGTAATCCGCTGGCTACGGAGCCACTACCAATCTCCGCTCGCCAGATGTTGATAGATAATCGAGGCTTGTCAATTTATGGATGAACAGAAAAGTCCCTGGGAAATTGTTTCTGTACGACGTATACTTGATACTCCCTATTTAAAAATTCGCTGCGAGCATGTCGTTTTGCCAAATGGTTCTATTATCCCTGATTACTATATCATTGAGAACCGGGGCTGGGTTGGCATTGTGCCTTTTACTGAGGATGGCCTTTTTTTGCTGAACCGCCAATATAAGCATGGCATCGGCCTGGAGGTGGTGGAATTTCCAGCTGGCATGATCGAAGAGGATGAGGATGATCCTTTACTGACCGCACATCGTGAGTTGATGGAAGAGACCGGCTATAGTGTGGCCGCACATGAGATTGAGCCGCTCTCACATATGCTGGCCAATCCCACGGGAGCGCAGACGCGCATCTGGTGGTATCTTGCTCGCAACGTACGCAAGACGGGCGCACAAAATTTCGATCCCGGCGAAGATATCCAGAATTTTCTGGTGACTCCCGCTGAATTGCTTGAGCTGATTCACTCGGGCCAGTTCAATGTCCAGGGTCAGGTTGCCGCTGCTTATATGGCTCTGGAACGCCTTGGCTTGCTCAAACCTCAGCTCTGAATACGCATACATTTACAAATTCCTTACAGATGTTTGGCAACTTCTTTAGGTTGATGTGCTAGTATACTAAAGTAACTGAATGTGTAGGAGTTGTGTCACTGTTTGATTGCCATGAAAATACTTGTAATCGAAGATGAAGCCAATATTACACAGGTAATTCGTCTCTATATGGAGCAGGCGGGTTACACTGTATTGGAAGCCAGCGATGGTATTGCTGGCCTGGAATTGCATGCTCGTGAGCAACCTGACCTGGTGATTCTTGATCTGATGCTCCCGGGCCTTGATGGCATGGAGGTCTGTCGCCGTATCCGCAACTGGGCGAATACGCCTATTTTGATGCTGACTGCTCGCCAGGGTGAGGATGATCGCGTGGCTGGCCTGGAGGCGGGCGCTGATGACTATCTGGCGAAACCTTTTAGTCCTCGCGAACTGGTGAGCCGCGTGAAGGCGATACTTCGTCGCACAAGTAGCGCTGGCACGCTCGCAGGCCACGAGGCAAAAACTTCCTCTGAAAAGGATGTTCCTGCTTCATCCAGCAAAGATGAATTACACTTTGGCAATCTTTTTATTAATATGCCCGCTCGACGCGTTCTGGTGGCAAAACAGCAGGTAACTCTCACTGTCAAAGAGTTTGATCTCCTGGTCACGCTTGCTTCCTCGCCCGATCGCGTCTTTACCCGCGAGACGCTGCTGAATCAGGTCTGGGGCTATAGCTATCTTGGGGATGGGCGTACCGTTGATGTACATATCGGAACTTTGCGTAAGAAACTGGAAGCGATTGCTGGCGCTCCCCATGTGATACAGACTGTCTGGGGCGTGGGTTATAAATTTGTACCGCCTCCTCAGGCTTCGTCGATCCATTCTTAATCGAGGTGATTGTTATGGCTACCCCTGATCTTCATCCTGCTGCTACGGGTTTGCGCACAAAACTTGTTTTAAGCTATCTGGCTGTTATTGTGAGCGCAATTCTCGTGCTGAGTCTGGCTGTCTCCTGGGCAATTCGTAGCTATCTCACCAACGCTCAACTCGATAATTTGCTTTATATTGCTCCTACCTGGGCTCAGACCTTCGAACGGGATTTCTTACTTGCCCAGGGCAACTGGGGTATTGTCAATTCCTCTCGTATTGATCCCAGTATGCTGGCGATTATTTATGATAAGAGCGGAAAACAGGTTGCCTGTTTTGAACCTCGCTTTGTCCATAATAGTTGCAGTGTCTCCGCAGTGAAGCCTGCCATACAAAAGGCACTGCAAGGAACTGTCGATAAGGGAAGTATCGAACTGACCGATTATGACGGTGATCAGACCTCTTCTCTCTATGTCAGTGTGCCTCTGGTGATTAACCATAATCTTATTGGGGCGATGTTTATCTCAGAGCCTCCTTTCTCTTTAAATCGCGGCTTTAATGCGCTGATGAACCAGATTAATCTGGCGATCTTTCTTGCCGGTGGGGTGGTAATTCTTGTCGCGGTATTGTTGAGCCTTTTCCTGACGCGTCGTCTTACTCGTCCTCTGGAGGCGCTGACTGCGGCTGCGGAACGTATGAAAAACGGTCAATATACGCAGCGCGTCGATCCTCCTCGCTCTCAGGATGAGATTGGCCGTCTCGCGCAAACGTTTAATGATATGGCGAATACGATCGAGGCTGATGTCAATGAGTTACGCCGCCAGGATCAGGTTCGGCGCGATCTGATTGCGAATATCGCTCACGATCTTGCGACTCCTCTGACTGCTATTCAAGGTTTCAGCGAGGCTCTGGCTGACGATGTTATCTCCGATCCTGCCGCTCGTCAGGAGACTGCGCAACGCATTGGCCGTGAAGTACAACGTTTGAAGCGCCTGGTCGCCGATGTACGCCAGATGACCCAGCTTGAGGCCGGTCATGCCCCGCTCGATCTTGCTCCGCTCGATATGCAGGATCTGGTTGATGAGACGCTTTTTGTGAGCCAGCCCGATTGCGAGCAGGACGGTATCAATCTGCGCAATGAGATCGCTCCCGGCACGCCGATGGTTCAGGCCGATAGCGATCGTATCATACAGGTTCTGCTCAATTTGCTGGATAATGCGCGTCGCCATACGCCTCGTGGGGGCGAAATCTACGTCGGTGCTGCCCCGAAAGATCGCTTTCTGCACGTCTGGGTGACTGATACTGGCTCAGGAATCAGCCGCGAGGATCTTGCGCACATCTTTGAACGCTTCTATCGCGCTGATCGCTCACGTACTGGTGCTACAGGCGGCGGCAGTGGCCTCGGCCTCTCTATCGTTCGCGCTATCGTCAACACGCACGGCGGAAGCATCTGGGCCGAGAGCACGCTTGGTCAGGGTACACGGATCACCTTTACGCTACCGCTTGCGGAACAGCGTGTCCCAACTGCTGTCCTTCCTGCCTGAACCATTTCTTTGCCTTGCCAGAAGAAATTCAGGTCGCAAATGGCTTGACGGATCAGTCAAAGGTATGATATTATCCTTGCATCGCAAGGGTGACTAGCTCAATGGCAGAGCAAACGACTCTTAAGTGCGCCCAGAGAGGCGTAAAGCTTTCTATCGTGCGGAGGCACGATCTCACTAAGGCAAAGTGAGTAAGGCAGCAACTTACTCTTTATCCGAAAGGTGCGAGAGGACAGTAGCATGTTGTATCAAAGTCCGTTGAGGCTCCAATACCAGGAACCAGAGATGGGCAGCCAGGTCGTACATGGTAAAGACTGATTGTTTGAACCCTAGTTATGGTGGAAAGTAAAGTCCCTTTGGGTATGGTGTTGTAATCCCAAAGTCTGGTGTTATCGATGAAAGATTAAGAGCGTCGATAAAGCCTTTACCAGAACCAGCCTTCACTTCATTGGGAAGGAAGATAACGTAAGGGGTACCTATCTACGAACCGAAAGTTTTACGTAACCTGGGGATCGCCTACGTGCCGCGAGGTATATGGCGACGGAGCGTTCATAGTACTCAAATGCTAAGAGTAATATCTTAGACACGGGGAAGGAACGCAGGGCTATCTCAGGATAACCTGGAGAGCCGGATGCGCTGAAAGGTGCAAGTCCGGTTCGGGAAGGGAAAGTCCAATACGTGTCGCAAGATCATGTGTTGACGGTCTACTTCACTCGTTAGGTTCAGGGTTCGACTCCCTGGTCACCCACTCAATCAAGAAGGCGCATCTCCTTAAAGATCGGAGATGCGCTTTTGTGTTTTCTGACTATAGCTCATAGTCGTGTGCCCATCTTATATTTTTCTGCTGATTATTCCTGGCTGGCGTCAGTCGTAACATTGCTGTTGCTGTGCCAACATCATCTACAGAAATAAAATATACTTTCTCAATTTGCTCTATATAAACAGCAAAGTAGTCTATTTGTCCTCTATAATGTCTCCACCCTTTTTGTTTTGCTGTGTGATTATAGCTACTGGCTGGCGCAAATGTGATAACGGTTTGCTCCTCATTCATCCACCCTGTTTTACATTGCACTTTCCAGAATTTTCCATCCGCATCCTCAATCACCAGATCATATCTATGGTTTTTTCCATGGGGAGTAAGTACAACATAACCAGATTGCAAAAGACGAGTAACAATAGCCGCCTCACTAATATCTCCAGTTTTATCCGTGTGCCTTTTAGGGCGCAATAGTCCCACGATACAAACCTCCCTTTCCACTTCATAGTTACAGATATGATGAGTATTTCAGATGCGTTACAGAATGTCTAGCATGCTTAAACAAATTGGCAACTTTCACTGTTTAAGATAGCAAGCTTTTGCACCATGATCTTGACAAACTTCCTCTTGCTCTCTAAAATATAAACATACATTTATGAAATAAACATTTATATGAGACTGTTCTCAAAGATAGAGTAGGAATCTGATGAACGATTGGCGCGAATTGAAATTAATGATGAAGGCCCTATCAGACATTGCACGTCTGACTATCGTCTATCATCTGGCTCGTGAGCAGGAAGTGACTGTGACCGCGCTAACCGAGATCCTGAATCTGAGCCAGCCTCTCGTCTCCTGGCATTTACGCAAACTCAAACGCGCTGGCCTCGTTGAGACGCATCGCGTTGGACGCCAGGTCTATTGCTCTCTCAATCGCGACCTTTTTCATCAAGGACTGGCACGCTTGCAGGCTCTGGCTGATCCTGCCACTACTCTTGACCAGTTGCCCGCTGGCGCCGTTCTTATGGAACTGGATGCTGCCCTGGAAGAATGATCTTTAAACGTTTTTAACATTGCTAATAGAGCTTTAAAATGCACTATTCCGATCTTTAACGTGGAGCTAGCCACTAGTTAATAGAGGCATGCTACGCTCATTGTGATGGCAATAGGCCACTCACATCACTAGAGTAAAAAAGAGGTAGAGAAGGAGCTACATGACAACTAGTATTCGAGACGGTGTGACCAATGTACCTGATACAGGCTCTCTGGCCACCGATATTCTGAAAAAACGTAAGCAGATGACCCCCTCCCAGGCTCACTTATATGGCAAACATGGTAAAGCCGATCTGCATATGCATAGCACCTATAGTGACGGTAGCGCCACTATTGCGCAGATTCTTGAGCATGTCCAGGAGAATACCGACCTTGATGTGATTGCGCTCACTGATCATGATGTGATCGAGGGCTCTTTGCGCGCACGCGATCTCTGGCAACAAAAAGGCTCCTACCGCTTTGATTTTGTGGTTGGCGAAGAGGTAAGCACCCGCGAAGGCCACTTGCTGGGCCTCTTTATTGAAAAACGTATCCCTCCTGGCCTGAGTGTCGAGCGCAGTATCGATCTCATTCATGAGCAGGGTGGTCTGGCTGTGATCGCTCATCCACTGCACCGCCTGTTCCGTCATAGTTGTCAACGGGATGTCATGGACCGCATCCATGCCTCGAAAGATGTCTGGCTGGATGGCATCGAAACGTGGAATGCCAGCTTTTGTGGTATCTATGCCAACCGGGTCGCGATGCGCGTGAACCGCGAGGTGTATCGCCTGCCAGAACTTGGGAATAGCGACTCTCATACGCTCAATGCGATTGGCTTCGGTATCACCTGGTTCGAAGGCAGTACGGCTCAGGACGTTCGTAATACGATTGAAAGTGGCCTGAGTGCCCCTGGCGGCAAACTCTGGGCAATGCAAGATTATGTGCATTGGGCTCGTTATCTCATGAGCAAAGATGGCCGCAATCGCCACGCTCGCCGTCTCAGCGTGGCCTGATCCATAGAGACGAATTTCTCTACCCGTGTAACCTGCACCCACACCTTTCCGTAGAAGCTCGGCTTCTACACTCGAAGTAAAGCATCCGGTGTAAATAGTCGCCACTCACGCTTCTACGGAAAGGTTGAATGTGGAATAGCAAAAAATTGTTCTTCTTAAAAAAGATCAGTAAAAGATCAGTAATAGTGCCTATCTCCTGCTCGTCGACGCATTTTAACACAATTTTCACAGCAAATCTTGAATATTTTTACCAAAAAGAGCTAGTCCTATAGGGATGAAGTGTGATACAATAGGTGTATGTTTAGCGGACGCATACAGCAACGAGCCAGATATCTAGTTACTTTATTGATTAAACCTTTGGCACGACTAGGTGTCTCTCCAAATACGTTAACGATAATCGGGCTACTGCTCAGTTTTGTAACGGCAGGAGTAATTGCTCAGGGTTATCTGTTTGTTGGAGGTTGGCTGGTACTGTTTGCTGGCATTTTTGATATGTTCGATGGGGCGATGGCTCGTGTTCGTAATGCTGCCACGACCTTTGGCGCTTTCTTAGACTCAACGCTGGACCGCTTTTCTGAAGGCATCATCTTGCTGGGGTTGCTCTTCTATGCTTTGCAGCATCCCGGCCTGCACGATCCGCTTTGGCCTGCTGCAAATGAGCAAGCCTGGATGATCTCCTTCATTTACATTGCCGCGGTCGGCTCTTTGATGGTCAGTTACACTAAAGCGCGCGCCGAAGGCCTCGGAATTGAGTGCAAAACTGGACTACTCGCTCGCCCGGAACGTGTCATTTTACTGGCTATCGGTCTCTTAACTGGTACTGGCATCTGGGCTCTTGCTCTTCTTGCGGTCTTCTCAAACGTTACCGCGGTCGAGCGCATTATCGCTGTTTGGCGTTCCATTCGGCGCCAGTCTGTGACTATTCACAGCGCTTCTCTTTCAACCCAGGAAACAACCAGTATCGATCATCGTCACCTACCTACTGCGGTCGGGACGAACGAGGCAAGAGAATCTGATGTTCGTCCTGTGACTACCAGCATTCCGCCGTTTACTGGTGGTGTACATCAAGAGTAACTAAACGGCATAGACAAAGACAAGATCGGACCGAGGAACAGAATTGATCATGGCTGATGGATTTCGGTACTCTGCTTTTACGTTACCTGGTTCATTCGCCTTCAATCACTTTTGTGCAGCGTAAGAAAACTGCCGAGGATAATGTAGGGCGGATCTGTTGAGCCACTTTTTCAATCTTTAAGCTGTTATAGCTTTTTACAATAGTCGAATAGTCGCATTCGCCGCTCGCTTAAATTACCGATTGCGAGCTCCAATGCTACTTTCCTGGCCGCTTAGCAAGCCGCCCGCATACTATTGCTTGTTTTCAGGCTCAACTGGCTCAATGGCGTGCTCATCGCTTACAAGGCCGTGCATGCTCTATTATGTAGTCAATCTCGTCGCCTTAGTGCTTATCCTATGCTTGAGCAATCTGAGCGGCGGCCTTTTCTTTACTCTGCCCGCTAGTGGTGCATGAGCTGGATGGTTGGATGCAGGCTATGAACAACGGTTCGCCCCCAACTACGCTGAGCTGCACCTGTTCTATGTGCTACCCTGCGCTCCGGTCCGTAGCGACTGAGACTGGAGATCTTAGTGACAACACATAATCATCACGATCAGAGCGACGCTGATACTTCCTTCGTGGAGCCTGCGTCTGCCCCCGAATCAATCATTGATCCCTCTGTTTCAGCACCTGCAACAGATGATTCTCCTGCTCTTCCCTCTGTTGAGCAGGCCTCTCCTCTGGCTGAATTTACAGAGCTTGTTTCGCCTTCCTCTTCTGTCCAGGATGAGCCGACGGCGACTTTTACTGACGATGTACCTGCGCTTCCCTCCGCTTCTGAGGCACCTGCTCTTGCCTCTGATGCCCAGACTAAATCTGAAGATGCTTTCTCTCTCGTGCCTGAGTTACCCTCTACGCCCGAAATAACTCTCTCGGCTGAACCGGTTCAACCGGTTGCGCAGTCAACCGATGCCCTGCTCGAGCCTCCCGCCGACTCTACGCAAATCCTTCCCGCTACAAATCTCCCTGAGGCGACCGCTTCCGCTTCTGTGGAAGCTATCATCGCGACGATTCAGGATGATGTGACGGCGACGAAGGATGAGTCTCCCTCTACTACTGAGGATACGCAGACGCCTGATGTGCCTGCCGAGCAGGTTGCCTCTCTCGCTTCTACCACTTCCTCTTCTGAGGGACCGGAGGAGGCGAGTACCGAGACGACTTTCCCATATGCCAGCATTCTCTCTTTTGCTGAGCCGAAAAATGATGAGGTTCGTCCTTTTAGCTCTTTTATCGAGGAGTTTCGCCAGTCTGAGGCTTTGCAGGAGACGTATGTCGATTTCTCTTTGCTGACTCCCTCTACGCCGGATATTCGCATGCCTTCAGAGATCTTTTCTGTTTCCCTTTCTGCCCAGACTCAGTCCGAGTCTTCTGAAGCTCAAATACCTTCTGCTGAGGAATCTGCCAGTGCAGAATCTCCTGTGTCGCAGACTGAGCCTCAGGCGTCTGATGTCCCGGCTCGACCAGAGGAGAAGCCAGAGACCGAGCCTGCTCCTCCTCTCCATACACCTATTACACGTGTTTCTCCTTTGTTGCGCCCTGCCTCTCGCCTTCGTATGCCCCGCCATAGCACCCGGCATCCCCGCGAGGAGCCTGTGCAGGAAGTCCTACCTGCGGCAACACCATCTGTTCCCGATGCTCCAACGACTTCTCCATCACTACAGCAGCCCGCTGAACAGCCTGCTGAACCGGTGGTGGAGCAGCCACGCCCGGCACGCCGCTATCGCTTTGATCGCCCTGCTGCCAGTAACTCTACTACGAGTACCACCCGCAGCACGGGGTCACCCACTCAGAGTGGCTCTTCTCCCTCGTCTCCTCAAGTTCGTAGCGAGGAGAGCCGCGAGAAGGAGACGACTCAGAGCCGCGGCGGGGCCAGCCAGTTCGGCTCTTTTAGTAGCCGTCAGGAAGCCACGGCTACTCCTCAGTCTGATCAGGGAAATCAGCCCGCTGCGAAAATAAGCAATGGGACTGCTAATCAGACTCAAGAACAACCGGCACCAAAATTTGCGGTTGCTCAAGAACAAACAAGCAGCGAGAGCGCGAATACTACGACCGCTGAACCGAGTGAGGGTGGGCGTCGCCGACACCATTCGGAACGCCAGCAGAAGGAGCATCAGGTGGCGAATACTACACCAATCGTAGCCCCGCAATCAGTCGCGGAAATTGTTATGCCTGCTGAAATCACTCAGGTTGACTCGGTCTCTCCTGAAGATCTACCACCGCTGGAGTATGCAGATCTACAGAAGGCCAGCCCTCGCCGTCGACGCAGACATCGCAGTGGCTCTACCACGGGCAATGGAGCCAGTATCGCGCAAGGCACTCCCGAGGCTCCCGCAGCTCAGGTGCCTATGCTTCCAGCTACTCCTGCTCCTGCTCCTGCTCCTGCTGCAAATGTGCCAGATGAGCGATCTTTAGCAGGCGGCAATTCATCCGTTAATCCATTTAGTATTGTCTCTGGCTATACTGTTAGCCAGATGAATCAGGGAAATGAAGTGACAGGACCTTTTATGGGACCAGAGCCATCACCTGCTCGCGGTAGCGTTGTGAGCCGCGATGGCCGCACGATACGTGCTGAAATGCAGCGCTCTTCTGCGTATCCTCCCGTGGCACGTACTACTCACGAGGGGGGGGTCTCCTCCTCTTCGTTGAATCATCTTGCTAATGTCGTCTCTCAATCTATTCAACAGTCCATTCAGTTACAGACGGATCGCATGGTGGCCGAGATGCGTCGCGCTAATCAGGCTCCCACCAGCGTTTCGGTTTCTCTTCCTCCTTTCCCTTCGACGGAACGTGTCGGGGTTTTTGTAGATGTCGCTAATCTACTCTATTCCGCACGAACTTTGCGCATCGCTGTCGATTTCGGGAAGCTGCTCGATTTCTTACGCGGCAATCGCCGCCTCGTACGAGCACACGCCTACTGTCCTACCAGCCCTCAGGCTGGTGATGAGCAGATGTTCTTGCAGGCTGTGAAAGGTCTGGGGTATCGCATTACGACGAAGAATTACAAGACTTTTTCCAGCGGTGCCAAGAAGGCCGATCTGGATCTCGATCTTTGTATGGATGTCGTTCGCCTGGTTGATGGCCGCGCCGTCGATTGTATTGTTCTGGTCAGCGGCGATAGCGACTTTATGCCGATGCTCGACTACTGCTCCGATCATGGCGTTCGCGTTGAGGTGGCTGCCTTCGATGAGGCTATGTCCGCTACTCTACGTCAGAGCTGCGATCTCTTTGTGAATCTTTCTATGCTGGAAGAGATCCGTTCCTGACATTGGTAATCTCACACGGGGGCTGCAATACAAGTATGCTATTGCAGCCCCCGTGTTGTGTTTCTTTATGCTGCTTTCCTCTTGCATTTGATACTGCCTCTCTGTGAGAAATGAGGAATATTATGCGTATGTATGTGTAGAAAGTTCTTACTATTTCCCGCTTAAAATGTGTTTCCCGGGGAAACTATGGAATTTTCATGCACACTCTCGAACATTGCTATTTTTATCTCGTTTCTAAGTGGAGAGGAAAGGACCCTGTACATGCGCAAATCTGGCGTGATAGCGCAAATCGCTTCACTATCCGTTTTATTTATGATGGTTCTCTCTGCCTGTGGCAGCAGCAGCTCCCCTACTACTGGCGGCGCTCCCTCACAGCCTGCGGCTAAGAAGGTCGCTCTTGTCACTGATGTCGGTGGCCTGAATGACCAGGGCTTTAATCAGCTTTCATATGAAGGATACAAAAAAGCTGAAGGGCAGTATAATTTCTCTGAAAAGGTGGTTCAAACTACTTCGCCGAATGATTATGTAACCAATCTGACCAATGCTGCCCAGGTTGCTGATCTGGTGATTGCCGTTGGTTTCTTGATGCAGACTCCTATTGATGCGGTGGCTAAGAAGTTCCCCTCTAAAAAATTCGCTCTTATCGATGGCTGCCCAACCGCAACTCCTACTTCGGATTGCGATACGCTTCCTAATGTTGCTCCTCTCTATTTCAAAGAACAGGAAGCTGGCTGCCTGGTTGGCGCAATTGCTGGTCAGATGGAACTTGATGGCAAGAGCAAGATTTCGAAGCTGCTGGGCAACAATACGATTGGTGCTGTTGGTGGTCAATCAATTCCCCCGGTCAATCACTATATCGCCGGTTATAAATACTGTGCGAAGAAGGTTGATCCTTCTATCAATGTTCTCGTGAACTATTCAAATGATTTCGCGGCTACTGCCAAATGTGAGGATGTGGCCCTGAGCCAGATTAATCAGCACAAGGCTGATATTATCTTCCAGGTTGCCGGTGGTTGTGGCGTTGGCGCGCTCGACGCTGCCAATCAGAAAGGCGTTTTCGGGATCGGGGTCGATGCCGATCAGCATGCCCTCCATCCAGATGTGATCACCAGCGCTCTGAAACGCGTTGATACTTCTGTTTATGACACGATCAAAAATTTTGAGGATAATAAGTTCACCAATAATCCTCCTCCTTTTGATCTCAGCATCGACGGCGTTGGCTATGCTCCTGTAAGCGCCGATGTCCCGGCTGATGCGAAACAGAAGGCCGACGATTTCGCCGCCCAGATCAAGAGCGGCTCTCTGGTTGTTCCAGCAGACATCCCGGCGTAGAGGTTACACAAACCTACGTGGCATTTTGAGGTAGGGGCGGGGTTTATCCCCGCCCAGGGGTTTCCCCGCCCGATAACCATACTGCGGAGGTTTATCCCCGCCCAGACAACCATACTGCGGGGGTTTATCCCCGCCCGATAACCATACTGCGGAGGTTTATCCCCGCCCAGACAACCATACTGCGGGGGTTTATCCCCGCCCAATAACCATACTGCGGAGGTCTATCCCCGCCCCAACACCCGTGATGCGGGTTTATTATCCCCGCCCGACCATTTCGCCCGCTGAGATTGAAACGATAGGGAGCACATGATGTGCTTCGGCCTCTTCTATGGGCCGAATGGTTGTTCTGCTTGAGAAGGACAGGCTGGCCTGGATAAATGCTGTAAAGAGCAGATTCCAGTTCGGATGCTCTTCGTAAAGCTCTTCAGGGTGACACTGGGCCCCAAGCATAAAACGATGCTGTGGCACTTCCATGAGCTCGGCAACTCCATCTTCGGCATATCCACTTACCCTGGCGTCCTCCCCCGATTCTTTGACTGCCTGATGATGCAGGCTGTTCACTTTGATCTCATGTGTGTCCAGTATCTTCGCGAGCAAACTATTCTGCTCGATGCGTACTGAGTGCACGATTTTGTTGCGCGGCAGATCCCAGTTGGGATGGCGCAGGCTACCTGGAAATTGCGCGTTGAGGTCCTGGTACAGGTTGCCTCCAAGGGCAACGTTCAGAACCTGCATTCCTCGGCAGATGCCCAGCGTGGGCAGGTCTTCTTGCAATGCCCATTGCGCCAACGCTATCTCTAATGCGTCGAGCTGCGGGTTGGTTTCGCCCAGCTGTGGGTGTGCATCTTCATGGTAATGCCTGGGATCAACATCGATCCCACCTGCAAGCAATAAGCCGTCTAGACGAGGAAGCAATGTTTGTAGTCCGCTAAGATCATCCAGAAGTGGTATAAGAATAGGTACCCCACCCGCCTGCTCTACTGCCCGTATATAGGATTTGTTGTTGAATACAATTGGCCTGCTTGGCCGATTTGCCTCACTGTATATCCTCGTCTGGCAGGGGATTCCAATTAATGGACGCATTACCATCACTCCTTAAAAACAATGAATGAGTACGTTCGTAACTACAGTATTGATAATAAAAAAAAAGAGCCATCTGCTTTCAAGAAGAGGTATGATTGCTTTCTTTCTTTCTTCTATCAGGCAAAAAAACTATTCCACCATTCCTGCCAGAAGCCTGCTTCTTCTCCCCGGCTCTGCTGCTTTTGTCCACTCTGCTGGTTGTTCTGTGCTGGACTGACGATGATCACCGGATGCTCGCCCGGGCGGATGTATCCCAGTTGTTGACGAGCCTCGCTTTCCACCTCTGCCGGGTCTTTATAATACTGCTCCAGATTTTTTAGCTGCGTACTATGCTGCTGCTCCTGTTGCAGTTGCTGCTGCTCCTGTTGCAGTTGCTGGACCAGGTTACTATTCGACCAGGCTTGAGCCAGTGTGCCGAGCAGAAATGCTGTACAGATCAATCCCGTTACCCACATCACTGTCTGCGTAAACAACGAAGTACGCCGCGCACGTCGGTGCCCGACGGTCTCTTCCATTCCTACTGCCGTGGTGACGTTTGCGTTGTTACTCTCGCCGGAAGCAGAGATTTGTGGTCTGCGTGGACGATTCTGCACATAGCCTCCTATTTATTATATACGTATCACACACAATAGAAGTATCATGTCGTTTATTGTACTATGTTTTTTACCGTTTATCGCATGATTTGTGAGGCGGCATTGCCAGAATGTCCTACTCGAGGCTGAGTGGGCCCGTTGACATGATGATATGCTGCGATGATATGTTCCCGCTCTCTATATCATACCGTATCTTGCGATTTTTTTCTAATGGGTGCGTGATATTCCTCGTTTTTTACTGCCGCTGATGGTTTGTCTCTCTTGTGTTTTGTTATACGCTGGCTGGGCCAAATCTGAGCAAAAAGAGAAACTCTTTATTTCCATCTCGCCCGAGGATCGGGGAGTCGGTCTGTTCCACTATCTGGAAGGGCGTATGCTCGGGTATCCACGCTTCTAGCTCGTGCAGCACCCGCTGGTGAATAGCCGGATCGCTAATCACTCCCCCTCCTCGATCTACATCTGCCTTGCCCGCCTCGAATTGGGGCTTGACCAGTGCTATGATCCACGTTTCGGGTCCAACGGCAAGTAAGGATGCCAGTACTGGCAGGACCAGACGCAGTGAGATAAAGGAGACGTCAATGACGGCGCACTGGACGGCCTGGGGCAATTCTGTCAGATGACGAATGTTGGTACGCTCCATGACGATGACGCGCGGGTCGTTTCGCAGATTCCAGGCGAGCTGGCCGTGCCCAACGTCTACTGCTATCACTTGTTTCGCGCCTCGCTCAAGCAAACATTGCGTGAAACCTCCTGTGGAGGCTCCGACGTCTATGGCGCTCAACCCTTCTGGACTGATCTGAAAGGTGTCCAATGCCTTCTCTAGCTTGAGACCTCCCCGGCTCACGTATTTTAACGCGGAAAGGTCGCTGATCCGACATTCTGCATCCATGGGGATCAAGGTCCCGACTTTATCGACGAGACGCTCTCCGATGTGGACCTGCCCGGCCATGATCAATGCTCTCGCTCTCTCTCTCGTCGGGGCCAGTCCTCGCCTTACCAGACCAACGTCCAGCCGTTCTTTATTGCTTGCCATTTCTATTCGCTCCACTCTATTTCTCGCCCAATCTACCCACGCCCACTTTGATGATAATAATGTAACGCGCCCGCTCCGATCAATCCTACGTCCGAGCCTAATTCTGCCATGACGATGCGTGCCGATTCTTTCGGTATTTGCATCGTTCGCGTCTCAACGATATGTCTGGCTGGCGCTAGCAGCATCTCGCCCATTTGTGTGACGCCTCCTCCAAGGATGATCACTTCGGGGTTGAAAATATGGATGACGTTGACCAGACCAAATCCCAATGCGCGCGCTGCTTGCGCTATAATCTCTTTTGCCAGCGGAATGCCTGCCTGCGCTGCTTTCGCAACCATGCTGGCGTTAACGTGCAGATGCGCATCAATGCTCTCGGCACTATTCTTCGCTTCTTTCTGCTGCTGGAATGCGTAGGCCAGCAGTTCTTCTCCCTGCCCTGACGCGATCGCACGATTTGCCTGCCTTGCCATCGCGGTCCCGGAGGCCAACGCTTCCAGGCAACCGATGTTGCCGCAGTTACAGCGCTCTCCGTGCAGGTCAATGGTCATATGCCCCAGTTCGCCAGCGGTACCACGAATGCCCTCAATGATTTTACCATTGCTGATAATACCACCGCCAATGCCAGTGCTGACCGTAAGATAGACGATCTCGTCGCTTCCTCGCCCCGCTCCAAATAATGATTCTGCCAGCGCAGCGACATTGGCGTCATTTTCCAGGTAGGTAGGTCTCTCAAAATGATCGCTGAAGAGCGCCCGCAACGGCACGTTTTCCCAGCCGGGAAGATTCGGCGGACAATAGACGATACCTGCATGACTGTTCAATGGACCAGGCGCTCCGATGCCGATGCCCGCAATCTGTTGCAGGGTAACTCCCGCGCTTTGCAGGGCCTGCTCAACCGCTTGAAACATTCGGGGGATAATCCGCTCTGGGGTGGCGTTTTCTCCACAGAGCAGGCTGATACGCGAAAGTAGCCTGCCCCCTTGCAACACTGCTGTCCGAATCTGTGTGCCCCCCAGATCGATACCTATGACGAGCGGTAGTTCGTCATCTGTCTGTCGTTCGGCCAGATCATCTTGATTCATCTTTTTTTTACTCCGATGATAATTTCTTTGCCCCGTTCGTTTTTCGTGTGTCTACTCTCCCTCTGGGGCCGGAGGAACAATATCCTTTGA
This sequence comes from Ktedonobacteraceae bacterium, assembly GCA_035493895.1. Taxonomy (GTDB): domain Bacteria; phylum Chloroflexota; class Ktedonobacteria; order Ktedonobacterales; family Ktedonobacteraceae; genus DATJHM01. Next base: position 33,565 of record DATJHM010000008.1, read on the forward strand.
CGACCCGCTTGAGGGTACTGAAACTAGATGATACTCCATTTTACGCATCTGGAAAAGATCTAACTACGTAGAAATGCGTCAGAAAAGCGAGTTTCTGATGTCATCATTGTCGAACATCGGAAATACGCTCTTTCTCTGGGTGCGCAATATCTCCCCCCCATTATTGCGTACATATTCATTTCTATCATTTGAATTTTTACAGGTGCGGTGCTATCATACGCAAGGTACCTGGAAGAGCATTTTTCGCCATCTGCACGTCATCCCCGCACGGCGAGCGGGATATCCCGAAAGGCTTTTTTATGAAACATGTGATGGGGAAAGCTGGAGGCCACATAATTCCAATTTCATGCCCTTTGTTGGGCGCTGAAGAGGATGAGGCGGTACGCCGCGTGCTCGCATCAGGTCGCCTGGCTCAGGGACCACTGGTTGCTGAGTTCGAACGACGTTTCGCTGAGCTTTGTGCTGTGCGTGAGGCGGTGGCTCTCTCTTCGGGAACTGCTGCTCTCTATCTCGCTCTACTCGCTCATGGCATTGGTCCCGGCGATGAGGTGATTACGAGTTCGTTCAGCTTTGTCGCTACGGCGAATGCTGTTCTTCTGACTGGCGCTACTCCGGTTTTTGTCGATATTGAACCCTCAACCTATACTCTCGATCCCGATGCGGTGGCTTCGGCTATCACTCCTCGCACAAAAGCTCTTTTGCCCGTCCATTTGTATGGACATCCCTGTGACATGTTGCGCCTCTGTCAACTCGCCGCTGCACGCAATCTGGTGATGATTGAGGATGCCTGCCAGGCTCATGGCGCTACTCTGCATGGACGGCCTGTGGGGAGCTTCGGGACCGGCTGCTTCTCGTTTTATGCTACCAAGAATATGACGACTGGCGAGGGCGGTATGGTGACGACAAATGATTCTCTTCTCGCTGAACGCCTCCGTCTGTTACGCAATCATGGCCAGCAGGAACGCTACGTGCATGTTGCGATGGGCCAGAATCTGCGTATGACGGAAATTCAGGCGGCCATTGGTCTGGTTCAATTGGCAAAGCTTGCCCTTTTTACTGAGCAACGCATTGTGAATGCTTCCTATCTCACGTCATGCTTGCATGAGTGCTTGAGTACTCCGGTGATCCGCCCGGGCTATCGTCATGTCTTCCACCAGTATACGATCCGCGTTCTTGAACGCCGCAATGAGTGGGTGCAACGCTTGCTGGCCCGTGGTATCGAGGCTGCCGTTCACTATCCTCTGCCCATTCATCGCCAACCCTTTTATCTGGAGAATACAACACTCTATCGCGTCGTGGGTCCCGCTGCTTTTAGCGGCATGGCTGGCTTGTATGCTGAATTGCCTGTCACGGAGGCTGCTGCTCGTGAGGTCCTTTCTCTCCCTGTGCATCCTGCTCTGAGCCGTGAGGATCTCTTCGCTATTACGCAGGAGGTGCTGGCTCTATGCGCATAAAGGTTGCTGTGGTCGGCGCGGGGAATATGGGCATGAATCATCTCCGTGTACTCCATGATCTGGGCGAACAGCAGGCGCTTCTGGTTGCGGTGGCGGAGACGCTTCCCACTCTCTTGCAGCGCGCGATGCAACGCTTCCATATTCCCGGCTATCTGGATTATCGCCAGATGATCGAGGAGACCCGCCCCGATCTGGTGGCTGTTGTGGTTCCTACTCACGATCATTTCTCGGTCGCTTCAACGCTTTTACAATGTGGCGTGCATGTGCTCGTCGAAAAGCCAATTGCTACGACGCTCGAGGAGGCGCTGACGCTGAATCAACTGGCTCATACGCATGGCGTGATGCTGGCTGTCGGTCATGTCGAGCGCTTTAATCCTGCGATTATTGAGTTGAAACGTCGCCTGCTTAATAATGAACTGGGTCAATTATTTTCTCTCCACGCCCGTCGCCTGGGACCCTTCCCCCCTCGTATTCGCGATGTGGGCGTGACGCTGGATCTTGCCACTCATGATGTCGATGTGATGCGCTATTTAAATGCTGCTGAGGTTCGTTATGTCTATGCGGAGTCGCAACGCCGTGTGCATACGACGCATGAAGATCTGGTCTTTGGGATTTTACGTTTTTCCAATGATGTGATTGGTATGCTGGATAGTAACTGGCTGACTCCTACGAAGGTTCGTGAACTGACGGTGACGGGTGAGCGCGGCATGTTTCTGGTCAATTATCTGACTCAGGATGTGTTTTTCTATGAAAATGATTATTCTCCCTCCGCCTGGAATGAGTTGAGTCGCCTGACCGGGGTGAGCGAGGGGACGATGACGCGCTTGCAAATTCGTAAGGCAGAGCCTCTTCGTCTGGAGTATGAAGATCTGATACGAGCTCTCCAGACGGATTCTCCTCCCTCTGTGACCGGCGAGGATGGGCTGGCTGCTCTTCAGATCGCTCATCAGCTCATCACTTCAACTCAACATGCGCTTGTCGATAATTCTCGGCTTCAGGATCGCATTTCCTATCAGGACTCGCTTTAATCGGTACCGGAAACTGTTGCCAGACAACAAAACGAACGAACGATACGCTACGAAAGGAGCATGGGGGATGCAGGGTTTACGAATGACGACTGTGGCGGTAATCGGTCTGGGCAAGATCGGTCTCCCTCTCGCTGTGCTCTATGCGCAGGCCGGGTGTCGCGTGTTTGGCTGTGATTGTGATGCTCAGGTGGTTGCCGGTGTCAATGCCGGTCTGTCTCATGTTCAGGAGGAACCGGGTCTGGCTGAGGCGCTGACCGATCTGGTTGCAGCCGGACGGCTTTCTGCTACGCAGGATACAAGCTCGGTTGTACGTTATGTGGATGTGGTGGTCGTGATTGTGCCTGTCTCTCTTTCTCCTGCGCACGAGGTCGATTTTACTCAGCTCGATGCTGCCACCCGGGAACTCGCTCTGGGCCTTCAGGCGGGGACGCTGGTGATCTATGAGACGACACTTCCGGTGGGGACGACGCGCTGTCGCCTCGCTCGCATGCTTGCAGAAACTTCTGGCTATTGTGCCGGACGTGACTTCTATCTGGCCTATAGCCCTGAACGGGTCTCTTCTGGTTCGGTGTTCCATGATCTTCGTACGTATCCAAAGGTGGTGGGCGGTCTGAATGCTCATTGTACTGCTACTGCTGAAGCCTTTTATCGCGCCGTGTTGCCTGTCCCGGTGACGACGATGGCTTCGACCGATGAGGCGGAGTTTGTCAAATTAATTGAGACGACCTATCGTGATGTCAATATTGCCCTGGCGAACGAATATGCACAATATGCTGACGTGCACGGTCTCGATGTGATGGCGGCAATTGCTGCCGCAAATTCACAGCCCTATTCGCATATTCATACTCCCGGCGTCGGCGTGGGGGGCCATTGTATCCCTGTCTATCCCTATTTTTTGTTTGCCAATCCTCTGGAAACGACTCCGCCAGCACAACTCCAATTGCCTCGTCTCGCTCGCCAGATAAACGATGCGATGGCCGCATACGCTGTGAATCGCCTGAAAGCGGTGTTGGGGGCTCTCGCTGGTTCCTCGATTCTCTTGCTTGGTGTCGCATATCGGGGCGATGTGCGGGAAACGGCTTTTAGCAGTGCTCTTCTGTTGCGGACCGCGCTGCAACGGGAGGGAGCTTATGTCTATGCTCATGATCCGCTCTACTCAGATGATGAATTGCGTTCTATGGGCTACGTTCCTCTCTCGCCAACTGTTGAGCACGAGATTGTCGGCATTGTTTTACAGTCTGCTCATTCTCTGTACCGCGCATTCGATTTTGTTCGCTTCGAGCATTGCCGGGCATTGCTGGATGGACGGCAGGCTCTGGATAGCGAGCGCGGACGCCTGGAGGCGCTCGGTATGCATTATCTTGCTCCTGGCGATGGCGAGTTTGTGCCGGACGAGGCGGTGGTCAATGCCAGTTGAGCAATCTATTTTTCTGATACTATCCTGAAGTTTTTGAGGCTGTTATGCGCTTTGTTTCCGTTGTGGGGGCACGTCCTCAGTTTATCAAGGTTGCGATGGTCAGTAAAATGTTGCGCCAGTTTCATGAAGAGCAAATTATTCATACCGGCCAACATTATGACTATTGTCTGTCGGAACAATTTTTTCAGGAACTGGCTATTCCTGCCCCTGACTATCATCTGGCGTGTGGCTCTACTTCGCATGGTGCCCAGACGGGAGCGATGCTGACTGCGATTGAGCAGATCTTGCTCAAAGAGCATTTTGATTGGGTCCTTGTCTATGGCGATACGAATTCAACGCTGGCGGCAACGCTGGCTGCTGCCAAGCTGCATATTCCTGTCGCGCATATCGAGGCAGGTTTGCGCAGCTATAATCGCGCTATGCCTGAGGAGATTAATCGCGTGGTGACCGATCATCTCGCCGATCGCAACTTTTGCCCTACGGAGATGGCACGTCAGTGCCTGGAACGGGAAGGGATTACCGGGGGTGTCTCTGTGGTTGGCGATGTGATGTATGATATGCTCCTGAGCGTTCAGCCACTGCTTGCTGAACGTGCCGCGCAACTTTTGCCTCGTTTGCATGTGGAGCCAGGAAACTACTTGCTTGCCACGGTCCATCGCGCCGCTAATACTGATGACCCTCGGACGTTCCATGCGATTGCTCATTCTTTTAATAAGCTCAAATATCCCATTATTTTCCCTGCTCATCCGCGGGCCCGTGCCTGTATAGCTCGTTACCATGTGGCCTTGAAAAAACATGTGCTGCTCATTGATCCTCCCGGCTATATCGACATGCTGGCCCTGCAACGCTCTGCCTTTCGCATCTTAACGGACTCGGGGGGAATACAGAAGGAGGCCTTTTTTCTGGGGGTTCCCTGTATCACTCTCCGCTCTGAGACTGAGTGGCGCGAGACCGTTGTGACTGGTTGGAATACGCTTGCCGGTATCCATTGGCGTCAAATTATCGAGGCGGTGGCTCGTCCTACGCCTGCACCGGTCGAAAAAAAGCTCTTTGGCGAAGGCGACGCTGCCCTGCGCATCGCCAGAAGCTGGTAATTCACGTACTCTCTGCGCCTGATCTCTTTCGCTGAAATGTGAGGTTGATGTACGCTTATGACACATATTCTGTTTATTTCGCGATATTATCCCCCTGAGCAAGCGGCGGCGGCGGTTTGTGTGCATGAGTTCGCTCGTCATCTGGTGGCATCAGGGCATCAGGTGACTGTATTGACGACTGTACCAAATTACCCTACCGGTATTGTGCCCTCTCATTATCGTAGGAAACAGGTGTACGAAGAATGGCTGGATGGCATACGTGTTGTGCGCGTCTGGAGCTACACTTGTGCAAATACTGGCTTTGGCAGAAGAATCCTCTCCCAGCTTTCTTTTGCTCTGCTGGCCCCTGCGCTCGGCGGCCACGCAGCCAGACGGGCTGATATCATTATTGCTGGCTCACCCCCTCTTTTCAATGCAATCGCAGCTCGCTTTCTTGCCTGGCGCTGGCATCTTCCTTATATTTTCTGGGTGGCTGACCTCTGGCCTGAATCGGCGGTTCAGCTTGGTGTCCTTCGCAATCGCCTGCTGATCCGGCTCGCTGAGTGGCTGGAATGGAGCACATACCGCCACGCACGTCTGGTCTGGACGGTCACGAGAGGTATGTATGAGACGCTGCTATTCCGTGGTCTCTCTACGCAAAAAATGTTGTTCTTGCCAAATGGTGTCAATACGACAACGTTTTGTCCTATGCCACAGCAGGAAGCGCGTCTGGCGCTCGGTTGGGACAGACGTTTTACGGTCCTCTATGCCGGAACGCATGGTCTCTCGCATGGCCTGACGACGCTGCTGAAAGCTGCTTCTTTGTTGCGTAAGCGCTCTGATATTCGTTTTGTGCTCGTCGGCGATGGTGCGGAAAAAGCCAGACTGATGGCTCTGGCCCGCCAGCACTCTCTCACGAATGTCACGTTTTTGGACCCGGTTCCCCACAAAGATGTGCCGCAGTTGCTCTCTGCTGCCGATGTTTGCCTGGCACATACGCGAAAATTATCGCTCTTTGAGGGGATGCTTCCCATCAAGATGTATGAGGCGATGGCCTGTGCACGCCCACTCATCCTGGCACTTAACGGTGAGGCTCGCTATCTGGTGGAACAGGCTGAAGCTGCCCTGGTCGTCGAGCCCGAAAATGCCTCGGCATTAGCCTCTGCCATCCTCCGCCTGTATACAGACAGAGACGAGGCCGCTCTCCTCGGACAGCACGGCCGAGCATACGTCCAGGCCCATTTCGACTACGCCTTACTAACCAGAACTCTCGATCTCACGCTCAAACAGATCGTACCGTCTCAATCCACCCGTAGAGACACCGTTTATCCGCGCCCAAACCGGTAAAGCCCGTAGAGGCGCGGCTTGTCTGCGGCCAAACCCGTCGAGCCCGTAGAGGCGCGGCTTGTCTGCGGCCGAACCCGTAAAGCCCGTAGAGGCGCGGCTTGTCTGCGCCAGAAATGCCATTTGGTCTGAGGAGTACAATGATGTTGTCGTACTATACATAAAGGGAGCATGGGGTTGTAAGGGAGAGGAGAAATCATCTATGCAAAGCAACGTAGACCGGTACTCGCTACCTGTTACACATACACCGGTACCTCCCATGACTATGGAGAGGGATGTCGGCCGCTTGAACTTCTCATCATTGCCATGGCAGCTCATGGTGATTTTAGGTGATGCGGTCCTCCTGGTCATTATGCTTGCTTTCTTTCTCTCGCTTGCTCCCTCTATTTTCGTGGAATGGAGACATTTTCGCTCGTTCCTCGAACTCTGGGATGTACGCCTGATCTGGCTTGTGGTTTTACTCCTGATCTGGAATGTGATGATGCGCCTGACTCATGCCCAGGATGTCGCTATTGCTGCTAATAGATTTAAAAGTATGGTCGGCGTACTCTTTACGCTTACGCTGGTTGTATGCCTCTGCCTGATCCTGAGTTTCTCTTTTTTTCTCCGTCACGCCCTTTCTCCTGTACGCGTGATCTGTTTTTTTTTCCTGTTAGCGGCTCCTATTCTGGTTCTCTGGCGTCTACTGTTGGCTGAGCTTATCCATCTGCCGGTCTTTCAACGCCGTGCGGTGATTGTTGGCGTGAATACGGCCAGTGCGTTTCTCTTGCGCGAACTGCGTCGTGCGAAACGTCCTGGCTTGAAGGTTCTGGGTTATATCAATAGCGGTGTCGATACTCCTTTTGAGCACGATAGCTTGCCCGTTCTGGGCAATGAAAATATGCTTCGCTTGCTTACTGAGAAGCAGTTTATCGATATGATCATTATGGCTCTTGACTATAAGCTTAATCCAGAATTATTTCAGGTCGCTTTGGAGGCTGCTCAACATGGGGTTTCGGTTGTGCCTATGACACTGATTTATGAAAATATGAGTGGGAAGATCCCGGTAAAATATGTCGGTGAGCAATGGTATGCTGCGTTACCCGTTGAGCTGGCTATTTCTCCTTTGTATTTGTGCTGGTCGCGCCTGCTTGATGTCTGCTTTGGCCTTTGTGGTGGCCTGTGTCTGGCTCTGCTCTTATTTCCCCTTGCCCTGATGATCTTTCTGGATTCGCCCGGCCCCATCTTTTATTGTCAGGAACGTCTGGGACAGCAGGGCCGCCCCTTTCGCATCTATAAGTTTCGCTCGATGCACTGTGACGCCGAGCATATCGGTCAGGCTGTCTGGGCCCGATCTTCTGATAGTCGCGTGACCCGCGTTGGCCGCTTTCTTCGCGCAACTCATCTCGATGAACTACCTCAGGCTCTCAATATCTTACGTGGCGATATGAGCCTGATTGGTCCTCGCCCAGAACGCTCTGCTTTTGTTTCTCTGCTGGAATCTTCTATTCCTTTTTATCGCTGTCGCTTGAGTATTAAGCCGGGCCTGACTGGCTGGGCTCAGGTCAAGTATCGCTATGGCAGCTCTGAGCATGATGCCCTTATTAAGTTGCAATACGATCTCTATTATATCAAACACCGTTCGCTTACTCTCGATCTCTTTATCCTCTTACGTACTCTGTTGGAGATTTTTTCCTGTCGTGGCGTATAGCGAACGGGTTATTGGGTGTTGTTGAGAAGGACCTGGAAGGCTTTCTTGGAGGAGGTGTGCGGCATGACGTTCGCTCTTTATTGGCAGCTACTACGTAAGCAATGGAAAATTGTTCTTGGTTGTCTTCTGCTCGCCGGACTGGGCTCCTTTCTTGTCAGCGAGTGGATTACTCCTGTCTATCTGTCTACTGCTTTGATTCAGGTCACGATCTCTACTGGCAATGGACAGGCGGACTATGATAGCTTGCTGGCCAGTAACCAGCTGGCTCAGACTGAGGCTCAACTCGCGATCAGCAGTACTGTGTTGCGTGAGGTCGCTTCCCATTATCAGGGATTGGATGTTGGCCAACTGGCCAGGCAGGTTTCCGCCAGTCCACGTGTGAATACTCAACTCTTCTCTATCGATGTGCGTAATTCCGATCGGACCCTGGCGGCGTCTCTGGCAAATGATATTGCGGCGACTTTTCTTCAACAGCAAAAGCTGTTCGCGCAACAACATGCGAAGCATAGTAGGGATTTTATGTTTATTGTGCAACCTGCGCAACCTGCGAGTAGCCCGATTCAACCTGATATTCGTCTGAATACGCTGGCCGGTATCACGATGGGCCTGCTGCTCGGGTTGTTGCTGGCTATTCTCTACGATCAACTGGATATGCGCATCTATACTCCTGAGGCGCTGACTCAGTTACTGGAGCAGCCCATTCTTGGTACGATCTGGCGCACTATTCCGGGCAAAGATGGCGTGATAAATCCTGCCGGTCATAGCCCCAATCTCGAGGCGTACCGCATATTACGCACCAATATCGGCTTTGCCTCTACTGAGAAGCCCATGCATACGCTGGCTATCGTCAGTGCGATCCCTCATGAGGGGAAAAGTGTGATTGCGGCCAACCTCGCCATTTTTATGGCGCGCTCTGGTAAAAATACGCTGCTGATCGATGCGGATATGCGCTGCCCAAGCATTTATGAGAAGTTTGGCCTGCCTGTGAATAAGATGGGCCTGAGCAATGCGATTATGGCGTATGCTCATCAATTGCTGGTCCCTGCTTCGTCTTCGCGCGTGGGCCGCTTACCTGCTATTTCGCTGGAGCCGTTTATGCACAATGTGGGTATTCCTAATCTTCGCGTTATGCCCTCGGGCCCTTTGCCTCCGAATCCTCCTGAATTGCTCGATTCTAAGGGCATGGAATGCCTGTTTGCTGCCCTGATGCGCTGCGGGGCCGAGGTGGTGGTTTTTGATACTCCCCCCTTGCTTGGCATCTCCGATGCTGCAATTCTGGCTCCAAAAGTTGATGGCACGCTTTTTGTGGTGGAGATGAACCGGGCCAGCCGTAGCAGCTTGTTGCAGGCCAAAACTATCCTCGCTCAGGCCGGTGCTCATCTCTCTGGCTGTATTGTGAATAAGTGCACCTATAGACGCAAAAAAAATGTCTATGCTGACTACTATCGTCGCATGGCGCAATCGCACGAGGAACTTGCCGGTGCCAATGGCCTTTATACGCCTGCCTCGACTTTGCAAGGCTTCTCCAGAGCCGATTCCAAAACGGGCTATTGAATGTGAATCTTTGTTCTCGACGCTTGTGGAAGTGAAGGTAAAAAAAGACGTGAATGACGTTGACATGACTGCTCGCCGCTATCAGCATCTCTCAATCCTCCTCCTATCCCGACGACGGGTCCAATTAGGCTGCCTCGGTCTGTTGCTGGTAGTTTGCTTTGCTAGCTCGTTCTCGACTGCGTTTACCTCCATTTTCTATAGCCCACGCTATTATCGCGATATGGCTCTGGCTCACTCTGGCATTCAGCATCTTCATCAGGCACAACGCCTGCTTCTTTCTTTGCAGGATCATCCCCTGAATCAGGAAAGTATCCATCAGGCGCAAAATGAGTTTATGGGCGCAGCTCAGGACTTTGGACAACTTCGCGCTGATATGCAGACGCTTCCATCTTTTGTGTTCGATCTGCCTTTTGCTGGTGCCAGTCTGCATACTCTTCAGCATCTGGTCCCTCTGGCCGATGATTTCAGTCGCGCTGGCGATCTGGGCTGCCAGATGGTGCAGGAGGTGATGAGTATCTTACGCAGTCCCGCTGAGCAAAAACAGTCTGCTCTGTGGACAAGAAAAATGCTCTTGCTGACCTCTGATTTGTATACTATTCATCGCCTGGTACGCTCCGGTTTGCATGAATTGGACCAGGTTCAGCCGGGCGAGACTCATCTGGGCGCTCAGGTCGATACGCAACTAGCGCTGTTACGTCAGTATGAGCCGCAATTTGAGGTCTGGTTGACGCTCCTCGAGCGCGCTCTGCCTTTTCTTCCTGACTTGCTGGGGACCAATCAGCCTGCGCAGTATTTTCTGGAAATGCTCGATTCTTCAGAATTGCGCCCGGGGGGGGGCTTTATTGGCAATTATGGTTCTCTCACTTTTGTCAATGGCCGCTTGCAAAAAGCGCAAATTGCTGATGTGAGCCTGCTCGATCTGCCCTTTAAGGCTGCCGGAGGTTTGATTCCTTTCCCTCCTGAATATCGCTGGTTTCCGCTGGCTCATGGTAAGTGGAGTCTGCGCGATTCCAATCTCGATGCCGATTTTCCTACGTCCGCTCGCTTCGGCCTGCGCAATTTTCAGCTCGAAGGCGGCAATATGCCCATGCAGGGGGTGGTTGCAATCACTCCTATGTTGATTCAACATATGCTGGAGATTACTGGTCCGATTGCTATACCCGCTTATCACGATACGATCACTGCGCAAAATCTGATCGCGCGCATTCACTATTATCAGCTCGGCGCAGGCAGACGAGGGAGTAGCCTGTTTCTTTCTTCTGACGGCCTCTCTTCGCAACGCAAACATTTTACCGCTCTTCTGGCCGATGCTTTCTTTTCTCGCTTACGCCATCTTTCGAATGGTGAGATGGCGAAGATGACGCATTTGTTGCTGGATAGTCTCCAGACGAAGGATATACAACTCTATTTTCCACAAAATGAGGTTGAAGCGCTTTTACGTCAGGCCCGGATCGATGCCTCTATTCAGCAGGCTCCAGACGGCCTTTTGGTGGTCGATGCTAATGTCAGTGGGAATAAGGCCAATAGCTTTATACGCAGTACGGTGACTGATGTGGTGCATATTGATGCTGCTGGCAATGCACTCCATTCGCTGACGCTACGCTACTCCTGGACTCTTTCTGGTAATGTCTTTGGCAATCCTCTCTATCAAGCCTATATCCAGGTGTATGCGCCCGCTAATAGTCTGTTACAGGATCAGATGGGTTGGGATCAGGCTCCGTCAACTCTTCGCTCAGGCCATGTCGTCTGGGCTGGTGCCATCTCTATGCTCTATGGCGACTCTCGTACGATCCTGCTTTCCTGGATTGTTCCCCACTCCGTTCAATCTACTCACTCAGGAGGTATGCATTTTCTGTATCTTGTGCAGCAACAGGCTGGCATTGAACGCGATCTGCGTTTGCAGGTGTATTTACCCGCCTGCGCACATCTTACCGGCACATCTGGCGCTACCCTTGTGCGCACTCCACAAACGCTCACGCTCACGCAGACGCTCACACGCAATGTTCTCGTGGGCATCGATTATTCCTGCCGGTAGGGGTGGGCTTTATGTCCACTATGGGGAATGATCGATGTTCAGGTCTTATATATTCACGCGGGGGTAAATGAAAAAACGATGATCGATACACATGTTCATATTTTGCCGGGCATCGACAATGGACCGGCAACCGTTGCAGATGCGCTCACTATGGCGCGCACGCTGGTTCAAGAGGGGGTCAGAATTGCCGCTGCTACGCCTCATTATAATGATGAGTTTCCGCATCGCTCGGCGTCTGAGATCTTTCAACGCGTCTCCTCTTTGCAAGTGGAACTATCGAACGCGGGTATTCCTCTCAGGCTCTGTATTGGCCATGAGGTGCTGATTAAACCTCGCCTGGTTGATGATGTTCGCCTTGGCTATATCGCGACGCTGCATGGCTCACGCTACCTTTTGCTGGAACTCTGGAATTCTATCTGGTTGCCTGAAACTGAGCGTGTGGTTTTTGAGCTGCGCGAGCATGGCATTATTCCTATCATTGCCCATCCAGAGCGCTATCGCGCGATTCAACAGGAGCCAGAGCGCCTGGGGACGCTGTTACGCCTGGGCGCTCTCGCTCAGATGACGATTGGTAGTCTGCTTGGTGCGCATGGTACTGCGGCCAGACGCAGTGCTGAAATGCTTCTGAAAAAAGGCTTGATTCATTGTCTTGCCTCAGATGCGCACGGTTTTCGCTTGCGCCCTCCCCAAATTGCGCAAGGTCTACACTATGCCAGACAGTTTTTAGGGATAGAGCGGGTGCATTTTCTCACGGAAGTACAGCCCGCCGCTATTCTGACAAACGAGCTTGTTGGCACGCCGTCGCTGCATATGAAAGTAAGGTAACGTGTTTATGAGATGGAGCAAAACGCTTCTCTTACAAAAGCTGACTTGTCTGCGCTTCTCCTTCTCTTCTCCTTTTCTCATAGGGAGTAGTATGGTGGTGTTTGCTGTCAGTATGGCCTGTGCTCTTGCTTTTTTTGGCATCTATGCGGCTGGTGCTATCTGTCTTGCTCTGCTGATGATCTTGCTCTTGCTGATACGTCAGGATGAGCTGGCGGCGGTTGTGGTGATTATTGTGCATCTGTATGTCGATTGGTATCTGGCTTTACGGGTTGTTGCTCCGGTTCTGGCTGCTCTGTTGCTCTGTTGCTTCTTTCTCCTCCGTTCCTCTCACTATCCCTGGGCGGAATTGCGGGCCCCTTTTCTCTGGCTCTGTTTCCTCTGCCTGACGATTATTCCCGCTATTCAAGGAGGCATTACGCTTTATGACCGCCTCTTTTATTATCCCAATATTATTGCCGGGGCGATGCTGATGTTCTGGTTGGGATCTGTGGTCGGACGCTCGCTGGTGAGTGTGAAGCATGTGTTTCAGTGGCTGGCTTTTTTTGCCGCGCTCATTGCTATTCATACGATTATTCAGGGCAAGTCTGGTGTTTTTTTGTTGAGCTGGTCTCATATGGATGCTTATATTGCTGACCACAAAAATTATTATCTTCCTGGCAATCCGCATGTGATCCGCCCGGGCTCTTTCTTTATCGATCCTGATTGGAGCAGCTCATTTTTTGCGATTACTCTCTTTTTGCCGCTGAGCCTGCTTGTCAAATGTATTTCATGGCGTGCTCGTGTGTTGTATCTGGTGGAGATCGTGCTGCTCGTTATCGCTCTCCTTTTTACGTACAGCACTGGCGCGGTGCTGGCAGCCGGGGCGGGAGCACTGACGTTTTTCTCTCTCGGCGTGGCTCCTCGCTATCGCTGGCGCATGATATTGGGCCTGTTCCTGGGACTGCTGGCGCTTGTTTTGCTCTTGCCAGAAGATATCGCTCTTTTTCTCCATCACGCAACTGATGCTGGCAATCTGAACTTGCGCCTCGGTGTCTGGCATACGGCGCTACGCGTGATTACGGCTTTCCCTCTCTCTGGCATTGGCCTGGGACTTTATGCGTATTTGCAACGCGCAGAGGGGTTCCGTGTTCCAGCACAGTTTTTGCCGCTGGCGCAACCGCATAATTCCTATCTCGAACTGGCTGCTATGGCGGGCTTACCGGTGCTGGTTATCTTCCTTGTTCTGCTCTGCTGGTTCCTCGCCCATGCCTGGATGATCTGGCAAAGGGCTGTTGGACGCGATCGTACTTTACTGGCAGGCGGCATTTCGCTGGTGGTAGCGCTGACGTTTAGTAGTCTCAGTATTAATGCCTGGACTCTGCCTCCGCTCTCTGCAATTGGCTGGCTGCTTCTAGGTTGTATCTCTTCTCCTTTGTTGAGTGACCTTCATCGCGTAGATATGGAAGGATGATCAATGACTGATCGCTGTTTATTACGAAACGCTGCTTTATTGTGTCCATATTGGGGAGATCTGCTATGTGCTGGCAGGCGATAGTGTTTCATTCGCATCAGAAGAAGCAAACGGCTGATTCTTCTCTCTCTCCCTATCCGCTCGACATGGCCTTTGCTCTGACGTTGCCTGGTGAAGTGCAGGGGGCCGATGGTGTGCCCTATCATAGAACGTTTGGTAAACAGCCTCGCACTATTGCTTTATATGCTCTGGCTCAGTGGAATGCATATCTTATGACTTGCGAGGAGGAGCATCGTGCGGCTTTTCTTGCTCAGGCTCGCTGGCTCTTGCAACATGCTCTGTCCGTTCAGGATGGCATGGCTGGTTGGCCTGTTCCAATCGATACTTCCCCTCCCTCCCATCTTGCTCGTATGCATGAGAAGCGTTCTGCCTTCGCTGGAATCTCTGGATACTATTTTTCGGCGACTATTCAGGGATGTGCCCTCTCTGTGCTGTTGCGAGCCTATCTTTTGACCCGCGAGCCAGAGTTTCTTCAGATGACTCAGTTTGTTTTTGAGACGTTCCGGCTTGATATTCTGGATGGCGGTATTGGGGCTCCTGTTACCGCTGAGGGTCTCTGGTTTGAAGAATATGCTCTGTATCCAGCATCTCATACGCTCGCTGGTATGCTTTTTGCTTTGCTGGGCCTCTATGAGTATTCCTATCTCAATTTGACGGCGCAGACGCAGGCGCTTCCCCTGTTTGAGCGTGCTTTTGCCACGTTGCATGCTCTGTTGCCTGAATTCGATTGTGGCTACTGGCTACGTGGGGATCTCCTGCAACGCGTATTGTTGACGCCTGAACAATTTGCGCTCCATGTGCAACTTCTCTGTGCGCTGGCTCATCTGACCGGCGATGTCCGTTGTACGCATCTTGCCAGACGCTGGCAGCACTATCTACAAGCTCCTGACAAGCGGTTGCGCTATATGGCTATGAACTCTTGCCAGAGAGGCGGACGGAAGGTGTTGACGTTGCTGCGCACGAATCTCTTTCCCAGGTGTCCGTCTACCAGCAATGAGCTTCGTGTCTGCGTGCCAATTACTGCGTTTCCCCTGACTGGTGGCATGCGTACGATTCTCGATAAGCTCGAAAAAAGTATGCAATTGAGCTGTACTCCCTGGCGCATGACCTATATGACGCAGCGGGTCGGAGCACAGGCTGAACTCTATCGTATACAACGCTTTGGTACTCGCTGGCTCTCACCTCGCCAGTTCCCTCTCGTCTGGGGCTATGCACTCGCTGGCGCATGGTCGCTTTTCTGGTCGCTTGCCAGGGGAGCCAGTTATGACCTTATTCTGCCGCAAGATGGTCTTTTTACCGCTGCTTTTGCGGCTCCTCTGGCTCATCTGGCTGGAATTCGTGTGATCTGCATTGACCATGGCAATCTGGCAACTCTTCCCAGTGAGTTGTATCGCCAGGAGCGCTTACAGGATCTGGCAGGTAAGCCCTGTTTACGTCGCTGGCTCGAACCCTGGCTGCTTGCTGCTTACTGGCCTTCATTGCAGCTGTTTGCACGCATTGCGGCTTGCTTTGTTGATTGTTATGCCATCCCCGGCGTGCCCGGGGATGGTATTGAGGAGATCTGCCGCCATCTTGGCATTCCGCCGAGCCGTCTGGTTCGCTTTGTGAATACGATCGATGTAGCACAGTATTGCCGCTTAGATCACACGAAGCGGGCCGCGCTCAGGGTTCAGCACGGCATTGCCGCCGATGCGATTGTGATCACGACCATCTGCCGTCTCTCGCCTGAGAAGGGCGTAGTGATTGCGCTTGAGGCGCTGGATCATGCGCTCTCGCTCCTCTCTCCTGGCCTACGTACGCGTGTGCGTTTTGTGATCGCTGGTGATGGCCCGCTGCGTGCCCGCCTGCAAGAGGAGATTATGCAGCGCGGCCTGGGTCTGACCTGTACACTCTGGGGTGAAATCTCCCACGCCGATGCTCTATTGTTGCACGATCTCAGCGATATCTATCTCTATAGCGGAACGCGTGGTGGTGGTTATTCACTGGTGTTGTTGGAGGCAATGGCCGCTGCCAGTGCAGTACTGGCCTCCGACGTACCACTGGCAAATGTGCGCATGCTGGCCGATGAGCGTGGCCTGGTGGTATCCGCTGGCGATATCGCCGCGACCGCTCAGGCGCTGGTACGTTTGATTGAAGATGAAGATTTGCGCTTGAAACTGGGGCATAGAGCCAGACAATATGTGTCACTGTACAATACGGAACGCGAGTTCCGTCGCGTCTGGCAACGTAGCTTCAACATCCCAATGTCCTACGAGTTAGAAAGGAGATAATAGCCATTGACGCCAAAAAATCATACAGAGGAGCAAATCTCGCCTTTAACCCTTCAGAACCCTCACCCTTTGCCGATACTTTAGAGTAAGAGCCACAATGCCCTTCTCTCTCCATTCTCGCGCCAACGACGTCGCCTGATAGAGAAGCAGCGCAGCTTTAGTGAAGAGGAGTGTAGCTTTGATGAAGGGGAGTGTAGCTTTAGTCTAACATCGATGTAGCATCAAGCTTCCCATCACATCGGCATTTGTGTAGGATATGTAGCCTTTTCGCAAAAAATCTTCTCGTGTATCGCAAAAAATATACAAATGATGAGAGGTCAAGTGGAAAATGCATCAGGAAAATCAGGAAGAGCAGGAGTCGCCCTCCCCTCAGCCCAATAGTCAGGATCTGGCCGAAGTTCCGCATAGCAACGCTGGCACAATCCCGCGTAGTAGTTCGGGCACCGTTCCGCGTAGTGGCTCCGGCACAATCCCGCGCAGCAACTCTGGCAATGTTCCCTGGCTCGATTTGCCTACCAAAAGCCTCGATCAATGGGCTACGTATGTACGTATGCCGAGCACGAATAATGTTCCCCCAACACCGTATCTTTTTCTCGACGATATGTCCCTCAGCGAACAGGCAACGTGGGTAATGCCTGCTATGCCCGATATGAATAAGCTGCCAGCGTTCGCAACTCCGGTCTGGGCTACGGAGAGCTACTCTCATCAGATCAGTGCTCTCCTCAAACGCTCAGGCATCTATGCGCTCTCTTCTCTGGCAACTCCGCTGGTGGCGCTGGTGCTTGCTCCTTTTTTGACGCATTATCTGACGCATAGCGATTATGGGGCGCTTTCTGTGCTCAATACTGCCATTGCGCTGGGCGCTGGCCTGACGCAGCTTGGTCTCGCCTCGGCCTTTTTCCGCTCCTATAATTTCGACTATGATACGCATAAAGAGAAGATGGGCGTTCTCTCTACGGTTTTGAATTTGCTGACGCTGGTACTGGTGCCGACGACGCTGCTGATTATGTTGTGTGCTCCCTGGCTGGCAGCTCTGTTGTTGCAGGATAGTCAGTTGAGCGAGACGGTTCGTGTGGCCGGTCTGGTGATCCTCTGTCAGAATCTGACGGTGCCGGGTTTTGCCTGGATGCGTGCTGAGAATCGGGCATTTCAATTTGTGCTGCTTTCTATCACGAATCTTCTGATTAATCTGGTGGCAACTATTGTGCTGGTGGGTGTGTGGCACATGGGCATTGTTGGTTCTCTTCTGGCGATTGCTGGCGGCTACGGTGTGGTTGCAATCTGCACTCTTCCTCAGATCCTCTGGCATGCTGGCATTCGTTTGCATATTCCTATTGCGAAGGGCTTGCTGGTGTTTGGTTTGCCCAATGTGGTGAACTTTTTCTCTGTCTGGGTGCTTCAATTGGCCGATAGATATATGCTCTCACGCCTTGGGTCTCTTTCTCAGACTGCCATGTACACCGTTGCCTATAATCTAGGGGGCGTGCTGGGTGTGCTGGTCATCTCTCCCTTTCTGCTTGCCTGGCCCTCGGTCCTCTTTACGATTGCCAAAAGGAAAGATGCCAGACGTATTTTTCAACTGATTTTTCGCTGGTATTTTATTATCCTGCTCATTGCTGCCTATGCACTCTCTCTTGCCGGTATGGCCCTGCTCCAGCTTTTTTTTCCGCCTGCCTATCACGTGGCGGCTCCCGTGATTCCTATGATTGCGCTCTCGATCCTGTTTTATGGCCTGTACAACTATATTACGCTCGGCGTGGGTCTGAAGCGTAAAACCTGGCTGGCGGTAATTTTCACCAGTAGTGCCGCGCTGCTGAATGTCGGACTCAATTGCTATCTTATTCCTCTCTATGGTTCGATGGGTGCTGCTCTGGCAACACTCATTGCTTATGTTGTTCTGGTGATTATTGCCTATATCGTCAATCAGCGCCTCTATCCGGTCCCTTATGAGATCGGCAAATTTGTGTGTGCCCTGCTTATCGGACTTGCCTGCTTCCTGGGAAGTAGCTATCTGGTGCAATTTCAGGCTCCTCTACTGGCCTGGGGTATCTCTTTCGGGGGGCTCTGTTTGTATGCTGGCTATTTGCTGGCGCTGGGCAATACACGCTATTTGCGAAAGAGAAGCAAGAACGTATGAAGACGCAACTCCCGTCTGGATCGGTGGAACCGCCATCGCCATTGCCCGAAAAAAAATTGCCTGCTCCTCTGATATGTATGCATGTGATTGGCAGTGTGGCAGGTGATGAGCGCGTGTTGCGTGAGGCCAGTGCTTTGCAACTGGCCGGTTACGCGGTGACGATTATTGATGTTGCCTCTCGAGGCCAGGGCCCTGCGCACGAGACTCTTCGCGGCTGCCGGGTTCGCCATATTCTGTTGCCTGCTGACTTCGCGCAGACTCGCTTTAAAAAGCGAGCTCTGCTCAGAGCGGCAAGCATCTTCCTGCGCAGCACCTGTCGCCTGCTCATCACTCCCGCAGATGTTTATCATGCTCATGATGTGACCGCTCTTCCGGCCTGCTATCTTGCCGCCGTTCTTCATGGCAAGCCCTTAATCTTTGATGCACATGAGCTTCCCCTGCCGGAATTGCCTGTACAGGTACCCTGGCTGCGTACACGGTTTCATGCGCTACTGGAAAAGATGATCCAGCGCTGTGCGAGTATCATTACGGTCTCAGCCCCTATCGCTCGCGAAATTCGCCAGCGCTATCATGTGTCGCAGGTAGGGCTGGTCCGTAATATGCTGGCATACCGGCCGTATGTCTCCAGTGATCGCCTGCGTCAGTATCTGGGTCTTGCTGCGCATACGCGTATTGCGCTCTACCAGGGGAACATTCAGGCTGACCGTGATCCTGCTCTTCTGGTGCATGTGGCGAAACTACTCGATCCACATAATGTGATTGTGCTGATGGGGAAGGGGATCGGCTCGGCTGTGTCTGAACTCGAGGCCCTGATTGCGCAGGAGGGTGTAGGTGAGCGGATCAAGGTTATCCCTCCGGTCCCCTATCACGAATTGCTCTCCTGGACTGCTTCTGCCGATGTCGGTCTGATTGTCTATTCTCCCGACCATTCGCTTAATGTTCGTATGTGCCTGCCAAACAAACTCTTTGAGTATCTCATGGCTGGCCTGCCCGTGCTGGCTACGTCCCTGGAAGCGGTTGCTGATATGCTAAATACCTACCATGTCGGACGTGTCGTTGATAGCCTGGAGCCTGGAGAGATTGCTGCCGCCCTCAATCAGCTCCTTGCCAACGATGCCCTGCTTACCAGCATGCGTATCAATGCTTTGAATGCTGTGCGCGAAGAGCTTTGCTGGGAACGCGAACGCCAGCATTTGGTCTATCTCTATCATGAGGTTGTTGAAATTGTGTCGCAGTGACTGTATTAAACAATGGTATACGACCAGAGGCCGCTATCACTGGCTGCATAGAGCACATTTACCTGACGCGCAAAACCAGCGGTCAATCTCGCCGGACTGCGTCGCAACGTGAATTGTTTCACGTTTCTCAAGCTCATGCTAAAAAATCCGTCCGAAGATGCACCCCAGAGATTGCCCTGGTAGATGGTCAGACTATTATAGATCACTCCACTCTTCAGGGGGAGCAAGCTGCCGGGAAGGATAAAGCGACCGCTGATAGGGTCGAAGATGAAGAGATAATTCCCGCGATGTCCTGTCGTGATGCCATAGACATATCCATTGTCAGGATTATTGAACAACGCTGTGACCGTAGGATTTGCGCTCGCAGCTGGAAGTGAATAGGTATGGAGTATCTGCTGTCCGCTTGTGTCCCAGGTAAAAAGTTGCGCTGCCGTTGCCGTTGGTTGTATGCCGGTACCACCATAGATCGTGGTGCCTCCAATCAGACAATAGCCGTTATTGCTTCCCTGACAGGCGCGTGTGGTAGTCGCAAGTGCATGAATACTCTGGTTTGTAACTGGATAATAGGCCTGTATCGCGTTGGCTCCCTGTGTATGCCAGACCAGCAGCGGCCCCGTCAATTTGCCATACGAGGCCGTTGCGCCAACGTAGAGCGTATTCTCCGTTGTGCCTGCGATTGCATGTGGACGCAGATCTGTCGGCAGCGTTGTCGCCGGTATTGCCGCCGGATTGGCTTGCCCAAAGGGCACGGTCGGACGATATACCGCGAGTGGCGCAGCTGCGTACGTCCCGATATAGAGTTGCCCTTGATACGCCTGAAGTACATAGGGTTGGCCGTCTCCTACCTGCCCATACACGTGCACACCTTTCTGCGAGGGGTCATACGAGAGGAAGTCATACGGCAAAACGGTGCCTCCGTAAATCTTGCCATCAGGCCCGCTGCCGATCCTGTAAATGGAGAGCTTTTTGCCTGCGTAGAGATAGGGATAGCTTCTTGTCGCCGGATTGTTATTGGGATAGTTGACGCTGACGGTGTTGCTCCCGACATTGATAGTGCCACCATCTTTCAATACATTCGGAGGAGCAGAACTGGCAGGGGTTGTTGTTGCTATCGCCTGCCCATTGCTCAGAAGATAGTATTCTTTCGTGCCGCCATTCAGTATGGAACCGTAGATCTTACCATCTGTGCCACGATAAACCGAACCGAATCCTGCTGTATTGCCGCTAATGCGTTTGATGATCGTATGGGTTGCAATATTGTAGATTGCAAGCTGATTGCTAATCGAGCCCAGCCCAAGATAGATGTACGGTGCATTTGCCTGTGGATCTGCTGCACACATCCGCACATATTGTTCTTTGCCTGTTGCATCCATGCTTCCGAGATTGACAATTTGTGGACGGGCTGTCAGCGGATCATAGCTTATCAGATCAGCCGAAGGATAGGTGCAGCCATAGACCGTTCGATTATATGCGCTGGTCGTAAGCTGCCAGATATAGCTCTGAGCCTGCCTGGTATGTGGATCGACGGGCACCTGTCCCAGATCAAACAGCGTTTGCATCTGTGGCGTGAATCGCAGGAGATGTGCATGTGGCAATGTGCCGATGTAGATATTCGCATCTGGCCCATTCGTCATTGCCCACGCGGCCTGTTCGCTGCGGACCGGCGCTGCATAGACCCGGTACTGTCCACCATTGGGATCGATCGTGACCAGATCCAGTGTGCCATTGATATACGTATAGGTCAGATAGAAGAGTTGCTGAGATGCAGTCTGTCCGGGACCAAGCAGGCTTGCCTGAATGCCTCCTCGTCCAGAGGCATCTCCCAGAAAGCTATAACCATTCGTTGCCGCCGCATACGCTGGTTTCTCCACAGAGAATCCAGCGTATGCATTCACTAATAATGGAAAGGAGAACAAGAAGATGAGACAAAAACGTCGCAACATCGTGATAAGCCTCCCGAGAAACGTGCTTCATCCCTGCCACATTCTCAACTATCAATACCTGTTCTTAGCATAAAGTATGTTGAAGATAAAAAACAACACACTTTTTTCTCATAGAATGGATTTCTGGTAGACAAATAACGTATTGTTTTCTTGGCGGGCATACTCTACAAGCCATGAAAAATGCTCGCACTTGTAGCTTTCTGAGAAAAAGCTCTTGTTTGCTAAATATCCACATAAAATTGAGAGAAAGCTCAATCACTAATAGAGGATTTTAGAAATTGTAGGTGGAGATATCTCAACCCATGCGTGGAGAGACGTGCACATGAAACCTATGCATTGTTTTCCCGGGAGGATCTCAGTATACTTATCTGTATGGACACAATATAGCTGCATGAAATCGTTGCCAACAGGGATAAGTGTGCTCTGGTGATATTTCCATAACCGGAGCATTTCATGCAAGCATTTCACTGGGTAGGTCCGCCCAACGATAGAAAAGGATATATTGTGAAACTTGGTTTTCTAACTGGCAATGTTGCCGACATCGAGAAAGCGGCGCGCTTTGGCTTTACAGGTATTGAAATCAGTGCTGATGCCTTTGGAAACATCGTAGACGACCGGCTCGATAAGAATAAGGTCTCTCAGGCCCGCGAGTTGAGCCAGCGCTACAATATCGAGATTACGGCTCTGGCCTACTACGGTCTGTCCCGCGTCAAGACAGTAGCGGTCTCTGATCTCTACGCTCGTGTCTTCGACATTGCTGAGGCGCTAGGAGTTCATGTGATCTCCAGTATGGCTGGTTTTGACGCCGATCGCGATTGGCATGGCAATATCCAGTTATTTGCTGATCGTTTTGGACCTGTTGCCGCTCTGGCAGAGCAGCGCAATCTTCGCCTCGCCTTTGAGAACTGGATGGGCTTCAGCGGTCACGTTCCCTTTCGTCCCGTCAATCTCGGTGGTTCTCCTGATACCTGGGATGCAATGTTTAAAGCAGTCCCTTCCAAAGCGCTTGGGCTGGAATTTGATCCTTCTCACCTCTACTGGCAAGGGATTGATCATATTCGCGCTCTGTTAGAGTTTCAAGATCGTATTTACCATGTCCATGCTAAAGATACGCAGATGCTGCCCGAACGTCGTTATCGAGGCGGTATAAACGGTGACTATTTCCGCTTCCGTATCCCTGGCTATGGCGAGATTAACTGGCCCCAGTTTATTTCTACGCTCACTGAAATCGGCTACGATGGCGGAGTGGCTATTGAACATGAAGATCCCATTTACTGGGATGATCGCTTTGATGAAGGTCTCGTGCGTGGCTGGCAGGTGCTAAACCCGCTCATTCATCCACAATCTCGTTAAGCAAGCAGGTTTACCATAAAGGTTACTATTCATTTGTGCCCATGCGCATTCAGTTCCGCCACGTAGACTCAGTAGTGGCACGGTGGAGTGAAACGCAACTGTGCCTGCGAACTCGCTCAACCCCTCTCGCCCTTGAGAGGAGAGGCGGTTCACTTCATGTATATGGTACTATTCATCTGCGCCAGAGGTAGCGCGAGCAACGGTCGCCGCTCATGCTACCTCTACAAAAGGTAAAATCTGTGTTGCTACGTATTGGATAGGCCTGTCTCTCTATCTCTCTCCTGATACTGATAAAAGGATCTTTCCTTCTGGTCACTATTCACTTCCAGGATCTACTGTAGGAATAGAGGTATCCTGAAAGAGCTCTTGTTCTAGATTCTCTGCTGGTTCCGGCGCAGTATCCAACGGGGTCGCCGGAGTAATTATGCCGATCAGCAGCCTGACAATGCCAATAATGATGAGCAGCACACCCAGACCAAGCAAGAGTGCACTCGACGTGCTTCCTGTCTGGGCGAGCATCAATGTAAGTATGAGGACAAGTATCCCGATAATGAGGATGATTGTACCGCTTCCAATATACTTATTCCACTTTATTCTCACTGCTCGATCAAAACTGCGAAGGCGACCTGTTGTAATGTTGTTTGTGTCCTCTGTCATGTCGGCATCCTTTCTTGGGAACGCAAAGAGCCACAGCGCCTGGAAGGCTTTCTGCTCTTAGTATACGTTATGCTGTTTACACGAACAATATAAGATAGAGTGTGACTTATTCGAAAATATTGAAATATCTATTATGGCTCTGTTTTATCTCCAATGCCGCGTGTTCTGATATGAAAGAGAAGCTTGCAAAAGTGAATGTTTTAGCCTCACCTTGACTTTTTGCTATGGATACGTATAATACGTATAGATGATGCGCATTATACGTATTGATCGAAGGGATAGTCGTCATGGCTCGTTTGAATATTACGCTTCCAGATGTGCTCTATGCCCGCCTGGAACAGCTTCGTGATCGGATCAACCTCTCAAAAGTCTGTGCTATAGCATTAGAAAAGGAAGTAATGATGCTCGAAGGACAACCTACCATCACTGATCCCCGAATTGCTCAACTCCTCCAGAGGCTTCAGAGTACTCGTGAACGCTGGCATCAGCGCGGCTACGAAGATGGAGTCGAGTGGGCTGTGGAACTGGCCACGCGTGACGAATTGCAGGGTGTGGCAACCCATCTCGCAGAG
Organism: Ktedonobacteraceae bacterium; assembly: GCA_035493895.1. Taxonomy (GTDB): domain Bacteria; phylum Chloroflexota; class Ktedonobacteria; order Ktedonobacterales; family Ktedonobacteraceae; genus DATJHM01. The sequence goes on from DATJHM010000008.1 coordinate 57,665, forward strand.
CAGGACGGACGGCAGCTTGCCGAATTTCTCCAGATGCGGAGCAAGCTCACTCTCGCGACGCGTTTTGCGCCACCGCCTCCGCCACCACCTATGCACCATGTGCAGCCACCTATGCAGAGAGCCGTTTTTCATGCATCCCCGTCATCCGTTAAAGCCATGCCACCAATACCACCTGGTACTGAGAACGTCTTTTACCATCATGTCGGCATGCCGTTTCCAGGCTTTCCCGAATCATTTCACCCGGCAGAGCGTCTTCAATACTGGCAGGATCAAGATCGTGAAAAGAGTGCGGGAGGGCAAGGGGGCGGAGCCACCCGTATTGAAGTTGATGAAAGCGCCTATCTGGAAGGCTGGCGTGATGCCGTCAAAGGTATCTGGCAGACCATCGCGCCTGCTCTCTCCTGAAACGCGACAAAGGGATAGACAAATTTGGGGATAGCCTGTGGAGATATAACATCGTCATAAAAAGAGCCCTCCACCCGCTCTATAAGCTGGATGAAGGGCTTGCTGGTAGCGGCGACAGGAATCGAACCTGTGACACAGGGCTTATGAGTCCCTTGCTCTACCGACTGAGCTACGCCGCCAGACTGGCTTGTAGAGCCACTTCACGCAATTCCTACATTCACAGTTTCTCAAGAGTCTCTTGCTGTGAGCTGTCGGCCTCTTGCTCTACGGGGAGTAGAATATCATATATCTCCGTGCTCGTCAATACTTTCCAGGGCCGTTTTGATAAGACGGTGGTAAGCTCACGGGATAGGCAATCAAGAAAAAGCTATTCCATAAAGAGAAGTCCGAAGCCTTTTTACAAGGGCTTCGGACTTCTCAAAAATGTTCTTGGTAGCGGGAACAGGATTCGAACTCAGCCATTCGCTGACATTCGTGACATGCCTCCGTGTGCTCAACAGGCCGATTCATCGTTCGTCTGATGCCACTGTTTTCATGGTATGTTGTCGTCGTTGCTACACAGTTGCTACACGAATGTTCTCAGCATCTCTTGCGAGGCGTTGGGAACATCCGTGTAGGAGGGAGGACAGATTTTTTTCAGTGGTGAGCTTTTGTTGGATTTAGATCTATGGTAGTCTACGCGTCTATGCTGAACTGCGAACGCAGCAAGTAGGGTGTGGCAAGCAGAGCACTCGATGCTTGACGCAGCGGGTGGTTTATCCTGTATGAGCTTAGCCCAGGAGATGATAGAGAACCAAAATTACCTCTTCTGCTTCTGGCGTTTTTGCATAACCATATGGATCATCCCCATACACGCCGATCCAACCAAACGACCTACGAATGTAAAGAGGATAATCCATCAATGCATCCTCATCTCCTCCTAAACGGCCATTTGCAATGATCTCCTGAATTTTCATCGGTGATACGTTTTCTTCTCCCTTCATTCAAAAGCGTTCTCCTTTAACGAGACGCGTGAGCTCCTCATTTTGCCAGAGATGACCATCTAATTTATCTACAAGAACAAAGTGCCCATTTGGTACTCTTCCTTCCTTTGTCATGCGTTCTGAATGCGCTCCGAACTCCCAGTAACAGGGATAGTCATCATGAAAAAAGACTGGTCCTATGGTATCAGTTGGGTCATACATACTATGTTCCTTTTCTATCGCGTCGGTGGCAATGGACAGAGCCTCTTCAGAAGAGAGGGGAGGATGATGGTAGGAAGCAGGAAAGTAGTATCCTTCGCTTCCCGCTGCAATAAATCGTTCCAACAACCGTCTCGCCATCTCCTTTGACAATTCTAATCCTAATGCCCCTGGGACACATGACCGAGACACTATTCTACGCTGCAATGCAGGATCTATGAGCGAGGGCACTGCCTGGACAAGGTCGCTGATCTCTGGCGCCTGGAGTAAGGTTGCCTTCAGATACACATCATACATCGAAGCTCTCTCCTGGCAACCTTTTTTTACGCTTTTCATGTATTCCTATATTTCTATCCATCTGCTTTTTCACAAAGGACACCAATTGCTCCCCTTTCTCAGTATCAACAACACCCACAATTCCATCATAACGCAATGACGACGTATCGCTCTGTCACCATCTACCATTGCCTCTTCTTACGCAGCTCTACAATACCTGCACTGGCAAGGTTTCCTTTCGCATTTCCTACTAATTGGCCACCTTGCCACTTTAGCAACAACAGCCATTTGCCTTTTTTCGAACTCAATTGCGTTTGGCACTCCTCCCTCCCTGTGTTCATCGCTCGGGGTCGCGGCTCCCTGCTCCCTCACGCTCGCGTGTTGTTGATAAAAGAGAAGGTCGCCACTTGTACCCTTTTCTTTAACAGATTCCTTATGTTTGTATATTTCTATTCTTCTGCCTTTAACAAAAGGGGCTATTTGGCCTCCTCTTCTTTTATTAACAACAGAAATTCCAAGATTTACTCTGACTTCATGATCGTTACTGGGACCCGGAAGCCTTTTCCTCAAAAGACACAGTCTGAAGCATTTCAGTTATCGTTTAATACCAGACGATGTTGTCTGGACGCTGTCCCGTAGCAAGAAAGCGTCGCATAGCTTCGCGGGCGTCCGCAATAGGTATTGTGTAGCGTTTCTCAATCTCCGAGTAAGAACCCCGAGCATCGAAGACAAACACCTGATCTCCATCTTCTTCCCAGCGACCTAAACAACCAACTACTAGAGGGTGGCTCGTTGGCGAATAAAAATTGACAGGAGTAATAACATCACCAACGACTATGGATAATGCAGGAACTGCATCTGCTACGAGATCAACAGAGAAAGGTCGTTCATTAGTTGCTTGTAGCGTAAGTTGGTCAAGTAGACGATCAAGCTCCTCAACTGAAGAAGCTTCAGCACGTTGATCCTTATCCCATTCAAGATAGGTACTCATATATGATTCTCCCATATTGTTATCAACTAGCTTAATGTGAACAAACAAGTTTATGACATTCTTCACCAAATACTGTTTCTTCTTGTGACACAATCTTGCGCTATGAGCAACTCTACAAACAAAGGGGAACGTCGTCAGCGAAGTCCCACTCAGGCTCGTCGTGCGTTTGAGCACGCGGTTGCCCGCGGAATCGTAGACATACCACTCCTGATTGGTCGAGCCTGCATTCCATTGCGTAAAGTGATCGAGCGCATCGTAGGAGAGCGTGGCCGTCGTGCCCGCGTAGAACCGTGACGTCACGTTGCCCCACGCGTCGTAGCTGCTGGTGTAGACCGCTGTGCCCTTGCTGGAGCAGGTCGCGCCACTGGCATAGAGGCCCGTCAATTGGTGCGGATGCGTGCTGTCACAGTAAAGGTATTGTTGGGTCGTGGCCCCGCCGTTGAGGTGGCCCTGCCAGAGTTGGCCCAGATGCGTGTAGGCGTAGGGAGCGCTTTCCGTGCCACCACTGAGGCCATTGGCAAGCGTACCATGCCATAGGCACCAACTTAAGCGATAAGCTCAAGAGCCCAATCGAGTCCATCTGCGAGTAACTGTGCTGAGTTGGGATGGGTGTGACGCGTGTTCATGCGACATCCCGACCGCATCCGATCGCGGATCGTGTACAAGGCCGAGCGCAAGGAGCGACGCCCTGCTAACGCCTCCATGATCGTCCAGCCGGTCTCGCGCATGACCTGCGCACATTTGACGAGGCTGCGTTGCGGATCGTGCCAGGTAAAAAGCACGATCATCCAGTGTTGCAGCAGCAAGCCAATGAGCTTGGCATACAGCTCGCACATGATCCGCCAGGGATTGTCGGTGACCCATTCGTCCACTTCTCCTTCTTGTTTCCATAATTTGTAGAGCAATTCCATCTGCCACCGCTCCCGCATGAGGATCAAGGCCTCCTCGATACTCAATTCGGCCCTTGGCACATCGGTGAAGAGCAGCGTCCAACTCGCAAGCCGCAACGCTTTCTCGCTCACGGGCGTTCTGCGCTGTTTGGCCTCCCGCTTGATGTCTTCTCGTCGCTCCGCTGCTACCGCCTCAGGAACCCGCACCAGGAGCAAGCGCATCGGCAGGCGTTCCTTGCGTCCCAGCAAGATCGCCACCTCTTTGGCTTGCCCCACCTGTTTGGGGGCGATACGTTCCACATCCAAGCACTTGCCTTGCCGATCATAGACTCCCACTGTAGCGTGTAA
>DATJHM010000009.1:0-7878 GCA_035493895.1 Ktedonobacteraceae bacterium
GCACTCTCCCACATCCCATCCATAGGCGCAACAAGCGTACAAAGATAACTGTCCCTGATCTGCTGTATGGCCTCAGCATCTACCATCTGGATACATTTCATTCTTACTCCATCTCAAGCTCTTCTCTCCACTATTTCGGCAGTGCACGCAACCAATCTGCCAGCACATCATAGGCCACGGTGCGCGGCATGTCGGAGTCGTAGGGCGCATGCATGATCATGGTCAGACCAGGAATCACGTCCAGCTCGAAATGCGAGATGAGCGAGGCAGGACTGGCTGTCGCGAAAGAATCATGCGCATCTAACAGCTCCGGACGCACGCTCGCCTGCACTCCGTCCCCTACACGCTCCAGTCGCCCCACGGTGCGATAGGTCTTTCCCTGGGCATTTGCCGCCTGCAACTGCTCGACGCTCAGCCCCCGAATGCTCTCACGCACCACTTGCTCCGGCTTCAATGCCACGCCCATCAGTACGGTCGAGATCGCGCAAATCTTGACGGTGGCATCCCAGCCGTCCACGTCGGCACTCGGGTCCGTCTCGGCAATCCCCAGATTCTGCGCCACCTGCACCGCCTCTGCAAACGTCTTGCCCTGCTCCATCTCAGTCAGGATCACGTTTGAGGTCGAGTTGAGCAGGCCACGAAAACGCAGGAGGTTCGCCGCTGGCAGGGTCTCGCGAAATAAGGCAAATAACGGCGCACCCGCCATGACAGCACCATCATGCATAAAACGCGTATGATGCTGTTCGGCCAATGCCTGCAACTCTGCGTACCCATGCACCACCGGTCCCTTGTTGGCCGTAATGGCATACGCGCCACGCTCTATCGCCGCACGCAGATGGTCGATCGCAGGCTGACCGGTCTGCGCATTCAGCGAAGAGAGTTCGAAGAGCACATCGGCCCGCGCGGCTTCTAACCAGGCTCGCACATTGCTATCGCTCAATCTATCCTTCTCCGCGCTCTCTCCGCGCAACAACGCCTCAGCATCCAGCCCCTCGGCATTCGCGACCCAGCCCATACGCCTCGTCGCCACACCTGTTATACGCCATTCGATCTGATACTTCTCCCGCAGCTCACTGCGTTTCTCCAGCAGCAAAGCCGCCAATGCCCGTCCAATATAGCCAAAACCAAGGATACACAAATTATATGTCTTCATGGGGAACCTTTCGTGCTCTGTCCTTTTTACCTGGAGCCCTTACTCCGCCGCCGTCGTAACATTATAGAGGTGATCACGGCCACAAAACCCGCGAAGCAGAGAAATATACCACTCTGAGCGTTATGTGTCACCGATATCAGTAGCACTCCGAATATTTCCAGCAGGATACCTCCGACAAATAATAACATGATTGCCAGCGCCGAGTTCTCAAATGAGCCGCGTATCTGCTGCTGACTATAACTTGGAGGTGCGGCAATACTTGTCCCGGTGGTATCGCTCATTACAGTATTTGTAGGGGTTATATTCGTAAGTTTTTGTAGTTCTGTATATAATACCTCAATCTTCTTACGCGGAGCACGCACATAGACTTTGCGCGTTCCTGTCTCTATCAGCAGTTCACGAAAAAGCGGCTCATGCTCTTTCTGACGCAATTCAACACGCGTGATCTCTGCGATATTCTGGGCATCAAGAAAGAGCGACTCTCGCGGAAATGTCTTATAGATATAGCCGAAAATACGCTGGTTCGTCAAAATAACATCGCACATTGTGCTATGCTGCTGCTGACCATTATCCCAGATTCCTGGTATCGTCAACAAAGGTTGCTCTTCTGTCTGAAGCTGGTTGCGTAAACCTTTCATGCTTGCCACGATTTTATTCGCCGGGCTTGTCTTCTCTGGCACGATCCTCTTTTCCCTTTCTCTTGTTGCACAAATTATAGCATATCTGTAATAGGGACAAATACATATTTCTTCATCAGAGGGAACCTGATAAAAAATACTGTCTACACCTGATATTTTATGTTACTATTTTTGCAAAATCGCTAACTTCAGGCATCCTGTCCGTCTCTCTGGCACCGAAAAATGCTCCTTACGGCAATTTCCGTAGTTTGTGTAAGAAATTTGTGGAAATATATGGAAACATTATACTTGATAAGCTAGCGAGCCAGGGCTTACAATACAAGTGATTTTTCATTGGCTGGTACAATGTGGTACAGACAAAATCATTCTAAAATACAAATACAATGTGGTAGAGGATGATGTAGTACTAATCGCTCAAAGGAAATTTTTATGTCTGGACTACTTGCAGCTCGTGCTCAGATGGGCACTTCGCTCGCATTCCACATCATTTTCTCGGCATTGGGCGTGGGTTTACCGTTACTGCTTTGTCTGGCAGAGGGCCTCGCTCTGAAAACGAAGAACCCCACCTGGATGATGCTTACAAAACGCTGGACACGCGCTACCGCTGTGCTCTTCGCTATCGGTGCGGTCTCTGGCACGATACTCTCGTTCGAACTGGGTCTGCTCTGGCCGACCTATATGAAATTTGTTGGTGAGGTTATCGGCCTGCCCTTTATGCTCGAAGGCTTTGCTTTCTTCATTGAGGCAATCTTCCTTGGCCTTTATCTGTACGGTTGGGATCGCCTCTCGCCCCGCGCTCACTGGCTCTGTTCCTTCCCTATCTGGATCGGCGGCCTCGCTTCGGCCTGGTTTATTGTGACTACCAATTCCTGGATGAATACTCCTTCTGGCTTTGTCTATCACAATGGTCAACTCACTGGTATCAATCCCATTCAGGCTATGCTTAATCCCAGCACTCCTTACGAAACGGTGCATATGATGCTTTCCTGCTATGTCGCAACCGGTTTCGCGGTCGCTGCGGTCTATGCGGTCGCTATTCTACGCGGCAAACGCGGCGAATATTATCGCAAGGGCTTGCTTCTCTCTATGGCTATGGCCCTGATTGCCACTCCTTTGCAGTTACTCAGCGGCGACTTTAATGCCCGCTTCCTATATACTGTTGAGCCTATCAAATTCGCGGCTATGGAGGCTCTCTTTCATACGACAACAGGCGCTCCGGTTACGATTGGCGGCATTGTTAATCAAAATACCGGTCAGGTCCTCTATGCGATTGAGATCCCGAAAGCTCTGAGTATGCTCGCTGCCTTCAATCCAAATGTCACGGTGCAAGGTCTCAACGCTTTTGCACGGAACGACTGGCCAACAACAGTACAGTTTGTCCATACATCATTTGATGGTATGGTTGGTAGCGGCTCTCTTATTCTCCTTGTCGTCCTCGTTTTCTGGTTCCTGTACTGGCGCCAGAAGTTCGTTGTTCCTGAAAATAAGCTGCTGCTCGCTGGCATTGTGCTTTCCGGCTTCCTCGGCTTTATTGCTATTGAGTTGGGCTGGATGGTCACAGAGCTCGGTCGCCAACCCTGGATCATTTCCGGCTTTCTACGTACGCAAAATGCGGTGACGACTTCGCCTTTCTTGAATATCAGTTTCCTCGTCTTCTCGGTGGTGTATATTCTGCTGGCGGTTGCTCTGATCGGGCTGCTTATCCGTATTGCTCGCTCGCCTCTGCCCGAGGCCGGATCAACTTCCGAAACGACGGAATCTGAGCCAGAAAGGATTGCCATCTCATGAGTCCTGCTTTTATTGCGTTGATCGTGCTCTGGCTGGGTATCATTGCCTATGCGGTGTTTGGTGGCGCTGACTTCGGTGCTGGCATCTGGGACCTCTTTGCCATAAGCAAGAAAGCTGACAAAGAACACCGTTTTATTAATCACTCTCTGGGACCGGTCTGGGAGGCCAATCACGTCTGGCTGATCTTTCTGATTGTCGGTCTGTTTAACATTTTTCCTTCGGCTTTCTCGGCCCTTGTGATTGCTCTGTTTGTCCCTTTCTCGATCGTTTTGATCGGTCTTGTGCTGAGGGGGGCCGCTTTTGTCTTTCACAATTACTCTACCAATATGCAGGGCACGCCCGCAAAATGGTGGAGCTACGTCTTCAGTATTACCTGTTTCATCACGCCCTTTTTCCTGGGTACGTCTGCCGCATCCGTCGCCAGTGGCCATCTGGTCAATGCCAGCGGCGTTGCAAACGCTGGTAGCTTCGCCCCCTGGACTTCACCGTTCGCGCTGGCGATTGGGGTAATGGCTGTTACTCTGTGCGCCACATTGGCTGCTATCTATCTGGCAGTCGAGGCGCACGAGGCCGGAAACAAAGAGTTCGCTGACCTCTTTCGTCGGCGCGCGTTCATCGCGGGCGCGATTACTGCGATTCTCGGCGCTCTGGGCCTGCTCTTCTCGGTCTCTGAGGCTCCTATCCTCTGGAACGGTCTGCTCGATCACGCTCTCCCGGTGGCAATTATCACTGACGTGCTTGGTCTGATCACTGCGGGGTTGCTTCTCTTCCGCCGCTACCATCTGGCGCGCGTCTCTATCGTTGCCGCAACGGCCTTTTTGCTTGGCTCATGGGGCTTCTCACAATACCCCTACGTCATCCCGCCGTTCTATACGGTTACCAATTCAGCCAACTATCCTTCTGTGATTGTGACGGTTTTGATCGGTATCCTCATTGGCGTGATCATTTTGATCCCATCGTTCTACTATCTCTTTGCCGTCTTCAAACTACCCTATCCTGTCCCGGGCCGCAGAAAACCTTCTCCGCCCGCTAAAAAACAGGATGCCGCGCAGGAACAAGCCCAGGCTGTCCGTTCCTGACACTCCCAGGTTGCCTCACAGGATGCCATACAGCATCCTGTGCTGGCTTCCCCCTCTATCCCTTTTTGCAACCTCAAAATCTATCGCTGCTTGTCTGCGACCAATACACATCAACCGAAGAATAGTTCAGATACCATGGTGCAGGTCAATGGATGCCCGCGAGGGTTGATAAGATCGCATTTTATCCCATCCCACGCGACCCCCACCACCCCTCTTGCCCGTCCACGAATCCTTTCCACCATCGATTGAGACGGGTGGTCAAACCGAACCATTCTTAGGTTGATGCGGATTCATTGCTGCTTATCTACGACCGAACCAACGACGTCGTCGACCCAGTAGTGGCACAGTTGCGTTATCACTCCACTGTGCCAACGAAAAATATGATATGGTATAGGCGTGAGCACACGATGATTTGTTCGTTATAGCTTTCCCGAAAGCAGAGCGTGCACCTCTATGACTCAGCCCGATCCAACCAACATAATATCTTCACCAGAGCAACAAAAACCGCCAGGAAGCAAGCGAACCAGCAAGCACGTCACCGATCACCTGGCAAACGAGCGCACATTTCTGGCCTGGGTACGAACCGGACTGGCGACGATTACCTTTGGTTTTGTCGTAGCCCGCTTCGGTTTGCTGCTTCGTGAACTCGGCCTGAAACACGTCAGCGCCTCCACCATTTCCATCCATTATTCTTCCCTGATCGGTGTGAGCCTGACCATTTTCGGCATAGTGATGATCGTTATGGCGCTTATCAATTTTCTGCGCATCCGGGCAGAGATCGACATCGAGAATTTTTATCCTCAATCGGGCTTTGCTCTGGTCCTGACAATTCTTGCCTGCTTGATTGGCATTACGCTTGCCGTATACCTGTTTCTCACCGCTTGAGGGGGGAAAATGCTGGCAGACCCGTTGCATAATATCATCATTGATACTATCCAACGAGCCTTATTGGTATACGGAGCAACTAGCGTGATGGCTTCAACAGCTTATGAAAAATGCCAAAAAGCAGGAATGTTGGGGGCCATTGTCCCACGAAAAGGCTCCAGTCGCGCTTATCCGATGTAAACAGAATTGCAGAAGTAATGATCGAGCCCAACGCGGCCCAATACCAGATTTCTTCTGGGACCTGATCGGTGAGACGAAAATATTGCTCCTGCACGTCACTTCCGGGCATCGTATCAACATTAGCTCTACGCATAACTCTCCATCCATCCTTTCTTTTTTGTGTTCCAGCTTCACCCTGCGCTCAAACTCCACAGTTTGACATTTTGCCGGTACAAGACTACTATTTCTACTATAAGGATCAATCTGTTATCAAAGATTGGCATATCCCGATATCTATCTCGATTTTTGTTGGAGCGAATTGCATGAAAGACTCGTTGACATCATCTTCCCCTGTGACCCCACCTGCCTGGAAGATCTGGATAAAAACTGCCCGCCCGTTCACATTGAGCGCGGCGATCAGTCCCGTTCTGGTGGGCACGGCGCTGGCAGGTTACGAGGGAACCTTCCATCCTCTGACCTTCCTGATCACACTCTGCTCATGTCTATTTCTACAGATCGGCACAAACTACTTTAACGAGTATTTTGACCATCGCTATGGACTCGACCATGCCGGTTCGTTGGGAGCTTCAACCGTCATTTTCCGCAATGAGATGACGGCAATGCAGGTGCTGATGGGGGGCGTTGGCAGTTTCGTACTGGCTATTCTGCTCGGTATCGCCCTCATTTTCATTGTTGGCCCGGTAATTATTTTGTTCGGCTTGACCGGCATGCTGATTGCCTACTTCTATAGCGCTCGTCCTTTCAAGTTCTCCAGTCGTGGCCTGGGCGATCTACTGGTCTACCTTGCCATGGGTTTTCTCATGACCTGGGGCGCGTACTACGTACAAATTCCGCACTGGTCCTGGGCCGCTTTTGCCGCCAGTGTCCCTGTTGGCTTCCTGGTCACCGCCATCCTCAACATGAACAACGTGCGCGACTACCAGGACGATCTGGCTGTCAATAAAAAGACCTTGCCCGTGCGTTTCGGCCTGAAGTTCGGTCAGCAGTTCCATACCACGCTTCTCATGGGCAGCTACGTCGCCATCACTCTTTTTGTCGTACTTGGCCTGTTGCCAGTCTATACGCTGGCCGCCTGGATCACCTTCCCTCTCGCCTACAGCAACATCCGCTCCGTCCTCTACGCCACCGAGCGCAAAGCCTTCATCGTAGGCATCAAACGCACCTCACTTCTCCATCTCCAATTCGGCGTCGTACTCTCCCTCGCCTTCCTTCTCGCCACCGCCATGCGCTACCTCTTCTAACCCCTCCCTCTTCTAACTGTTCTCCTGGGCAGAGCGTAAACTCTGCCCCATTCCCCTAACCTCAACCCAGTAAGTACATTCAAGCTTCATCGCGTCCTTTTTGACCGCCATCGTGCCCAGTAGGGACGCCATGTCGAATGGCGTCCACCCCCACCGGCCATCTCGCCCTCACACGTGCTTCTCGAGTGCGTTTTCATGGCTGTAGAAAAGACGCCATGAGGTTTGACAGAGCAGTAGAGGACGCCATTCAACTGCGGCTTCATGGCGTCCGCGAACTCCCTCGATCCCCCTCGCACCACAGACGTGCCGTGTCGCCCCTTCCCACTATCTCGCCCCAACACACCGCTACGGATCGCGCTTCCTGCCCTCCCGCGTCCCCCTCCACCCATCATCTCTCCCCCACACATCTCATCCCACCACATCATCACTCTCCTTCTCGCAACCAAAACATCTCGCACACACCCCTTTCTTCTTTACGGCTATAAGAAATTCCCTGTCTCTCCCGCAACAACACCAATTTCCTCCATCCGCAAAAAAATATCTCCTCACCACCCTTCAGAAATCTCCCCACCCGCCGAATACTCTAACTAAGGAACAGAAATGCTCCCATGCAGATCTCGCCACATCCCTCTCGCCACTATCGCGACGATGTAGCCCTGAGATCCCCATCATCTCCACATGTGTGTAGGAGATGTAGCTTTTTTCAAAAATTCTTGTAGCGCGTCCATCGTACAACCCATTTTTCACGTTTCATTTTTCATTTTTCACCACCTGAAAGGACAACCAACCATGATCGATCTCTTGAACAGCTTACTCAACCCTGACGAGGAGCCCTCTGGCCCCTCCAACCGTCGTATCCTGCGTCTCTGCGCTCCCTACGCGCATCATCTCACCGACCTCGGCAACGCCCGCCA
>DATJHM010000010.1:0-34800 GCA_035493895.1 Ktedonobacteraceae bacterium
TGGCCCCGCCTTCTGGCTGATCGGGACCGACGGCGGCCTGCTCGATATCCCCGTTCAATTGAATGATCCCCATGCGAAGTCTCCCCGTCGGCTGCTTCTCGCTCCCGCCGAACGGGCCGATGTGATTATTGATTTTACACACTACTCAGGCCACACATTTACGCTTGTCAATGACGCCCATGCTCCATATCCAGATGGTGATCCTGCCGATCCGGCCACGAGTGGGAAGATTATGCAGTTTCGTGTCAAACGGCCACTATCCGGGAAAGATACGACCTACGATCCGGCAAGCAACATCCCTCTGCGAGGCGGTGCTAACCAGGAAGCAATCATCCCACGTCTGGTCGATCCTACGACTGGCACACTGAACCCCGCGATCACGGTGGACGCGAAACGGCAACTGGTGCTGGTCGAGGTAGAGGCAGACGGCGGCCCCGTCGAAGTGCTTCTGAATAACACAAAATGGAGAGGAATTAAAGAAGGGACGAACCAGCCACTGGCAGGAGCAAAAGCCGATCCCATGGGGCAGGGCATCTATTTGACAGAACTCCCGCGCATTGGCTCGACAGAAGTATGGGAAATTATCAATTTGACGGAAGACGCACACCCCATCCATATCCACCTGATTCAATTCCAGGTTATGAATCGCCAGAAGGTCGACGTGGATAAATATCGAGCACATTACGACTCTCTCTTTCCAGGTGGCACCTATCAAGGAACCATCACGAAAGAGACATGGGGAACCGTCACTTACAAGCCTGGAACCTACATCCCGGGCTATGGGCCTCCACTTGCGTACACCACTCTCAATGGCGGTCATGCCATAGGTGGAAATCCAGATGTCACGCCGTATCTCCAGGGAGCGCCCAGCGTACCAGATCCCGAAGAGGTGGGTTGGAAGGATACGCTCAAAATGTATCCAGGGCAGGTGACGCGTATTGCGATTCGTTGGGCACCGATTGCTACTCCCCTCAACGGCGTAGCAGCGGGCCAGAATCTCTACCCGTTTGATCCTACGACTGGCCCTGGTTATGTCTGGCACTGCCATATTCTTGATCATGAAGATAATGAGATGATGCGCCCGTACGCGCCCGTCAAATAGATTGTATCGATCTCATCGTAGAGGAAGATTGCCCACCTATGGCTCGTCTGCTGAGAAATAGAACCATCTATCGATATGGCGTATGCGCATGGCTTCTGGCCTGTTGCTGGCTACTTTTCTTGCCAGCAACGGCCAGCGCCCATGCGCTGCTACTCCGCGCCAATCCGCCGCTCGGGGCCGTGCTCAAAGATGCGCCCACTCAGGTGCGGCTGTGGTTTAGCGAGGATCTTAATCCTGCCTTCACGACCGCCTATGTCGTCGATGTCAACAAATATACGACGCAAAGCCTGAATGACGCCTCTCTCCATGTGGATAAAGGGGATGCGCATGTTGCTGCGGACGACGCAAAGGAGATCGATCTTTCGCTGCAAACACATCTTCCGCCCGCCGTCTATCTCGTCTTTTATCGCGCAGAGTCGAGCGTAGATGGACACCTGCAAACCGATTCTTTTTTCTTTACGATTGAGAGACCGGACGGTACAGTACCTGCGTTTACGGGCTCTTTACCGGTTCCACCAGTGGAGGCTGATCCCAGCCTCTCGGCTCTCGAAGGCTCGTCCGCGCCTGCGACACTCTTCAATGTGCTGATCACGACGCTAATCGAAATAGCGCTGGTCTTCTGGCTGGGGGCGCAACTCTGGAGCATTTTTGTTTTTGAGTTAACCGAGACCGAAAATCCACAATTGCGGACACTTTTCCAGGAGATTCAGCAACATTTTGAGCAGCGCCTGTCCCTCCCGCTCTTATGGACGCTCTTGCTCGCCCATATCGGGATTCTCGTGGATCAGGCACTGGTGATTGTGAATGGCAGTGCGCAATCTTTCTCATTCTCGCTCTTGAGCGGGCAGCTTCTGCATGGGCAGTTTGGTCTATACTGGATGATACGTGAAGGCATTCTCATCCTGGCCCTGATTGTCGGCTATAGTCTAATAGACTATAAAAAAATCCCTCTTACCATTCTGAGTGTACTGCGCTGGATCAACCTTCTCGCGGGCATAGGACTTCTTGCGGCAATGACGCTTTCAGGGCACGCGGCGGCGGTCGACAACGATCTGTTCCTCTCATCGGTGCTCAGCGATGGTCTGCATATCCTTGCAGCTGCGCTCTGGGTTGGGGGCATGTTCTATCTGGCCGCCATCGTTCTTCCGGTGCTCAACGGCAGGACATTGCAGGAGCGAACCTGGGCCTTGTTATCGACGCTCCCACATTATTCTCCGCTTGCCATCGTAGGCGTCATCATAATGGCAACAAGCGGCACCTCCAACGCATCTCTTCGGCTCCCCGCATGGTCAGAACTGTTCACCACCACTTACGGCTATATCCTGCTATGCAAAATTGTGTTGGTTGGCGGCTTATTGTTAACGAGTGCGCTCCACGTGTTCTGGCTGCGTCCACGCCTGAAAAAAACGTATCACTTGTATGCAGATCTCGCGACAGGCACACACACAACGCCACTCTTCCCCGATCTCTTCGCCGCACTGTTACCCCCTCTCGCTTTTCTGGAAGAGCAACTCCAACGGCAATGCTCGCGACTGGTGCGCATCTTACGCTGGGAACCGCTCTTAGGCCTGGCCGTGCTTCTTTGTACAGCCCTGTTGAACGTGTTTTCCGGGACGCTGCAACCTGTCGATACCTCGCAAGTGATGACCGAATCGGCCCGACAACTCCAGGTGGCAGGCAAAAAGTGGGAGGGGCAGATCGCTACCAGCGACGGCCTCTTTACGCTCTTACTGACCGTCAGCCCCGATCATCAGGGGCCCAATGAGTTTACGGTGCGCATCCTTCGGCAACCAGGCACTGCTCAGAATACGATCAAGAGTATGGTGATCTCCACAACACTGCCAGCGATGGACATGGGCACGACTACAATCAATCTCCAGCCGGGCGAACATGCAACGTTCAGCGCCATCGAGAGCTTCTCGATGGTTGGACGCTGGCGAGTACAGGTTGCAATATATACTGCGGACAACCATATTCACACGGCCAGTATCCTGCTCCCTGTCCCGTGAAAAACATTTCTAGACAAGAAACGAAAGTAAATATTTCGGCTGAGTAACCAATTGCTCGATCACGAAGTAATAACATTAGGGTTGATAGAGAAAACGTCAACGCCTCTACAGGGCAATCTGCGCTGGTCATTTTTCTCAACGTAATACCTGGAACGAGGAGATCACACATGAGCAAAGAAAAAACACAATGTAAAGACAAACTCGCCGCGCTTCTTCACCAGACGGCGGAGGACCATCATGTCGCCTACAAAGCAACCGATGGGGCAGACCCTGACTGGTCAATCTGGTATGCCGACCACCTTTTGCAGAAAGGGCTCGAAAAAATGCTCGATGCCAGACTGCTGAAAAGCGATCTGATTTATCTGCTGGTTTTGACCGATAAGCAGCAGATGAGTGAAGCTCCGGGCGCACATTGGGAAAACTACTATGCCGACGCGCTGGTCAATCGCTATCTCAAATAATCGTTTCCTGGACAGATGAATGCTATCTATCACGAACAGGAGAGAACACAATGAGTCAAGGCTTTGTCTCGCGGGGCTTCCAAGGCCGTCGCCAGCAGAGTAATCTCAGCAGACGCATCCCGCCGGGACAATATCTCGAACGAGGTTTTCCAGTGCTCTCAGCCGGTCCTACACCCCATACGCCTGTAGAGAGCTGGGATTTCTCCATTCTCGGGCACGTTGATCAAGCCAGACGCTGGACCTGGGACGATCTGCATGCCCTGCCACCCGAAACGATCACGGCTGACATTCACTGCGTAACCAAATGGTCAAAGTTGGACACGCACTGGGAAGGGGTCTCCGTCGATACGCTGCTGGACCAGGTACAACACCATGGGAAGTATGTCATCGCCTTCTGTGATGGCGGCTATACGACCAATCTTCCCCTCAGCGATGTGCAGGGTGGAAGGGCCTGGATCGTCTATGGCTATGAGGGGCAACCGTTGCCACCTGAACACGGAGGTCCGGCCCGATTACTGGTTCCTCACCTCTACCTCTGGAAGAGCGCCAAGTGGGTGCGAGGTCTCCGCCTGGTCGATGCGGACGAGCCTGGCTTCTGGGAGTCGCTTGGTTATCACAATCACGGTGATCCATGGAAAGAAGAACGCTACCAGGGCGACTGAGCTGGCAGTTTGGCACGGTGATTGCGACGCGGGAAGAGACCACGCGCGCAAAAAGTATCACGCTGGCCGTCCCTCATTGGAGAGGACACCAGCCCGGTCAGCATGTGGATCTACGACTCACCGCTGAAGATGGCTATCAGACGCAGCGAAGCTATTCCATCGCGTCCTCGGGTCTGGAGGCAGAGCAGATCACGCTCACCGTCGAACGCCTGGACGATGGAGAAGTATCCCCCTATCTTGTCGATGAGCTACGTGTCGGTGATCAATTGGAACTGCGCGGCCCCATCGGAGGCTATTTCATCTGGGATGCGCAGATGGGCGGTCCGCTTTTGCTCATCGCTGGCGGATCGGGCGTTGTACCGTTGATGGCGATGCTCCGCTATCGTGCAGCGGTGAAGAGCGATGTACCGACGCGCCTGCTCTATTCGGTGCGCACTGCTGAGGATGTCATTTATCGCGACGAACTCGATCATCTTGCCTGCCATGATGCCAGACTCGAGGTAAGCTATACCCTGACGCGCACGCAGCCGCCGGGATGGACGGGATATCGCCGCCGTATCGATTCTGCTTTGCTCCGCGAGTTCGCCTGGTCATCTGCGCAATATCCCCTGGTATTTGTCTGTGGCCCGACGCAGTTTGTCGAAACTGCCGCCGAGAATCTACTGGGACTGGGATACGAACCATCGCGGGTCAAGACCGAACGCTTTGGCCCGACAGGAGAAACATAAGTATGGGAGAAAACAAGCTTGATGGCAATGCAGCCGGAGGTATCCTGCAAGAGATCTTCCCGCTTGAAATGACAAGCGTACTGACCACCTGTGCTCGTTGTGGCGCGACTAAAGTTGTTGCTGAGCTCGCAGTCTACATACATGGCATGGGCATGGTCGTCCGTTGCCCTTCCTGTGATAACGTGCTCATCCACGTTGCCAGGATAAAGGGATACTACAGCCTCGATACGCAGGGAGTCTATATGCAGCCAATCGATACGGCAATATAATCTCCTGCTTGCTTGCAGAGGTCCCCTTTCTCAATCGGCGCGGGACCTCTGCAATGTTCATTCCGGCATCCTGCGTACCACTTCGATGGCCTCATCCAACCAATCAATGTACGCCTGTTCGCGTTTCAATCCCTGCTCCAACGTCAGGCGTCGCAGCATCTGCCTTCGACTCACCCCCGATGTCCCAACCGGCGTGTCTGGCGGGAAAGGGACCAACTGTTGATACGATAGTAATCGTTCATGGTGCTCTGCACGCCGTTGTTCCAGCAACTGAATGATCTCAGCATTCGGCAATGGAGCCGCAAAAAAAAGCTGAATGAGCAGCGGATCGCGAAAAATGGGTATTGCTTGCGGCTCAGTCAGCCAGTGGCGCAATTCAGCACGCCCCGCATCCGTCACAGTATAGACTTTGCGATTAGGGCGATCATGCTGGATCTCTTCATGCACCGAAACTTTCCCTTGCTCAACAAGGCGCTCCAGCGTGCGATAGATTTGCATCTGTGGGCAAGATCGAGCGCGCCCGATACCGATTTTGTAGCGCAGCTGGTCGATGTCCATCCCGATGGCTACGCATGCAATCTCACCGATGGCATCATTCGCGCCCGCTACCATCGCTTCGCACAGGGTGAAGCTCCATCGCTGATTGTACCGGAGCAAACATATGCGTATGAAATCGATCTCTGGGCAACAGGCAATGTCTTTCAGAAGGGGCACCGCATTCGCCTGGATATCACCAGCAGCAATTTTCCGCGCTGGGACCGCAATCCCAACACGGGCCACGACTTTGGTACTGATGATGAACTGACGACCACACGTCAGACAATCCTGCACGATGCCACGCATCCATCGCATATACTCTTGCCCATTGTGCTACCCACCCGCTAATATCTTCTTATGCTTGTCCGCCTGCGCTCGTCTGTACATTGTAATACAACATCGCAAGCGCGAGGCGTGACGAGAAGAAGCACCATTTGTACTACTTCGGAGTTGCACAGCTTACACACTTTCTGCTACAATCCCCCCGAAAAGCTTTTTTCAGTAAACAAAAAGGATAATCTCTCACCCATGCTTGATTCATCGCATCTCACGATTGAGAGCCTCCACCCCGAGGACGCCGAGAGTGCACTTCCCGAATTGATCCATCTACTTCAGAATACCGTCGCAGGGGGCGCATCGGTCGGTTTTTTGCCACCATTATCGGCAGAGGAGGCTCATCAGTATTGGAATAACGTCTTCCAGGAGGTTGCCCAACACACCTGCGTCCTTCTCGTCGCCCATCACGAGAAACGTATCGTCGGCTCAGTGCAACTGGCTCTTGCCACGAAGCCGAACGCGCTCCATCGCGCTGAAGTGCAGAAACTCTTTGTCCTTCAGAACCAGCGCCGTCAGGGTGTGGGAAGAGCCCTGATGCAGGCCATCGAACAGGTTGCCCTTGCGCATGAACGCACACTACTCGTTCTCGATACACGTCAGGGAGATGTTGCCGAACGACTCTACCGCTCACTAGACTACCACGAGGTTGGCGTTATCCCCGCCTATGCACGCAGCGCAGCCGGTACCCTCGATGGCACAATACTCTTCTACAAAGAAGTACAACCGTAGCGACGCTGTTTATCTGCGCCAACCATTACGATGTTGGCGCATTACCCCTCACTCAAATTTCCCCCTCTCGATTCTATCCAAATCTCCCTCTTGACAAATACGATCCGTATCGTATATATTCATAACGTCAAATGTGACACGCCACGTATCGTTTACAATAGGAAAGACTGGAGAGAGACCAGCATGGAAAAGGATTTTCCCAATGAATTTGAGTGATCAACGTATCGTCATTATCGGAGGCACCTCAGGGATCGGCCTGGCAACGGCTCAGCTCCTGGCAACGGCCGGTTCGCACGTCATCATTGCCAGTCGTCAGGATGAGAAAGTGAAACAGGCACTTGCCACGCTTGAGGGTTCTGTAACCGGTGAAGTGGTTGACGCAACTTCTCGTGAAGAACTCCTCAGCTTCTTCCGTCGCGTCGGTCCCTTTGACCATCTTGTCCTGACGCTTGCAAGCAATGAGGGGATGGGAGAGTTCCGCACGCTTGATTTTGCTATGCTTCATCGTGTATTCGAGGCCAAATTCTGGCCGCAATTGCTCGCAGCGCAGGCCAGCCTCGATTTCTTACGCAAGGACGGCTCGCTCACGATCGTCAGTGCCGTGACGGGTCACACTGCTTTCGCTGGTGCATCTGGATTTGGCGCGGTCAACGGCGCGCTGGAAGCCATGGTTCCGACACTTGCACTGGAATTGCAACCTCTGCGCGTCAACGCCGTCTCGCCCGGAGGGATCGCGACTCCGTTCTGGCGTGACCTGCCGGATGAAATGCGCGAAGCATTCTTCACCCAGGCAGCTGCCATCACTCCGGTCAAGCGTATGGGGCGTCCAGAGGATGTGGCTGGAGTTATTGCGATGTTGATCGACAATAGCTTCATGACCAGCACGATTATTGATTGCGATGGGGGTGCGCGCATCAGATCGTCCTGGTAAGCACGCTATACAGTAGAAGAGCCGCCGATTTGCAAGGTTTTTTTGCGCGGCTTTGAGAAAAATCGCTTGAGCAGTAAGCGATTCTGACGCGCTTACTGCTCAAGCGATTTCCCAGGCAGACTCAGAAAAAGCCTTATCCCCTTATCTTCTCCTCTCGATAAGAGAGAGAACTACTGAAAGATCGAAGAGTCACTCTTGCCCTACCATCTTCTTATTCATGTCATACCGTAAAAATAGACATATTTACCTATTGCATGTTTCATGGCTGTACATTATACTCTGATCAGAAGTGGAAAGGGAGGAAGAGTATGCGGAGAAAAAAGAGTACGCATCAGCCATACGATAATTCAATGAAAGCTATTCTCAAAGAAGATGCCGCTGATATTGTGCCACAATTACTACCAGGGGCCATTTTTGTCGATGTCCTGGATATCGAAGTGCTGCGCTCAGCGTTGCGAGTCGATCGCGTCTATCAGATCTACTATCGGGATCGACCTCATATCTTACATCTGGAGTTTCAAGCAGATGGTGATGAAGAAATGGCTCAGCGTCTTCTTTTTTATCACGCTGGCCTCTGGCGAGATTACAAACAGCCGGTGATCTCGATGGTTATCTACCTGTTCAATGCGCAAATGCCCACGTCTCCACTTCTGGAGCTGAGTGGGAACAAAAAAATCATTACCTTTCA
Organism: Ktedonobacteraceae bacterium; assembly: GCA_035493895.1. Classification (GTDB taxonomy): domain Bacteria; phylum Chloroflexota; class Ktedonobacteria; order Ktedonobacterales; family Ktedonobacteraceae; genus DATJHM01. Next base: position 8,453 of record DATJHM010000010.1, read on the forward strand.
CTATCACGTCTTAGGATTATGGACACTGGATGCCCGAGCGTACGTACAACAGCATAGACTGAGCATGTATACGTTATTGCCCGCGATGGGCCATGCCGATGCGCCTGTGCTTTTGCAGGCCCTCGAGGAACTGGTAGAATATTATAAGGACAGCGAAGCAAAATTAGCACGCCGCCTCTTGTGGTTTGGCACTTTTCTCAAACGAGCAAATACCGTCACGCTAGAGGATAAGCAGAAAGTGAGGCAACGTTTGGACATTTTCGATAAATTGCTGGAAGAAAATGACTTTGTGCTCAAGCAGCGAGCGCTTGGCGAAGAGCGAGGACTTTCTAAAGGGCGTGAGCAGGGACTTGTTAAAGGGCGTGAGCAGGGAAAAATCGATGGCGAGGTGGAAGCTTCGCAACAGATCCTCCTGGACATTCTGCAAACACGCTATCCAGCGCTTGCTGAGCATATTCGAGCGCGCGTGCTACAAACGAGACAGGTTGAGAAGCTTCGCGAGGCGATCAAGCTCGTTGTGAGTGCTGCTGACGAGCAGAAAGCGCATCTTGTGCTCGATTCCCTCCTGGCATAAATGTCGTTCTTTCTAAGCCAACCGGGGAAACGGCCTGGGCAGCAAGCGCGTCAGAGGCACTCGTGTAGCTGTTCAAGCCGCTTCCCTCAAAGCTATTGCAAAAGCACAGGCAGAACGTTTAATCAACCAGGCGATCGTAACCAATCAGCAGGTGGCGAGGACCGCGCAAGAGCGAGCTGGAACGATAGGGAGGCGGATCTTGCAGCAAGCGCGGAGATTGCAGGCGACGAGCCAGCTCAACCACGGCAATCTCCGCTTCCAGACGGGCCAGAGGCGCACCAACACAATAGTGAATGCCACCACCAAAGCCGAAATGCTCAATGTTTGGACGCTCGGGATCAAAACGATCAGGATGAGCGAAGTGTTTAGGATCGCGATTGCCTGCTGCCAGCATGAGAAAGATTGGAGCTCCCTTTGGAATCGTAACGCCAGCAATTGTCATCTCGGTCAGCGACGTACGCGGAACAAACTGGACCGGCGGCTCATAACGCAGCACCTCTTCGAGCAAATTCGCGATAAGGGCTGGCTCACGGCGCAGCTTCTCCAGGCTCTGCGGATTGCGCAACAACGTGAGCATGGTATTGTCGATCAGGTTCACGGTCGTCTCATGTCCGGCAACCAGCAGTAGCACCGAGGTGGTGATCATGACTTCCTTGTCCATCCGCTTTTCTTGCGTCTCATCATGCAGGATTGCTGAGAGCAGGCCCGGTCCTGGCTGTTGCTGCACCTTGCTGATCAGTCCACCCATGTAGTCATGGAGTTGCTGACTGGCCTGTTCCGCCTCTTTTCTGGCCTCCGGGTTGCCACGTTGTCCCACATCAAATCCCCTGATGAGCTTATCGGTCCACGCATGAAAGAAGGGCTCATCCTCACGGGGCACACCGAGGATTTCACAGATGATCGTCACGGGCAAAGGATAGGCAAAATTATCCACCAGATCGATCTCCCGCTCCTGACGGCGCGCATCCAGCAATCCCTTCACCACCTCCTCGATACGCGGACGCAAGCCCACAATCAGCTCAGGCGTGAACTTACTGATCACCTGATGCCGCTGCCAATCGTGCTCAGGCGGGTCCAGACGTACAAAAGATGGCTCTCTCCCTTCAATGAGAATGGGATGCTCGGTTTGACTATAACTTTTGCGCATATCGACACTCATACGAGGATCTTGCAATAGCGCACTGATTTCGGCATAGGAACTCACGATATAGCGCCCGTCATCTTGTACGATGACAGGATGTTCGCGCATCTTCTCATAAATGGGATAGGGATTGGCACGATTCGCATAATCAAATACCTGGTCCAGCAGATTTTTTTGTTGTATCATCATTGTCTCTTTCCTTTCAATAAGAGCACAAAAGGACATTAGACTAGCATCACGTCATGATATGCGCTTCTGAGCCAGTATCGTACTTTGGATACCCGCCCACTGGCAAACTGGCTGGTATAGGATGCGATACCGCAGCAGGTTGATTGGCAACATGCACACCTGGCGGGAAAGGGGCACCATGAAACGTTTCTTGCGTCTTGAAGCATTCCACAGCTATTTTATTAATTGATGAGTATCAATTCTCAATCAATAGGCATACTTATAAAGATACACATAGAGAGGAGTATGTCAAGGAGATTGTAGCCTGATAAGCAGAGCCATGGGCATGTTTGCCATGCCTGCTACCAGACCGAGACATCACCTGCAAGATCGCTAATCTCAATCGACACGATGCTACCCGTCATACTAGCTATTCTCAAAACGTATAGCATCCACACCATAAATTGATACGTGCCATTTCTCCACATCTATACGCTATCAATAGGATATGCACCTGATTGATGGCAATGCTAGTGTTTTCTTTTCCACAAGAAAACACTAGCATTCTTATTTGAAAGGGAGATCAATGTTCACAAATGTATTACGGAGGCGTCTTCTCGTACTGAGCGCCAGCCTGATACTCTGTCTGACGATTGTATTTGCAGTGATGCCTTCCCTCACACCTATGCATGCGCAAGCGAGAGAGGCACATCCCTTCCACGTCAAAGTTTTCATCATCACCTATTTTGCAGTAGAAGCTGCATCCTGGCTGCAAAATCAAGAATGGCCGCTCACGTTCACAGTGCGCGGGGCCGATAATCCAGTTCGTTGTAACGACAAAGGTGAATGTTTGACGATTACGGGGGTCGGCAAGGTCAATGCGGCAACGAGCATGATGGCTATTTTGCGCGATCCCCAGTTTTCATTTGGCCAGAGCTATTTTTTAACCGCTGGCACTTCGAGCACCTCTCCCAACAGAGGCACGTTGGGCTCCACATACTGGGCACATTGGGTTGCCGACTGGGATCAGGGATTCCATCTCCTCCCTGTGACGGTACCGGATATCCCTTTTGGCTACATTGCCCCTTCCACAGCTTTTCCTGACGAGACATCCGTTTTTCAACTCAACGAGACATTACAACGACTTGCTTACAGGCTTACCGCGCATCTGAAATTAAAGGATAGCGCTGCTGCGATCGCAGAACGTCATCTTTATCCGGGGCAGGCCAAACAACATCCATCGGTGGTCAGGTGTGATACGCTGGCAGGCGACAACCTCTGGGCGGGCCACAGGCAATCGCAGGAAGCAGAATATATTACGAAAATACTCACAAAAGGGGAGGGCCATAATTGTACCTATGAGCAGGAAGATACCGCCGTGGCGGGCGCGTTACAGCGTACCAGTCATCTGGACCACTATCTGAATTTGCGCTCACCCAGCGCTTTTGATCAACCACATCCGGGACAAACGGTACAGGAATTTATCGACGCGCATTTTCGTGCCAACGATATTGCTGCCGCTAACCTGTATAAAGTCGGCTCAACAGTAGCCAATTATCTCTTGAAGCACCAAACATTGTCACAGGCCAGCTGATACTCCGACAGAAGGAGCGGAGATCGCTCAATAGCTGCATTGAGCCTGATCTCTGCTCTTGTAGTATGGAAAAGCCAGCACAAAGGCATTCTCAAATCGAATAGAGAACCTCTCACTGCGCCTCCCATCCCCGCCCAGGCAGGTCCTTGCCCCAACACCACCTTCCTTATCTGTGCGGTTTCAACTATAATCAAGGGAGAGAAAATACATTTACCAAAACGACTCGCTTAATTTTGCCATACTTTAAGGGAGAAAGGAATTACTATCACTATGTCTAAAACCTACAATGATCGTAGCAAAGCAATTACTGAAGGGGCGGTACGCGCTCCTAATCGCGCCATGCTACGCGCTGTCGGTCTGACTGAGGAAGATTTTAGCAAACCGCTGGTGGGTATCGCCAGTACCTGGAGCGAGATCACTCCCTGCAACTCACACATCGACCGTCTGGCGACAAAAGTAAAAGAGGGCGTGCGTGTCGGCGGCGGCGTTCCCCAGATCTTCGGCACGATCACGGTCAGCGATGGTATTTCGATGGGCACTGAAGGCATGAAGTTCTCGCTGCCGAGCCGGGAAGTGATCGCCGATTCGATCGAGCTGGTTGGCAATGCGCAACGCTTCGATGGCATTATCGCGATCGGCGGCTGTGATAAAAATATGCCGGGCTGTATGATGGCTCTGGCACGTCTGGATATTCCCAGCGTCTTTGTCTATGGCGGAACTATTCTGCCGGGCGTGTGTAATGGTCGCGATGTCGATATTGTGAGCGTCTTCGAGGCAGTTGGCCAGTATAGCGCGGGGAAGATTGATTATGCTGAGTTGCGTGAAGTGGAGGAGCGCGCTATTCCAGGAGCTGGCTCTTGCGGTGGCATGTACACGGCGAACACGATGGCCTCTGCGATTGAAGCTCTGGGCATGACGCTTCCTGGCAGCTCATCCATGGCGGCTGTTACCTCGCTCAAGACGGAGGATTGTTACCGCGCGGGACAGGCGGTGGTACGCCTCATCGAGAAGAATATCACGCCTCGCGCTATCATGACGAAGGCGGCTTTTGAAAACGCTATCACGCTGGCAATGGCGCTGGGTGGCTCGACGAACGCGGTCTTGCACCTGATCGCGATTGCACGCCAGATCGGCGTTCCGCTGACAATCGACGATTTCACACGCATCGGGGCAAAGGTTCCCCATCTGGCGGACCTCAAGCCGGGCGGCAAATATGTGATGGTGGATCTGGATCGTGCTGGTGGCGTACCTGCCGTGATGAAAATCCTCTTGAAAGAGGGGCTGCTGAACGGCGATACGTTGACCGTCACAGGAAACACGCTGGCCGAAAATCTGGCCGACGCGCCTGATCTCAGTGCGGGACAGAAGGTCGTGATGCCGTTTGATAAGCCTCTACATCCATCCGGTCCCCTCGTAATTCTCAAGGGCAATCTGGCTCCCGAGGGGGCGGTATGTAAAATTGCTGGCCTCAAGAATATCGTCCATAAAGGGCCTGCGAAGGTCTTTAATTCGGAGGAAGAGATCTTTAAGGCGATCATGGATCATCAGATTACGCACGGAGATGTGGCGGTCATTCGTTACGAAGGGCCGAAGGGTGGTCCTGGCATGCGTGAGATGCTGGCGGTGACGGCGGCTCTGGTTGGACAGGGCTACGGCGAGACGGTCGGTCTGATTACCGATGGCCGTTTCTCAGGCGGGACGCACGGGATGGTGGTGGGTCATATTTCGCCCGAGGCACAGGTTGGCGGCCCCATCGCCGTTGTGGAGAACGGAGATATCATCACCATCGACGCAGAGAAAGGTACCCTCTCCTTCGATGTGAGTGACGCTGAAATTGCTCGCCGTCTCAGTAAGTGGCAGGCTCCCGCATCTTCTTACACCACAGGCGTGCTCGCCAAATACTCCAAACTCGTCCATTCCGCCTCAGAAGGCGCAATCACCGAGTAAAAGGTAAAATCAATCCGTAGAGGCGCGGCTTGTCTGTACCAATGCGGATTGATTTCCTGTTTGCCTGATTGTTGACAGGGCAGAAAATATATATTATCATTTTCATGAAAAAGATGAAAATGAGGTAGCATGTCTACGACGGCCAAACTTATCGATGTGGCACGTATCGCTGGCGTCTCGCCGACCACGGTCTCGCGTGTGATGAATAATACTGCGCCTGTAAATGTGCAGACGCGTGCACGTGTACTGGCTGCAATCGCCGAGCTGGGCTATAAATCGTCGTCCACTTCTGTCCCCTCTCAAACCAGCACAGAGCAGCGCACAATTGCTCTGGTCATTAGCGATATTCGCAATCCCTTTTTCCCCGAGATTGTCCGTGGCGTGGAGGATGAGGCCGGGACGAACGGTCTGGCAATGGTGCTCTGTAATACGTCCGAGGACCCGCAACGGGAATCTCAGGCGCTCAATGCGCTGGCAGAACGTCCGGTGGATGGGATTATCGTGTGCGCCTCACGCATCGCGAACAGTGCATTGATCGCTTTGTATGAACAGACGAGAATTCCGCTGGTCATGATCAATAGAAACCTGAATCATCCCGCGATCCCCTGCATTCTGATCGATTTTGCGAATGCGGCATACCGTGCGGCTCAGCATCTGTTGCGCCTGAATCACGTGCGTATCGCGTATCTGGCAGGCAATAGTATCTCCAATCCCTCGCTTAGCAGGCGACAGGGCATCGATAAGGCGCTACAAGAGGCACACCTGGAGCTGCGCCCCGCATGGTGTCCCTCAAGTTTCCCCAACGTCGAGGGCGGGTTTCAGGCGATGAGCTCACTGCTGGCTCTTCCGCGTGATGAGCAACCAACGGCCATCATCGCCTATAACGATATCATGGCGCTGGGTGCATTGCACGCCATCCGCACCGCTGGATTAAGTGTACCGAACGATATTTCGGTCGTCGGCTGCGACGGTATCTCGATGGCCGCACACTCGAATCCGCCACTTACGACGATTGATCAGCCCAAATATCATATGGGGCAGCTCGCCATGCAACTGTTGCGTCGGGCAATCGAAGGGCACACTCCACCCAGCAACGGCTATACGCTGCTAGAAAGCCCGCTGATTGTCCGTGAATCTACCGCTCCCTTGCTTATACGTCGATAGCATTCATATTTACCTGTTTTCCCTGGCATATCTCTTGTTTTTCTTTTTCGCATAAAAAAAGCGAAAGCTTCCTTGACATTGATTTTTTCATATGATAAATTTATGAAAAATCGGTGAAAATTTTCATCACCGGCAAGGAGGGAACGGGCAGACATTTTCCGGGCAATCAACTCTTTTTCTTACCTGGTAATGAATCGTTCGCGTAGTACTCATCAAGGAAGAGGTACACAATGTTCAGAACGAAAAAGCTCGCAAGGTACCCGGTTTATTCTTTCCTATTTCTTTTTTTTGTAGTGTTTGTTGCCGCCTGTGGCTCGAGCGGTTCTGGTCCAACTACCAATCGCCCCATTGTCCTGCAAGTCGTTGATGCCGGTGGCTATTCAGCGCAGGTGCAGCCGATGCTGAATGCCTTTCAAAAAGCACATCCTGAACTGGTATCAAAAGTTGTCTATCCTGCACGCATTCAAGCCCCTCAGCTTCCTGGCAAATTGAAGGCCGAAGAAGACGCAAACAATATCCAGGATACGCTGATTATTAGCGGCTACGATGGCGTTTCCAGCGCGATTCAGCAAGGGCTGGTGGAACAGCTGACGCCCACCCATTCCGACAAATTCCCCAATCTTGATAGCAATTATCTGCCTGCCGCCAAAGCTTACACGGATCTGGCAAACGGCTATGGCCTCGTTTTCACCTATACGCCGAGCGGTCCCGTTTTTGAGTATGACCCGGCGAAGGTGCCCAATCCCCCCACGACAATCGAAGAGCTCCAGACCTGGATTAAAGCGCATCCGGGACAATTCCTCTACGCTCGCCCATCCAATTCCGGGCCCGGACGCACGATGTTGATGGGTCTGCCCTACTTGCTCGGGGACAAAGATCCGCAGGACCCGACCAAAGGCTGGGACAAGACGTGGTCGTTCCTGAAAACCGTCGGTTCAGGCATTGATTCGTATCCCACCCGCACTGGCGATACCATGTCTGCGCTGGCGAAGGGGCAGGTCTCGATTATTGCCAGCACGCTGGGCTGGGATATCAACCCGCGCTTCCTGCAACAGGTGCCCGCAGGCGACAAGACGTTCGTGCTGAAAAATACGACGTTCGTCGCTGATGCCGCGTTCATGATGATGCCCAAAAGACTGGATGCGTATCGCAAGAATATCGTGCTGGATGCGATGGCATGGATGCTCAAGCCAGATCAGCAAGCATTCAATTATGATTCTGGCTACTTCTATCCAGGCCCTGCCGTCAAGAATGTGCCGGTCTCGATGGCTCCCGCGAGCAGCCAGGAAATCATCAAGCAGTTTGGGCGACCAGAGTACAACACGCTGATCCAACAGATACCTATCAAACTACCTCTGGGCACGCAGCAGCTGGTGGATGCGTTCAGCAAATGGGATAGCGATGTTGGCAGCGGTAAATATAAAGCCTCTTGACGTAAATGCGCGCATTCTCCTTCTACTAGCGTAAACGGTCCTTTCCTCGCCGGGCGTGTCATTTTGTTTGCGGGTTGCAATGATCAAGTAACTCTTGTCTTGCCCCTTGCAACCCAAACGGAATGACCCACCCTGGAAGGGACCATCGTACGATGACATGGGAATAGGACGATGAAGAAATTTGAAAAACTGTCGATAAGGGGCATGGTACGCCGCTTTGGGGCAACGACGGCTTTGCACGACTTCAATCTGGATATCGAGGGCGGCGAGTTTATCACGCTACTCGGGCCAAGTGGCTGTGGCAAGTCGACGGCACTCAACTGCCTGGCCGGGCTCCTGGAATTGAGCGCAGGTGAGATTTTACTCAATGGGGCTCCAATTCAGCACGTATCCGCAGAAAAGCGCGGCTTTGGCATGGTTTTCCAGAATTATGCGCTCTTCCCCCATCTGAATGCATTTCGCAATGTGAGCTATGGCCTCGAGATCCGCCGTGTGCCTAAAGCCGAACGCGAACAACGCGTGCAACGCGCGCTCGATCTGGTCCATCTGCCCGATTTCGGCAAACGCTTCCCCGCGCAAATGAGCGGCGGCCAACAACAACGCCTGGCGATCGCGCGCACGATTGTCCTGGAGCCGAGCCTGCTCTTATTAGATGAGCCTCTCTCCAATCTGGACGCCAATCTGCGCAATGAGATGCGGATTGAGATCAAACGTCTACACAATGAGCTAGGCTTCACGACACTGTACGTCACGCACGACCAGTCCGAGGCGATGTCGCTCTCCGATCGCGTCGTGGTGATGCGCCTGGGTCGTATCGAGCAGATCGGCACACCACAGGAGATTTACAATCATCCTACCAGTCTGTTTGTGGCAAAGTTTATGGGCTATCTCAATCAGTTCTCGGTGACGATTCTGGGCAAAGAGGGCGATCTCTGGCAGGTGGAAATGTCCAATGGGGTCAAACTGCTCGCCCGCTCTACTGCTGCGGAGCGCACACACTGGCTGGCGGGGAAACGCGTGCTGGCCTGTTTGCGACCCGACGAGACGCGCGCCGATCCGTTGCCTGCGACCAATCAGCTACAAGGGCGCGTGCAGTTGATCGAGTACGTTGGGCGAGCCTACGAATCGCTGGTGCGCATGGAAGATGAAAGCGAAGTACAATTGCTGGTCCATAGCACACAGAAGCCGGAAGCGGATTCGCTGCTCGACTTTGGCGTCCAACCCGAGCATCTCCTGCTCTTCCCTGATCCTGAAGCAAACGATGATGGTCCCGATACACAAAACGATGACGCAGAAGGACCCCATGGGAACGAGGCCAGCATTGAGAGCACACCTATGAAAGCGGAGAGGTGAGCACGATGGCAGAGATAACGCACCTTGCGACAGAACCCAAAGCAGTCAGTAATAAAGTCGCGTTCAGAGTGGATTACGCCTCTATTCTGCTTTCTCTCCCGGCTATCCTGCTTGTGCTGGGCCTGTTCTTTTATCCGTTGCTGTCCGGACTCGCTACCAGTTTGCGCCCGACTGAAAACGCTACGACGTTCAGCCTGACCAACTACATCCAGTTCTTCAGCACGCCCGATCAGGTGAACACAATCTGGACGACGTTTCAGGTTGCCTTGCCCGTTACGCTCTTCAGCGTGCTCGTGAGCGTTCCGCTCGCGTACTATATGCGGCGCGGCGTCAAATTCGAGCGCATATTGACGATCATCTTGATTCTTCCGATCACGCTGGGGAACGTCATGGTCGCGCAATCGATGCTGGACTACTTTTCTCCGACCGGCTGGTTTAATCGCGTACTTCTCTTGTTCCATATCATCCCACAGCCCGTGACCATTCTCCATCACTGGCTGGCCGTTGAGATCGCGCTCTTCATTCAGGGCTTCCCTTTCACGTTTCTCTTGATCCTGGGCTATATGTCTGCCATCAATCCTGATCTGGAGCGAGCCAGTCGCATGCTTGGCGCGAAGGCGAGCCAGACGTTCTGGCGCGTGGTGCTCCCCATCTCATTGCCGGGCATTGCAGTCGCGTTCTGCCTGAATTTCGTTGCCAATTTCAGTGTCTTCCCTTCAGCTAATCTGGTGGGTGAGCCCTCACACGAGACGCGGGTGCTGGCAATCGCGGCCTATGAAACAGCATTTACCAGTTACAATATCCCCCTGGGCACGGCCATTGCCCTGCTCATGGGACTTATCGAGCTGGTGGTAATCGGGGTCGTGTTGTGGTTGCAGAGCAAAAGTGCGCGCGGGGCGACGATTAGCGGCGGCAAGGGGGTATAAAAGATGAAGAATGATGCGTTGCATGATGCGATCAGCGCCACGGCCAGTGAAGTGCTGACCCCTCATAAGCTTCAGCCACGCACAATGAAAAAGCGCAAAAACATCTGGGCCGCGCTCATTTTCTATGTCGCAATCGGCTTTTTCATCCTGAACCTGATCGGCATGGTGGGCACGGTCGTCCTTGACTCCCTGGGGCAGCAATGGTTTAATACCTGGCTTCCCAAAGGGCTCTTTACGACACAGTGGTATGCATTTGAGTTTAGCGACCATGATATCGTCCAGCTTCTTTCGAATACGTTTATCGTGGCCATAGGTGCGACCGTTATCGCGCTGCTGATCGGCTTTCCCGCCGCTTATGTGCTGGCGAGGAAACAATTTCGCTATAAGGGCGTATTGATCACGTTTTATCTTCTGCCCATGCTGGTACCGCCACTTGCCTACGGTATACCGCTGGCAACCGTGCTCTTGCGCTACCTGGGCGGTGAGCTACCAGGCGTGATCCTTGTAAATGTAATCCCCATCCTGCCTTTCGTGATTCTCATTCTCATGCCTTTTATTGAACAGGTTGACACTTCAATGGAGGCTGCGAGTCACATGTTAGGCGCGAATCATATACAAACCTTTTTTCGGATTGTGGTACCACTCATTATCCCCGGCTTGCTTACGGCGGGGATTCTCACGATTGTGCGCGTGATCGCGATGTTCGAACTGACCTATCTGGTGGCAAATGCGGACGCGGGGACGCTGGTGGTGACGCTGTACGGGGACGCCTTTGCCTCGGGGATGAGACCAGAGCAGGCCATTAATGCCATGGCGGTTGTCTATATGCTGACCACGATGGTACTGCTGATTATCGCGCTGACATTTGTCAAACCGACACAATTTGTGGTACGTCTGAAAGGGGAATAATCTCTGATATCACTCAGTACAAAGGAGAACATGAGATGACCTATCACCAAACCATTGACGAGCGTTTTTTTTCACCGGAGCCATCACAGCGACGTATGGCTCATGAGCTCTACTCACGCGTGAAAAGCTTGCCGCTGATCTGTCCTCACGGGCATGTCGATCCACAGATGCTGGCTGCCTCTACCTACGATTGGGGGACGCCTGTGGATCTACTGCTCATCCCGGACCACTATATTTTTCGCATGCTCTATTCTCACGGCATTCCCATGGAGGATCTGGGCATACGGCGCAAAGATGGCGCTCCGATCGAGCAGGATCATCGCAAGATCTGGCAAACGCTGTGCGACCACTGGTATCTCTTCCGCGGAACACCATCGAGTATCTGGCTACGCGATGAGTTGCGCGATATCTTCGGGATTGAAGAAAAGATGACGTCGGCGAACGCGCAGACCATCTACGATGCGATCGATGCACAGTTGCATGATCCGCAGTTTCAGCCCCGCCAGTTGTTTGCGCGCTTCAATATCGAGATCCTGGCAACCACTGATGCCGCGACCTCGACGCTGGACGCTCATCAGCGTATTCGCGCCATGGACCAGTTGTTGCGCGTGGTACCGACGTTCCGTCCGGACGCCATTATCAATACGCAGGGCGCTCAATTCGTGGAAAATATCCATCTGTTGAGCGACGTATCAGGGGTGACGGTGACTGATTATGCCTCGTATATCACAGCCATCGAGCAGCGGCGTCAGTTCTTCAAGACGATGGGGGCAACCGCCACCGATCACGCTGCACCCACGGCGTATACTGGTCGCCTGAGTGAGCGCGAGGCCGATGCGATTCTCCAGCGCGCATTGCGTGGAGATGTCAGTAGCGAGGACGCCACACGTTTCACCGGGCACATGCTGATTGAGATGGCACGTATGAGCACCGAGGATGGACTGGTGATGCAGTTGCATATCGGCAGCTATCGCAACCATAATGATCTCATTATGGAGCGGTTCGGTCCGGACATGGGTGCCGATATTCCACAGGCCAGCGAATTCACGCGCAATCTGAAGCCGCTGCTCGATCTTTTCGGCAACAATCGCGAACTGACCATCATCCTGTTCATGCTGGATGAGACCAATAACAGCCGTGAACTGGCTCCGCTGGTCGGACACTATCCAGCCCTGCGCCTGGGTCCGCCCTGGTGGTTCTTTGATAGCTGGCAGGGTATCCGCCGCTACTTTGACAATGTGATGGAGACGGCGGGCGTGTATAACACGGCTGGCTTCAACGACGATACACGCGCATATCCATCCATTCCCGCGCGCCATGATCTGTGGCGGCGTGCCAGTGCTGACTGGCTGGCTGAACAGGTCTTGCGCGGTTTCATTGATGAAGAGGATGCGCACGAGATGATTACTGATATGTCCTACAAACTGGCAAAGCGCACCTATAAATTGGAGACACAAGCATGACACACAATTTGAATCTTCCCGTGATTGAGGAATCAGTCACAGAACTTGATGGCACAACGTACGCACTGATCACCACTGCTCTTCCCGGTGAATATCAGCTGGCAATAGCAGGCTCTAGTACGGGTTTCGTGGGCGAGCAACAAGGCGATGTCCTGCTCTGTCCACTCTCAGCCGAGAACGCCCGCGCGCTGCGTCAGCGTCTGCCCTGGTTGCAGCCAACCGCATTGGGATTGCAAACGTCCGCCGGATTTGGGGATCGGCTGGGCATTGCCACGCCGGGACATGTGCAGGCAGTGCGCGGAACCGGCGTAGCGCCCATCTTCGCGCAACAGTCGGTACGCGAGAATGCACGCACAGGTCGTACGCCTCAGCAAGTGCTCGATGATGCAATGTGGGGCGCGTTCCAGGCGGGCTGGAAAGAAGCATGCGGCGCTGATGCAGACCATTTGAAGACGCTGGCAGATATCGAGCCATTTGTGCGCGCAGGCTATAGCTTCTATACGGTCGATCCCGGTGACTACGTCGATGATAGCGCTGAGGAGGCCGATGATGCGGCTCTGCAAAGCAAAGTCGAGGCGCTCCCCTGGCACGATCTCGGCGCGTCATGGCAGGAGACGCAGACTCGCTACCTCAAACGCTTCGATCTCGATACCTTCTCGCTGGCCTTCGACGAGCATACCCTGCGCAAAGCGCTCGCCAAGTACGGCGCGGCCGTGGCCCACATGGTACGCATGACGCGGCGTGTGCAGGAATTGTCCGCCGGGCAGCCATTTGAAATGGAGATCTCGGTCGACGAGACCGGCACGACCACGGCCCTGCTTGAGCATTTCTATATCGCCTCAGAACTCAAACGTCTTAACGTTCCGTTTATCAGTCTCGCACCGCGTTTTGTGGGACGTTTTGAGAAAGGCGTGGGCTATATTGGCGATGTGGAAGAGCTGGATAAAAATATTGCCGGACATGCCAGTATTATGCGTTACTTTGATAATAGCTATAAGCTCAGCCTGCACACTGGCTCCGACAAGTTTACGGTCTACCCAATTGCGATGCAGCATACCGGCGGCCTGGTCCATCTCAAGACCGCAGGCACCAGTTACCTGGAAGCATTGCGCCTGATTGCTTCGATTGATACGCCATTCTTCCGCGAGATCCTGGATTTCGACCGTGATCACTACGAGACCGATCGCAAAACGTACCATGTGTCGGCGACCCTGGAGAAGGTACCCACTGCTGCGGCATTAAAGGATGAACAATTGCCTGATCTGCTCAACCAGTTTGACGCACGCCAGGTATTACACGTCACATTTGGCTCTGTACTCGACACCTACGGCGCTCGCCTGCAACACGTATTGCGTGAGCATCTGGCAGAGTATCAGGCCTATATCAAACGCCATTTCACAACCCATCTTGCGCCCTTCGCGCAAAAACACGAGCAGTAAGCTCACCATCTGCAATAAACCAACCAGAGAGAGAAGGGGCCGATTGCGAAACACAATCGGCCCCTTCTCTCTTGCATGGCCCCTTGAATTATTGAGCGTTTTGCGCACGTGATACTCGCCTGACGGCAATCTGCACAAATGACCAGGCTACGTTCTGAAAAAGACTGAAAATAATCGGCATTTTCTCAAAAAAATCTTAAATTTTTTCCTATTTTTCTCAAAAAAATCTTAAAAAATCAGGAGCATTCATATGGAATGTACAAAAGCTTCTCACGGATTTATGACATATTAGCTCTATTCCAGATGGAAGGAAATTTCTATACTTGAAGTAAGGAAAGTAACAATTACTACATGCCGATGCTATACGGTCGACATTTCGTCCAGACATAATGGCATCACGGCGTATCCTCTTCATACGGCGAGAGCCGCGCTGGCATCTCACGCCAGACCAATTTCCTTCCCTCTCGTTGTTCAGGAGACCCGTCATAATACCATATAAGGAAAGTGACAACATCGTATGACGCAGGCAGAGATACATATTCTCTTTCGTGTTGCCCGGTGGATCAGTGCTGGTAACCGGCGGATCGTAGAGAAGATTCGTGAATTAGCAGAAACAGAAGAGAATTATATGATCATCATGCGCGAACTCGATCGTGTAACAGGACAGGTCGTGGAGGCTCGTAAGATACGGGCACCAGCAACCCTGACGCTGACGGACTGGTTCGTGACACTGGAAGACTTTCACTGGAAATGTGCGTATTGCCAGGCAAAACAGTTTCAGATCATGTGCCATGTCTTTCCCTTAGCCGAGAAAGGGACCACCTCTGCAAATTGCGTCCCCGCCTGTTATGCCTGTTGCCGCTATAAAAAGGCAGGCAATATACATGTGCAAGCTTATCTTGCGGAAAGAGAGAATAAACACGTAGAGAAGGAACCCGCTACCTCCTCATAATGCATCCTTCCTCCAAGCGATGCTGTTTTCCCTTTACGCAATGCCTCGGGATATGGCGGTAATAATGTATTCTATATGCAGATGTTGGCTATCGCTTTAGCGATCTCTAGAATGGTAAAAGGACGAACTATGATGGACACGGCGGAAATCGTGTCCTGTTTCGACGCTATTTGCAAGAGTAGCAAAACATCTACGTCTACAAAACCCGCTCATACACACTAAGGGATTTCCATCCCTCTTACCGGAAGCGGTCCGGGTCCGCAAAACATAACAGGTAGGGACAGAACTCGTCCCCTCGACTCCAAATAAATGGGCTGAGATATCTTTTCAGCTCAAACCAAAGACGTAAAGGGATACAAGAGACAGAATGAGTGAATTACAAAGGGAAGAGCCAGGCTCAGTCACACTGGCATACATGGATTACTTAAATCAAGCAACGTTTCTAGATACATTAGAAGTAATTCTGGCATCGTCGGATCTCTCGGTTAAAAGAGATGAATCGAAAGTTGAAGATATTCTTGAGAAGTTAGCCGCTCAAGGCATATGGCCTGAATTAGATCCATTCTGGCTCACGATTGCATTAGCATTCGATTCAACGCCTATCGCAACAAGGGTGTTAAACAAAATTGGCGAAAATCTTTGTAATGAGATAAAAAGCTCAAAGGCGAAAAAAAAGAAAAATAAGCCAGCAGAAGCATCCGAACGAAAGCCTCAAAGGATCGAAATCACCATCACAATTGCAGACTGCAAGCTATCCTTAGAAAAGACTTTCCGCCTGGATAGTGTAGATGGCGATTTCAAACTACTCTACGAAGTTTTTCAGACTTTAGAGAAGCAGCTCCCGGAAGGGCCTCATCAGTAATGAATGTTATGAGATAAAGAGCTGATTCGGTTGGAGACAATGGATGGGCTCGCCCCTATCTAACTCTCTCAGATCTTTTCTTCGTGTCCATGAGCATCTACAAAAGCCGCTTTTTTAGCTCGACCAGATGCTCCCACTCATGCTCCAGCATGCGGCGCACCAGACGACGCGCCGTGTGCGTGGATTTGCTGAGCACAAATGGCTCGGAAAGCTCCTTCCTGCTCAAAGAGCGCAGCTTCTTAATCTCACTCTCCCGCAGCACTCCCATCCACGTCAAGAGCGCCTCTTTCGATCTCGACACATTCGTGCCAGAGCCGCGTATCCCATCCAGCTTCCCGAAATGCCGTGTATACGAATATTCTGCCCCGAAAATATGCTCTAAAATCGCCTTGACGGGCCGCCCACCGGACAACGGTTTCTCCGCCATCTGCACCTCGCTCAACCCGCTAACCAGTTCCAGCACCTCCGCTCGCGACCATTCCAGACGCCTGACATACCTCTCCAGTTCCTCCGGCACAAGTGGCTCCAGGTCCGCAGAAAAGTGACCACTGCCGATCCACTCCCCATTCGTATTATGTTCCGCGATCCGCGTCTGAATCTCCTCATCAGGATGTGCATCTTCACCATGCCGACGCAAAAACTCCAGATAGGAGCGGATTGCGCGCGGCGCGTCTTCCAACGCCGCCTCGGTTGTCGCTCCCTGAACAATGCACCCTAACAGATCAAACACATGGATCATCGTCTTCTTGCGCATCGGACCCGATTCAAGATACAACGTATATGCCGCCACCTCCTCATCTCCTTTCTCGCTGATGATCTTTTGCTCTTCCATCCAGGCAATAAAATATTTTCGTGGCCCCCCGTTCGTACCGCCCCCAGGCCAGTAGGGGCGTGGTGCAGCGATAGCGGAACTGCGCCCCCGTCCCCCACCGGCCATCTCGCCCTCACCCGTGCGTCTCGAGCGCGTTTTCAGAAAAGACGCCATGAGCTTTGGCAAACTATTACTTTCGCCCGAATTGCCCGTTCATGTCCTCTAGATCAAACACATTGACTATAAGAAGTTTACTCCATATCGAGTCCAAACAGATGCTCACTTAGCATCCTCAGGCGTTAGCAGCGAGCGTGCTGTACAGCTCGATCACGTGCCCGTCTGGATCGGCGATATGGGCCGTGCGTGCGCGCCATGCCGGTCGATCTACAGGAGCCGAAACGGAAGTAGCCCCCTGCGCAATCAGCTCGGCATAGGACGCGTCAACATCATCAACGCGGAAATCGAGCACGATCTGACGTCCCTGCGGCTCCGGTACCGGCGTGGCCTCACCGACGGCGGAAGCAAATTCGTCGCACGCCATCAGTTCGAGTCCCGCTTTCCCCGTATCGAAATACGCATAGCCCATCGTCTCATCCTGAAATTGCAGAGGCACCTTGATCAGATCTCGCCAGAAACGAACTGCCACCGGAAAATCTTTCACCAGCAAACGAATACCGAAAAATTCCATTATGTACTCCTTTTCCTGACTATCGTTCTTCTTTCCTCGCAGTATAGCGGGAGTACAGGTGAAAATCGGTCCTTTATTCTTGCTGTTTCTTCTGGCCGAAGAAAATGCCTCTATTTTGAAGCCCTCTGTATGATGGTAGTAGTTCGAGGAAATACAGTGTAGCAAGGGAAAGGCTTCACCATGAGCAGGGCATCTTCTTCTATCAAGGTCCATCTCTTCATCCTGGCATGCCTGCTCTCTTTCACGCTCTGCCCACATCACACCGTCAGGGCCGATGGGGGAGCCCCACAGGTTGCCTATGTCAGCGGTACGCCAGAGGGTATCTCCATTATTGATATCGCACAACAAAAAGTCATCGGAACCATCGCTACACCTGAGAGTCCACAGACCCTTCTCCTGAGCATCGATGGTCGCTACCTCTTCGTCACGCAACCTCAACACAATCACTTTCTTTCGTTAAGTGCAAAAACCGGAAAAACCATCTGTAGCGCGACTATACCCGGCGCACCCTCGTTGCTCTCGCTCGATCCCACGACCAATACGCTCTATGTTGCCGGGAACGATGCCAATCGTGTGACGGAGCTTGATGGGCTCACCTGTCATATCAAGCAGATGTTTTCGACAAACGCTCCCGTCTATGGGATTGCGCTCGCTCTGGCAAATATCAATCTTGCGGATGGGAAAAATAATCAGCTCTGGGTCGCAACGACGCATGCACTCCAGGTCTTCGATACCCAGACAGGCCAATCGCTGGCAAGCATTACTCTTCCCCAGGAACCTCAATTCCTGAGCATTCCTCCAGGCTCAACGGTCTATACGGCCACTCGTCAGGGGAGTATTGAGGCGATCGATATCAAGCGCCACACGACAATGACCGTTATCACTGGTGGCACCTATGGTCCGATGGACTTCAATGAGCAGACCGGAGAAATGTTCGTACCCGATCGAAAAAGTAACCGTCTGCTTGTCCTTGCGCCCGTCTCTATTGGAGCACCACTCCCACATGAACCCCGACGCGTCATCTCTTTTCCCTCTGCGCCTGTCTCTATTGCGATTACCAGTGACGGACAACTTGGCTTTGTCGCTCTGCAAAATGGCACGGTGAGCATGCTCGATCTCCCGGGCAGGCAAACGATCGCCACACTGACCGTTGGCGGCTCTCCACACTTTCTCATCACCGGGCTCAATCCACCGCTTGTGGGCCTGATTCCTCAGGAAACAACATTCCTGGGCACGCTCGTCCAATATGGAGCATATACACTCCTGGCTCTTTTTTTCTTCGCCCCGCTCGTCTACTTCTGGTATTCCGCACGCAAAAAGAGAGCGAACCATGCGCAATAAAACCAGATTACGGCAAGCGAGAAACTATCGTGAAAGAGGAATAGGCCTGCACAAAATGCCGACCCATCCCTCATAGCACGCACAAAAACGACTACGCAAACGGCTGGAGATACTCGCGTTCCGCTTCCCACATCTCATCGAAGAGCGCACTGATCTCGGCAGGCGAGCAGACAGCACTGGTCAGTGGGTCCAGGTACAGGGCATAGCGTGCGGCCTCTTTATCATGGTTCAGGAGGGCATCACACATCAGCTTGTGCACGGACATATGGCTGCGATTCAAGGCCGCCAGTTGTTCTGGCAATGCGCCAAAGTGGCACGGCTGTACGCCATTCTGGTCAACGAGACAGGCGACTTCTACGCAGCCATCGGGCAGATTATCGATGAGATGCGTGTTGCGCACATTCCCATAGATCACCTTCGGCTGATGCTGAGTCACGGCCTCGATAATGTATGATCCATACTCATGACTCCGCTTGAACGGGATCTCGCGGGTGCCATCAAGCATTTCACGAATAGAGGTGCTATTGCGTTCGCGCCACGTCGGCCAGTTATTGGCATAGAAGCCCGTGCCGCCCAGGTAGCCATCTCGACAGTACTTCTCGATCAGGTCGGGACGCTTGCGGAAATAGGGGACATACTCCGAAAAATGTCCGCTACTCTCGGTGACAAACGCGCCGAAATGCA
This sequence comes from Ktedonobacteraceae bacterium, assembly GCA_035493895.1. Taxonomy (GTDB): domain Bacteria; phylum Chloroflexota; class Ktedonobacteria; order Ktedonobacterales; family Ktedonobacteraceae; genus DATJHM01. The sequence goes on from DATJHM010000010.1 coordinate 27,902, forward strand.
ACATCATTTCGAGGCGCACGGGATCGCGCTCGTAGATCTCGCTGGTCTTCGCACGCTCACGCAGCTTCGGATACATATCCTCGCCATTGTGACGCAGTTCGGTGAACCAGGCATTGTGATTAATGCCCGCACACTGCCACTTCAACTCCTCGTACGGCACCTCCAGGAAGTCCGCCAGCAGTTTCGAGGTCGCCTGTACACTATGGCAGAGTCCGACCGTGCGCATGCTCGTGCCAGTCAACGCGGCCAGCGTCAGAATCGACATCGGATTGGTGTAGTTGAGCACCCAGCTTTGCGGACACAGCTCTTCTGCGTCGTGCAAAATGTCCAGCCACGCCGGACCGGTGCGCAGCGCTTTGAAGATACCACCCGGGCCAATAGTGTCGCCAATACACTGATTGACACCATATTTCATGGGAATATCGAAATCGTAACGCACGTTTGCAAGGCCAGCGACCTCAATGGAATTGATAATGAAATCAGTGCCTGGCAGAAGATCGCGCCTCTCCGTCGAAGCTCGGACGGTCCACTGTTTCCCGCTCAGAGCCACAAGCTTTTCAGCGATTTGATGCGCTAACTCCAGCCGTTCTGGATTGATATCCACCAGCGCAAAACAGCCCTCATCCAGGCCGTCAATGTGCAGAATATCAGTGATGAGTTGACGCGCAAACACGGTGCTCCCTGCACCCAGGATGGTGATTTGTGGCATCGCCAATGAACTCCTTCTTTCGGACAACTCTTACGGGTCCCACCCCGCCAGATACAAAAAGGGAACGAATTTTATAGGGATGAAGGGGCAGGTCCCGTCGATTGGCGCACCACAAGTTGTGTGGGGACAATCAATGGAGACGGGGGATTTTCTGCTTTCCCTTCAATGATCGCAATTAAACGCTGCACCGCGCCTCGCCCGATCATATCATGGTCCTGCCGAGATGTAGTGAGCGCAGGGACGGTATAGTGACCCAGTTCGATGTCATCGAAACCGGTCAGCGAAACATCTTCTGGCACACGCAAGCCATGCTCATGGATCGCACGCAGGGCTCCCATGGCCATGACATCGCTTCCGGCCACGATAGCCGTAAAATCACGCCGCTCGTCCAGCAGCATCGAAGCCGTTTTATAGGCCTCATCCACGTTCCATCCTCCTTGCCGCGTCAGGCTGGGATCAAACGGAATACCCGCATTGGCAAGGGCCTGCTGTCCCCCCAGCAGACGCTCCATACCGGGAAGGTCGGAAAGCGAGCCAATTAAAAAGACAATCCGTCTATGCCCAAGTGAGAGCAGGTGCTCGGTCACCTGACGCGCGCTATCGATATGGTCCGCTTTCACATAGGTGGCATGGCTCCCATGACCTGCGGCATCGATAAAGACGGTCGGAATATTGCCTTGCAGCAAGGCATGAATACGAGGATCGGGCGGCTGTAGACGCAGGCTGACCATGATCGTTCCGGCCACACGCCGCATTTGCAGACTACGGATATAATTCTCGGGAGTTTTGCCCTGTGGTCGCGATGGCAGCAGCAGATCGTACCCCTGAGAGGCCGCCTCGTTCTCAATCGATTTCAAAACATCCAGATAGAAATAACGAGATGTTTTGCTTAACGACGAGAGATTCAGCTCCCCTTCGCCATCTTCGCTCCAGAGGCCCAACACCAACATACGCGAGCGATGACGAACCAGGCTCTGTGCCACCACATCAGGTTCGTAGCCGAGGGCTGCAATGGCAGCGTGAACGCGTTCTTTTGCTTCCGGGCTGATCCGCGAAGATCCGTTCAGGACACGGGAAACTGTTGCGCGCGAAACACCTGCCAGTTGCGCTACCTGCTCGCTCGTAACCATAAAACAACTCTCCCCTGGTGATGTTGTCGCTTCATCACCCTCGTGCTCATTTTCTTCAAGTATTCCATTGACAAACACATTTGTCAAGTGTACACGTGTACATATTGCATTGTTTTTTTAATATCGTCTGGTCGCTAAAACGCGCACCACAGGCCCATCCTTAGTGCTTTTTTCACCACTCACACGTGCCTCTATCTACGTCAAATTGCCTGATATTGCGCTTCTACCCTTGACAAACCTGAAAAATGGATGGTACTATTCCTCTCACGGATATGTACACGTGCTCACAATAATCAAGACGAAAGCGACTTGATTACCCATGCCCAATTTCTGCACTGATGCAGAGAATTAGAATGATCTTCGTCTGTATAGTCCTCTTGGAGAAGGAGCAAACCCATGGGACAACGACAAAGAGGTATAGGGAAGCCCGCAGAAGGGATGGAAGCCCGGACAGATCACAATCCCCCGGTACCGCTCGAGATATCTTCGTTAGATGTCAGGACGCGAAGAACTGGCTTCCATGGAGCAGGATTTCGCCTGCGCACCATCCTTGAAGCATACCTCTTTCTCCTTCCAAGTTTTATTGGTCTCCTGGTTTTCTTATTGTTGCCTATCATTGCCGTGGCAGTGCTCAGTCTTTTCAACTGGGGCCTGCTCTCTACCCCCAAATTCATCGGCCTGCAAAACTACAATACGCTCATACATAGCCAGGTGATGTGGCATTCGTTGTTTGTCACAATCTACTATGTGCTTCTCAATATCCCGGCACAAACGGTCATCGCGCTTCTACTCGCGCTACTGATGAATAAAAAGCTGCCGGGCATAGGCATCTTTCGCACGCTCTTTGTTGTACCCTGGATGGCAACGCCGGTCGCCATGGGTATTGTCTGGCAATGGATTTTCAGTCCGCAGTACGGCTCGCTGAACACGTTCCTGGCGTTCTTCGGCATCCATGGTCCAGCCTGGCTGACTTCGTTGGGATTGGCGCTCCCTTCGGTGGCGGCGGTCAATATCTGGCAGTATGTGGGATACAATATGCTCTTCTTCCTGGCTGGCGTGCAGGGCATTCCTGAGTATCTCTATGAAGCCGCGCACATTGACGGCGCGTCCCCCGTGCGCGCCTTCTTCCAGATCACGCTGCCGCTTCTCAATCCGACGCTCTTCTTTGTGCTTGTGACGGACATCATTGGCTCGTTCCAGGTCTTTGATACGGTGTTTGTCATGACGAACGGTGGTCCGGAGCAAAATACGACGACGTTCAACTTTTTGCTCTACAGAGAAGCATTTCAATATTTCCACACAGGCTACGCGGCGGCTCTTTCGATGGTTCTGTTTGTCATTATCGCGGCCGTTACGCTGATACAGGCACTCTACTTCCGAAATCGTACCGTCTACGATCTCAGTTAAGAGCAGAACCAGCTCAACGCAGAGAAAGGAGGGAACCTATCTATGGCCTCTATTGATACAACATATCAAGTAGGAGAGGGTACCTATCGCCGAGGCAAGAGCAGCCAGAAGCACCTATTTCGACACCTGCCAACGTATGTGATTCTGTATGCGATCTTGATCCTGGGCACGATTATCTCGTTTTTCCCCTACTGGATCGCACTTGTCACGTCGCTGAAGCCATCGAGGCTTTTGTACGTAGGGGCACCGTGGTCGTTGCCCGCTTCGTTTACCCTTGATAACTACAGTCAGGCCCTGACGAAGTACTCGTTCCCGGACTTCCTGGTTCACACGATTATTTTCGCAGCGATCGCGACCATCGGTCAGATTGTCTTCAGTACTTTCGCGGCTTACGCCTTTGCGCGTATGGAGTTCCCGGGACGGGACGCGATTTTCTGGCTCTATCTCTGCACATTGATGGTGCCAAACATTGTCACGCTCATCCCGCTGTTCATCCTTATGCGCACATTCGGCTGGGTCAATACCTACTACGGCCTTGCGGCTCCCTATGTGCTTGGCACGCCCTATGGCATCTTTCTGATGCGCCAGTTCTTCCGCAGTATTCCACAGGATCTGGAGAGTTCCGCACGCATTGAGGGCGCTAGCACGTTGCAAGTAATGCGCCAGATTATCTTGCCGCTCAGTCGCCCGATCTTCGCCACGCTGGCGATCATCACGTTTGTGTCCGCCTGGAATAACTTCCTCTGGCCCCTGATTATCACCAACACGGAGGATCTGCGCGTGCTGACGGTAGCGATTGCGGCGTTCCAGTCCAACTATGGTTCGCAGTGGAACCTGATGATGGCGGCGACGTTTATTGCGCTGGGGCCGTTGCTGATATTGTTCTTCTTATTTCAACAACACATAGTGCGTTCCATCCAGCTCAGCGGATTTAAGTAATGCTGGCTGGATACCCTTGCAAACGACAGAGGGAGCAGCGGTGCTCCACCTGTTTGGACAACCTTTTCATTGTACGATAAGGAGAGAGAAACGATGCAATTCGCACTTTGGCCACGAAGGTCGGCAATCTCCGAACCCTCCAGTTGGACAAACAGCCGTAAAAAATGGCTACGTCCATTCAACTGGTTTGCCCTGAGCATGAGTATCTTTATGGTGCTGACCGGTTTCGCTGCTTGCGGTAGTGCCTCCAGTTCCGGTGGGAAGGTAAACCTTACCTACGCGCTCTGGGACCCAACGGAACAGGTAGGCTATCAGCAATCCATCAATCTTTTTATGAAGCAGCATCCAAACATTCACGTGACGATTGAAGAGACTCCGTGGGCGCAATACTGGCAAAAGTTGGATACTGAGTTCGCCGCGAACAATGCTCCTGATGTCTTCTGGGATCACGTTGCTTATTTTCCCCAGTTTGCCCAGGAGGGTGTCCTGCTCGACCTGACGCAGCAGATTCAGCAGGATAAGGTGGACACCTCGATCTATTATCCGAGCCTGCTCAAGCAATTCTATTACCAGAATAAGTACTATGGATTGCCGAAAGACTGGGATACGGTCGCGCTCTTTTACAATAAGGACATCTTCAAGAAGATGGGCCTGCCTGCACCAACGGATCTGACCTGGAATCCCACGGATGGCGGCACGCTGCTCAAGCTCGCGCAGCAGTTGACGGTGGACAAAAACGGTCTGCATCCTACGCAAGCGGGCTTCAATGCGAACGCGGTCAAACAATATGGTTTCCTCTCTTATAACGATAACCAGGAATTATACTGGGACTTCATCGCCGAGAATGGCGGTCAATTCATGAATAAGCCTTTCGGGCAGTTTAATTTCAATCAGCCGAAGTCCGTTGAGGCCTTGCAGTTCCTGGTGAACCTGATCACGAAGTGGCATGTCTCGCCTCCTGCGTCAGAGACCAATAACGTCACAAATGTACATGTTCAGCTCTTCGGACAAAGCAAGGTCGCGATGATCCTGGCAGGCTCCTGGAACACGGCGAATGTCGTACAGCAGGCGAACTTCCCCTTCGGGATCGCCCCGCTTCCATCCGGTCCTCAAGGGCGCATTACGGTCATGAACGGGCTTGCTGATTCCATTTATGCCAAAACTCAACATCCACAGGAAGCCTGGGAACTTGAGAAGTGGCTGGCATCCTCTGAGTCCCAGCAGATTGTTACCAGCGGCGGCTATGTCTGGTCTGGCATCCAGAGCATCGCGCCACAGTATGCGAGCTACTGGCAGAAGAAGAATGTTGATGTGAGCCCCTTCCTGCAAGAGGCAAGCGGTAAGACGACCAGTTATCCGATTACCCCTGGCTATAACGAGGCCTCGACAAAAATTAACGACATCTTCAATGATATGTTCCTGGGACATATCCCGGTCCAACAAGCCATCAATCAAGCGGTGCAGCAGGGGAACGCGGCTGTGCAATCCAGCGCGGCAGGCTCGTGATCATGTCTCCCATTTAGCGCAATAGTTGCATTGTGTGCTGCAAATGATCTTGCAGCACACAATGCTCATCATCCCCCCATTACCGCTGTAGAGGCGCGGCTTGCCTGCGCCCGGGAATTCCCAGGCACCCCCGGGTTCGCTCCCATGATCACATTTGATCGACGCCCCTGGCGCAGACAAGCCGCGCCTCTACGAAGGATCACACCTTTTCCATTCTGGATCATCAGGGGATCACACCTTTTCCATATAATTCAAGGAGAATCACACATCATGCAGCAGAAAAGATTAACGGCAAGCGTCATCGGAGGGGGAACGGGCGGGCATCTCAGCCTGCGCGCCCTCGCTCGGTCGGAACGCTTTGATCTTGTAGCCGCTACTGACCTGCGCCCGGAGGTCTGTGCGCAACTGGAGCAGGAGTTTCCTGGTCTGCGCACATTTTCTCGCCACGAGGATATGTTCAAAGAGTGTCCGACCGATGTCGTCTGTGTCAGCACGTATCCCCCAAGCCATGAGGAGATTACGCTTGCAGCCCTGGAATTGCCGCTCAAAGGTATTCTGGTGGAAAAACCCCTGGGACACACAGTCGCATCAGGTCGCACCATTCTGGAAGCAGTAAAGCAGCGACAGCTACCAATGGCGGTACCGCACGGATTGCTGGCGCGCAAGACCTCCGTAGAGATCATCCAGCGTGTGCAGCAGGGCGAGATCGGCGAGTTAAAGCTGGTCGAAATCGAATGCACACACTGGGATATCATCAACGCGGGCATTCACTGGCTCAACTTTTTTGTAACGCTGACACGCAATGAGCCGATGGCATACGTGATGGCCCTCTGCGATACCAGCACGCGGACCTATCGCGATGGCATGCAGGTTGAGACAATTGCAATCACCTATGCTCAGACCCAAAGCGGCATACGGGTGGTCATGAACACGGGCGACCATGTGCACATCAGTCGCGAGGGAACAGAGACGCTCTTCCGTCTGATCGGCACAGATGGACAGATCGAATTCTGGGGCTGGGAAAATGGCTACCGTTTGCAGAACGCGCAATTCCCCTCCGGCACCACGATCGTTCCCGAAGAGTTCCCGGTCACCGGACACCAGTTCCACCTGGAAAACATGGCCGAGATGATTGCGCAGGGAACAGCGGATTATGCCATTCCAGAAAGTTCGTTGACGGCCCTGGCAATCTGCGATGGAGCCTATCT
>DATJHM010000011.1:0-9171 GCA_035493895.1 Ktedonobacteraceae bacterium
AACACCAGAGTGACGCGTTATAAAAATTTGTAAAAGTGCTACACAGGCTACACAAAGGTGGATGTGATGGGGAGCTTGACCCTACATCCAGGTTACACTTCCTCTCCGGCAGGCTACATTGTTGTCGGGAGCGATGAGAGAAAGGGGCATTATTGCTCCTGTATTATATATATTCGGCGGGTGGTGAGATTGCTGAAGGGTGCATATGAGATGTGCTCCTTATTCGTTTTTTTCGGGCGGATGTATGGCCGCTCTCGTCTGCGGAGCCTGATCCGTCGTGCGAGTTCCCAGGCACAGTTCCGTTTCTCTTCACCGTGCCTCTACTGGGCCTGGGGCGCGTCTGCGCGGCGGGCTCGGTGGAGCGAGTTCCCAGGCACAGTTCCGTTTCTCTTCACCGTGCCTCTACTGGGCTCGGGACGCGTGGTTCGGGGCATTACTCCTGTTCTTTTGCGGTGATCTGCAAGTAACGATCTAAGACGGTGATTGCAGCGGCTACGTCTTCTCTTTGCACGGATTCGGCGGGGTTATGGCTGATGCCAGCACGACAACGTACGAATAACATGGCAACGTCGGTGAGGGCGCTCATGATGACGGTGTCGTGGCCTGCACCGCTCGGCAGGGTAAAGACGGGATAGGTTTCCTGGGTCAATGCTTGCTGCCAGCGCTGCACTAACCGGGGCGAGCAGGGAACGGTCTGGCTATTCTGTACCGGCTGCCAGGTCAGGCTGATGCCACGTTTCTCGCAGATCTGCCGGGCTTGCTGACAAAGTTGGCTTGCGCTGGCGTTGCGCAAGCGATCGTCTTCGTGGCGAATATCCAGGCTGAGATTGATGAGCGAGGGAACGACGTTAGCAGCTCCGGGCTGGACCTGCAACTGGCCCACCGTCGCAACCAGTCCCGACACATCCCGCCCCATCTTCTCTGCTGCGAGCACGAACTCGGCGGCGGCACAAAGCGCGTCGTGGCGCAAATCCATAGGCAAGGTTCCGGCATGACCCGGCTCGCCCTGCAATGAGAAGAGAATGCGCTGCTGACCGACGATGCCACTCACAACTGCCAGGGGAAGATCGCGCGCCTCCAGCACTGGTCCCTGCTCGATATGGACTTCACAGTAGCCGAGCAGTTCTTCACGTCTCCAGCGCGGCGTCGTGAGCACGGCAGGATCGGGATTGCCGCCGAAGTTGCGTATGGCGTCGGCAAAAGAGATACCATCGGCATCGCGCAGGGTGAGATCGCGCGGATCGAAGGTACCCGTGATGGCTTTGCTGCCAATATAGACGCTTTGATAGCGCAGGCCCTCTTCATCCGCGAAACCGATCAGCTCGATGGAGAAAGGAAGCGGTCTACCTTGAGCGTGCAGATTCTCCAGAGAGGCCAGCGCGACCATCACGCCAAGCAGGCCGTCATATTTACCGGCATTGCGAACCGTATCCAGATGAGAGCCGAGTAAAAGAGTTTTCGCGTTCCGCTGGCTTCCCGCATAGCGTCCGATCAGATTGCCCATGGCATCGATGTCTACAGTCATACCAATGTCGCGCATCCACGAAGTAATGACCGCGTGAACCTCGTGCATCGGTGGGCTGGCGAAACGGCGTGTGATACAGCCAGCCTCTTCACTAAAGCTGGCAAGCAGATCGCAGCGGTCCAGCACAGTCTGAGCGGCGACTTGATTTGTGATTGTCATTAACTCCCTCGATACGTACTATAGGCCCAGGGCGAGACAAGCAGAGGTACATGATAGTGCGCCTGCGGGTCCGCAATGCCAAAACGAAGCGGAACATCTGTGAGAAAAGCAGGCTCTGGCAAATCCACGCCGCGCGCGATGAAGTAGGCACCCACGGCGAAGATAAGCTCGTAGCGAGCCACACTCAATTCTTCCCCTGCCAGGAGAGGAGTTTCAGTGCGTCCGTTCGCGGTCGTACGTACCGTTTTCAGGAGAGTGCGCTGTTCCGTTTGCGCGTGCAAGCGCCAGAGCTGGATCTGGATATTCGCCGCAGGGCAGCCATGCATAGTATCCAGGACATGGGTTGTCAATAAACCGGCCATTCCATACCTTATAAGATTGCACTAATAAGATTGCACTATTTTACGATTGTATATCCTCAGCTTTGAGGGTCAATTTTATGTTGCCAAAGGCATTAAACGGATCAGTATAAACTTTTACGCGTTCATCGTCCGTTGAAGCAACCACGAGATCGCGGGTGTGATTCTGCGCATCGAAGGTGACCGAGGCCAGTTGTGGGAAGCGTTCTAAGAGGCGACGGCCCATCTCGTAGACCAGATGCTGAATCGACTCGCTCACAAATTCGTCGAAAACCACCTGAATGAGATCGCGAATCTGTTCAGCAGGGACGTACCCGGCCAGATCGGGAGCGAGCAGAGAAGCGAGATCGGTATAGGTCCAGTAGACATTGAGATGGATGAAGAGAGGACGATCAACGCGTTCGGGCAACGTCGTGTATTCGTCGCGCACGAAATGCGTAAAAGAGCTGCCGGTGACCTTAAACAGCTCCAGACCCACGCGGCCACAGAGATGGTCGGTCACCGCCGTCCCCTCGCCAGCGCGCACGAAATCCATGCTCGCAGTCGTAAAATCGTTATGCGAGCGATTGAACAGGACAGCGCTCTCTCCGGTCGCCTGTCCCTCGACGGCGGGGAGGGTGACGGGCAGGAAGGGCATCTCGCGGATACGCAGTTGCAGGCGCTCCATCTGGGGATAGGTTTCCAGAAAGCGGCGTCCCAGCATTTCGAGCAGGCCCTCAAACGTCGAGCCGGTATAGTTGAGTCCCTGGCGCAAAATAAAGTTTTTCATGCTATCGGTCGCGACGACATTGCGATTATCGCCCACGAGATAGGCCGGAAGGAAATTGTTGCCGAAGACCTCGACATCGACTTCCAGGGCAAAAATAGTGTTAGGGCGTCCAGTAAAAGAAGATTCGGGAATGGCAGGGATGCCCGTCAGCGGTTGTGCGTAGACGCGGTAGAGAGGAACCTTCATTTTGCCATAGCTGATCGTGAAAGCGTAGTTTCTGGTCATAATGCCCCCTTCCGAAGAAAAAAAGTCTATTCCGCCACAAGATCATGCAGGCGCAGGGCACAAATTTTTGCGACTTCACCGAGAGCAACCGTAATTTCCTGCTCGCGGGTATGGTGCAAGCGTGCGGCAAAGCCAGCCAGAATACTGTCTTTTTTATTTTCACGCGCACAGATGACAAATGGGAAATCGAACTGCACATGATACGTCAGATTGTAGCGCTGGAACATAGCAATCTCCTCTGCGGTGAGTAGGTTGAGGCCAGCGGCGGCCTGTTCGTCAGTTGAAGCAGGAGAGAGCGTGCCCGCCAGAGCTGCACGTCCCACGAGATCGGGATGAGCACGCAACAACGCGATCTGTTGCTCTTGAGGGGCCTGATACATAATCGAGCAGAGAGCCTGATAGAGCTGATCCAGAGTCTGAAAGGGTCTCACAGGCCAGGCCTGAGCAACAATCCATGGCGATCCTTCGAAGAGAGCAGCCAGAGCCTGGACAAAAGCATCTTCGTCGAGTGCGTTGATCTCCTGGAGAGTTTTTTTTGATGGTGCCATAGTTTTGCCTCTCATTCGAGCTGGATCGTTACCGTTACCGGACCAATGTCAAACGAGCGGGGTCGTTGCCGTTACCGGGTTGGCATAAAGCCTGCGCGGTCGTTGCCGTTACCGGGTTGGCATAAAGCCTGCGCGGTCGTTGCCGTTACCGGGTTGGCATAAAGCACAACCCCTACCTCTATGGTTCTTCGAGTAGATCGTTGTCGTCCGTTATTGTGAATGCAACAATCGCGTGATTTTTTACAGCAAAACAAGAGACATGTGATATATAATGCGCATTCATAGTATTTGTCGAGTTTTCATTTTTCATCTGCTAAAATGAATTCCATGATAGATAGTATACCTATAAGATTTAGCCATGTCAAGTAGAAAATGTATACATAAATTTGGCAGGCAAATAGTTTTTTGCAAATTTCTATGGTACAATAAGCATCGCTCATCTCGGCATTGAGAAATGAGCGAAACGACATGCCCTGTTACGTGGGACGGCGCTTCCGCTTGAGCATCCATGTTGAAGGAGAGAGTAGCTATGCTTTTTACCAACGCAACCGTCATTACCATGAATCCTGCGCGCGAGATCATCAGCGACGGCGCGCTCGCCATCGCCGAGAATCGTATCGTAGCGGTCGATAAAACCAGCGAATTGCTGGCGCGCTATCCTGATGATGAAGTGATAGACGTCGGTGGCAAGCTGATTATTCCAGGTTTGATCGATACGCATGTGCATCTGGCGCAGGCGATGATTCGCGGATGTGCGGATGATATGGCCTTGATTCAATGGTTGTGCGAGCGCGTCTGGGTGTTGCAAGGGAACTATACGCAGGAAAATGGCTATGCCAGCGCCCGTCTCTGTATCGCCGAGATGCTCAAATCGGGGACCACGACCTTCCTCGAATCGATGCTGGCGCATCGCTATGGCTTCGACGGGATTGCACAGGCCGTAGCGGAGAGTGGCATTCGCGCCTGTCTCGCGGGCATCGTGATGGATATCGGCACCTATGCCACGCAGGACGAGAACTCGATGCATCCGGGCCTGATCGAGAGCCGCGAGACCAGTCTGCTCGGCGTGATGGATATGCATAGCAAATGGCAGGGAGCGGCCAATGATCGCATCCACGTCTGGTTCGGACCGCGTACGCCCGGGGGAGTGACGCCGGAGTTGTATCGCGAGATGAGCGGGCTGGCGCGGCAGCACGATATGGGCATTACGATGCATCTGGCCGAGGTAGAGGCCGATAAAATATTTCTCCAGGAAAAGTACGGACTATCGCCGGTTTTGTTTGCCGATAGCGTCGGGCTGCTCGGCCCCAAAAGCGTCATGGTACACATGGTCTGGCTCAACGAGCAGGATATTGAGCGCTTAGTCGCGACAGGCACCAGCGTCTCACACAACCCTTCCTCCAATAGCAAGCTCGCTTCTGGAATATGTAAAGTGCCGCTGATGCTGGAAAAAGGCGTCAATGTTGCGCTGGGATGTGATGGGGGACCGAGCAATAACGATTATGATATGATCCGCGAGATGAAGCTGGCAGCGATTATTCATAAAGCGGTCTCGTTCGATCCGCTGATTGTGCCCGCCGAAACCGTGCTCGAGATGGCGACGATCAATGGGGCGCGTGCGCTTGGGCTGGGAGATGAGATTGGTTCGCTGGAAGTGGGCAAGAAGGCCGACTTGGCGGTGATTGATCTGGATCGTTTGCACACCACGCCCTCGCCCAATCCTGTCTCCACGCTGGTCTATGCGGCAACGGGGGGAGAAGTGGATACGGTGGTGGTGGATGGGAAGATCGTGGTACGAGGTGGGCAGTTGTTGAGCATGGATGAGAGCGAGATCAAACGGCAGGCGCGGGTGCAGGCGGCGGAGGTGTATCGGCGCGCGGGGATCGAGATCAAGACGCGCTGGCCGGTACGATAGTCGAGATGGATGGGATATGGATGGACAACGTGGTCGGTTCGGGTCGCATGGGATGGTATAAAACGCATCCCCTACCTGTTATCGAGGCCAAAAGGGTCGCTGGTCGCTGCTTCTTAATCGCGCTTCCTACCGATCCCGCGTGACACGATTGCCCCTCCTGGTTTGCCATTGCAGGTAGGGGATGCGTTTTATACCATCCCACGCGACCCCATCGACCCTCGCGGCCATCCATTGACCTGCATCATGGCATCTGAACCATTCTTCGGTTGATGCGTATTGGATCGACATACAGCATGATCCCTCTGCACATCGGCGAGGTCGCCGGGGAGGGACGGGGACGCCATTCTGTGCCGCCATGGCGTTCCCACCGGGTCTATAGAGGGATTTTATGAATATACATACGCTATTTTTTCACATTCATTATTGCAGTGGCAGAAAATTTACTTCATCTGGAGGATATACCAGGAAAATCACCCGAACACTTCAACACCATGAGCTCATTTTTGTGAGCGGGGGGAAGGGGAGTGTGCTTATTGAAAAGAAACGATATCAGATTAAAGAAGGCATGCTCTTCTACATTCGTCCCGATGTACTCCATTCTATAGAGCGAGATATAGAAGACCCGGCATCTTTTCTCACGGTACATTTCAGTTATGCGCGTGTGCACTTCAATGATAATAAATGGGATATTACAGACGAAGCAGAAATACTCCCATTGGTCCCAGGACAAGAATTACAGGATTATTATGCCATTGAGGATATATTTAAGAAATTAGTCGATAGTTGGAATGCAAAACTTCCAGGCTATGAGTTTCTTAGCAGGACCCTGTTTCAGCAATTACTGATTGCAATTGCGCACAATAGAAAAAAGCAAAACCAGAATTATGCCATCTCCTTAAAGGTCGAGAAGATCATTCAGTACATGCATCAAAATATACAGCATAAAGTGACATTGACTGAATTGTCAGAAATGGTGCATTTGTCACCTTTTTATCTTTCGAAGTCTTTTAAAAATACTACAGGCTATTCTATCATTGAATATTTTAATAAAATAAAAATTGATAAAGCCAAAGAACTTATGATTGAAGGTAATAAAAAAGTAAAAGAAGTAGCGCAGGTGCTTGGATTTAGCGATGAATTTTATTTTAGCAGAATGTTTAAAAGAATTGAAGGAATAAGCCCTTCAGAATATGCCAGCAAAAATGTCCATGGAGTTTAATATAATGCATGGTGTTAAGCCGGTCCGCAGGTTACGATAGTATTGTTAATTCTACATGTACAATACTAGCTGGAGAGCAAAAGGAAGGCTTATCATTATGCCGATTTGGAAAAGGAATTTACTCGTTTGCTGGTTTGGGATGTTTGTAACCGGTGTGGGAATGAGCCAGCTTGCGCCGGTCTTGCCGCTATATATAAGGCATCTTGGAGTCGATAATACCGCTTTAATTGAACAATTTTCAGGATTTGCGTTTGGTATTACCTACATCATTTCAGCTATTTTCTCACCTATCTGGGGTCAGGCTGCGGACAAATATGGACGAAAATCAATGCTCTTGCGGGCAAGCCTTGGTATGGCCGTAGTTATATTCTGTATGGGTTTTGCGCAGAACGTCTATGAACTGATCGGATTAAGATTATTGCAGGGAGTGATCACAGGGTATGGTACAGCCTGTACCACATTGATTGCCACGCAGACGGATAGGGAACACGCGGGATGGGCTTTAGGGACACTTTCAACGGCAAGTATTGCAGGCGCTTTGCTTGGGCCAATCATTGGCGGTTCTATAGAAGAAAGCCTCGGTTTGCAAAATGTATTTTTCATCACAGGTGCACTGATGCTGATTGCATTTATTGCCACTGCTTTCTTTGTGCAGGAATCTTTTACGCGTCAAGAAGGTAAAAAGACGCTGAGTGTCAGGGAGATATGGAACCTTGTGCCTGAAAAAAGCCTGACAATTATCTTACTTGTGACCTTTTTTATCTTAACGCTGGCGTTATATTCTATTGAGCCGATCATCACCGTATACGTTACCCAGATCTCCCAAAATACCGATCATGTTGCGCTGTTAGCCGGAATGGCATTCTCGGCCTCGGGTCTGGCAAATATCATCGCCGCGCCAAGACTGGGGAAACTTTCTGATAAGATAGGCGCACAGAAGGTGATATTAGTAGCACTTATAGTAGCAGGGATTATTTTTATACCACAAGCATTTGTGCAAAATCCCTGGCAGTTAATGGGGCTACGCTTTTTATTAGGATTAGCAACGGCAGGATTGAATCCGTCTGTGAATATTCTTGTGAAGAGAATTACGCCAGATTCTCTTACCGGCAGAGTTTTTGGTCTGAGCATGTCGGCAGCATATTTAGGGGTATTTGGAGGTTCGGTTTTAGGCGGACAGGTGGCAGCCTCTCTGGGTATCAGATATGTGTTTTTTATTACCAGTGCATTGTTACTGATTAATGCAGTGTTTGTTTATTTTAAGGTATATAGAAAACTTAACATAAACGAACAGGCACGACACAAAAAAGTGGGGGAGGAGGAATCGGCAGAAAGCGTGAGCGATACGCATCAACCAGTGAATGGTTCAGATGCCATTACGCGGGTCAACGGATAGCCGCGTGGGTCGGTAGGGTTGCATGGGATGGTATAAAACACATCCCCTACCTGCAATGGCAAGCTGAGAGGGGCAATCGTGTCACGCGGGATCGGTAGGAAGCGCGATCCCTGGGCGAGAGGGATCGTGCGAGTTCGCGGACGCCATTCCGCTGCGGCTTCATGGCGTCCCTACTGGTTTATTCTCGTAGTTGCGCACGGGCGAGAGGAATAGGATAACGAAGCCCAGTTGTATGCCGAGGGCTCCAATGAAAAGCGGGATCTGGAGACCAGCTATCGTGCCAATGATGCCAGCGAGAAAAGCTCCGACAGGGTTCGTGCACTGGGCAATAAAGCGCATGGTACCGTTGACACGTCCCTGTAGGCGATCAGGCGTGATCATCTGTCGTAAACTTAACTGATTAATGGCGGTGACTGGTCCGGCAAAGGTTGCGATGATTTTTGAGGCAATGAGGAGAAAGCCTGAGAAAATTTTTATGCCGCCAGAGACTTTTGTGTTCAGGTTGTTCCGTTACTTCCTGTTCAGGAGCACCTTGTAACTGCATGCTTTTTACTTTCCATCCTTATTTTTACTCTTTCCTTCACTGAGAATGCATTTTGCCTGTAAGAGTATCAACAAGCGAGCTTCGCCGATAATACATACTATACAATAAATTTGACATAATGTGATATATTTTCCAGGTAGCTACTATAATTTCTTTATTGATGGAAAAGTTTGTAGTAGTTATTTAAACTTTATGGCGCACGTTTTTTGTGAGGTAAGCGAAATAGAGGGAAGAGGTGGCACGTCACGTCTGAAGAATGAGCGGGATCGTGCGAGTTCCCGGACGCCATTCCGCTGCGACTTCATGGCGTCCCTACTGGCCTGGGGAGTGGCCCAAACGTGGGTCATGACGTTTGGAGAAGGAAGCGGGGGCTTTCTTTTGCGGGTCTATCTCGCGCACCCTCATCGATAAACATTGAATTATCCTCATTTTTTCATTATCATTAAAGAATGAGCATGAAAACGACATATGCATGAACGATACCATCGTAACTCTCCTGCGGCTAACAATGG
>DATJHM010000012.1:0-5886 GCA_035493895.1 Ktedonobacteraceae bacterium
GGGAATATGAGGCAATATACCCGTACTGGCTACGTGTCTTTTCAGGAAACGAGGAATAACATCTACCCATAGATATGAGAAGAAACGTAGAGGTAGGGATCGCGCTTCATGCCGATCCGCGTTCCCCACCGGCCCTCTCCCCTATCCGCACAGGTAGGGATCGCGCTTCATGCCGATCCGCGTTCCCCACCGGCCCTCTACACATGCCATTGCCAGCGAGAACGTACCTTCACCAGCAACGTCCCATTGCGCATCACCTGTTGCAACCGGGTAAACTGCTGACCCGGCCCTGGCACGGGCTCCAACCACGTATGGATCTCCAACTGCTCACCCAATCGTGCACTCTCTAAATATTCGATCTCGTAGCTCAGCACATGCATCTCAGCATTGTCGGGCGTAATGCCCGCTTTTGCGTACGCCTCCCAAGCTGCATTATCCAGAACCTCGATATACGTAGCATTGTTAATATGCTTCATAAGATCGGTATCGGAGAAACGGACAGTATAATTTACGCGCTCAGGGGCCCGTTGCGGAAATTCGGGCCAGGGCGCATCCGGTATTTGTGGTTCGGGACCATCGGGAAGCCAGATCTGCGCGGTCCGCTCGGGCAAACGCGTCGGACGCCCACGCGTATCAACATAGACCCAGAGCGAGCGAGCGGCTACCACCGGCCTGCTCTGCTCCTGCCCCACAATATGCGCATCGTACGCACGCTGCGCCGTAATACGCGTAAAACCCAGCCCGTACGTTTTCACTTCCAGCGATGTATGCACTGGAACAGGTGCCGTGAATGAAACAACCGTTCTTTTCACCACCCAGAAGCCATCACCGCCAAGCTGAGCATCCTCCGCATCCAGAGAGGCGATATCCTGCATGTAGCGTAAAAATGTGCTCGGCTTCATCAAGCCATAACAATCACCCTCATCATAACGAACCGTATAGTGATACCGAAATTGACGTTTCATACATTTCCCTGCTTATACAATTCTGTCATATAACCATCTGATCTATACTGATGGTATCACGAATTGCCAGACAGCGCACCATGTAACCTCAACTGCGGTATAAGCGATGAGTACAGGAATCTACCTCTCT
Source organism: Ktedonobacteraceae bacterium (assembly GCA_035493895.1). Taxonomy (GTDB): domain Bacteria; phylum Chloroflexota; class Ktedonobacteria; order Ktedonobacterales; family Ktedonobacteraceae; genus DATJHM01. Next base: position 1,096 of record DATJHM010000012.1, read on the forward strand.
GTTGTATCTTCTTAGGATATTTTGAATGCAAGAGGTTCAGCTAACCCCGCTGCATTGAGGAGTGTCTGTTGAACCTGTGCTCTTGCGGCATTCACGGGTGCTAATCCCGCGTCGATGCCAGGGATTGTTCGGAGGGGACGCGTCCCGCGTGGTTGTGCAATGAGATCGGCAACTACATCGGCGACGACCTGTGGATTTTGTGCATCTGGACTATTATTTGCTGCTTCGTAGCCATGCACTAACTGAGCAACAATGTCGTTGAGGGCTCCATACTCGCTCAATCGTTCCTGATCGCGAGGAGTTGGCAGATTTGCCAGTATCTCTGTCGCAAATAGTGCAGGTTCTATAATGATCGATTCAATGCCGAAAGGGGCAAGTTCGTAGTGGTAGCCTTCAGCCAGCGCTTCAAGAGCCCATTTGCTGGCAGCGTACAGTGTTGAGAAGGGAGAAACTAAGCCACCGAGCATGGAACTCATATGGATCAGTAAGCCGTTGCGCTGGCGACGCATATATGGAAGGACCTCGCGATCCAGGTGAACGGGTCCGAAGAAATTGACCTCCATCTGCGTTCGAACCTGATCGAGCGTATATCCCTCGGTAATTCCAGTATACGAGATTCCCGCATTGTTCACCAGGACATCAATACGCCCGGCCTGTTCAACCACTGATTGAACAGCCTGGCTGACCGAGGTTTCGTCAGTTACGTCAAATTCAAGAACAGAAAGAGAGAGATGTTCGCGTTGCGCGAAGTCGCGTAAAGCATTGGCATGTGCGGCGTTGCGTCCATTGATGCCTCGCATAGAAGCAAACACCATATGACCTTGCCGTGCCAGTGTTTCAACAATCCTACGACCAAATCCACTACTACTTCCTGTCACCAGGATGACCTGCTGAGAACTCATACTATAGACTCCTTTTGTTTGAATGAAAAGATTTATCTTCACGTCAGTACTTTACATCTAAGTGCAAAGACACATCCATCTTGGACATGTGCTAGAATTATGCAATGAGAATGATGCCAGAGCCAGGAGCCAATTTATTCTGTTATAAAAACTAACTGGATAAGGAAGAAGACAATGAATGAGCAAGAGCGACGATCAGAATTAGCCAGATTTTTGCGGACCAGACGGGAGCGCATTTCCCCCGGTCAGGTTGGATTACCTGTGGGAAAGCGGCGCAGAACGCCAGGACTGCGCCGAGAAGAACTGGCAGTGATCGCAGGAGTGGGAACGACATGGTACGCCTGGCTCGAACAGGGACGAAACATTACCGTCTCAGCTCCGGTCCTGGAAAGCCTGGCTCGCGCCTTACAGCTCGACGCCGATGAACGGGCTCATCTCTTTATTCTGGCACGCGAGCAACTTCCTGCCACCCCATTTCCCGCAGAGGATACAGTCGATCCTGCGCTCCAACTCATTCTTGAGACGATGGGGGTCTATCCTGCCTATGTTATCTGTCCTCGTTGGGATATCATCGCCTGGAATCAGGCGGCCTGTCAGGTGTATGCGGATTTCAGCACGATGTCTCCCCGAGAACGCAATCTCCTCTGGTTTCTCTTTACGGATCAACGGCAACGCACGCAGTTCGTCGATTGGGAGGGAGAAGCGCAACACGCACTGGCCCTCTTTCGTACCAGCACCCAGCGCTTTATTGGAGAAGCATGGCTGACAGAACTGGTCACGGATCTCGAACAGGTGAGTCCAGAATTTCGTGAGTGGTGGCCGCGTTATGATGTGCAAGGATACGATACCTGCCAGGTACGTCTCAATCATCCTCGCGCAGGCTTGTTAAGCATGCAAGCAACACCTTTCCAGCTTACAGGTCATCCCGGTTTACAAATGATTGTGGTCACTCCTGTCTCCGGAACAGATACCCTGGCGAAATTGATCGCTCTTTCAGAATCTGGCTCAAGACTTCAATCGCTTAAAGCCGTGTAGGGCCCTCGAGTACTATATTTTTGTCTTCGTGCTGGAAACCGTGATATGTTACAGCAATATACACCCGGAAGATACTTTAAAAGCAATACATTCAGCATCACAGGAAAATATATATGGATATGGAACCGATCATTCAACAAGCGCGTGTGCGCGACGCCGAAGCAATTTTGAAACTTCAGTATCTATGCTACCAGACGGAAGCTGCTCTCTACGATGACTACGCCATTGCGCCTTTAACTCAGTCTCTTACCAGTCTTCTCTCTGAATATGACACTCATATTATCCTTGTCGCTCGACTTGGAGAAGAGATTGTTGGCTCGGTACGAGGGCAACTTCATGAAGAAACCTGTCATATTGGACGTCTCATTGTCCATCCCCGACTCCAACATCGTGGCCTTGGCACAAAACTCATGGGTGCAATTGAACACCACTTTGGCAACGCAACTCGCTATGAACTCTTTACAGGCCACCGCAGCGAAGATAATCTGCATTTGTATCAGAAGCTCGGCTACACACTCTTCCGCGAAGAAACAGTCTCTCCACAGTTGCACCTCGTCTTTCTCGAAAAACGATGAGCGCCCTGCTTATTCCTGGCGGAGCAGCAAACCTCGTTCTATAGAGACCGCGACGGCCAGAGCGCGTGAATCGACGTCGAGCTTGGCGTAGATGCTGCTCAGATGGGCGCGCACGGTGCGCTCGGAGACGCCCAGGCGTGTGGCGATCTCTTTGTTACGCTCGCCATGCACGATACTTGCCAGCACTTGCAGTTCGCGTTCGGTCAAATCCACCTCTCGACGCGTCGTGCTCACAGGAGAGGCCGAGACGCCGTGCGCCGCGTGCGCGAGGATGCGCGCCATTATCTCCGGCTGCACAACCATCTCTCCACGTGCCGCCGCCTGGATCGCGCGAAAGAGGGTCGCACGATCCATATCTTTGAGCAGATAACCACAGGCTCCTGCCTGCAAACCGCGTATCATCAGATCGTCTTCGTTGTAGGTCGTTAAAATCAGCACGGCAATCCGCGGCCAGGCAGAGCGTATGCGTTTAATCGCTTCCAGGCCATCCATTTGCGGCATACGCAGATCCATCAATACGACATCGGGCTGTACCTCGGCAACAATATTGAGCGCCGCCACACCATTGCCCGCATCTCCAACCAGCACAAATCCCTCGTCGGCCTCCTCCAGCATGAAACGCAGCCCCTCGCGCACGACGAGATGGTCATCGGCCACCACGATGCGGATCATCTTGTTTCCATCAGCCAAGCCAGCCCTCCTTCCTGTTTGACCACTTGAGCGGGCACACTGAGCCGCAAAATGGTCCCTTTGCCCGGCGTGCTTGCGACTTCGAAATGCCCCCCCACCAATCGAGCACGCTCGCGTAGACCCAGCAATCCATAATGTCCATCCTGCGCAATCACCGCTGTACTATCAAACCCGATCCCATCATCACACACTTCTATCAACAATGTCGTCTCATGAAACTTTGCGCAGATCCGCACCTGATGCGCCTGGGCATGGCGCGCGATATTCGTCAATCCTTCCGTAATTGCCCGCAATACATGCTCACAGAGCGCTTCCGGCACCAGCGCAAGCGCGGCAACATCAGCCACGCACGAAAGCGAGGTCGCCGCCGTAAAGCGTTTGATCTCCCTTTGCACTGCCAGGAGCAGATCGTCGGGACCAAGCGTATTCGCACGCAGATCGTCGATGGCACTGCGCGCCTCCGCCAGTGTTGCACGCGCACGCGTCATTGCCTGCTGCACCAGCTCACGCGCACGCTCAAAACGCTTTTTATCCAGATGCTGATCCACCCGCTCCAGTTGCAGCGTCAGGCCCACCAGATCCTGCGCCAGCGTATCGTGCAGTTCGCGTGCCAGGCGCTGCCGTTCATTCACCAATGTCAGTTCTTCTACACGCATGGCATAGGCCGCCAGTTGCAGATGGGCCACCTCCAGCTCGCCACGCGCATGCACCTGCTGCATCGAGAGAATGATCCAGCCGATAATGAAAACCATCAGCAGCAAAGCCGACTCTATCGTCATCCAGATCATCCAGTGCATCATTTGCCAGACGATCGTCGCCACAAACACTGCCAGATAGCTGCCGACAATCACCAGCACCTGCCGCCTCAGCTTGAGCATGCTGATTGCCTCTATCACCAGCACCAGATACAGCCCAAGTGTAATGGTCATATCGGACCAGATCAGGTTGATACTGAGCGTCAGTATGCCCTGGAGAAAGAAGTAGAGCCAGTACCAGCGTCCCCGCATGGCTTCTCTGTCCGAAAGGCAGAACCAGTGCAGAGCGAATTGGAGCAGCATCAAAATAATGCAGGCGAAATTGGGCGTTTGATGGAGAACATCTATTTTTGGCAATAATGACTCTCTCATCATCGCTTTATCAGGAAGAGGGGGAGGACGCAATTTTTGCGATACAGGATTTGCGATGGATACGTAGACCATAAAAGTGGCCCCTAAAGGAAAACGGAAGGAGTTTCCCAGAAACAACTGCGCACATCCCCACAAATAGGTAATGCCTATCCAGAGCAGAATAAACCAGCGAATAGAGCGTATATCACGCCTGTAGAGCTTCTGGTTCTTTTCTCGAGTATTCCAGATTGCGAGCCTGTATTTTTCGATATTGAGCATCCTGCGCATCTATTTATCCATGCCATCTTGTGAGCCAGCCTCAACTATTCCAGCCAATGACTGCATTATAACATCCCCCTCTTCCCCACGGTCCTGTCTAAAACGCCAATATTCGCCTGCCTCTTTAGCCATGGCAGAAAGGGCAAGGCAAGATCGCCCTGTCTGGCAAGGCAAGAAAAAATTGGCGAAGTAGCCGATGTGCAA
>DATJHM010000013.1:0-5874 GCA_035493895.1 Ktedonobacteraceae bacterium
GCATCATGCGTGAGCATATGAAGAATGGAGGAAGCCAGTTCCGCAGGATTGGCATTGACCACAAAACCATCCTGACCATGCCGCACAATCTCTTCAATACCCGGGAATGGTGAAGCAAGCACAGGTCTGGCACAGGCCCAGGCTTCGACAAATACCAGGGGAAAGACATCCATCGTCGATGGGAGGCAGACAAGATCGCTTGCCAGCAGAGCACTATGCTTGTCATCTTCGCTTATCGTGCTAATCTCTACCACACGTGGATCGGCAAATTTTTGAAACGTATCCACGCAATCTTCATCAACTCGTGGCCCGGCGAAAACAAAATGGGTATCTGGTCTTTGTGCCCAGACGCCAGCGGTCGCCTGAAGAAGTTGCTTATAGCCTTTAAAGGCGACTTTCCGTCCCAGGAACAGCACCATTGGACCTGTGATCTGATGGCGCTGGCGAAAAGCTTGCGGGTCAGGTGTGCCACTCAAATTCGGCCCCTGCCCAATAATAACCAGACGATCAGCGGGAATACCCAGTTCTGCAAATTGGGCAAATTCGGTTTGTGTCAGCACACAAACCGCGTCGGCCTGACGACATACTTCCAGAATGGCCGGGACATCCTGCCAGGTGCCAACCGCAGACGCTGGCGTAATCACCAGCGGAACGTCAAGCTCACGAGCCAGATCTCGTGCGACCAGAGGATACTCAGGCCAGACTGCATCCACGATATGAACGATGTCAGGATGCCACGGCAACGACGCTTTCAGCGCCTCTCTCGTAAAATCGACCAGACCAATGACCTGGATACCGTCAACTTTTTTATGCTCAACCGTATTGCTGGCACTCTGACACAGAACACGCACCTGATGTCCTCGTCGCTGCATCTCCTTCGCGACACAATAGGTCATCATCTCAGCACCGGCTACATGAGGAAAGTATCCTCGATGAATAGATAATACCTGCATACTAGCAACCTGACTTTCATTTTGTCATCCACCTACGACTGTACATCATGGGTCGTAGGCACAAAACCGTGCCCGGGCTCATAATCTGACGCTTGATGGCGAAAATAGGCGTTGTAGAGATCCCCATAATAGCCTTTGCGCCGAATCAGCGCCGCATGGGTTCCCTCTTCTACAATTTGGCCCTGGGAGAGGACAAGAATACGATCTGCATGCCTCACCGTCGACAGGCGATGCGCAATAATAATCGCCGTGCGCCCTGCTAATACAAAGGCTAAGCCTTCTTCAATTTGCGCTTCCGTCAATGGATCGACACTCGCAGTTGCCTCGTCCAGCAGAATAATCGCGGGATCTTGTAACAACACTCGACTCAGTGCGATCAATTGCCTTTGCCCCAACGCCAGATTCTTGCCCCCTTCCTCAACTACCGTCGCCAGACCATCAGGGAGTGCATCCAACCATGTGCCTTCGCCAATTTGCCTGGCAACGCTTGCAACTTCGTCATCGCTGGCATGCGCTTGAATATAGCGGATGTTATCTGCCACGGTACCAGAGAATAAAAACGGCACCTGTGTGACGATGCCCAGTTGACGACGATACGCATGTAGATCCAGAGCACGAATATCCCTATCGTCAATTAACAGTTGGCCTGCCTGAAACGCATAAAAACGAGCAATGAGCTTGAGGAGCGTAGATTTACCCGCACCCGTATGCCCTACCAGCGCGACCGTCTCTCCTGCTCGAATGGTGAGATGAAGCTGTGAGAGTACTGTATGCTCGTCATTATAATGGAACTGAACATCGCGAAACTCAACCTTACCCGCGAGGCGATCGGGAATCGGTAGCACATCCTGCGTGGTTGTCAGCGTAGACTCAACATCAATGAGCGCAAAAATACGTTCACTGGCTGCCAGACCTTGTTGAAATTGGCTCCAGAAAGAAGACACATTCGTCAGTGGCATCCAGAAAAAATTGACACTTTGCACGAAGAGTAGCCAGTAGCCAATCGTGAGCGCGCCAACAATGACATCCCATCCTCCAAAGTACACCAGCGCGGCAGTACTTATCCCGACAACCGTTAACAGCGTGGGGAAGATACTGCCGAAGAGGACGCCCTGTTGTATGCCAACACGAAAAGATTGGGTATTGATCGCATGGAACTCATTATACATGGTCTGTTCCTGACGAAAGTTTTTCGCAATGGCAATGCCGCTGACTGACTCCTGGATATTGCTATTCACTTGCGACTGTACACGTTGTACACGCTGATAGACATGTCGTGCGAAGCGACGAAAACCAACCGCAATCAAGATAATCACAGGCGTAGTCGCCAGCACAATCAAACTGAGTTTCACATTGATCGCAAGCAAAATACCAATCAGGATCAGCATATACAGGAGTTGCCCAAACAGACTCATGGAAAGCGTCACAACGGTGGCAAAATCTTCCGTATCAGAGGTAACGCGACTGACGATACTCCCGGAAGCATACTTTGTAAAAAAGGACATATCATGATGAAGAACCGCCTGTAGAATATCCTGGCGCACGTGCAACACAACATCACCGACCACGCGAGCAGTACACCATTGGCTCACAAAATTACATCCCCAGGCAATCACGCCTGAGAGAATGATGATCGCTACGATCATCGCCATCTTATTCATTGCGAATGAACGAACCAACTCGTTCATACCCTGGGCGATAAAGAAGGGAAGAAGAGCATTCATGCAAGAGCCGATCAGTACCGCCGCCGTAATCAGCAGCATCGCAGGCCATTCTGCGCGGAAATACCGTATGATACGAGCGATCAAGTACCGTTCTGAATATTTGCGATCGTAGGCTTCTTGCTCTAATCCCTCGAAGATAAATCCCATTTCATCTGTTCCTCTTTAACTTTCCCGGCATATTCATGCTCATGCATCTCTTCGTAGTGAGCAAAGATCCGTCGATATAATTCACAGCGAGCAAGCAATTCCGCATGCGTTCCTTGATCAACTAACTCCCCACGTTGTAAGACAAGGACTTTATCAGCACAGCGAATCTGTGACAGACGATTCGTAATCAGGAGCGTCGTTCGTCCTTGCTGAACGCGGTTAAGCGCTTTCTGGATCGCATCTTCCGTCGCACTATCAACCGCGCTTGTCGCATCATCGAGGATAAGAATACGAGGATCAGTGAGGAGCGCACGCGCGATTGCCAGACGTTGACGCTGCCCCCCTGAGAGGGTCACACCACGCTCGCCAATAACGGTTTCATAACCATCCTTGAATTCCATAATGAAATCATGCGCTTGCGCTTCACGTGCGACCTGCTCAACTGACTTCCTATCTAGCCGCTTGTCCAGGCCAAACGTAATATTTTGCTCTATCGACTTTGAGAAGAGAAAAATATCCTGCTCGATGGTGGCGATTTGTGAACGTAAACGGGCCAGATCCCATTCCCGAATATCAACGCCATCGATCAAAATGCGACCACTATCGGTATCATAAATACGATTGACCAGCTTCGTTAACGTCGTTTTTCCTTCACCAGTTTGACCAACAATCGCAATTGTTTGCCCTTTTTCTACACGAAAGGAGAGATCTTTTAGCGTCCTGGATGAGCCATAACTAAAAAACACCTGCTCAAAAACAACTTCCCCTTGTATGGGAGCGCTATATCCATCCCTATTCTCATCAATAGCGGTATCGTCATTCATCAGCTTTAAAATTCTGCCTGCACCAGCCAGACCTAAATGTATCTGTACAAATGACGATAATGAAACTGAGGCTGTATAGCTCAGTAATATCACCAGACTTAGAAATGCTACAAAATTGCCGAGGCTAAGCTCACCATGCGTGTAAAGAATCATTCCGTGCAGAAATGAGCCTGCCAACGCCAGTGCTAAGAGCAAGAGTGGTAAGTACGACCCTTGCAGCTTGCCATTTTGTACATAGAGATTTCGATACTTTCGTGCTTGCACTGCAAATTTTGCAAACTCCTGTTTCTCTTGTACTGCCGATTGCACCGTTTCAATACCATTGATTGTTTCGGTAAGGGTTGAGTTCATGACCCCAAATTGCTGTCGCATCTGCCCAAAGGAGGGACCTATTCTTCTCGAAAAATCCAGGAGAGAAATAATGAAGGCGATGACAAACAGGAGCGGAACCAGAAGCAATTGGACATTGAGGAAACCAATAACGCTCAATGGCACAAGCAGGTTCATCAACGCATCGAAGATCAGGTTGATACCAGGATTTACTAACATGTTTATCTGGCGTATATCATTGGTGGCAAGAGCCATAACATCGCCAACACGTTGACGATTGTAAAAGGACTGGCTCTTACTTAATAAACTTTGATACAGCTCATCGCGCACATTGCGCTCCACATATTCAGCGATGAATTCAATGGCATAGGTGGCGAATAGACCGGTAACACCGCGAATCAGTACCATGCCCAGCAGGATGAGCACAGTTGGAAGCAATAGTGCTTCCAACCGGCTCACCTTTAATACATCATTAAACACACTGCCAATGATGAGCGGGATCAGTGAGTTTAAAACATTGGAGATGATCGTTCCGACTACAAAGCCGATCACATAGAGCTTATACGACCAGATATGCGACATAATCCAATGGATATGCGAGGACCGCTTGTACTGCCGCGCTCCCACAATCGTAAATTCTCCTTTTTGCATAAAATGGCCTGTCCCCTACTCCTCTTTAGCCAGCAATGTCTGTAATTCTGCGGGCGATAATCTGGTGATCTCTGCCAGCACCTGGGACATTGTGCTCTTATCGACCTGCTTGATACGCTCCTCGACCAGCGCGGCGGCGAGGTCAGCGACCGTGGTCAGTTCAAACAGGCGTTGCAAGGGCAGTTCGATCTGAAAACGCACACGAAGACGGGATACCACCTGTGTCGCTAAGAGCGAATGACCACCCAGCTCAAAGAAATTATCATGAATGCCCACACGTTCCACCTGAAGGATCTCCGACCAGATCTCCGCGACTCCTTGCTCAATCGAGGTGCGCGGAGCCACATACTGTATCAACTCTGGCTTATACGCAGTCAGGAACGCCGCGAGGCTGACCCGATCCACCTTCCCACTCGTCGTCTGTGGAAGCGCGGGCAAGAGCACCAATCGTTGCGGGATCATATAGGCCGGGAGCCGGTGTTTCAGCGCACTCTGGATCTGCTCCGGTGTGATCTTCCCCTCTTGCACTGGCTCCACGGCGGCAACCAGCAGCACCCGGCCTGACGCATCCTGTTGCGGGACCACCGCACAGGCATGCACTCCGGCAATCTGGTGCAGCGCCTCTTCTATCTCTCCCAATTCAATGCGTACACCGCGCACTTTCACCTGATCATCATTGCGCCCCACAAACTCCAGCACCCCATCTGCGCGGTATCGTCCCAGGTCTCCTGTTCGATACAGCCGTGCCCCCACTTCTCCACTCCAGGCATCGGGCACAAACCGCTCTGCGGTCATCGCGGCCTGCCCTATATACCCACGTGCCACGCCCACTCCTCCGACATATAGCTCGCCCGTCACCCCTATGGGCACCGGTTGTCCCAGCGCATCCAGCACATACACGTGCATGTTGTGCAAGGGACGTCCTATCGCCACCTGCCCTTCCTGTGCCTGCGCTTCATACACCGTCGCATCCGCCGCAACCTCAGAGGAGCCATACAGATTCCAGAGCTTGCCACCCGGGACCGCTGCCTGAAACTGCTGCCACAGCTCCGCAGAGAGCCGCTCCCCACTACACATCCAGAGGCGCAACGCTGGCACCTGTTGACCCAGATCGGCCTCCAACGTCAACCAGGTTTGTAACAGGCTGGGTACCAGTACGATCCTGCTGACCCGCTGTTGCACCACGATCTTGAGCAGTTGCGCGGCATCTCTGGCCTGTTCGTCGGGGACCAGCACGGTGGGTAC
>DATJHM010000014.1:0-19633 GCA_035493895.1 Ktedonobacteraceae bacterium
GGCAAACCTCCCACCTCGTCGTCGCCCCGGTCGCAGACAACAGCGACTCTACGGGATTGATGGAAGATAACGCCTCTACGGGGCAATGAACAGCATCAATCCGCTCAGGGTACTTCAGTGACAAGAGAGGATTCTGGAACTGGCGTTTCATCCTCGAGCGGCTCGATCGCATTCTTAGCATTCACCAGCAAAATGGTAAACGCACCGATAACAAGCAAAACCGATCCTACCGCGAAGCCTGGAAACCATGATCCGGTACTTTGTGCCAGATAGGCGAAGGTAAGAGGAGCAACGATACTGGCAATACCACTCCCGGTATTCATCACACTCGAAACGCTGCCGCTAAAGTGTTCGCCACCCAGATCCATCGAGATAGCCCAGCAGACGGAGACTGCGCATTCAAGCATGAACAATGCGCCGATGGTCAAGATTTCCGAAAGGAGCGCGCTCGCCACCAGGGCAGAAGGCACCACAAAAGCAACGGTGCCCACAAATGAGATGACGATCAGGCTGCGGCGCGCAAAATTGAGGTTGCCCGTTTTCCTGTAGAGCGCATCACAGGCCCATCCGCCCGCGAAGTCTCCAAGGATTCCTCCAACCAGGGGAAGGCTGGCGACAATACCAAGCTGTGCAAATGAGAAGTGCCTTCCTTCAGTCAGGTAGGTGGGAAGCCAGGTGAGATAGATCCAGAGCGTGTAACCATAGGTGAAGTACGTGAACGTCAAAGCCCAGACATCTTTACTTCTCAAAATTCTGCGCCAGGGTATCACAGGCTTCGTTTCACGCAATTCCCTGCCCGAACGGATAATCGCCATCTCACTCTCGTTGACAGCGGCAATTTCAGCAGGTTTATCACGGAAGAAGAGGAAGAAACAAATTGCCCACACAAATCCCAGAATCCCAAGGAGATAAAATGCCCAGCGCCATCCTCCGAAGAAAATCACGATAGCGACGATTACCGGCGCGGCGAAAGCGGCCCCCAGGCGTGAAGCAGCGTGTGTCGTCCCCTGTAAAATGCCGCGATTGGTCGGCGGGAACCACGACGCAAGCGCACGTGTCGCGACAGGAAAGCCGCCCGCTTCTCCAAGGCCAAATAAGAGCCGAACAATGAAGAGAGAGGCGAATGTTGAAACGATGCCGGTCAGGATCGTAAAAGCCGACCACCATCCCATCAATATAGCAAGCACCCTGCGTGGCCCAAAACGATCACCGAGCGAACCGCCAATGATCTGAAAAAGGGCGTACGTGTAGGCAAATGCGGAGAAAATGAGCCCCATGGTTACTTTATCGAAGTGAAATTCCTGAATCATCTTTGGCGCGGTGACAGAGATGGTAACACGATCCAGATAGGAGATGAAATACAACAGACAGATACCTGCGAGGACAACGTAGCGGACTTTGCCTGGCTTGCCAATCGACGTTCGATTCGTTTGCACATTCATTGTGCTTCTCCTCCTGAAGATAGTGCCTTTGTAACAAGCAACACATCGATCTCGACTATGAGAGGGTAAGAGGAACGTGATCTCTGGAATATCCTATCCCAGCCTGGCTTACGATACGATGATAGCCACCTCCTGGCGGTTTGTCAGAAAGTCGAGCGCAGCCGAGATCCCATCCTGGTGTGGGATGCCAGCGAGCGTCAACCCCATTTGAACGCCACACAGCGTTCCCGCTAACATTAATTCGTTAAAATCTCCCAGGTGCCCGATGCGAAATATTTTTCCTTTCAGGCGACCAAGTCCTGTCCCCAGGGACATGTCATAGCGCTCAAGAACTATCTCACGCATAGTATCAGCGTCATATTCATCGGGGACAACAATAGTGGTAAGTGTGTTCGAATACTCTTGTGGATTCTGGCACAGGATTTCGAGTCCCCAGGCGCGAACAGCGCGACGCGTCGCCTCCGCCAGCCGAGCATGGCGCGCGAAGACGGCTGGCAGACCTTCTTCGTGCAACATCGCAATTGCTTCATGCAGCCCATACAGTAAGTTCGTTGCCGGAGTATATGGGTACGATCCCTGCTGATTGGCCGCGAGAATCTCTTTCCAGGACCAGTATGATTTTGGCAACCGTGCGTGCTGCGAAGCCGCAAGCGCCTTAGCCGAGATGGCATTGAAGCTGAGGCCCGGAGGGAGCATCAATCCCTTCTGCGAACCACCGACGGTGACGTCAACCCCCCACGCATCATGGCGATAGTCGATTGAGGCAAGGGATGAGATGGTATCGACCATAAAAAGCGCCGGGTGTCCAGATCGATCAATCGCGGCGCGAATTTCAGGGATACGGCTGGTAACCCCGGTCGAGGTTTCGTTATGAACAACCATGAGCGCACGAATACGATGCGCCTGATCCTGCGTAAGCAACCCCTCAACAGTCGCAGGATCAACTCCGTGTCGCCAATCGCCAGGAACAAATTGAACATCGAGTCCGAGGTTCTGAGCCATGGAACGCCAGAGTGTCGCGAAGTGACCTGTCTCAAACATAAGCACACGGTCACCGGGAGAAAACGTGTTCACCAGGGCCGCTTCCCACGCGCCAGTACCCGAGCCAGGATAGATAATGACAGGCTGCGACGTCTGAAAGATCGTCTTAATGCCAGCAAGCACCTCATGTACAAGCTGGCTAAACGTTGGACCTCTGTGATCAATCGTTGGCCGATCAATGGCCCGAAGAATGCGATCCGGGACATTCGTGGGGCCGGGGATTTGGAGAAAATGTCGTCCGCTGTGATAAGTCATACAAGATCCCCCAAAAACGGCAACAGAAAAATCCAGATAATTCCACAATCCAGAATCTTCTATCCACCTGATGGAAATGATACACAAGCAATAGTATATCTGTCAAGTAGATAATGGGAAATCAGCTTTCAGGCTCGTTTTTCTCCCCCAGCCAGCCACAGTGGACACACAAAAAATAGAGACCGATACTACCCACACCATAGACACGCTCTCCTATCTCTCTGTCCAGGACAGGAAAATCTCTGTCGCAAAATGTATCACGTATCCTGAGGGCATAGTGTAACGGTCATCAGAGAGCGAGAACAGAGCGTTCATGTTGCGGCTTCTGGAAAACAACACATTGGAGTGGGAAGAATGAAGGGCAAGCGCTACCTGCCCACTGTCAATTGGGAAGCAGTAAGACGGCAATTGATGCCGCGATACAGCCATTCCAGAGATGATATCTGGAGACAGGAGCGTTAGATCTGCTGTCAATATTCCCATAGCTCATATCTCTGCTATATCAGAATTTATATGACGATTCACTGATATAGCAAAGAGACAGGCTACATTTTCGGAATCTGATGATGGGCCTCAGATGGCGAGTGAGCAACAAGAGGTTTTTCGCTAAAACATGCCTGTAATCCAGCACAGAGACGAATACCGACCGCATCAAGGGTCTGCATATACCAGCCATGTGTATCCTTGTTGACCTGTCCAGGAATCCAATAGCCAAAGACGCGCAGCTCCAGCCAGTCACCCGGTTTCAGTGCCCGCCCATTCAATTCTAAAACATTATTCTGATGAGAAATGAGAGACGCAGAAGCTTCAAAGCTATGCCTTACACGAGTTTCAATCATCATCCTTACCTCATACAGTGATTGTTCGGTCCATACCGAATAAGACTTATCTCTCTCACGTATACCAGCAAAAAAACGTTTCACTGTGATGACGACTGACAAGGGAGATCATCTTTCACTATTACTTTGAGGTCGAGAAATTTTCAGTTTTTAATGTACTGCAAGTCAACTCGGAAACGCCGAAAATGGCGCAAAAGTTCCCCTGCTAGCGAATGAGCAAAATATGTCTTCGGGCAAATATACCTATACGTATCCCATATTTGCCATAAAAGCAGATTGTCTCCGCCTGATGATTGTCTTGCAAGACGCAGCTAGTACCAACCCCAGGGCTGACTTCGATCGACGTCGGAAGCGCCTGTATAGGTAAATTGGGTATCGTAGAGGTGTCCATTGCTGAGATACCATCCAGCCAACGCACCAATTTCATCCGAATATTGTACCAGCCAACTCTCACTTGCGCCGGTCACAAACCCGGTATTGTATCCTATCAGCGAGTGCCTCAACCATTCAGTTCCGGTATATCCTGCCGCCTTTGCCTGTTTACTATAGTGGATGAGGTGACGAATGCCCATATAAATAGAGATCCCCGGATCGTAAAAGTTTTGTGGCACGAATGAAAATTGCGTCATCTCTGGCACATCGGTTTCGGGCAGATAATTCGGGTTAGCATCCGCATACGCGGTCTCGGCCGCTTGAAGCGCGCCGTAGGAATGTGCGGGTCCGCTCCCGGTCTCCAGTCCGGCATTCAGCGTCGATTCACGCGAGGACATTCCCAGAAAGAACGCGTATGCCTTCTCTTTGGTACTAAAGCCAAGGTCTTTTTGGATCACACTCCAACTTCCATCCACCTCTTTTTCGATTAACAACTTTACCTGCTGCTTGCTCAGCGCGCTTGCCCCGGCCTGGATCGCGGATACTGATGTGCCTGCCGCAAAATAACGATAAGGGGTGCTACCGCCTGGCTGAGGGGATGGCGTTGGTGTTGGCTGAGGAGGATGGGTTGGCGTGGCGCTCGGAGTTGACGGTGGGGTCGGGACAGCAGTCGGGCTCGGCTGAGATCCCTTTGTGGGGGCGACCGTTGGCGCAGGCAGAACTGCTTTCTGGCCTGTGGGAGCTGATCCTTGATGAGGGAAATAAAGCGGAGCACCAGGCGTCGCTGCCGGGGACGCCCCTTGCGACTGCATGCCCATACTCGATATACCCGAGTGCTGCACCTGATTATTCGTGTGTGTTTTTGCGGCGCTGGCAATCTGGTTGATCAGGACAATGCCCAAACAGAGGAGTACGATGCTGGCAATAAGGATGATCAGCTTCTTATTTTTCATGCGTCCATGCAAGCATTGTTATCCACTTCTGACAGCAATGAACAATGCCTCGCTCCTTTCATCCCTGAACAATATACATTGACATAGAAGAATACTCTCTTGTTGATACAGACGCAGGAGGATATTCTCCAATATCATCGCTGGTACTTTTTGAAACCAGTATGTGTCATGCCTTACCAACGTAGAACGTGTCACATGCAGATAAGAATACGCTCCCATTTTGCTAGATCAAAAGGGATGGGGCAATTTTCTTCTTGAAGAGATGCAGGCTTGAGGCATGACAGGATGAGCTTCAAGACTTGTCAAGTCGTGTTACTGAGCATAAGATAGAAAGAACCATAGAAGAGATATCTTCCCTCTCGTGCTTTTGCAAAAGCGCATGGAAATTTTGAAAAGGAATTCAGGGTAAGACATGGCTATACATGAGGATCAAACCCTCCAGGCACTGGTGGATCGTATTCTTCCTGCCGATGAGTATGCTTCTGGCTGGCAGGCTGGCGTTGGTGACTTTCTTCAGCGCATCCTCACCACCGATCTTGCAAGCAGCGTATCATTCGTTATGGACGGCCTGAAGCTGGTGCAACAGGAGTCTCATGCTCGTCACAATCATACCGATTTCGCACATCTTCCTCCTGAAGCACAGGATGCACTCATCGCAGACCTGTTAGCGGACAAGATCAGTGTTGATTGGACAGTGTCAGCAACTGCATTTATCAATTTGATTATTCGGCTCAGTATCCAGGGATTTTATGGTGATCCAGAAAATGGCGGCAACCGCGATGCCCTGGCCTGGGAAATGATCAAGTATCATCTGGAACAAAAAGCTACCTCCTGGCCGATGCTTGATACCACACCACTACCGACCATATCCTGGGAGGCGCTTCATAACCACTATGAAATTATCGTCGTCGGGGCGGGTGCCGGTGGTGGAGTCGCCGCCTGTACGCTTGCCGAAGCCGGGCATCGTGTGCTCCTCATCGAGCGCGGCGACTGGCTCACGGCGGCGATGACGCTTCGTCGCGATCATCTGCGCAACCAGCGCACGATGCAGGGCTACGATACGCCAGCAGGTCCACCGTCCGCAGGCAATCCTCGCGTCTACGAGACATCCGCCGGAGCCGCTATCGTGCCCCCAACGGATTATCGCTGGAGTAACAACGCCATGACGGTCGGCGGGGGAACACGCGTCTTCGGCGCGCAGGCATGGCGCTTCTGTCCCGAAGACTTCCGCATGGCCAGTATGTATGGCGTGCCCGCAGGCAGTTCGCTGGCCGATTGGCCGATATCGTACGAAGAGCTGGCACCATACTATGATCGCGCAGAATGGGAGCTCGGCGTGTCTGGCGATCCGGCAGGCAATCGTTTTGCCGGTCGACGCAGCCGGAATTATCCCATGCCTCCGCTTCAAAGCGGTACCGCCACGGCAATACTGAGCAAAGGCGCGCAGGCGTTGCACTGGAATAGCAGCCCGGTCCCATTACTGATCAACTCGATGGCACGCGATGGGCGCGCAGCCTGCCTTCACTGCGGCACCTGCGTTGGCTTTGGCTGTCCCGCTGAAGCGAAAAATGGCACACACAACACCGTCATTCCACGCGCTATCGCCACGGGTCGTTGCGATATTCTCATCAACACCCAGGTCGAACGGCTCATGACGAATAGCGATGGCGTGGTAACAGGCGTCTCCATCGCGACGGATGCAGAAAATGGCAGCATCCGACGACGTACCGTAGATGCTGACCACGTCGTACTCTCTGCGGGAGCCATTGAGACCGCTCGCCTTCTGCTGAATAGCACTTCGCAGCGGGAACCCCATGGCATCGGCAATCAGCATGATCAGGTCGGGCGCAACTTACAGGGGCACGTCTATACCGGCGCGCTCGGCATATTTGATGAGCCCGTACAGGATTGCTTCGGACCTGGACCAGCGATCTCGCTCAACGATTACCGCCATTACAATGAGAACATCATCGGCGGTGGCATGCTGGCAAACGAGTTTGTCTCCACGCCGCTCGCAACCTGGCAGGAACTTACCGCGGCGCATCTTATTCCACGCTGGGGTCTTGCAGGCAAGCAAGGGATGCGCGATCTGTATAGCCGCATCTTGCTTATCAAGGGACCAATCCAGGAAGTGCCCAATCCCGAGGCACGTGTGACCATAGATCCTGAGGTTCGCGACAGATTCGGTGTGCCCGTTGCGCGCCTCAGTGGGAATATCCATCCAGAGGATTATCTCACGGCGAACTTTATGGCGCAGAAAGCCGCCGAATGGCTCACAGCGAGCGGGGCAAAGACGGTGGTGTCTCTTACCAGAAAACCCGGCGAAGGCCCCAGTGGCGGTCAGCATCAAGCCGGTACCTGCCGTATGGGCACCGATCCAGCCACCTCTGTAACCGATAAATGGGGCAAGGTCTGGGGACACGACAATGTGCACATTGCCGATGGATCGCTACATGTCACAAACGGCGGCGTCAACCCGGTGCTCACGATCCTGGCTAATGCCTACCGTATCAGTGAGCATCTCGCCAGCACGCTCGCAACGCCAGAATAAGCGTCTTCTTGTGGCTCATTCACGAGATGCATCTATCATGGGTTTATCTCCGCCAGAAACGATCCTGGTCATCAGATGCTTTCCTGCCAGAGGAGAACGTCTGGAGAAGGGCAGGAGTAAGCACGTCCAGCATGAAGGCCATCGCTGCGATATTTTCGCCTGGTCCTTTTTTAACAAGGGTACCAAATTGGTACCCTCTTTTTTTATCAACAACAGGCCTCGGCTTCCACGTCATAGTCATGCACCCAGGGCAGACCGAAGGTAACGGGTTCCTCCGAGTCCAGGCGCACACCGTTGATCCGGGAGCCCCGTTGAAATTGTGCTGTCCGGTCACGCCGCAACACCTGATAGCGGACCAGGACGTCTGGTACGTCCGCGGCGCTCGCCCCTCGGAGCAATGTCGCCAGCGCCATCCCATCCTCGATGGCCTGGTTGGCGCCTTGCCCCATGTGGGGCAACATGGGATGGGCAGCATCGCCCAGCAGAGTCAACCGACCTTGCGACCAGCGCGGTAGCGGTTCTCGGTCATAGAGTCCCCACCGGAAGGTCGTCTCGACCTGTGAGAGAATCCTCCCCACCATCGGATCCCAGCCCTCGGCGAACTCGGCGGAAAGCCGCACCGGGTCACCAGACGCCGTCCAGGATTCCCGCATCTGCTCGTCGGCGGGGACGAATCCTACATAGTTCAGCAGCTCGCCCCCACGCAAGGGGAAAACCAGCAAGTGTTTGCCATGTCCCGCCCAGACCCGGAACGCCCCCTCAGGCCACTCGGGCACACGCCGTGCCGGAATGACGCCGCGATAGGCCACGACGCCTGAGAACACAGGCTTACGGGGCTCCACGACGTAGCGTTGCAGCGTCGAATGGATGCCGTCGGCGGCAACCACGACATCTGCTTCGACGCTCACCCCGTTGTCGAAAGTTACCACGGCACGCCGGTCGTCTTGTGCAAATCCCACACATCGATGCCCCGTATGTACCACCTCCTGCGGCAAGCTCGCGACCAGGGCCGTCACCAGGTCCGCACGGTGGAGGCCCAGCGTTGTGAATGTCTCACGCGACACGACAGTTCCGTCCATCAGGCAGAACCGCCACTCGGTAAAGCGCGCACCAACCCGGGCCACTCGGTCACCGACGCTGAGCCGCTCCAGCACCCGCAGTCCGTTGGGTTGGAGCGCGACACCCGCACCGACCTCACCCAGTTGGGGAGCCTGTTCGTAAACCTGCACCTGCGCCCCTCTAGACAGGAGGGCCACCGCTGCGGAGAGGCCACCGATCCCACCACCGATGATCGCTACACGTAACTCAGCCATCAGGAAGTCCTCCTTCCGTATACATTTGCGAAAGTGCTGTCTCGCATTTTCGCTTTTTGTGCTTTGTGTTTTCTCTTGCTCATCGCTTTTTCCTTTGATCTCACACAACTTGTATCCTTGCGACCAGCCATAGGCTATGCACGCCAGGGTAGTTGCCCGATGCATAACACCGCGAAGACGTCTCCGCGCCGGGTCCAGACCGCCGTGCCCTCACGAGCGTGCAGATCACATCAGTCGTTTACCGCACCGATTGGTCTGGCCTGCTGCGCACTATAGTACACCCTGGCGGTACTGCGGGCAATCTGCTCGACAGCCCACCACACGCCTGGCAGCGGCGTGCTGGATATCCGGCTTACCGTATACAGGTAGTCAAACAGAGGCCATCCCGTCGGCCTCTCCGATCGCAAACAGCTTCCCAGCACGGGCCAGTATGGCTCGGCACCCCTCCAATAGATCTATTTATAGAATACATTCATTACATGGGTTATTTTACCATTAGCGGTTCATAAAATCTAATGTGTATTGAATATATAATTCCACAGGTAAAAATCGATGGACAGCAATGAAGAAAAGAGCAAGATGGACCTCCCATATTTGCTTCACCAGGTATAGAAGCTTTCCAGCCCATGTGTGCCCAGAGCCAGGGACAATTCACCTCCGTGGTGAATCTCGTGTTCAAGGACATGCCAGACAATCCACTGCCGGGTGTGTGGAGGCTCTTCTTCTTGAAGATAGGCCGGAGGCGAAAAAAGCTGCTCCAGATCAGCAGGTGTCCAGTGGTCCAGGGCGTCAGCAATCACGTGCCAGGTCTTCTCAAACATGGCAACCAGGAAAGCTGCGTCGTACACAACCTGCTCGTCCCTGGATTGCTTCTCGTGCCAGAGAGCCATATCGATATTTTCTACACCCATCCACCCATAGAACCAGGAGACACGCGCATCGATCATATGCGCGAGATGCTGGCCTATCGACCAGTGATGTAGCGCAAGAGGAAGGGCAAGTTGCGCGGATGAAAGCGGTGCGATGACTTGGACGAGCGCTTGCTGATAGTTTTCCCAGCCGTGTTTGTAGAACGTGATAAGTGGAGATGCCTGCTCGCTCATATATATCTGCTCCTTGTTTCTGTTGATATGCTCCCATAATAAGTGGGTGAGCGAGTAGCATAGCAGAGAGGGCGAGGACAAAACTTCTCCGATCTTGCTCTGCTTGCAAAACCGCGTTGCGCCAGAGTAATTTGTATTTCCGGGTTGATACTATATAATAGCTCCAGATAGAGAGCATGCCTCTCTGCTTTTGCAAGCATGGTGGAGGAATTCAGCAAATGGACATAAAAAGAAGCGGCTCACGACCTTCCGGCAAAGGACCATCTGAGTATTTTACCGGCGCGGTACGCATCGACCCTCTGTTCGAGGCACCCGATCCGGCGCGCGCGGTCGGTGCCAGTGTCACGTTTGAGCCCGGTGCTCGGACCGCCTGGCACACTCACCCGCTGGGTCAGACCCTGATCGTGACGGCTGGCTGTGGCCGGGCACAACGCTGGGGTGAGCCAATTGAGGAAATTCGGCCAGGTGACGTGATCTGGTTCCCACCGGGTGAGAAACACTGGCACGGCGCTACGCCAACCACGGCCATGACGCACATCGCCATTCAGGAACGGCTCGATGGCAAAACCGCCGACTGGATGGAAAAGGTCAGCGACGAACAATATCAGGACTGATCGTGCAGCAAGATCGCTTACTCACCTTCTATCAAGAGACCAGCGATGTGGTGCCGTTCAAAACTGATCGGCGTGAGACTCAGCATAAAACCCATGAGGGGCGATAAGAAGAAGCCGGGTAGCGTTTAACAGACTGCGCCGGGCTTCTTGCGGCTCTCTTCCTCAATGGCGAATACCAGGGAGGAAGAGAGAAAGTTGCAATGACCGGGCGAAACTAGTGACACACACCAAGTAACTGCCACTCTTTCGCATCAATTTTACCGTTCTGTGGGAGATGGTGCTGCGCCTCGAAATGTTTGACCGCATACAACGTATTTCCGTCATAGTTGCCATTGATGACTAGAGCATGTCCTCTAGCATCCTTGAAACCATGATTCTTCAAGGCTATCTGCAACTGTTTTACCGTAGAACCCTTATTTCCTGGAGACAGATTCGACGGGCAGTTTCGTGCGGCAACATGGCTCGTTGCAGGATGAACAGGAGAGGCGAACGCCTCAGCAGATAGCCCAATGAATGCAACAGCGCAAAACAGAGCAATACCCATAATGCTCACCAGACGATATTTAACAGACATAAACATTCCTTCCTAATTTCACAGTCGAGTTTCCCTTCGAGTAAGGCGTGAGGCATCTTTATGGGCTCCTTTTGCGAGGAGATCCTTGTGAGAGGCTCGATGTCCCTCATGCCTATACAGAGCATACCCTATGACCGATAAAGAACTTATCAGAAAGTTATAAAGATCCGATGAAGTTTTTATAAATTTCTTTGAAAGTATACTGTCACTTTTCTTGACGATATAATTTCTACTTTTTAAAGAATGATACTATAAGTCACGAAATCGCCCCACAAAATCCATTTCACCCTGTGTCAGGATACGCGTGAAGCGAGCAAAATTGACAGCTGCTGCATCCCATTCCTTTCCTACGCATGTTATTTCATTTTCCCTCTTCTTCAATCAACACATTTCATTTTGTTGTACCTCACAGTTCAAACAGGCCGAAGCTGAAGGATAAAGGTCTCCTGATCAGAGGGCAGAATACGGAACAAAAAGTACGGCTAGAAAAAAACTGTGAATAGAGCGCTATTCATATGCATGCCCTAAAAAATATATTTGCGTCGTACATACAGTGCAACACGATAAATATACTTTTCCATTCTAAGAGGCTGCTCGGTTACATTTTCCATCGATCTTCTGTGCTGTAGCCTCAGGTGTACTCAGAGTAGCATGACCACATTGTCGACTGGACGGAACGTAGCAAAAGTTTCAGAAAGGGAAACCGACATGTATCCAGGCGTACGTAGTGCCTTTCTCACATTTAGCCAACCCTTTGAAGGACGGGTGCCTCACATGTACCTGGACATCGATGGGCGGGTAACTGTTGGAGTAGGCAATCTCATCGATACTATCCCTGACGCTCAGAAGTTTCCATTTGTCCACAAATTAGACGGTTCAGCCGCCACCCGGGCCGAGATTGCCACTGATTGGCAGGCGGTGAAGAACAGACAAGATCTGACGCATGCGAAAGATTATCTCGACAAGTTCAATCAGCTGACCGCTCTCAAACTCACCGAAGACGCTATCGATCAGATCGTTCTTACTAGCCTCGATCAGAACGAGACGCTTCTCAAGCAGATTAGCGAGTTTGCCGATCTGGAGGACTGGCCTGCCGATGCCCAGTTAGGGCTCTTCAGTCTGATATGGGCGCTTGGACCGGCCGGGATACAACGCTTCAGAGATTTTCGTACGGCTTGCGCTGCAAAAGATTGGAATGCTGCCGCCACCCAATCGCATATGAAGGAAACCGGCAACCCTGGTATCATACCGCGCAACGTGGCGGATCATATCCTGTTTAGCAATGCGGCTGAAGTCGTCCTGCAAAATCTCGATTTCTCCGTCGTCCGCTACCCGGACAATCTGGCGGCCAATACGCCATTCACGCCGCTCTTGCCCGTGGAGCCGCCGAGCATCACCATGCTCGATCCTTCTACTGGACAACCGGGCGACAGCGTTGTCATCACAGGAGAGCATTTCAACGATGCATCCTCCGTTGGCTTCGGCGATGTATCCGTAGCCGACATGACCGTGGACTCAGATACGCAGATCACCGTCATTGTTCCAGATGGCAGCGGCAACGTCCCTATCACCGTCATCACACCAGGAGGCAACAGTGCCCCTTCTAGCGATGCCGAGTTCGCCTACATTTTCAGGTAGGCAGAAGCAGCAATTACATAAGGAGAGACCTATCATGGTAAACGAAGCAATTACTGCTCTGGGACCCGTCTTTGGTCCAGATTTCGTGCTCATTGTTGTCAATGATGACACCAACAAACAATATCACCTTCAGGTCTATCCCGACGCCAATAATCCGCTCTTAAAAGCGAATGGTCTGGCGACACAATATTACTTCCTGCCTGAGAGAGTCTACCTGGCAAAAAAGCAATTTGCGCCGAGCGATTTTGACTTTGGTATGACTATCTTTAAGGGCTTGATGACGTCCGAAACCACGCTTGGCATTACCGCAACAACCGGCGGCACAGCTGAAGCAGGCGGCGGCTTCTGTAGTTTCTCAACCACATTTGCAATCCCTGATAGCGTCGTCGATCACGCTCTGCAGAAACTGAAAAACAAGGACCATCCCGCTCCTGTCGGGCGCATTGCCAACTTTTTCAACTACGAGCGGAATGACCTCGATCCGCTGCTCGGCATCGTCTCCATCGTGGACAACAACGTGACGATTGAAATCCCGTCGTTACAGATCGCGGGAGGCCCCAACGTGCCATTTATGATCAGCGCCCAGGGCACTGGCAAAGGTAGCATCGGCTCGAGCGGCATCAGTACGTTCCTGGTCACATGCAACCAGATGGCAGCGGGCGCTATCGCGGGTAGCCTGAAAAACGGGATGTCGCCATTCACGGTGCATTATAATCTCAAGCAACAATTCTACATTAACGCCTGCGATATTCACGTAGACGTAGACGTCGATAAGGTCTTCAATCAATTCTCGGGCGCCCTCTCAGCTGGAAGCATTCTGGGCATCGATAGCCTGGCGCTCTCCGCAAATTATCAATCCTGCGTTACCAGCGGAGCGATCAAAACCATTATGCGCATGGATAATGCCAATATCCCCGACGATTTGAAGAAAATGATCGAGACGCAATGCGAGGAGATGCGTAAACAGGCTTTTGATCTGGTGAAAAAAGAGATCTTCGATTGGACACCTACACCAGATGCCCCGGCAACCACCGATCGGGGATTCTTCAGCAGTCTCTTTGGCGGGTCCTCCGTCTCGCTCAAATTCAACTATCAACATCGTGGGGTCCATCTGTCAAACGATTTCACGCTTGATAGTACGATTGTGCGCGAAAACACCGTCTCCGGCGACCTCAATGATTTACAACCGGCTATTGTTGCCAATCTGAACAAGTACCTGGCGATCATCGACATTGGCGAGTATTTTAGAAAAATACAAATCGCCGCGACCAACAACATCAACTGGTCTGAGAAGCCGTCTGACGGCACCGATCTGGCCGATCCGATCATCTCTGCCCAGATTGAAATGAGCTATCCCGACTTCTCGACACCTGTTGATGCCAACCATCACCTGAATTTGCGCACGCAGGCCAACGGCTTCCATTACACGATTGCCCAGCACGACACGAACCATGATGGTGAATTGGCCTTCTGGAGCGCTGAGAATCCGCGCGACATTATCAACATCTCCGCCCTGCGCCTGGATAAACTCGTTCCTGAGTGGGACGCCGATCAGGTGAAGATCCGCAAGACGATCGTTTTCAACGGCTCTGATCCTCGCGTCGAGCTTGCCAGTGGCGGAACGACCTACGTCAAGGAGGAAATTACGACCCGGCACGCCCCCGTCATTACCAGCGAGGAGGTAGGCTACATTTTCGTCAAGTTCCTGCTCGACCGTATTCTGCCGAAAGACAATATCACATTAACGCTTACCTGTATGCTGGGAGGGCGCAAGGATACGCTCACGATCACCAGAGCCACCCAGAAAAACATCCTCTGGGAAATCTTCTCCGACAAGTACATCGGCCAGACATCGTTCCAATACGACTTGCAGGTCGAGGTCGTTGGTCCAGATTTCACGGACGATCCGGCCACCTATGGCACCCCTGCACCGATCACCGTGCCGCTCCCCACGGGTCGCGTGAAGTATGTGAATCCATTCAAGCTCGTGTTGCCTCAGGTCCCACCGACGCTGATCAATACGGTCAATACCTACATCAGAAACTACCCCACTTCCTAGTGTGGCGGGACCAGGAATACCATGGACGCAGGGATGTTTTTTGAGCGCGTCACATGGTGGTCATGCGTTGCGGCTGAGCCCGCAATGCATGACGTTTCAACATCAGAGATGTCCTGTAGATGCTTTCCTCTTTCATCATTAGAGAACGGGGCTACGAATATGCACATAGACGAGCCAAACCGTACCTTTGCACACGTTGACAACATTCTGGAACTGAACGCAGTGCGTCCGTTGAAGACATTTCGCCCTTTTCCACCGGACATATTTGCGTTCCCCATCGGTACGTTCCCAGATGATCCACAACATTTGCCGCTGGTCAATTCGCAGGTTGGCAATTACTTTCAAGACCGCCAGGATCACAATCTCTTCTGGTACCTGCCAGCCTTTCAGTTGCTTGATGGCCAGGATGCCTCATTTGAGTTTGCAGCCACGCAGAACGGCGTGAGTCAGAATGGGGACCCCTTTAATGTTGCATCTTTGACCTTGAGCGTCAAGAAAATCATGTCGCCTGATGCCTTCAGTGCTCAGGGCCAGCATCCGGCGGCAACATTTCGCGAGATTCCATTCAAGCAGTTGCTCATCACCTTCAATACACGCTACAAAGATGCTGCGGGCAAGGATCAGTTCTATACGCATCCGGGCTCCGCGCAATTTCTGGCGGATGGAACGGTTCGCTTGAGCTTCAACAATATCCTTGGCCCTGCGGTGATTACGGCTTACGAAAATCTGACACGCACGGGGGAGAGTTGGATCACGCTCTCCGGACTCTATGAAGTGTGGAGATGGTCTCCGACCCCCAAAAAGAAAATTCCTCCAGAGATCTGGACAAAAGCCGAACTCGATTTGAGCCTGCTCCAGACGATCCCGGTCGTGCCAGTCAATCCCTTTCGACCCGATCCCCCCGAGCCACCTGATCGATTGCATCTTACGACTGAGATCAACCACACTTCCGAGCAACTCACGCTAGCGCAGAACCCTGGCGTCACGGAACTGGGATCATCAGGGCAACCATCCGTCAATGCTGCTGGAATCGGCAAGTTACAACTTACGACTTCAGCGGTGGAGTTCCAGCCAACGCTGGCCGCCAATGTAAGCGCATTCACCACAATTGCGCAACCAATCGATGCGAGCAGGCTGTTTGACTTGAACGTTTCCAGTCCCGTCTTCTTTCGTCAGAAGCCCGTTTTCATTCATCCTCTGCCAGTAGGAGGAACGTCTACACAAGGCCATTACACGCAAGAGACGGCGCATGTAGACATGCAGCTGCAACCGGGCAAGACCTTCGCCGCCACACCCTATAAGCTCAAGTTTACGATTAATGACGGTACGGGTCCACGAGCAATCCTGAGCGTGGGAGATTTACGCGGGTTTAATGTCCGACAATCGGAATTCAGTGAGCTGCATCTGCCCGGCGACATCGCTGCGAAATACCCTTCATTCAGCCGACTCTTTCTGGGTATCTTGAGCAGAACGATTGTCGCAATCCCCGCCCGCTATGGTATTGTGCGTAGTACAACCGGGTGCGCGGCCGTCTGTCAGGCACTGGTCGATAGCACGCCGGGAGTAGCAAGCAGCAGCCTGTTTCAGTTTGCCTTCGCGTTAGGTCCGATTATCAATCCGGTCGATCTTGTAGAGTTATCGCGGGACATCGCGGCCGAACCAAATTTGCAGGACTGTCAGTTACAATTGCCCCTGCTGCTCGACAGGAGCGTTCCGCAAACCCTGCTCACACCGTTCATCAGCAATACCTGCGCCTACGCCGTCGGGGCTGCGCCGCACACCTTCTCGCTGGCAGTCGTCATCAGGGAAATGCCCGGAGAAAATCTTGCCGTTACCAGTGCCAATCTGTTTATCAAACAGCTCAGTACCAGCACTGAACCCTACCTCACCGGACAGTTCGGCCTCAAGCTCGACGATTACTACAACACGCCGATTGAGGCAACCGCCATTCTCAATTTTAGTGCGACCAGCGGCACCGAGGATCTCGGATTCAGTATCGACGAGGCGCAACGGGCGATCGTCCTGGCAAATCGCTCGCCCTTAGATCTCTTGCTCACCCGCTATGCGACTTCTACCAGTAGCCGATTGACGGTGAGCCCACTCCATCTTGATCTGGAGAATCAGAAAACGACGACCCTTCCCTTGCCACCTGAGCACACGGACCCCAGTTTTCTTGTCGTAGTTGATCACACGCTGAAACTTGACAATCCACTGACCAAACAGGCGCTCGGGCGCTATCTGGCATTCCAGACCCAGGATGTGCAACAGGTACAATTTGATCTCGGCATCAATGCCAGCAATATCGACTTCCGGCAACGGGGTATCAGCCGCTTGATTGCACAAATCAATTTTGTTGATCTCCCGAATGTGATGGTTCCGTCACTCACCTTGAGTAGCGATCTGCTGGTGACCCGCAGCAGAATTGTGATCCCGGTTGAGTATGCGATTAGCAAACTGGTAGCAACGATTACATTTACGGTGCAGTGGATAAATCCTCAGCACGGTTCTTTCACGTTTACGAGAACCAACGATTTTATTGATTTCGCCATTTTCGTTGTCCAGAGTACGGATATTCCTGCGGGGCAGGCATAAAGCGCTGCCCATGTAATATTCCTTCGCCTGATGCCTGGTACATAGGCGTCAGGCATTGTTATGAGTTTGCGACACGTTACAAGAATTTTTTTTGAAAATGCTACACTTCCTACACAAATGCGGATGTGATGGGAATCTTATCCTACATCAAAGCTACACATCCTCTCCATTGAGGCTACATTTCCTCTTCATCGAGGCTACATAGGTGTCATGAGAGCTAAGACGGGGAGATTTCGCATCCGTTTTGTGACGCACTACCAGATTTTTTTGAAAAATGCTACACATCCTACACAAATGTGGATGTGATGGGAGTCCTGACCCTACACTCTGGCTACACTGCCTTGTCTATCAGGCGACATCGTTGTCGCGAGAGATGAGAGAGGGCATTACTGCTTCTACTCTATACATTCGGCGGATGGTGAGATTTCTGAAGGGTTTGTTTATGCAAAATTTGCTTTTCTGGAAAGCCAAACTCAGGCTCTTCTGCGCATCTGGTGTTGCTCGCTTGTTGAAAGCATAAGACGACCACATCTTGAACACATGGTATATAGAAAGGGGAAGCAAGTCGAGGAGAGGAATGTTGTCTCAAGAACGGTTCTGCTGCTCGTAGTGATTTGATGAGCCTCACCCACCTCACATGAGAGTATAAAGCATCCGTCAAGGGAAGCACATTGGCCAAAGGAACGGTGTATTTTTATGCGACTTCTGATAGGATCTGCTCATCTCATGAAACGAGGAGGCATGGTGTGAAAAAGCCGTGTTTGTATATTTTATGCGGATTCCCTTTTTCCGGAAAGACAACCTTAGCAAGAGCACTCATAGGTGCGCTAGGAATCAAACATGTTGCCATTGATGACGGAACGCTCTCTGTAGAAGCGTGGATTGGTTTGACATTTTTCCGGGAAACGCAGGGTGGTTGGGGATGTCGGTATTCCCAGGCGATCAGCTAAACGAGCTCCCCTTCTCCACCGGTTGCCAGACCAATTGCCTCGATCGCCTCGCGTAGTCGTGTCGTTTTGCGTGCCCAGACTTCAACAAAGGGGCCAGGTCGCTCTGCAAAGACGTAAGGACTTGTGCCCGCGAACTCGTGCAATCCAGCAAAATTCGCAGACGTTAACAAACTCACCAGATCGAATCTCGCATACCCCCTTCAGAAACTTCACCACCTGTCGAATATAAAAAGTAAGAGCAATATAATGCCTTTCTCTTTCGCGCTCTCAGTGCTCACGATCCCATATCGCTCTCGTGCAGCCATAATGCAGGACAAGATCCGCATAAATGCAGGCAGTGTAGCCTGCGACAGAGGCAGTGCAGCCTCGATGTAGGGTCAAGATCCGCAT
This sequence comes from Ktedonobacteraceae bacterium, assembly GCA_035493895.1. GTDB lineage: Bacteria > Chloroflexota > Ktedonobacteria > Ktedonobacterales > Ktedonobacteraceae > DATJHM01. The sequence goes on from DATJHM010000014.1 coordinate 18,687, forward strand.
CACATCCACGGTTGTGTAGGAAGTGTAGCATTTTCAAAAAAATCTGGTAGCGCGTCGTAAATAGGGAATGTAGCTCTCGTGCAGTCATAATGTAGGATCAAGACCTCCATATATGCAGGCAGTGTAGCCTGCTAGAGAGGCAGTGTAGCCTCGATGTAGGGTCAAGATCCGCATCACATCCACAGTGGTGTAGGATGTGTAGCTTTTTTATAAAAATTCTCGTAACGTGTCACAAATTCGCAGCAATGGCTCTCTTAACTCATTGCGCTCTCGGCAATTCCGTCAGGGATCACACGTCAAATGCACATCTCTTTTTTATGCGTCAGCCATCTCACTGCAAATTCAACCGCAGAACGTTGGGGGAGCAATCTGCACTGTGCGGAGCCGACATTGCCAGTTTTCACCAGCCCCGTCTCTTCAAAGGCGGCGCCAATCGCAGGAAATTGATCAGCATCCAGCTCGATATCCTGGTACGTTTTCCAGACGCGTTGCCCATGTTCCAGAATCGGGCTACCCTCCGTCAGCGGCTGAGGATTGGGCGCGCGATATTCGGCCAGATGCAGCGACGTGCAGCTTTCGTAGCTCACACCGAGCAAGAGCACATACCCGTCCAGATCGTAGAGACGAGCCAGCGGTGAATGCTCTCCCAGCCCGTAATCCAGAGCATGATTCGCCGTGATCGCCTGAGCATGGTGTCCCCAGGCGGCAAAAGAAACGGTCGGGTGTGAACTGCGCAGCACCCCTGGCCATGTACGGAAGGTCTCGACGACCTGACCCATAAACCAGCTTGGCGTAATGCATGCATCAAATGCGGGCATCTGTTCGTAAAGTATCGGCCACCACGTTTGCGGAACCGGCGGATTGCTCCACTTTGCGGGATCAGTATAGTTCGAACTATGGGTAGGCATTACCAGCGTGCCCGTGCCAGTGACCACATCCAGCAAAGC
>DATJHM010000015.1:0-18290 GCA_035493895.1 Ktedonobacteraceae bacterium
TCTGGCCGACGCCCCCGATGCAGGCAAGCAGCGCCGCTACGGGGTAATCGACAAAGGAAAGTAGATCACCATGAGTATACGTGCCGCAAGAGTTATGTTTGCTCCACCAAAGGGTGGAAAAACAGATAACTCGCTAAGCTAGCCAGTAGTGATGCACGAAGAAGATCGTGAACAACACAAGAAAAATCGACGCGAGCGTGATATAGAGCCGCTCGAAAAGAGGATACTTACACCAGAGACCCAGCAGAAGAAAGCAGGGAAAGATCGTCAGAAGATAGCGTGGAGCCGAGGTCAATGGCTCCGTCGAGATTGAAGGATTGCTCAACGCGAAAAGCAGCATCGCCAATGCGTAGAGGCTATAAGAAATAGGCAGACGTCGCCAGCCGATCGCCAGGACCAGTAGGGGCAAAAGCGTAAAAAGCAGGTCCAGCAGATTGTGGAGAAGCTGATAACCGGTCAGGAGCGCCGTGACGGTCTCTACCAGACCAAGCCAGGGGAATGTGGTGTGCCGTCCCCAGCCTGTGCGTTCGGCGGCGACAAAGAGGAGCGGATTCTTCCAGACAATGCCCAGATAGTACATATAACAGGCTACCCCCAACGGGATCAGGAGCAACGGGGCCAGTGCGAGCAGTTTCTGCCCCCAACTCGTTTGTTGACATTGTTTTCCCCGGCAATAGCGCTGCACAAACACCACGCAGAATGGCACAAGCAGCATCAGGCCCGTCACCCGCGTCAGCGCCGCCAGTCCCGCACACAGGCCAGCTAACCACCAGGCCGCAAGATGACGAAATTGCAGACAATAAAACGTTGCCAGACTCAGCAACAGAAAGAGCGATTCGGTATAGCCCGCAAAAAAGAAAACTGTATAGGGATACAATGCCAGACAGAATAGCGTCTTGCGGGCAAGCGAAGCAGAAAATATTTTCCGGCTCAACGCGAAGAAAAGCACCAGTGCCAGATAGAACAGGAGATTTGCCAGCAAGAGAGCGGAGAAAAAATACGCCTCATCCATCCCACCGAACATGTTCCCCAGAAGACGTAAGCAGAACGGCCAGAGGGGAAAAAATACGCTGCTCTGGGCCAGATGATAGCCATAATGCGCAATATCGCTATAAGAAAGCTGATCCCAGTAGTTCCAGGTAAGCAGGCAAGCTTTTAGCTGTTGAGCACAATTCAAGCCATTTTTTGTGCCAGAGGGAGGAAAGATGGCAAGACTGAACCAGGTTGTGGCAAGTATGATGCCGCGACTCAGAAAAAAGGGCCAGATGGGTTCTTGCCAGGGGAGCTTGTCTCTTAGCATATCCTTTTCTTTAAGCGTTTTTTTTGTGATAATGGAAGCAGCAACCAGTTCCATAGAGGCGAATAAGAATAGTATACAAGACTCTCATGAGGGTTACCACGTACAAACAGAAGGGGGATCTATCAACTTGGAACAGAGCATCCCTGCACATATGCATGCAGCCCCGCGTTCTGCCGAACAGGTAAACGCCATCCTGGAGGAGTTAGCACATCTCTATCCCACTGCTCGCTACGATCTCAATTTTAGCACGCCCCTCGAACTTTTCGTCGCCACCCAGCTGGCCGCGCAATGTACCGATGCGCGTGTCAATGCCGTAACACAAACGCTCTTTCAGAAGTACCGTAGCGCCGAAGATTATGCCAATGCCAGCCTGGAAGAGTTTGAGCAGGACATCAAAGCGATTACCTTCTTTCGCAACAAAGCCAAGAATATTCGTGCCGCCTGTCAGGTGCTCGTCCAGCGACACCAGGGAGAGGTACCACAAAGTATGGCGGAGATGGTCATGCTCCCGGGCGTGGCCCGCAAAACGGCCAATGTGATCCTGGGCAACGCCTTTGGCATCAGCGACGGGATTATTATCGATACGCATGTCGGCCGCTTAGCCCGACGTTTTGGCTGGTCGCAATCCGAAGATCCCGTCAAAGTCGAGCAGGACATGATGAAGCTTATTCCGCGTACCGGATGGCTCAATGTCGCCCATCGCATGATCTATCACGGACGAGCAGTCTGCCCGGCGCGCAAGCCACACTGCGCACAATGTACGCTCGCTCAGTATTGTCCCGCAGCCTTTACCGAAAAGCCATAACCAACAATAGCATATTCAGGCCGGTGAACATATGCTTCACCGGCCTGAATATGCTATGAGGAGAGTTGTTGCAGAAGCTCTTGACTAGAGAACATAACAGCCAACACCTTCATCAGTGTAGCCGTTCGACACAGCCGAATCGCGCTCTGATGTGCTGGTGGTATAGAAATGATGACCCCCGAGGCGATCATAGAGGCGATAGAATGGGGTAGAGAAGGCCACAATACGATTATCGGATAACACGTAACAGGCGATACCTTCACGCTGATAGCCAAGACGGAAGACGGCTCTGTTTGCCTCGCGTGTGTCGACTGTGTAGAAATGATCTCTCGTATTCAGGTTGTGCAGATGATAGAGGGGCACAGTGCCATAAAACGAGGAGAGAAGAACGTAACAGGCCGGGCCTTCATCCTCATAGCGGAAGCGCCGGATGGCATTATCCGCCTCACTTCTATCTGTCGTATAAAAGTGGTCGCCAAATCTAGGATGAGAGAGATGATAGAACAATCCCAGATTTGATACGAGCGGCAAATCGTTCGGCGGCTGCAAACTATGTGCGCTGGCGATCTCGGGCGCGGTGAGGCCTGCAAACGTAGTCAAAGCGGCGGCCCCTGAAACGCCCAGCATCTTTTTGAAGAACTGACGTCGCGGACTCTTTTTGTCATCCAGGGAGAGATTACTTTCCTCTTTCTGATCCATAAACACGCCTCCATTTCTCTTCTTTCCCTGTAAAGTATATTTTTCACCGGTATAATACACCAGATATTCACAGCATATATTTTACAGGAAACATCTATTTCACTTTTCCAGCAGCTTTCCTTCGAACAGTACCTAAATTTTCAATTCTGTGCGAAGTATACATTCTCTTACTACTATATCTTCAAGTAAAATCGGCAAAATATAATATGACTATCAACCTGCATATTTGTAAAACAGAGGAAATACGCACAAAAAGACCCCCAGATTACGCAACTTTGATGACCAAAATCCGTAAATGAAGGGAAATCATCTCCGACATGATAAAAAATGAGCGCATATCATCGAAGAGGAACGATAGCTATGAATCAAACCAGACGCTCCACCAATAGAGATGCAACAGCAACAATGAATTATGCTGTGCTGATCGAGCCATCGGCATTGATCTGCAACTTGACCGATTTGAGCGGAGCGGTGGCAGGTCCGTTCAACGCCTTGCCACCGGCAGCGGGATCAAACGTTGAATTATGTTTGGGACAGACGAGCAGATGGCGCTTCGTATCGTAAACCACAGCAACGGCCTCATGCGTACAGGCGCTCTCGTAGGCGACAAAATTGCCGTTGGGAAGATGAATCAAGAGGCTGGCTTGCTGATCGGCGAGATTCGTAAATTTTACCGCAGTATTGAGCGGCTGACGCTTCTGGCCAATGACCTTTTTCTTCTGCGGGGCCGCGACAGAATCCGTCTGACCACCCGCCGCCCCCATGATATGCACAGGTTGCCCCTGGGTAATTTGCGCCAGACTGATCCCACCCAGACCAATCAGGCCAAGCGTTACGGCACCACCAGTCGCCATGAGCGCCAGCGTCTTGCGACGTCCCGTATCCACCGCACCAGGCACAGGTGGTGGCGTAGAGATTTTTGGCGTCGTTAGCGGCCTGTATACGTTTGCCATCATCGGAGTGGGCAATCCAGGCAGGGGAGCAGCAAATTTTTGCTCCATGGCAGGCTCACGCACAAATGGCATTGCCTGCCTCAGCGGACTCGCTCCGCGTGGTTGTTCATCTTCTGGCGTAATGCCTGGCAGCGTATTCTGATCGGCAATTGAGAAGGAAGAAGAGAGAGTTTTCCCCGGCTGCTTCTCCGCCAACAGGGCAGCAGGCAGGGGAGGATACTCGCCGAGAGGAGGATGAGCGTCAGTGACAGCTTTGACGGCCGCCAGATGGTTCGTAATAATCGGCGGCCGCAACTGCCAGCCACCAGACTCGCCGGAAGAAGCCACAGCCAGAGAAGGGTCAGTGGAAGATAACGAGCCCGTTTGCCATGCGAGAGCGCCGGAGAGTAACCCTCGCCGTGAACCTGTCTGCTCACGACGCTCCACATCCGCCGAGAGAGCCTGGCTTTGGGGAAGAGAAAGTTGAGCCTGTGTGGAGGTGAGCTTCACCTGCTCTCCGCCCCGCAACGCCTGCTCAAATGCTGCAACCAGTTTACCGGCAGTCTGAAAGCGGAGGGCGGGGTCTCGCTCGAGGCATTGCTGTATCACGCGATCCAGTGCCCCCGAAAGCGAGAGAGGGAGCGTATGCAGTGGAGGGATAGATTGATCGATATGCTCAAATGCAATCGCCATCGGATCCTCGCCAGTAAAGGGAAGCGTGCCACTCAGCAGTTCATAGAGCAAAACGCCCAGCGCGTAGATATCCGAGCGTTCATCGGGCGGCGTCCCCTCAACCACCTCAGGGGCCATATACTCGGGAGCGCCAAGAAAGCTTCCGGCCAGACTGAACAGATGCGCATAGGGTCGCCCATCTTCCTCAATATCGTGTAGCGAGAGCATATGCATCAGGCCAAAGTTAGTGAGCTGTATATTCTGCGCGTGATCAAGCAAAATATGCGTAGACTCTAGAGAGCCATGGACCACACCTTGCAGACGGGCATAATCCAGAGCTGCGGCAATCTGCTGAAGAAGCTCCAGCGTCTGCTCAGGAGGAAAAGGACCCTGTTGTCGTAAGAGATGAGCCAGTGATCTGGTGGTAGACGCCGGAGAGGGAGTGATGAGATAAGGGTAGCCATACTCCTCACCATAGGCATACAACGGCAAAATGTGAGGATGATCAAGCACGGCCAGCTTACCGGCAGTCTCCATAAAACGCCAACGGAAACGGGCCAGACCCTCTGCCGACAGATCGGCAGGCAAGAGAAACACCGTCAAAAGTACTGTGAGCAGTGCCTCCTGTTGTGCCATATATACTGCATTCAGTTTACTCAACCTGAGTAACTGCTGAATGACATACCCTTGCAAATTTTTACCAACGAGCTGATCCAACGAGAAAGTTTGTGTACTCATAAATCCCCCCACATTGCTCATAATTACGTCCACATTCTACATCAGGCAGAGCATAAAACCCCTTCAATCACTTAGTGTATACATTGCATGAATTACAAGTCAAGAGAGAACGTCAACAAATAGGACTTGTGGGGGATAGAGGGAAGGGAATAGTCCTTTCGGGTCTTTTTTTTGATGGTTCTACGTTTTTCATAGGGGTTGAGAGCGTATTTTTCTGTGTCAAAGGGATACTATAGAGCTACATCCTGAGACTTGATTTCTGCCCTTCTTGTAAAAATTCTTTGCCTGCGACAGCGAGCGAAAAACAGCTTTACAAGTGGCTTCACCAGTTCACTACTGTCGCTGTTGTGTAAGGCCAGTACTGCTGTCATCCTCTGTTCATACTCACACTTCTGACAATTTCCTTTACAAGTAACGACGATTGTTATACAATGTGTACACAAGGACATCCCATGCAGTTCTTTTATGGAGCTTTTGCCTGATGCCCATGAAGAGTAACGTACTGTATAATAATATATGGTGTTCCATATTCTATCCCAAAAAAGGAGTTTCTTTTAAATGAACGAACTATTGACTGTATCGGAAGTAGCCCGTATTCTGCGTGTTGACAATACGACAGTACGTCGTTGGGTGAAGCAGGGTGTATTAGAAGCGGTAGTGCTGCCCCATGTAAACGAGCGCCAGGCGTACCGTATCAAACGGGCTACCCTGAATAAAGTCTTAGGCGAAGAAGCCATAGCTGCAATGAACGCGTAACATTCATTTTTTTCAATGAAATTTTCGATAGGTTCAAAAAAGTCCCTGTTCTGCAAAGAACGGGGACTTTTTTGCATGCACACTCTTCTCGCGCGTTAGCTCAACAATCGTGCAAGATCCAGGTTCAAGCCAGGCGTGAGCCTGGATGTTGCACGTCCCTCGTCGTTTGCGCCAGGGAGCGAGATTGAAAGAAACGAACAACAAACAGAATACCGAAAATGAGCGCATAAATGCCGATGATCCAGATCACGCTTAGCAGACCGAAGCGTGGCTGCAAGGCAATAAGCACACCGAAAATGATCGAGGCCACACCAGCCAGCGCCAGCCACCAATCATTTCCCGAAGGCTCTCGGGTCGCAGAAACATCTCTGGCAGGTGAGAACGCCGCGACTATTTCCATCACACCAGTGACAACGGCCCATGCCGCAAGCAGATAGAGGAAAATCAATGCGGTAATCCCCGGCCAGACAAACGCAATCACACCTGCGACCACACTGACAATACCCTCAACCAGTAGCAACTCTCGCGACTGGAACGCGCTCCCTCTGGCAGCCGCAACAATATCGAAGATTCCATCAATGATTGCATACGCGCCAAACAACAATATCAAAATGGCAAGCGTAATTCCTGGCCAGACAATAGCCAGAATGCCAAAAAGAATCGCAATCACACCACGAAACAATAACCCCTGTCGCTGACTACGACCTGCTACTGACTGTAATGATTGCATAATCTTGTCCCTTTCCACTGAAACCAAACAGCTCTACACATCCGGGGTGCCTGATCTGATAGCACCTTACCCTACCTGGCCGACCTACATTCTCAAGTATAAGTACAAAATACTTCATAATACGTTGATAATATAAGACATAGTAATCAGAGTGTTATCTCAAAAAATGGTATTTCTATCACAAATAAATCACATCAGTCTGTGCTATTTTACATTTTTGCTGTGGTTAAGAATTACGGTAATCAATCATACCTGCAAAAATAATATTCTTATGGAAAGCAGAATTGCGCTTGCACGGAAGTACCGGCAACAACAGTACAAGAGTACTACGCTATGTATGAACACTGGCTAGTTTTAATCTTTGCGCAATAGTATGGAGTAACTACTACCGCTATTCATCCTATATCATAGAAGCTAAAAACAGGCCAATCAGTCGCAAGCGCTGCATACCTGGTTGCGGGATGAGAGTCAGACATGTTGTGCAAGGAGTAAAAAGTGATGCCACCATCCTATCTCATTGTGGGAAACGGTATAACAGGAATAACTGCCGCTGAAATTCTTCGTGCCGAAGATCCTTCTTCGAACATTACCATCGTAGCCGACGATCCATTTCCTGCGTATTATCGTCCCGCCCTCAAAGACTATCTGGCCGGGCATATGCCAGAAGAGAAACTCTGGGCACGCCCTACTACCTTTTACCAGGAGCAGCGGGTCCGTTTCGTACCGGGAAGAGTGCAGGCGATCGACCCACAGCAACATATTGTCCAGCTCCATAACCAGCAGCAGATTGGCTATTCCAAACTGCTGCTGGCACATGGAGCGCTCCCCCGCCTGCTCGCCTGTCCCGGAACAGAGCTACAGGGCGTCAAAACGTTACGCACGGTTGCCGATTACCAGGAGATCTTGCAACGACTGGAACAGACCTCACGGGTGGTCATCTGTGGTAGTGGAACGCTGGCACTGGAGAGCGCCGAGACCCTGAATCATAGCGGCTTCCAGGTTACCCATTTCGTGCGCAATCGTCTCCTCTGGTCAGAAGTACTGGACCAGACCGCTTCTGATCTTGTGCTTCAGGAAGAGAGGCGCTCAGGGATTGAGGTGCGCCTTGAAGAAAATGTCCAGGAGATCGTCGGGAAAAACGGCCGGGTCACCGAAGTGATCACAACAAAGGGCGCGCGAATCTCCTGCCAGCTCGTGTTAATCGCGATCGGCATCGAGCCCATCATTGACTTTGTACAGGCCAGCGGCATTGCCTGCGAGCGGGGCATTCTGGTTGATAGTCTCATGCAAACAAACATGCCCGACATCTACGCAGCCGGTGATGTCATCGAGGTCGCTGATGCGTATTCCGGGCGCAAACGCGTCCTCGGCCAGTGGTATCCGGCCATTCAGCAGGCACGTGCCGCAGCACTGAATATGGCTGGTCGACCAGATCAGATTGAAGAAGAGATCTTTTATAATGCGACCTTTCTTCATGGCCTGGACTTTGTTTCGCTTGGTATCTCGCCGCTACCTGCCTATCCGCCTGATGCCTCCTATCAGGAAATAGTAGCCGAGCCACGCCCACGCAACTACCGCAAGCTACTCCTGAGAAATGGCATCCCCGTTGGCGCAGCTCTCTTAGGAGACCGACGCGATGGCATAGCACTCAAGCGGGCTATTGATCAGAAAATTGACCTGAGTCCTGTCGCCGACCGCATCTTTACGCCAGATTTCGACCTCATGGGCTGGCTTGATAGCCAATATGCAGAGGCTGGCGACGAGAATCTGTCCGACCAGGATGGGGGCGAATACGATGCCGTCCTCGTGCCGATTCCTCATCCCCAGGTTTCTCTTGTGCTCAACGAAACCCGGCTCGCCCAACAGACCAACACGATGGGGCGACAGCTCGGCTCTTCCGTGTATATTGACCATAATTCTATATCGCGCCGACATGCCGAAATCGCCTGGTATAGCGGGCAGTATTATCTTTGTGATATGGGCAGCTCAAATGGCACTTATGTCAATGCAAAACGCCTCACGCCGAGTCAGCCGGTCGTGCTCAAATTTCGGGACGTGATACGCCTCGGCGATGCCCAGTTCCGCCTTGAGCGCCGTCCCCGCAAGAAAAGCGCTGCGGCCATGGGTTCGACCGTCATGCTGTCCAGCATCTCCCAGAGCGCTGCGGGTCCGGCAAATGCAACCAGGCAACTTGCAGCAATCAGCACAACCATTCCTGAAGATCAGCCCTGCCTGTTATTGCTCTCCTCACAGACGGAGCCGCGTGCAATTCCGCTGGAAAGTGCCTCGGCGCAAAGCAAACGCCTGACGATTGGACGAGATCAGGAGAATCATCTGACATTAGACGATACAGCGACCTCGCGCAGGCATGCCGAAATCCTCTACATGCGCAACGAATACTTCATTCACGATCTGAATAGCAGCAACGGTGTGGTCGTGAATAAAGAAAAGATTCAGGGCGTGCAGAGATTAAACGATGGCGACCGCATTGTCATCGGCAATACCCTGCTCTACTGCGCGTTCTCAGCAGCCGCGCGTGCCGCTTTCATTGAGCCAGCCCCGGAGCCGACGCGACAGCTCTCAACAACCCGTCTCCTCACCACCCATACGCCCGAGCTGACCAATCAGGTCAACCTCACCCATCGCCAGAAAGTGCAACCATACAGCCAGAAACAGGTACGCGTCGAAATTGACATGTGCATTGGCTGTGATCGCTGTATGACCGCCTGTCCCTTGCCGAGCTCAGCGAAGGTTTTTATTGCCGATCTCAACCAGGCGACGATCAGCGATCAGATCAAGCCCAATGTCGAGCGTTTCACGCACGAATGCATCATGTGCGGCTCATGTGTCCCGGTCTGCCCGGTGGATAACCATAGAGATCTGCTGATGCTCTCATTGAAGCAGCGACTGGGAACCTCGTGGGAACAACCCATTGCCTACGAACGGCTCCACGAGCAGGTGCCTTCCGGCTGGGCGCTGGAGCAGATCTTCGAGCGTATGCAGGAGCAGGCGCTTTTCGAAAACACAGCGATTGTGCCCGAGCTCTATCAGCTCCACCTGCTCGCCTCCTCGCAACTGCGGATATGCGCTCCTGGCGAGACCATCATTCACGAGGGCGAATATGGACGAGACCTGTACTTTGTGCTGGACGGCTATTTCTCGATCTCGACTGACAATGAGGGGAAACCACTTCAGCTTGCTGTTCTCAACCGGGGTGAATACATCGGCGATTATAGCATGCTCACAGGCCAGCCCTACCCCACCTCCGTCCAGGCGATGGCTCCGGCCCTGATCCTGGAGGTGCCCGAACAGGTCATGCAGCGCCTGATGGAGCTGGTGCCCCAGGCGCGCCAATTCTTCGAGCGCATGAACAACGCTCACTCTATCGAAGGAATTCTACAGCGCATGTCTCTGTTCCAGGGGATCGCAGATGCAGATCTGCATTCGCTCGCCGCGCAAACCCAGATCAAGCAGTACGAGCGAGATGAGCGGCTCTTCGCCGAGAAGGGCCGCGATGTGCAGCCAGCACGCGAGACACTGCACATCATACTGGAAGGATTCGTCAAAGTCGCCCGCCTGACCACGGCAGGGACCGGGCGAGATCGCAGCAACGAGCGCGTCATTGCGTATCGCCAGGGCGGCGACTACTTCGCAGGTGGCCTGGATCTCCTGGGCGATGGGCGCGCGGTCACGGTAACAGCCATCAACCGCACGCGTGTTGCAGAAGTACCGCGCATTGCCCTGCTAGCCCTCTTCCAGAGATATCCCGAGGCCGATCAACGTTTCCGTTCACGCCTGCGCTCCTACATCGAGAGCAGCGAGACCATCCAGAGCACCCTCTCCGTTCCGGCCACAACGCGCCTCCTGACGGAGACCGTCGCGCCTGCCCCACAAGCACATGAGGGGCTCCATTCGCTGGTGAGCGATGGCGTCGTCGAGGGCACGGAAGTTCTGGTTATTGATCTGGACAAGTGCATTCATTGCAATGAATGTGAAGAGGCATGCGAGCGAAGACACGGCCATTCGCGGATGAACCGCAAGGGAATGATCGTCGACAATATCAGCATCGCCACGGCCTGCCGTCAATGTCAGGACCCTGTGTGTATGCTTTGCAGCCGGGCCGGAATCGCCCGTCATCCCAATGGTGAGGTCTACATTACCGAAAGCTGCATCGGCTGCGGCATCTGTGCCGAACGCTGTCCCTATGGAGCTATCTCTATCGTGAATATTGACGAGGAGCGGGTCGAAATTCCCCTGGGAGCAGCGCAGCCGGGCTCGTGGCAACGTTTTAGCTCTTTCTTCCAGAAGAGTCCCATCAAAGAGCGAGCGCGTAAAACCTTACCGATGGTCAACGGCACTGCCAATGTTGCCTCAGGCCCATTGGAGAAAAGACAGCCGATGGATGCCGTGGAGTCGATGCGCAAAAAGATCGCCATCAAATGCGATCTTTGCGCAGGATACGGCGATCAGGCCTGCGTCCAGGCCTGCCCGATGGGAGCAGCGATCAGAGTTCAGCCCACCACCTTTTTCGGCTCAACCGAAGAGATCCTGCGCAAACGCACAGTATAAAAGCCCTATGCGATATGAACCGGAGAGGTCTGCCCCTCCGGTTCATATCGCATGTTCTTCGAGCGACCGAGCGAGCCTATGAGATACGGTTTATTTGCGCGGTTACGAGAAGAGGATTTTATCTCAACAATTTTTATACCTTTTTTATTATCTTTTATGGTATAATACGATAAATAGCACTTTTTATCCACCATTTTGACCTTTTTCTTCGTACATGCAAAACTGGTAGCTTTGTGGTATGGCAGGAAATACTCCTAGACAGATTGTGCTTATTTGAAGCAATGGGTAAAGATAAGGTAAAGTAGCTAACAGTTATTGGCGTCAGCAGATCGCAAGAAACGCATCAGCAGTTATCGAGCACAGCGAAAAGTGTTAGCTATAAAAGGGGGTAAAGTGAAAGACGAGCGGGATTTTATCGATTTCGGAACCCAGGTCACACCAACAGACAAATTCATCCGCGACTGGAGAACACTTTCTCCACAAATGCAGCGTGTGGTCAAAACCAAAGTAGAATTGCTTACGAACAATCCTCGCCATCCCTCGCTAAAAGTTCATCGATTACGGCGCCTGAGAGGCATCGTCTGGGAATGCTATATCAGCAACACCCATCGCCTGCTCTATCAGCAGCAAGAGGGACAATTATATCTGCATAGTCTGGGAAAACATGAGCTTATCGATAAATGTCACCTGCGCAAATATCGATGATAGCCGCTTCCCTGGTCATCCGGTCAGTGGGAACAGGAGCCCGTCACAGGCTTTCTTTTGCTCCTGTTTTCCTCTTTTCAACACAGAAAAATGGAAGGAGATAAGGAAAAAAGTACCAGTATAAACTCATGCATATCAACAAATACTACACACTCACAGTCGCATCACAAGCTCCTTGACAGCGATAAACACGGCAAGATACCCTTGAACAGCTCCGAAAGAAATGATATAGTATACAAAGAGAAAAAGGAGATCGCGAAAAAAGGATTTTGTAGCCGTCTTGATTATGTAACCAATATCACTATATTCTAATTCTATGCATTCATAATTCTCAATCTGTCACTATTGTCTGGATGGTTCAGGGGGTAGAGGCATGGAGAAGCGGGATTTATTCTTTTTAACTTTTGCACATATATGCAATACATATATGATAGAGAAAATGTCGGGGTTGCTATGCAAACAGACACCTTAGTATGCACTACTGTTACATCTTTGATCGATCAGACCTCATTACTCAATCCGGTCTATATCGGCATACAACTTCAATCTGATCAAAAACTCAACGTAGCTCTCTTGCAGCAAGACCAGATTTCACACATGACCTACGAATTGGCAGCAGCAGAAGACCTGACAGATGAGGTCCTCTCCATCATACAAAATTTGCAGGAGCTCATGCAGCAAGAGCATCTTCAGGTAATAGCCGCAACCTATCAGGAAGATGCGCGTCTGGCAAATCTCTTTTCCCGCCTCTGGTTACAAGAGGACATTGTGCCCTATCCACTTCGCCAGCAAGATCCGTTGAGCCAGCAAGATCTTGCCGAGCAGGTACGAAAGCTCGCAACCTTCTTCGATGAAGAAAACATCGTTTATCCAGTCATCAGCGCAGAGCGAGAAGTAATTCCCGCAGAGTTGGTCTCATTAGACGACTATCGTCGCGATGCGACCCATGATGATTTCGCGTTGCTCAGCAATCTGGCAGAAGCATTCCAGGGCAAACGGATCATCTTTCTCAACGCAACTCCTCGTGGCGGTGGCGTCGCGCTGATGCGCCATGCCTTGATCCGCCTGATGCGCTTGCTTGGAGTTGACGCGCACTGGTACGTTTTGCAGCCCCAAAAAGAGGCCTTTGATATTACCAAGACCAAATTTCACAATGTCCTACAGGCCGTGGCTGCTCCCGACGTCGTATTAACTGCGAATGACCGGGAAGTTTTCGAGAACTGGACCCGTGAGAACGCCGCCATGCTCGAGCCCGTTCTACGCGATTCCGACGTGGTTGTTATCGACGATCCGCAACCCAGTGGCTTAATTCCCTTCATCAAGGAGATCAATCCGGCGGTGAAAGTCCTGTACCGCTCGCACATTCAGGTCATGGCCAGCCTGGCCAATCAGCCCGAGACGCCCCAGCATACCACCTGGAGCTACCTCTGGAACTACATGAAAGACGCGGATTACTTTATCAGCCATCCCATGAGCATCTTTATTCCTGATGTGGTCCCGGCTGAAAAAATTCTGTACATGCCAGCGACCACTGATCCTCTCGATGGCTTAAATAAGGCGCTGAGCGAGCAACAGATGGCTCGTTACCTGGAGCTCTTCAACGAGCACCTGATCCGCGAGGGTCAGACGCCTCTGGACCAGACACGTCCTTATATCGTACAGGTGGCTCGTTTCGATCCATCCAAGGGTATTCCCGATGTGCTTGACGCCTATCGTCAGCTACGCCATCTTCTGGAAGAGCAACATCAGGAGATCCCACAATTGATCATTACAGGGAACGGCTCAGTTGATGATCCTGATGGCGTACCAATCTACAATCATATTCTGCAAATCCTGGCATCCGAGCCCTATGTACATTTTGCCAACGATATCAAGGTCGCGCGCCTGCCTCATCGTGACCAGATATTGAACACGATGCTGCGTAAGAGCAAGGTCGTCCTACAGCTATCGACCAAAGAAGGCTTTGAGGTGAAAGTGACCGAGGCGCTGTTAAAGGGCAAACCAGTGATCGCTTATCGCGTCGGAGGCATACCATTACAGATTCAGGATGGTATCAATGGTCATCTGGTCGAAGTCGGCGATACGACCGAGGTTGCGCAACGTCTCTACACGCTTCTCACTGACGGGCAGATCTATGCCAGCATGAGCAGTGCCGCAGAAGCTCTAGCAAACAAAGATTACCTGACGGTTCCCAATGCGCTCTGCTGGCTCTACCTGGCAAATAAGCTGGTGAGAGGCGAAACGCTCGAAGGACATGCTCAGTGGGTAAAGGCGCTTGCCAGCCGTGAGTCTTCACAGGTACAGGCAGATACAGCCGCCTGAGCACACAAAAAGTATGATGCGTTGCGTTCTCAACGGTATCATACTTCTTTTTTTCAGCTTGAATTTTTTACCCTGGAGCTTAAAAAACTTCAGGGGAGTTTTTTGTGAGCGGGAGCGGTTGCTCGCTCTAATCTGGAAAGATAGATCAGGGCCTCATGAGCTGAATGGCCACACATTTCCGCCGATGGGCGCAAACGTGAGCAGATAGCGGGGCGTTCGGGTTTGCCAAAGAGCAGGCAGCGATTATCCTCCGTCAATTGCACGCAGCGCACGCCCGCAGGCTTGCCATCAGGCATGCCAGGGATGGCAGATGATATGGAAGGAGCAATACAACAAGCTCCACAGCCTACTCTACATTCCATATGTACGCGCTCCTTCCTACTTATAACAACGCCGTACTTTCAATGAAGTAGACATTTCTCATTACTCATTGTACATTGCTCATTGCTAAAATCGCTCCCAGCGAACGAGACCGATACGCTCCAGATCAGCGATAAGACGCTCTACATCGTCTAAAGGATGTCCTGTTAAGCGTACGAGATCACGAGATGTGCGTTTGCCGTCAAGCAAAAGAAATACATGGCGGTGGAGACGAGAAAATTTGAAACGATCCAACACAGCCAGAGCGGCCGAGCCACTCTGTAAGCGTATAGGGGCTCGTGCAATTGGTGCCTGTACCATTGGCGGCTCCGATACTGCCTGTGGAAATCTGGAAATCTCCTGTGGATGTCTGGGAATCTCCTGTGGCTCTCGCTGACGTTGCAGAGAAAGAAGATGAGCCGGTAATGGAGCATAACCGACATTTGGGGATGTGCTGATATCGCTCTCAGTTCCATTGCTAAAGGTACGCAATAAATTTTGTGCAAGTACTTCGTTTGAATACACCAATGGGGCGGTTACCGGTGCATCGGGCACAGGAGTAATGGGAAAAGAAATAGCAGGGGGAGGAGAGGGGAACACTTCACCAGAAGGTTTCTCCTGGAAATTATAGTGACAATTTCCCCAGGTCAAAAGCCACTCGAGCGCCTCGTCTCCTTGACGTGAGCCAGTGGTCGCGCTGACAATCTGGCCACGAAAAACTACGATGTCACCTCCTTCGCGAACACCACCTTTGCCGCGTTCCACATGTAGCACTCCAGTCTGGTACGCAACAGAGATAGCCTGAAGAACTAAATCCAGATGATCTGTTCGTCCTTGTCGTTCAAATGCTGACATACAATGCCCCTTGTTTTTTACCAAAAAGGTATTTGGAGACAATGCGCCTGGATTCTCACATGTGAGGATTTTGCACAATTATACGGTAAAATTCACTTTTTTGTCAAGTTAAAGCGCAGTCTCACCTGCCACCCCAACCATCTCTCTCTATGTTATCATTACGGGCAAATACAGGGGAAAAAGACTTGCGTATGACGTAACGTCATCCCTTATACTCCTGAACAGAAAGGAGGAACGCTTGGATCAACGCTTTTATCACACGCAGGAGTTCGCGCAGAAAGCGGCCGTAACGGTACGAACGCTCCGCTATTATGACCAGGTTGGCCTGCTCTCGCCCACGCAGTATTCTGAGTCCGGCTATCGGCTCTATACTGACGAGAATCTTGAGAGCTTACAGCAAATTCTGGCCCTGAAATTTCTCGGGCTCTCGCTCGAGGAGATCAAAATCTGCTTACAACGCGAGCCTGGACGGCTGCAAGAGGCTCTGGCATTACAAAAAAAGCTGATGGCGGAAAAACGCGCACATCTCGAGACTGTGATTCAGGCCATTACGGAGACGGAGAGGCTCTTACAAACCAATCATGGGAATTGGGAGGCCATCGTCCATGTGATCCAGGTGCTACAAATGGAACAGAATAAAGAGTGGGTAAAGAAATACTTTACTGAAGAACAGCAGCAACAAATGGCGAAACTCTCAGAGCAGTCCTATTCGGAGACGGCACGGCAGAAAATGGCACAATGGGGAACATGGACGGAGGAGGATCAGCAAAGGGTCGATAAGCAATATGCGCAACTGGCAGCGGAGCTCAAACGTCTGGTTGCCGAAGGGGCTGATCCGGGCAGTCCCGCGGCTCAGGCGGTCGCGAAGCAGCAAAGCGATCTGTTGCTCGCATTCACCAAAGGTGATACCGATATTGAGGATGGGCTCAAACAATGGTGGAAAAACTTTTCTGAGATGCCCGAGGAGCAGCGCCCGATACAGCCTCTTTATAGCAAAGCTGAATGGGAATTTTTGAATAAGGCGCTGGCAATCTATAAAGAGCGTCAGCAACCATCGTAGAGGTGCCGTTTGTCTGCACCAGCATAAAAATTGTGAGAAGCAGAGCGACCATTTCGGTGAAATCACCGAAATGGTCAGAAACGGCTTCGCTATTTCTCTATCAGGGGCTCACTAAAGTCAATATCGTGGTAGATCTCTTCCATCGAAAGGTGTACATCAATACTTTCAAGTACAACCACCTCTCCCCTGGTCCATAGACAGTACAACTCCAGCTGGCACTGTCGTGCTTATTTCGCCGAAAAACCTCGACATGTTGGGCGAATTGGTTGATCAGGACGATTTCCTGGATGGTGGGCCATGCCTGATACTTTTTCATCTTGTCTGTCCGGTCAAATTGCTCTGTCGAGGGAGAGAGCACCTCTCCCACCACGCGTGCAGACTGAATCAGGGTATTGCCGCGTCTTCGATCCGCCACATCGCAAGAAACGGTCACATCTGGAAAGTAGTAGGTATTATCCTCTGAAATCTGGACGCGTACATCTGAACCGCTCACAGAACATGGGCCAGAATCGCCTTTAGCTTGATCTTTGTTGATATCCCTTCTCTTTCTCTCATTGTACCATCCATTTGCCGAATCGCAGCAAATGGCGATACGTGTACCAATGTCACGTCAATGACGAAAATGATCGGAGTCATACTCACCTCCTCACATACAGACCTCATCACGGCTGCATGACGAGATCTTGCTGATAGTGATGCACACGAATATCGGGACGCGGGGTCGAAGCATGGAATGTATAGTATTTGGTCGAATGGAGTTGCAGGCCGTTTGCCGGATCACCTCGTGGAATGAGGCCATGATGCAGGCGAATCCAGCGATAATAGCGAGGGGCCAGTTCATAAGCTGCGTGCTGATGCGTCTTCGTTGCCGGTACCGCTTCCTGGCCATCGGGCCGGGCAAACTGCACGAGATTGAACCAGTTCCCATCATGAAGTTGCATGGACGAATAATTCAGGAGATTGCCATGCGCTGCCAACTCCATAACCAGTATCCTGTCAATGTCACTCACCTGCTGCACAATCTCAGGATCGAGCTGCGTCCGCCGCCGACTCACGAAACCGACGAAAGGTACATCCTGCTCGTCTGATGAGGGATGAGCGTAGATGACAATACGATGGTACGCATGATAGCTCGCTTCACGATAGACAAAGAAGGGGTAAATTACCTCCAGCTGACGCGCAATATCAGCCGTCACGCCCGCGACCACATTCGCCAGATGCGTCAGAACGGTCAGGTCAGATGCACTCTCTTCGCTACTATCAAGCGAGAGATCTGCGATAAGAGAATGATAACTGTCAGGTTGCTTTTGAGACATAGTACGATACCTCACAAACGCTGCGATGAACAATCACAGCACTATATTTTTATGTCGTGATGTGTAGCCACACGCACAAAGTACAGAAAACGCGTTGCTTCCTGCAAAAAGAAAAGAGAGAGACAGGGAAAATTACGGAGCAAAAGGGATCGACCGCTTAGAAAGAGGCAGACAAAAGTGCGCGACAACAGGGGTAGGTATAGTGGTAGGAGCATTGCTGGAGGAAACGATGCACCGAAGCAAAGAAAGAATCCACTGAAGCACACTGCGTACTCGCAGTGCAGTGCGTTGCGAATGTGACGGTCCGTCGTAGCACGGAACTATATTGGGATGCAACCCCTCGTGTGGGCTGCCAGATACGTTGACGCATGACAAACCTGCTTCCGCCTGTGCCATTTCAAGTATTGACTATGACTTAGTTGATTTATTAAGTCAATTATAAGCGGAAAGAAAAAGAGTTGTCAAGCGTTT
>DATJHM010000016.1:0-47735 GCA_035493895.1 Ktedonobacteraceae bacterium
CATCATAAAGCTGCGCCAGATTGTTCAGGCTGGTTGCCGTGTCGGGATGCATCGCTCCCAATTGCTCCTCTCGAATGGAGAGTGCACGTACCAATAACGGTTCAGCTTCCGCATACTTCCCCTGATCATTGTAAAGGTTCGTCAGATTGTTCAGGCTGGTCGCCGTGGAGGGATGGGTAGCTCCTAACTGTTCTTCGCGAATGGAGAGAGCACGTTTATACAAAGGTTCCACCTCCGTATATCTCCCCAGATCCCAGTAGAGCCCTGCCAGACCGTTAAGGTCGGTGGCGATGTTGGGATGCTCTGGCCCGTACACTTTCTCATCAATCGCCAGCGCGCGTTTATACAAGGGTTCAGCTTCTGTATACTTTCCTTGAGCATCGTAAAGCAATGCCAGGTTGTGCAGGCTCGCGGCCGTGTCAGGATGCTCCGCTCCTAGCGTCTGTTCGCGAATGGAGAGAGCACGGACATACAAAGGTTCCGCTTCCACATACTTCCCCTGATCACTGTAGAGGCTCGCCAGATTGTTCAGGCTGGTTGCTGTGTTGGGATGTTCCGGTCCCAATGTCTGCTCGCGAATGGAGAGCGCACGGACATACAAAGGTTCAGCTTCCGCATACCTTCCCTGATCCCAGTAGAGTCTCGCCAGACCGTTAAGGTCAGTAGCGATGTTGGAATATGCTGGCCCGTATGCTTTCTCATCAATTGCCAGCGCGCGTTTATACAGGGGTTCAGCTTCTGTATACTTCCCCTGGGCTTGATAGAGTTTTGCCAGATTGTTCAGGCTGGTTGCTGTATTGGGATGTTCCGGCCCCAATGCCTTCTCGCGGATGGAGAGAGCACGGACATACAAAGGTTCAGCTTCCGTATACCTTCCCTGCGCATGATAGAATCTGGCCAGATTATTCAGGCTGGTCGCTGTGTCAGGATGCTCTGGTCCCAATGTCTGCTCGCGGATTGCCAGAGCCTGCTCACATAGCGACTCCGCCTCCGCATAACGCGCACGACCATACAAATACTCCCCTGCCTGATTGAGCAGGCGCGATGCCTCGGGAAGCGTTATGTGTTTCTGCTTGATGAGGTCAGCACAAACTAATGCATGAGGCAGACAGCGTTCACAGAGAGGCCAGGTGGTGAAATTCACGTCTGGGAATGTCTCGTTGACCGCCAATATCGCTCTCTCTATCCACATGTACTGCGTCTGCTCATCCATGGTATCTTTGAGTACGATCTGGACTAAGCGATGGATAGCAAGCGTCCTCTCCTCTGTGTGCCTGCGTAGGAGCGAGTATGCTCCCAGAACAGCAATAGCCTCGTCCAGGATCGTTGGATCTTCGGCTAAATGTTTTAGCTGTGGACCCAGATACTTCGCACCTTTTATGATTATTTCTTCGGGTATGGCGTAGGATGCCAGAAATGCACAGACACGTAACAGATCCGTTGCCGCCAAATTCCATTGTTCTACCTTCTCGAAAGAGAGGGACCAGGTTGTAGCAACTGCCTCAGGGTGAGCTGTGGCCTGAATGCCTCGACGCTCAAGGAGTTTATCTTGCTGTTTGTGATAGTGTTGCTGATAGTTGATCAGACTGGATTGTGTTTCTTCAATATATGCTCCAGCCTGATCGATTGCCAGTGGCAAGCCGCCCAGTTCCTCGACGATCTCTCTGGCGGTGATAACATCGGAAGGGGCAGCGTCGGTAAGCTGTGCATCAGGTGCAATGAACTTGGCGCGACGAAGCAGGAATAAGGTACCAACCTCCGGGGGCATCGTCTCTACCTCAATATAGTCAGCCCGTGTACCTATCGCCTGAGCACGCGTGGTCAGGAGGATGTGTCCGTCGAAAATCGTGGGCACAAACTCATACGCTAATGCGAGATCATCAGCATTATCCAGAATAAGCAACCAGGAGTGGTGAGTTTGTAGCCAGGTTTTGACTGCTTTGAGAATAAGAGTTTGATCCTTCTCTTTCCTCTCTGGTAGACCCAGCAAGTCAGCGATGGAAATATACCCTGCCACAAGCGATTCGCGAGTATTCGCCGACGCCCAGAGAACAGCCTGATAATCCTGACGGTGCTGATAGGCATACTCAACGGCGAGTTGCGTTTTGCCAATGCCCCCTAATCCACTAATTGCCTGTGGTTGGGAAGGCGCTGCCTCCAGGCCTGTTTTGAGTGCCGCGGCAAGACGAGTCAGCAATTCGCCACGACCAGTGAAGAACCGATTCTGTGGATATGGGATGTTCCAGATAGCCGGTATAGCGCCCGGGAATGAAGAATGATTTTCTACAGCTAGCTGCTCCGATTCTTTCAGGGATACGTCGAAGGGCTGTAGCCGAATGGCCGGAAATTCTCCTGTTTTGTCGTTTATAAAGCTTGTCCAGTAACGTATTACTGAACGTAGGAAAGAACGCTGGTCTGCATCTTTGGTGATGCTCCCAGCTTTAGCAACGCTCTCCACAAATGCCATCACCTGTGGAATGTCAGCTTTATTCATTTCTGCACTTTTGTCAAGCAATGCTCCATGCTGTTCTTGAAATGTTTTAAGTGAGGGCTGGATCATCACAAATACTCCTTAAAAGATAATAGGAAACATTCTTCAAATGATCAACTTCTCCCTTTAACTTGTTGTCAATTATAAACAGGTATTTATGGCATGTTTCAAGAAGCTCCTTTGCCAGATTAGAAATTGCTCTATTGTCGTTTAGCTCATCTAAGCTGTCCTGTAAATCGCTTTCAAGTTGAATAACCTCTAACCACTGAAAAGGTGGAGATAAATACTTTACGTCTTTTGAAAAACTATCTAAATTTTTAGCCTCTTCTACTACCGGCTTCCAAATTTGTTGAACGACGGGGCCCCCTAGAGGACTACTATACTGTATGCTTACACTGAGTGATTTTTCAAACGTGTTAATTGCTGTTTCTAAGACATGCAACAGATTATGAATGTCTTTCAGCTCTTTGACTTTTTCCTGACAACGGTTAATTTCACGCAATTCATCAATGAATCTGTGCATCATTTTGTATTCGTCAGGAGCACTACTCTTGAGGAGCAGAAGGAGTTTATTCCAGTCTGTTATCTGTAAATTGTACTGTGGGCCATCTCCTGTATGGATAGATCCCTGTACCCCTGCCTCAAAATGGGTTTCACTGGTTTTTAACATGCTCTCAGCCTCCTCTTACTGCTAAATTTGTAAATGCAGAAATGTCGATGTACTTTGCAATGTCAGCTCTTCTTGCTTTGATAAGTATCCTTCTGCTCTTTAAGCGCTAGGTGGAGCTTTTGAAGCTATCTCTTGTCCTTTGCTGGATAAGCCAAGCATTTGTAAGACGGTCGTTTCAATGAGATGCTTTTACGCCTCTTTATCAATCTTCAGCGTTGCTATACAATCCGTTGTTCTTTGTATCTACTTCAGCTTTGTGCAGTTGTACACGAATTGCATCTACTCGCTCATTCACTTTTGTGAGCTGACGAAAAAACAGAGTGGCAGAAATTTCAGAGATCATGCCTACTGCGGAGGTAACGACACCAGCAGGCGTGTATCCTACAAACATCGCGATGATCCCGCCCAGGAGGATGAGCAGCCCGAGTAGAGCCGCGATCAAACTGGAGATTGTCCACTGTCTGGATTGATCACAAGCCTGTTTATAGATGAGGGTTAGCCGCTTTACGTCTTCACTGGTTGAGCTAGCGATGTGTTCGAGTGCCATTCGCTGTGGCGATTTTCCTACGACCTTCGATGTTGCAGGCTCAACGCGTACAGCTTCACCCTGTGTATTTACACCCACGTCGATAGCGGCGGAGTTTTCATAACCGAGAATGGCATCTTCTGCGATCCGACTCATACTATTCTCTATATTTATTTGTGCGCCTGTACCTGTATGTATCGGACCTCTCACCGGGCCGTGAAAATGAGTTTCACTGCTTGCTCTATCTCGCGTATCAGCCATGTGCGTACCTCTCAAAAATCTTCAAGATGTGACGATCAATGGGAACTCAACCACTTTTCGCTAAGGGAACATTGGAGCATACTTAACATAAGAAAGATACGAGGAGTAAACATACACTGACAATCTGCTTTAAAGATAGGTGAAACTCTTCATATGAGGAAAATATAGCTGCGAGATCGCTCAAATCGATCACAACGCAACCATAACTTCCTACAAGAAAGTAACGAAGTGTTCTTTCTTGCATTGGTGATCGTAGCACCGATGGTATACATCATGGGGAACTGCATTTATACTCTGTGGAGATGAGTAATCAAAAGGGAGGGCGGCGCGATTGCGCCATGTGCTGACAGGTTTTTCTCCTCGCGGGAGAACCTGGAGCTTGTCAGGTAACGTATCCTTCCAATAGGTGGGGCGAAGAAGGATGGGGATTACCTGTGCCTCAATGGTATCGAGCGAAGGGGAAAAGAGAGGTCTGGTCGCTGCCAGAACACTGGAGTCTCCATGAAAGAGCCTTTCGTTGCATCAGAAAAAGAGAAAGTCATGCCACATCATGTGCTGCGAGCGAAGAATCCTGACGGAGCGCCCCCGCCTGGGGATACGCTCCGTCAGAGAAGCATCTAGCTACTATTATACCTCAACTACTGAGGTACTGGGGTGGCCCCACTTTTGTGGAGGCGAAGAACGTAGGGACTCATTCGTTCTGTTTGTCTAGGCCTATTTCGTCTTCTGTGCGACAACTTCACCGGCGGTGATCTGTGGTGGGTTCGGGAGCAAGGTGGCGATATTCTGCCGGACCCAGTTCGCAGCTTGCCGATTGGATTCCTCCGCGCTGGCCTGGTTTTCGAAAATGCTGGTTGACACCATTACGCTGTCGCTGGCGTCGATCCAGTAGTAAGCCTGGAACCCGGGGATCTGGCTGATGAGCGGCACAAAGCCCTCATTCACCTGCCGCGCTACCTCTCTCGGATCGGCCACACCCTCGTAACGACGTACTGTTGCGTACATATTGCTCCTTTCTTTTCTCTCACTTATCACGCTGTCAGCTAGCTCCACACATGTTTCATAATATCCTCCATGGCACCATTACACACCTGACAGCCTGATCGTTTTCCTTTGCAATGCTTATCACTCTCCCTCTTTGAAATATGGCTGATAAGGTCAATACCCTCCTGCCCGTTCCACACTCTTTTCTCCGTTCCACCCTGATAACCCATGAAATTCCTGATCGTAAAGAAAGCTCCTGATCGAGGGCATAAAGCAGAACCATAACTATCACAGTGGCGGATAAGGATTAGACGCGCCCTATACAGGACAACCGGCACTGAGTGATCTACTCATCGCTAATAGCAAAGGCTTCGGCTGAACTGATGGAAGTGCAGCGTGTCAATTCGCAGAAGGTATGTATTATGCTACTGAAATGGAACGTCATACCGTTTTCACCACGCGAAACGAGAGATGGGTTGCTCCTGGTGTCTCAAGCATTCTTATATGTTCGCCTCATCTTCTGCTGAAAACGCAAAAGCATCTTTTGGCTGCATGATCAGATATTTCTGATCCAGGTATTCGGCCTTTGCGCCGCCTAATTGTCGGGCTTTTTGATAGGCCTGATCCCTCAGTAGCTCGTGTAATTGGCCTTTGAGAAGATAGAGGATCGTATTTTCAGGGTGCAGGAGGATTGCCCGCTCACACGATTGGAGGGCAATCTGATAGCGTCCAAGCACCCAGAGGGCATAACATTTACTCATATGCGCAATGATGTTATCCGCGTCCAGCTCAATAACGCGCTCATAGGTGTCCAGCGCATCCTCGTATCGCTTGAGCTGCCAGTAGAGAGCGCCTCTACTCAGGTAGGCAGACACGTTTTTTGGATTGAAGCGAATGGCCTTTTCCGATGCTTGCAGTGCATGGTTATACTGCTGCGTGTCATAAAACGTATTCACCTGCTCTAGCCAGCGTTGAGAGAGAAGCAGCGTTATTTGTGCAAAAATATCTTTTGCGATCCCAAGAAATGCTTGATCGCGATTGCGCCATGTGCTGACAGGTTTTTCTCCTCGTGGGAGAACCTGGAGCTTGTCAGGCAATGTATCCTTCCAATAGGTGGGGCGAAGAAGGATGGGGATTACCAGTGCCTCTTCTAAAGTATGTCTTTCAAGGGCACGCGTCATTTCTACATGATAACAGAAGTCGGAGTTCATGAAATCGGGGCTGATAAGCAGTAAGATGATGTCTGCGGTGTTGAGGTGAGCGTAAACCTCCTCGGCCCATTCCGTTCCTGCCTGGATATCGCCATCGTACCACTGCGTCACAAATCCTGCGCGTACAAGCGGCATGAGATGCTTACCAAGCTGCGTTCTGAATGCTCGATCTTCATGGGCATAGCTAAAGAAGAGCTCTATTGGTTCAGGTGAAAGAGGTGGCCTCGAACTCTGTACGCGTTCACTAAATAGTCCTTCGTAAGAAAAGCTCATATTTTCCCTGACGCCTATCAGTTATCATGTTTACATGTATCGATCCAAAACCTTTATGTTTGGATCTTTTCCCTTGAGGCCTTTATTCTACCGTATTTCTATTCAACTGTATACTACTGGGTATTTTCAGGGGGGGGCAATGTTCCATTATCAACTGAGAATGAAAAGGAGCATATCCCCTGGCGGGGATGCTCCTTCAGAGAAGCATCTAGCTTCTATTATACCTCAACCACTACTGCTCTCCTACCTACGGGAAAAGAGTGAGCTTGAGCACAAATGAGTTTTTGTATAATCTTGTGTATATTTGCCTGTTTCTCTCCTGTCCGTAAGTGACAGCTACCCGAGGTGCACCTCGTTGTATACCTCGTGGGCTAAGAGAATAATCAGGAAAAAGTATTACTGAACTAACGAGACGGAGAAATTGAGTGTTGTCCCGGTCACATTATACGTAGCAACACCACCATTTCCTTTCACGTAGCGGACATATTGGTTGCCAGGATTTGAGGCTCCAAGAATCGCATTCACAGAGGGTCGCACTAACGAGCCATCAGGAATACTCAGCGTATCCAGATCGATAGTTCGCTGCTGACCAACTGGATAGTTGTCGGTTCCGCCGACATTGCCCGTTTCTCCAGTATTAGGGTTTAAATACTGAATTGAAAAATTCATGACGAAGGCGGCACTGTTGGAGGATGAAATCTTCTGTACCTGCTGTATAGCATATTTCATTTCCTGCGAATTATGCAATTGCTGGTCTGTCGTTCGCACGTGCGCGGATGCGGTACCGCTCAAAAGAAGTATACAGATGATACTGAGCATGAACATCCATACAGATCGAGAAACGCTCAAGAGGCGCATTATGTTTTCCTTTCTCAGCTTGACTTATCCTGTACTAATAGAGATTCAATGGATCTCTGTTTAGTATAGGATAAGTTGTAATCGCTGTATTTCTATCTAGAAAGGACATATATTGCTTTTTATTTCCAATGACCCCCTGATTGACCAACCCGGACCCCCAAATCGATTTGCGCCCATCTGATCTACCTTGCAACTCCCAGTCAAATCGATTTGCGCTCGTTATACCTTCTACAGGCATGATGAGCTGTTATTTCAGATCGGGTGTCGCCACATACCACTTGTTCCCAACGCCCTGCCCGTTGGCCTGACCGGCAGCGCTATCGCCAGAGTAGGCATAGAGGTAATGGTTGTTATAGAGAATCTGGTTGCCGTTGTCGTTGGCGTGCGTGCTCAATGTTCCGGTCAGGGTGGGATCGCCGGTAGGGGTGCCGGTGCCCTGGAAAATGGTCGGAGGCCAGGTCGTCGCGCAACCTCCGGTGCAGGCGACCTTGTCTGCCGTGTCTGGCGTGAAGTAGTAGAGCGTTCTTCCCTGTGAATCTGTCAGGACGGTTTCTGTGGTGCCTTTCACGCTCACTGAAGCGGTATGAATCACGGCGCTACTGCTGCTCGGAGGTGCCGCCGTCGTTGGCGTGCTGGAGTCGCCAGGGGCCGATGTTGATGGGGGCGTCGTTGGCTCTGATGCGCAGGCACTGACAAGCAAGGCCAGGCAAAGCAAAATTCCCAGAGGCAACGTGATGGTCATCTTTTTCAGCGTGTGTTTCATTATTTCTTCTCTCTTTAAATGCGATGAAATTTGCAAACGCGAATTGCTCTTGCTGTTGCAAACTATACCTTTGCCAGGATGGACGGCACATGCGTAGTATTACCCATTTTTCGGTGTAAATACTGAGTAGATGACTGGCACGAAAATTGCTGAAAATATGGGTAATATTACCGATATGCTCACGGGCGCGCGATGCTAGGATATGCCGGAAAGGTCTATAGAGAGAAAAAGCCTCGAAGGAGTAATTGAATGGATGATGTTCCGAATCTGCCTCAGAGAGCACTGCTACAGGTGGTGGCAGGCGCGCAGGTGGGGAGGACGTTTGAGATTAAGAAGGCGGAAACAATCCTTGGTCGCGAGACAAATAGCGATATTGTCCTGGCTGCCCCGACCGTATCGAGATCGCATGCAAGCATTCTCTGGAGTCCTGAGAAGGGCTGGTATATTGAGAAACGAGCCAGCAATAATATATTGACCGTGAATCAGCAGCTCACGCAACAGTCTCCACTTCAAGATCACGATCTTATTGGCGTAGGACAGGACACGACTTTGCTCTTTCTCGTCCCTTCTCCCGCCCCCGTTCGTCCCCTCGATAGAGCATACAGTGTCCCTGCTGAAGTTCCCCACCCACAACAAATGCGCAATGAGGAAGTCGCAGGCACCCAGATTGCTCCACCGCTGGATGAACTGGGCAGATCGGGCATTCCATCGCTGGAGGTCACCACAAATACGGGGGCAGGAAAGCAGATCTATCGATTGGATCGGCAGGTCATCAATATCGGACGCGATGCCCTGAATGATATTGTGATTAACGAAAAGACAGTCTCGGCCTTTCATGCGCAAATTGTGCGTGATGGGGAGCGATTAGTGCTGGTCCATCCTCATCCCAGACGCCAGCAGACGTTGAATGGTCTCCTGTATCAAGGGCAAAAGATCGAAAGTACCCAGCAGTTTCGGCACGAACTTATGCGCGGCGATGTTTTTCGTATCGGGGATATGCATGGGACGCTCGTGACGTTGACATACAACGATGGCAGCGGGAATCGGCAGGAGGTCGTTCCTGACATTCATCCTATTCCTCTGGATAGTGCCGTCCTGACGCTGGGCCGATTGGCGGACAATACTGTGGTGCTGAATCATCCGCAGGTTTCAGCTCATCATGCGCGTTTGGAGCGTGCTAATACTACCTATCGTATTCTCGATCTTGGTAGTACGAACCATGTGTATGTCAATTCGCGTCAGGTCAAAGAGCAGTTGCTCAAAGCAGGCGATGACGTGCGCATTGGCCCATTCCAGTTGACCTATACGGGCACGCAACTGATTCAGCGCGATGAGCAGAGCAATATCCGCATCGATGCGTTCCATCTGAACCGCTATGGCAGCGGAAATGTGCGCCTGCTCAACGACATTTCCCTGGCGATCCCCCCGCGCAAGTTTGTGGCGCTGGTCGGCGGATCAGGGGCCGGAAAATCGACGTTGCTGAATGCGCTCAGTGGCCTCAATCCGGCGCAGGAGGGGACGGTTCTGTATAATGGGCAGGACTACTACCAGAATCTTGCGGCCTTCAGTTCACAACTCGGCTACGTTCCCCAGGATGATATTATTCATCGGGATCTCAGCGTTGAACGCGCTCTGTATTATGCTGCGAAACTTCGCCTGCCAAGTGACTTTACTGAGGCGCAGATCCAGCAACGTATCGATGAGGTGCTGGAAGATGTCGAAATGAAGCACCGACGTAAATTGCTCGTCAACAAACTTTCCGGGGGGCAGCGCAAGCGCGTTTCCATTGCGCTGGAACTCCTGGCGAATCCCAGCGTCTTCTTTCTGGACGAGCCCACGTCGGGTCTTGATCCCGGCCTCGACCGCAAGATGAT
The DNA here is from genome assembly GCA_035493895.1 of Ktedonobacteraceae bacterium. GTDB lineage: Bacteria > Chloroflexota > Ktedonobacteria > Ktedonobacterales > Ktedonobacteraceae > DATJHM01. The sequence continues at coordinate 9,912 of DATJHM010000016.1, forward strand.
GTTGCTCTTGCGCCTCCTGGCTGACCGGGGGCATACGATTGTGCTGGTGACGCATGCAACGAGCAATATCAACGTTTGCGATTATGTCTGTTTTCTTGCGCAGGGTGGGCGTCTGGCCTACTTTGGACCTCCAAACGAGGCGAGGACCTTTTTTGGCAAGTCCTCTTTTGCTGAGATATACACTGCTCTTGAGCCGACTGAAGATGATCCGGACATTCCCGCAGTAGCGGAAAGACACTTCCTGAGTTCGAGCGATTACCAGCGCTACGTCATGCAGCAGTTGAACCAGGAAACGGTTGCGTCTACCATGCAAAAGCCAGCTCCAGCCTCTGTGCCGCAACAGCGCAAGCATGACCGACCGTGGCGGCAGTTCGGATTGCTCTTCTGGCGTTTTCTGGAATTGCTCAAGAATGATGGCGTCAATCTGCTGATCTTATTGCTCCAGGCTCCGGTGATTGGCCTCATTCTGTTCTTTATATCGGGTTCGGCGATTTTTACCCCGCAGCGTATCGCCAATTGCCCGACCAGAGCGAATATCGTGGATACCACTGGTCCGATCGTTTCCAGCGATTGTCAGCGGGTCGTCGATTCGTTGCGTACCCCACAGGGACGGGCTTTTCTGGTGCAGCAGGGAAAAACGGAAGGACAGGTGCTCCAGGATAGTATTGTGTTTGGCTCGGGGGCGGACGCGCAGGAGACGCTCTTTATCATGGCCTTTGCGGCGGTCATGTTCGGTTGCATCAATGCCGCTCGTGAGATTGTGAAGGAAGGGCCAATCTACCGGCGTGAACGGAGCGTCAATCTGGGCATTTTCCCCTACATGTTTTCGAAAATTGCTGTCCTGGGCATCCTTTGCCTGTTGCAGAGTGCAATCCTGCTCTTCATGGTGAACCTGAAATCACCCCTCCATCAGGGCATCTTTCTCCCGGTGCTCTTAGAAGTCTATATTACCCTGGCCCTTACCTCATTGGCCGGATTGATGCTGGGATTGGCAATATCGGCCCTGGTGCCCAATACGGACCGCGCGATGAGCTTCGTGCCTATTGTGCTGATCCCTCAGGTCATCTTTTCTGGCGTGATCTTTTCGCTGGATGGGGCTTCATCACAGGTGCTTGGCGGGCTTTTCGCGGCACGTTGGGCTATTGCTGGCCTGGGTTCTTCGCTTGGCTTGCATGCTGACAAACTCGGTGTGGATGGCTTTTCCTATTGCGGTACACTCTTCTCAACCTGTAGTCAGCAGCAGGCGATCGAGCATCTCTTGCTGGTCTGGCTTGTGCTGATTGCGATGAGTGTGCTGCTGGGAAGCTTTGTCACCTTGTGTCTCAAACGCAAGGATAACAGTTCTACGGCAAAGAAAAAGCGTACGAACAGGCTCAATTCGCCTGCGCGTGGATGAGGTCTCACTGGTCTTTTTTCACCTTTTCTTGAAATTGTTGGGCGGCTGCTTGCATCTCTGCCCAATGATCATCTGTCCAGTGGCAGATGGTATACAATGGCTCAAGGAGGGTGAATCCAAGCGGCGTTAACGCATATTCAACTTTGGGGGGAACAACTGGATAGACTGTACGCTCTACCAGGCCATAGCGTTCTAGTTTTCTCAGCGTCTGGATTAACATTTTCTGTGAACTTCCCTCAATCATCCGCTGTAAAGTGCTCAATCGCCCTGGTCCCTGCTTGAGAGCAAAGACGACCAGAACGGTCCACTTATCGGAGACTAATTCTAGTCCCTGACGCGTTCCTTCGATCGCGTTGAACTGACCTGTCATCTTGCCCTCCGGAGTTGGTTGATGCTTTGTCATGCTCTTGCTTCAAAAATTACTTGCAGGTAAGTATACCACTTTTTTGTTCGTACTTCACAACGGAGATGTACTTATGCTACAGTTTCCTGTGTCAGATTAAGAATAAGGAGATAGAGAAAATATGAAGGATTATGATCTATTTCGCCTGGAATTGAATGGAGTTCCTGTTCAAGTTGAAGATTTCAAGATTTTCTGGCCTGCCAATTATGGTCACTTTACCGTCCTGCCTGTAATTGAGGGGAGAGTCCGGGGCCTGACTCTTCATTTAAACAGACTTCAACAGAATACTCAGATCCTTTTTGGCTGTGGAATTGATACCTCACGTGTCCTGGCATTCGTGCGCCATGCTATCGGCACCACCACTGGACCGCTGTCTGTCAAGGTGAATATTTTCTTGCGGCAAGCCTGGAGTATTCCAGCAAAAAGTGTAGGAGAACCAGACATCCTGGTCACAGTACGAGCTATGCCAGACGAATCATTCTCGCCTCTGCGTGTGCAATCCACTCAGTATGAGCGTGACCTTCCCCAGGTCAAGCATGTCGGAACCTTTGCCCTTACCTATCAGCACCGTCTTGCGCAACTCCATGGCTTCGATGATGCTCTCTTCACTGATGCATGTGGTCGCATTTCAGAGGGATCAGTCTGGAATGTGGGGTTCTTCGATGGGCAACGAATCATCTGGCCTTCTGCATCTGCCCTTCCCGGTGTTGCCATGCAACTTGTCCAGGCAGGGTTAATAAAGAAGCATATGCCATTTGAGGTGCGCGAGGTGTATCTTCAAGATCTTACAGCATTTCGTTCAGCATTTCTTACTAACGTTATCGTAGGAACTCAGGCTATCGCAAGCATTGACGATGTGACGTTTGTTGTCGATGCTCAACTGAATGCACTGTTGAAAGAGTGTTATGAAGCAAATTTAGCAGAAGAAGTCTAGGAGCATAATAGGAGCACAGAGGAACTGTGTCCCTACGAAATGGTTCATAGCTACCATCAGTGCAAATCAGCTCATGAGCGTGGGGAGCATGAGCAAGCCGGGTGGTGGAAAGAAGAATTCGCCTGTATTTTTTTCAGTGGGGAAGTGTCAAGAGAGTGTCCATATTTTTAAATTGCTAAAATTGGCGAGTGCGCTCCCCTGATCTGTGGGCATCGCGTCCACAAAGAACCCTATCTGACCGGAACCGGTGGTGGCGTCATTCACCTGAGCTAAAAAGTTCCCATTGACGAAAAGGGAGATCTCAGGTCCCTGTGCGATCACTGTGAGCGTGTTGGTTGTCTTTCCAGAAAAAGGTTTCTGGGAAATAAGCGCGTTCTGTGTATCTAATGAAAGGTTAGAATCATTGAGAAAGCAGGTATTGTCTGAGTTTACTTCAAAGAGATACGATGCATTCAGGACTGAATTGCTCCTGAAGATCAAACCGGCTGTTTCGCTTTTGACCATCGTCAGGTCCACCTGGAACGCAAAATTTACATAGTTTGTCTGCTCTGCCATACACGAAGTCAGTATAACGCTTCCCGCGGCAGGCTGCGCGCTGACCTGATACGTTTCGTTCGCGAGTGTGCAATCGCTCGATGCATCCAAACCTAAGGTCGCATTGGCAAAAGATTGCACATTCGCTGGTTGCCTGCTTGTAAGCCAGGTATAGAATCCGCCAGGATCAGTATGCACGTCTGGAGCAGTAGGTGTTGCCACTGGCATAGCCGTTGCTTTGGCTATGGGAGCCTCCTTAGGCGTGTTGTACAAAGTGAAGGCGGCAAATGTGGTACCGCCCGCAATAATGAGGAGCACTAATGCGATGAGCAATGTAATCTTTCCCCAATGAGGGCCATTATGAAGAGGAGGGTGAGACAGTTTTGAACGCCGCCAGCGTGTGGCGGAATCCGAATGAGGGCTAAGTCCATCGTTGGCCGGGTTGCTAAGCATGGGAGGAATAGTCTCAGTCATGGTTGCCGCAGAAAGCAGCAGTGATGAGCCAGGAGGAGAAGATTGCAGCAAAAGTGGGGAAGACTGCTGCAACTGGCTGGCTTGTGTAAAAGCCGTTGCAAAGCTTTGTATACTGCCAAAGCGTTGCGTCGGGTCTTTCGCCAGAGCCGTAAATATTACCTGTTCCACCTCCGCAGGGATGCTGGGTGTCAGATGAGAGAAGGAGGTGGGGGGAGCAGAGATATGCTGCATCATGACTTCTGTTGGGGTCCCGTGAAAGGGTTTCTTGCCACTGAGCCATTCATAGGCCAGAACGCCAAGAGCGTACTGGTCGCTGGCCGGGCGCGGTTTCCCCTCAATCTGCTCAGGAGCCATGTAAGAGACTGTTCCCCCGATGCTCTCCTGCTGCCGGCTCAGCGTATAGGAATTGTGCGCTACCGCTGCAATGCCAAAGTCGGTGAGCAAAATATCTCCATTGGCTCCCACCAGCATATTTTCTGGCTTGACATCACGGTGAATGAGGTAGAAATCATGTGCATATTGGAGGGCAGAAGCGATCTGGTTGACATAGGAGACCACGGTAGGGAGGGGCACCTGTGTGTCTGAAGGGTGTCGTTCACGTAACGTTCCCCTCGGAGCATACTCCATTATCAGGTATGGCTCCTCATTGAGTGTGATGCCAAAATCGAGTAAGGGCACGATATGTGGATGTTTTAAGCGAAAGGTACGAGCTTCGTTGATAAATGCTTTGAGCTCTTCACTGCGCGTCAGGCGAGCCTGAAGGATTTTAATTGCTGCCTGCGAATGATTGCGTAGATGCTCTGCCAGATAAACCTCGCCAAAACTACCATCACCAAGCAGACGAAGCAGACGATAGTCTCCCACCTGTTGTCCTACGCGCTTGCTATCACGATTAATTTCTACCATCAATCCTGCCTCTTTCCGCGAGGTAAAAACCTTATTTTACTACTCAATAAGTATATTCTAGTGTAAAGATATGTAGTGCACAAGTGAGGTAGGACTATCTGAGGGCCCCAAAAGGCAGAGGCATGAGAAAGGTGAACGCAGTGGCACTGTTTCGTTGCAATGTCACGTAAATAAGGAAGATCTCCGATGAATCCCGTAGAGTCTCCGCTTGTCTGCGACCGGGTCGATGACGAGAATCGCCGATCGGAGAGCAACCCGGTCGCAGACGAGGTGAGAGGTGCTCGCCCCCGGTCGCAAACAAGCGGCGACTCTACAGGGATGGGGTCGATGGGCACCGGGTACAGGCGTATTTACGTGACATTGCATAAAAAGAGTGATCCCGCTTGTTTCAGCGGGATCACTCTTTTGTAAATTTCTCACGAATCGGAGCCTGAAAGACTACTTATTCGCAGAAGCGCCGACTGGCTCGGGCAGTTCAGCGACGCGAGCAGGGATACCATCGCGCAACTGAAGTGTCGAGGGAGTACTGGCGCGGCGTTGAGCACGGATCGCCGGAGCCTGAGCGCGACGGGTCGAAGCGACCGTCGCACGGCTGACCAGCTGGACGAAGAGGTAGACACCAACCCAGTTCACGACACCCAGAATCACCAGGAAAACCCAGGAAGGGAGGTGCAGGCTATCAGAAACCAGGAAGATCAAGCCAGTAACAATAATATTCACAAGCGTCACAGGCATCAGGATCAGCCAGGCAAATTGCATCAACTGGTCAGAGCGCAGGCGAGGCAACGTCGAGCGTACCCAGATGAAGACGAAGCACAGGCCGTATACCTTGAGCATAAAGTAGACCAGGCCCAGGATATTGCCCAGGAAACCCCAGCCCAGCGAATTGAGGCCCGTCAGGTAAGCGACACCAGGACCGGAGAAGCCACCCAGGAACATATAGCTTGCCACCGCCGAAACGATGGTCATATTGCCATACTCACCCAGGAAGAACATGGCCCAGCGCATGCCGCTATACTCAGTCATATAACCAGCAACCAGCTCTGACTCCGCTTCAGGCAGATCGAAAGGAGCGCGGTTCGTCTCAGCCAGACCGCAGGTGTAGTAGATAACCAGCATCAAAGGCTGAACAAGGAAGAACCAGGCCCAGGGAGTAAAGCCCTCAAAGATGAAATCGAGAACGCCAATGCCCGTCTTGTGCCAGGTATTCTGGAAATCCATAATGCCACGAAGCGAAATCGTGCCGATACCATTGAGGCCGGGATAGCCATCATGACCGGCCAGCGCGCTCGTCAGCATCACAATACCCACCAGCGAGAGCACCAGTGGCAGTTCATACGAAATCATCTGAGCAGCAGAGCGCAGACCACCGATCAGGGCATATTTATTATTCGAGCTCCAACCAGCCATAATGACACCGACGACATCGATAGAGCTCATAGCGACATAATAAATGATACCGGTAGCCAGAGCAGTGCCAGGAAGGTTGATATAAGGAGAGAACGGTATGACAGCGAAAGATGCAATTACCGGAGCAAGAAATACAGAGGGAGCCAGCAGGAAAAGCACCTTATCGCTATTGGATACCTTGATATCCTCTTTCATCAGCAGCTTCGCCACATCGGCGACCGTCTGCAACATACCCCAGGGGCCAGTATGCATCGGGCCAAGGCGATCCTGCATCCACCCCATCACCTTACGTTCAGCCAGCACCAGAATCGTCGCGCTAGTCAGAACGAACCCAAACGTGGTGAGAAAAGCAACCACAAACTGCAAGAAATCCCAGGAGATAATACCATGCAGGAGTTGTGGTCCCCACCAATCGGCAAACGTAACATTAACCATGGGTAACTCCAAAGGCGAAAGAGCCTCCAGGCCTGCTATTGAAAGAAGAACAGACCGGGAGAACTTCGCAAAAACTGTACATCGTATACTTCAATCTTAGCGATCAACCTCACCTAAGACAATATCAATACTGCCCATAATCGCAATTGCATCACTCATCTTGTGACCACGAAGGAGTTCAGGAAGAATTTGCAGATTGACGAACGAGGGTCCACGCAACTTTGCACGCCAGGGATATTCGCTGCCATCGCTGATAAAGTAGACGCCCAGCTCACCCTTACTGCTCTCAATGGCAAAGTACGTCTCCCCACGAGGAGGACGCAGCGCAATCGGCGTACGTGTCCCGATAGGGCCACCCGGCATCTTATCAATCGCGACGCGGCAAAGGCGAATACTCTCACTGATCTCCTGCAAGCGAACGCAATAGCGAGCGTAGCAATCGCCTTCCTGGCGGATCTGAACATTCACCGGCACCTCGCGATAGGCCATGTAGGGGCGATTCACGCGGAGATCCCAGTTGATGCCACAGGCACGCAGGATAGGGCCAGTCATGCCATAGGCAATTGCCTGCTGAGGATCGATGTAGCCGACGCCCTGTGTGCGCGCCTCGAAAATCTCATTGCCAGTGATCAGCTCATTCAGCTCAACCATGTTCTTCTCAAGCTGATCCAGGAAAGCCTCGCACTCACTGAGCCAATTTTTGGGAAAATCGTGAAGCACCCCACCGACGCGCATATAGTTCACATTAAAGCGGCTACCGCCCAGAGCTTCAAACAGGGAAAGAATACCCTCGCGATCGCGGAAGGTCCAGAGAATAGGCGTAAAAGCGCCCAGGTCGACCAGATAGGTCCCGATAGCCACCAGATGGCTGGCAATACGCTGCATCTCATTGGTAAGCAGCCGAATATATTGAGCGCGGCGAGGGGGCTCAATGCCCATCGCCTGTTCAACCGCCCCGGCATAAGCCGTCTCATTAAGCATGGGCGAAAGGTAGTCGGCATTGTCCATGTAGCGGATACCCCCCATAATCGGGCGGTTCTCGAGAATCTTCTCAATGCCACGATGGAGATAGCCAATCACTGGCGTACAACCAGTAATCGTCTCACCTTCCAGGGAAAGCACCAGGCGCAGCACACCATGCGTACTCGGGTGCTGCGGTCCCATGTTCAGCAACATCTCCTGCGACTGAATACCTCCAGTCGATTCCGTTGCATCGGAATGCATTTCCATTTCTTGGTTTGTAGCCATAAGTTCCTCTTAGTATTTCAAATCCAGGTTCATTCATGTCAATGCAGGCCCATACAAAAAGCGCGTGAAGCGTCAGAGATGGCACAGAATGTACGTGCGTAATTGTTCATGCACTTCATAAAAACGTCCTACACTATTACCAATACCATACTGAAGCAAGACGCCAGACCTCCGCGCCGAGGATGGGCAGCAAAAGAAAGAAAGATGGCAATCGTCTAAGTGCGCCGCAGTAGCTTGCGTACACGAACGCTCAAGCTATATGACCAGATAAGCGCCATAAAAGCAGCGAAACAGCCGAACAGCACATGATTGGGGTCAGGATAGAGGAAGAAAAAGAAGATCATCATCCCCCAACAGCCAAGAGTCACCATGCCAGTCATCAACACACCGGATGAACTAAAAGCACCGAGCCGGGTAGCAGGGCTTTTGCGTACGCGTGTCGTATGTGAACCTGCGAGCGCCACTTCATCGGCAGTATCAACAAGAAGTGGAGCAGTAGTGGCTTGAGCCGTACGCCCGGAACGAGAGCGCACCGAGCCTCCTCTACCAGTTCCTCGCTTTCGTGTTTTCGCCTTTGCCATAAGACCAATCCAATTCTGGCCGCCAAATTACATCGTTTGATTCAGCCATAGAAACTCAGGAAGAGGGATCTTACTTTGTCTCCTCTTGATAGCCCTCAAAAGCATGACCAAAGGTAGGAGTACCAGGATGCAGGCGCTCCTCCTGGCCCTGACCAAGCTTCTTCTGCACGACGCGCTCAACATTCTGCTGCTGGAACTGACCGGCAACAGCCATATTAGGATCGACCTGAGTCGTAGCAGGAGGCTTCACAGTCATAGGCACCTGATGGAAGCTTTTGAGCAAAGGATAGCCTTCAAAATCGTCATCAAGCAACATGCGGCGTAGATCGGGATGACCGGCGAAACGAATACCATACATATCATAGGTCTCGCGCTCCAACCAGTTCGCTGTTGGCCAGACAGAGACTACACTATCAACTTCAGGGTTTTCATTCGCAATGCGAACCTTCAGTTGTAGGAGCTGGCCGCGTGTCGTAGAGCGGAGATGATAGACCGTTTCCAGATGATCAAGCATATCGACGCCAGAGATACAAGAGAGCAGATCAAAACTGAGCTGATCGCGCAGAAAGCGGCAGACCGCAACCAGATTTTCGGCTGCGACCTCAAGACCAAGATAATCCCCCTTTTGTGTCCGGGGTTGGATGTCCTTGCCAGTAATCTGAGCGATGGGAGCCAGATCGCGAGCGAGCGCAGCATTCTGATCACGATAGCCAGTTGTTGCGCTGGGCAAGCTCGTAGAACGAGGTACTAGATCCATCGTGTCACTCCCTTCTTCCAGGCATAGACAAGGCCAAGTGCCAGAACAACAATAAAGAAGAGAATTTCAAAGAAACCAAAGAAACTTAACTGTTTAAAGATAACGGCCCATGAAATGATAAAAACAATATCAACATCGAAAGCCACGAAGAGCAGTGCAAAAATATAGAAACCCAGAGGATACTGTACCCAGGCCGAGCCAATGGGGGTCTCACCGGATTCATATGTTTGCAATTTTTCTTTCGTGCTCTTATGAGGGGCAAGTAAGTTAGCAAGCACGGTTGCAACAATAACGAATACAAACCCTGCCACCAACAAGATACCTGCGAACAAGTACCCGATATTAGCTGGTGTAGACAAGAGCTTTTCCTCCCAACAAATAGCCTTTGTTACCCTAACAAAGGCTAGAAGATGCTGCATTGATTATAGCACAGGGGGGAAGGTGCGACAATTTGCTGATGGTATCAGCAATCAGGAGTCCCACCAGGATAGGAAAGGGCCTGCAAAGCCCATGCAGCCCTATCCTGGCAAGATTACAGCTATAGTTGCGGCAGTTGCACAGTATCAGGCTTGGCAATAAGCCGGAAATCAGGACTGAGGCCATGCTGAGCGGACTCAATCATCGAAATCACAATCACACTGACATTATCTTCGCCGCCACCTTCCAGGGCCGCATTGATAAGTGCAGAGGCAGTCTGATTAGGATCAGGCATAGGACTTTTTATTACATCCTCGATTTTTGGATCGCGAACCATATCCCAGAGGCCATCCGAACAGAGCAACATTTTATCGCCCGGCTGAAGCGCGACCTGGAACGCATCCACTTCAACATTCGCCTTTTCACCTAAACTGCGATAGATCTGGTTGCGCTTCGGGTGCGTATAGATATCATCAGGTTTAATGATACCGGCTTCGACCAGACTGGCGACCACAGAATGGTCATTCGTCACCTTGCGCAGCCCCTCGCTCGGGCGGTAGAGATAGGTACGGCTATCACCGACATTGCAGACATAGGCAGTAGAGTCAACAACCAGCGTTGCCGTAATCGTCGTACCCATATCAGCCCGTAGCTCCATATTATGGGAATGCACGGCCAGATTTGCCTGCTGCACCCCCTCTTGTAAGAGAGCCTGCAAATTTTCGGAAGAGGCATCGGCGCTATGCAACAGGCGTGGCAGCATATAATCGATCAGATTTTGAATAGCACGTCGGCTGGCATCCTGTCCCATCGCGTGGCCGCCCATACCATCGGCAACCACAAAAAGGCCAAAGGGAGTTTGCACAGTGCCAGTATCGCGAGGGCCTTGAGCGGCAAAAAGACTATCCTCATTGGGTTTAAACTTGCGTTTAATGCCGGGATCAGAATGCGTCCCTACGGCAAATCCCAGACGGCGGCCTTGCATCTGCACCAGAGGAGTGGTTGGTTCAACGGCCTCATAAGCGCCATTGGGCACGCCTTCAGGTGGATGCATCTCGAGCGTTGGATGCTCCGTCACCGAAGCAGGACGCACAGCAGCCAGTTGAGAGGTTTGCGTTGGCTGAGACTGTACATTCGGAGGGAAAGGAGCGCCAGCCGGAGCTGAAGGAAGCACAATAGGATGTGGCGCTGTATCCCGTAATTTGATGCGCAAATGGAAACCGGATTCGGTCGGAGAGAGCATCAAACTACAATTCGAGCAATAATTTGCCTCAGCCGGGACCGGCTCTTTACAGCGGGGGCAGCGTAAATCAATCCTGGATGGTGATTGAGGAGTGCGAGCCAGAGCCGGATTTGGCAAAACAGGGCTCTGCTGGATCGGAATCGTCGGCTGTCCCAACCAGTCCGGAGATTGGGCTCCCTGCTGAGGCTGGGCAGAATGAGAGTTTGCCTCCATAGCAGCAATCCGTTGAGCCTCGATGGTCGCTTTGCGTTCAGCAGCAGCATATTCTTGACGACGGCGAGCGGCAGTAACCAGCAAAGAGATTACAGCAAACAAGACCAGAAGAGCCAGAATGCCAGCAACAAGCAAAAGCCACAAAGGAAAAGAGACTGGCCCAAAGGAAACCAGATTCAATAAAAATCCTGGCAATGCAACGGGAGACGTACTTGTCTCAGGTGTAGCAACAGGAGTACTCACAGGAGTTTTCCCACCATTCCCATTAGTATTACTTCCAGGCGAATTCGCACGTGATGCAAAATCGCTTGCCGCGAGAAACTGCGGATTGGCGGCAGCAGCCTTTTGAAAAGCACTTTTTGCCGCAGACAGATTAATTGGAGCCTCATAATATTTTATCACGCCGAGAGACCAATTTTGTTGTACCGTTGTTTTAGGGTGAGTAGAAACATGCTCTTGTTGCAAAAACGTCGTAATGCCCTGACTGGTGACATCCTCGCCGTTCGCAAGATGGACGCCGAGCAATTGGCCCTGTCCACTCACCAGAGGAGCGCCTGACTCGCCATGAACATCGTCATTGTTAAGAGCGGTCTGCGTAGGAGTCAAGAAGAGAGGCACCTGATTGATCAACTGCACGGATTGTTCCGTATTGGAAGATTGCGTCAGCAGCATCATTGCGCCCGCCTTATTCGTGAGCGCCAGCCTGAAAGCATTGGTCATATTGGTATCTGGAGAAGGCGTCACGAACGGAAGCTGAAGAGCGGAATGAAAAGAAACCAGCGCCGGACCATTCTCGCAAGCCTTCGTATCACTACAGGTCACGGTAAAGGCGCTCTTCTCGAGCAGAGGCGTACTGACCACCTTCGTACCATTATAGAGACCATTGAAAAAGATTTGCAGACCCTCGATAGGTGCATTCTTGTGCGTACCAGACACACACGACGCGCTATTATTGGTATTGACGAGATTGCCATCCGTCAGAATAGTCGTATTCATCTGAGGATCAGGGGCGCTCCAATTATCGACCAGAACACCCAGCCCGGTGCACCAGAGCAGACTCTGCGGCTGGCTATCAGTATCATTGTAACTCACCAGTAAGCGAACCAGAGAGACGCCAGCGAGCGCCAGATCCTCGGGAGGATCAGCGGAGAGCCGTGGAGCAGCAAGGGTAGTAGCAGAGAGGGGTAGCAAAAACAGCTGTACAGTAAGCAGGAGACAGACAGAGAAAGGGAGTGTGCGAAAGAGTATACTCCACAGTCTTCTCTCCTTAAAAATTTTACGATGCGTACTCATCATGACCTTCCCTTCTTAATCCAGTGAAACGACACCAGAGGCACCAGCATTATTTTCTGAGAAGAGTCCGTAAACGCTGGTGCATCTGCTGCACAGCCGGATTCGCATTCAGGGGTCCTACCACATAACTACATTCACGGAAAGCTTCTTCGAGCTTATTTTCATATTCATACACCTGACTAAGAAGGAAACGCGTCATATGATCGCCAGGGTTGATAATCAACACGCGCACAAAAGCATGTTCAGCAACGGGCCATTGATTCAAACGCATTGCAAGTTGACCAAGCGAATAGAACAGAGCCGGTTGGGGTGGTTGTTCTGGAAGGAGGCGCGCAGCCTCCTGATAGGCACGAAGGGCAAGTTCTAGTTGATTTGTTCGCTCATAGCAAATAGCCAGGCGTTGATGCGTTTCATAATCCCTGGCATTCAGATTCGTAGATTTGACATACGCAGGAATACCGTTCAAAGGTTGCTGTAGAATGTAAAGATAGACATCACCAACCAGTTTATGCGTCTCAGCGTCATCCGGGTTCAACTCAAGAGACCTGTTGTAAGCACGTACCGCGACATCTGGTTGAGGGGGCACACGCAGCGCATAGATCTGACCAAAGAGTTTATGGACCAGCGCATTGCCCGGCTCAGCCATATAGGCTTTTTGCACATCAGTATAGGCATTCTCTACCAGGTGGGCAGTAATGTTTCGCTGTGCATTCAAGATATGCAAACCGGCAGGGCCAGTAGTACCAAAGGTCTGAGGAGATGAAATCTCGGAGCCAGAGACCGGGACGCTATTGGGTGTCAGATGTTGAGGACCTGAAGGACGTTGACCGGCGACCAGAGGCGAACCAACCGGGGCGACCGGAGGAACCACCGTCACAGGCGGAAGATTGAGAAGGGCGCGCTCCATCTCCTGAGCACCTGGCCAGCGGCGATCGATGATGGGCTCAAGAGCACGCATCACCACCTGCTCAAAAGCTGGCGAGAGATCTGGACGCAACGTACGCAAAGGGGGAAAGGAGAAGATACTGGGCTTATTGCTAGCGGCATCGTGATGAGTAAGCACACGATGCAACGTTGCCCCCAATGCATAGAGATCGCTGCGAGGTTCAGGCATGCCATGTAATTGCTCAGGAGGTGCATAGCCAATGGTCAAAATAATCGTAGATTGGCGTTGCGACTGAAAAGTACGCGCAATACCAAAGTCGATCAGTTTTATCTCGTCGCGATCCGTTACCATAATATTTGCAGGCTTCAGATCACGGAAGATAATTGGCGGAGTCTGACGGTGCAGATAGGTCAACACACTACAAACCTGCTGAGCCCAGCTCCGTGCGCGGACCTCAGGGATACCATGGGCACCATTTACGCCAACGACATTCCCTTCCTTCTCCAACAATTGAGCCAGGGTCCAGCCTTCAATAAAATCCATCACCAGATAGTGTCTGCCCTGTTCCACAAAAAAGTCGCGCACACGCGGAATGCAGGGATGGTTCAGATCGAGAAGCAAGGTTGCCTCACGAGAGAACCATTCCACTGCCTGAGCGCGTTCGGATTCTTGCTGGAATTCATCCAACATTTCTTTTACTGCGCAGGGACGATTAAAACGGGTATCAATGGCTCGATAGACTGCCCCCATGCCGCCAGAGGCTATTATGCGTTCGATTTTATAGCGTGCGGAAGAGAGTTCCGTGCCGGGAGCGAGACGCCTCTGCTTGCTACGTCCACTGTCAGCAGCGAATGCAGGAGTTGCAGATGCCCCAGAAGCGTCAGCAGGAGGCTGAGAAGAACTCATAGGATACTCAGGCCCGGAGCCACCTGTTCCGCTCTGGGATGCTAGAGGCGAAGCATTATTTGGATCAAATGAATAAAAATTTGCCATATTTTTTATTACACCGCGCTATAGAATAGAACTCCGTTGTTACTCTATTTTATTGACACTGCATCCGTCAGCAAATGGAGTTCGCCTTAATAAACAATCTTGAGCACAAAACGATACCTTACTTTGGGGCATTATAACATATCTTGTTATGTGTAAGCAGTAGTAGACTTCACAAATATAATGCTAAGTAAGGAACATTGCGCATACTAAACCACACTGATCTGGAATATTTGAGATCATATGATCGGTGTCGGATACTGGTATTTAACAGCTAGTATATGCTAGCTGAGGTCAGTTGTATAGAGAAGAGAGCAAAGGGGTAGCCCATTTAGCGAAATTGTATGGATCATCCCGAAACCGCAAGACAAAAAATAACAAAGCCGGTGGGGGACGTGGATCGGCATAAAGCCCGATCCCTACCTCTGCCTTTCTTCGAGGGGAGGGAATCACATGTCCCCCGTGCCTCACGAGATCCGGTTCCGCTCAACAGAACAGGTAGGGGCCGCGGTTTATCCCTGCCCGCGAGCCCCACCGGCCCTCTCGGACCTTAGGTTGATGCGTATTGGGTCCGGACAAGCAGCGCCTCTACAGGATTATGCGGGTGATACGGGACGATTGGTTACGGCGGCTGCGTGGGCGGGGAAACCCTCAAATTCGGCAAGGATACGCGTCGTCTCGCTCAAGGAACCGAATCCCTCCGCGGTCAGATAGCCGATACCAGTCCGCTTCAGGAAATCGTATACGGAGGTACAGGAGAAAGTATGGGCGAAACCGCCAGTTGGCAGGATCGCGTTGGTGCCCAGGCTATAATTACAGATCGGATAGGGTGTATAGGGACCAAGCAAAATCTCTCCGGCATTTTTGAGCTGAGGCAAGATCGCAAAGGGCTCTTTGACCTGCACTTCCAGATGCTCGGGCGCATACTCGTTCGCAAACGCAATGGCCTCCTGCATCGTTGCCGTCAGCACAATGCCACCTGTGCCCTTCTCGCCCTCGAAGCCATTACGGCAGAAACTCTGGCGGGGCTCAGGCAGAGCGGAGATCTTCTCCGGCAGCAGACGCAGAACAGCCTCGACGAGTTCGGCGCTATCCGTGACGAGCAAGCCGGAGGAATCGGGACCATGCTCGGCCTCGACGACAAGATCACGGGCGACCAACTCAGGATCGGCCGTTTTATCGGCCAGCAATATCGACTCGCTCGGACCAGCTGGCAGGCCGACATCGACGGTGCCATAGAGCAAACGTTTGGCCGCCGAGACGTAGGGATTGCCAGGACCGGTAATCTTGTGCACGCGGGCAATGCTGGCTGTACCATAAGCAAGCGCGGCGATCGCATGCGGTCCGCCAATCCGGTAGATCTCGTGAACGCCACACAGGTCGGCTGCAACCAGTGAAGCGGGATCGACCGAGCCATCAGGGCCCGGAGGGGTGGCGACGACGATACGCGGCACTCCGGCAATGCTCGCGGGCGTGGCGAGCATATACATTACCGAGGGGAACGCGCCCTTGCCTCGCGGCACATACAAAGCAACATCACTAATCGGAGTGATCTTCTCGCCTGCGATTATCCCTGGTGCAACTTCCGTGAGCCACTGCTCGTGCGGCATCTGGCGCTGGTGAAGGGTGCGAATATTGTGAATGGCATGTTTGATCGCGGCATAGACCTGTTTATCCAACACCTCGTGTGCATGATCGATCTCAGCACGCGACACGCGCAGTTGATCAGGCGAAAGTTTGACATGATCGAAGCGTTCCATAAACTCGACCAGGGCCTCATCACCACGTTCGCGAACGGCGCGCACAATCGGGCGCACATACTCCAGCAAATCATCAATCTCAACCTCTGCCCGGCGCATCAAGCGAGCGCGCTGCGTGGCATCCAGTTGAGCTAATTTATAAAAATGAATCATACAGCTTTTCCTTCATTCCCTGGGATACAAAAATGTGGAGAACAGAACTATGATATCCGCTAAGGTCGTCTCCTCAATATGTAATGATACGCGAGGAGACTAACCTTGTCCATAGCTGTACTTACGCTGCCACAGCCGAGGCGCGTTCAGCGGCTACGACATCGGCCCCCATCCAGCGCGAACCGAAAATACCGATGAGACCGGCAAGAACCAGAGCAGGCACACAGGTAACAATGAGGGCCTGCGCAATATCATGACCGGCCACATGCTGCGCAAAATGTTCGCCATTGGTGGGATCAAAGGAGCTAGCGAGCACGCCAACCACGGTGGGAGAAAAAGCATCACCAAGCAAATGAGCAATCAGAAGTGAGACACAAATTGCGGTGGAACGCAAACGGGCCGGGACAACATCGGTCAAAGCGGCAGTACTGGGTCCCTGATAGATCGTGATGAGAATGCTGGATAAGACAAAAAAGATCGTAAAAAGTGTCAGTTTGCCGGATAACAACGTCACTGCCAGGGACGGGGCGGCAATCAGAAAACCAATACCGCAGACCAGCACTCGCGCCCCCGCATAGCGCCGACCGAGCAGATCAGACAGGTAGCCACCGGCAATCGTGCCCACCATACCGGCAAGCGCAATAATGCCGCCAGAATAAATGCCCGCCTGAGCAGAAGTCATATGATAGCTATCCTGCTGCTGAAGATAGGTCGAGAGGAAAACGACGCAGACATACACGACAAAATAGGCAAAGATCTGCATCGTCGTCAGCACAATCAGCGTTTTGATGCGCAACAGAGAACGGATCTGCGCCCAGACGCTCGCAAGAAAGGTCTCTATAATTAGCAATTTGGTACGCAAAGAAGGGCCAATCTGGGCCTGAACGCTCGAGGTAGACACAATCTCTTTTTCTACGTCGGTCTGGACAGGGAAAGCCTCTTCTCTTCCGGCAAACTGGACAGGCAATGGTTCGCGCTCAAATGCTTCCTCGTCGGCCTGATTGCGGCGCGGCTCACGTAAGCGCCAGGCCAACCAGGCAAAGAAAAGACCAGGGATGCCAGTAATTAGAAAGCCAAGACGCCAGCTTCCTACATACAGACCAGCCAGCACGCCGCCAAGCGCAGTACCAAAGAGAATGCCAAACACCTGAGCAATGCTCCACCAGCTCAGCACACGTGAACGTACACTACGGCGAAAATAGTCGCTCATCAGCGCCGTACCTGCCGGAAAATAGCCAGCCTCACCGATGCCCAGAAGCATACGTGTCAGGAAAAGCGTCGCAAAACTATTTGCCAGCGCAGTGAGAGCCGTGATCAGACTCCAGGCTGCTACGCTGATCGCGACGACATTTTTGCGTTTGGCCCGGTCTGCCCAGATGCCCAGAGGCAACGTCCCGAGCGTATAGATCACGAGAAAGGCCGAAGAAATATAGCCGACCTCGGCAACGGTGAAATGGAGTTCTCCGGCAATGATATTAATCGAGCCGGAGAGCATATAGCGGTCCAGATAATTCAGGAAACTGATAGCAAACATCACGAAGAAGACATAACGTGTGTAAGAGATGGGGATACGAGAGGTAGAGTGCGCAGATGTACTCGTAGATGTCGCGATCTCACTCACGGGAACCTCCTGAAACGGCGCTACGTGAAAACTACTTCTTTAAGAAATGCTCCAGTTGATCCTTTGTAGAGGGCAAACCATATGTGGAATATCTTGAAGTGTGCAAAATGAGCATACATTGGCACTTGCAATGGTTTCGTCTCTAGAAAAATACAACAACCAATGCGCTAACGAGCGCAGTATAACAGCATAATTCCATACGAGTCAACATATCAATAGAATACCATGATATCGTTCTAAAAGTGTGGAGACACCAATTTGATCCAGATAGGCCGGATTATTGCTTTTTCTTGTTTCCAGGCGCGATGGCCGATGGGGGACGGGCGCGATGTGGTCGTTGTCGAAAGATCACAAAATGGGGACGAGAACAAAAGGACAGTGTTATAATGCAAATTCGAGAAGGGATAGGTAGAATTATCGTCCCCCATACGATATTTTCGAAGGAGAGGATCTTATGGCAAATAGTGATCCCAGGCAAGCAATTATCGAGCGTCTCTTTCCGGCGTCAGGAAGACAGAGTCGGGGAGGATTTGGCGCGAAGAGAGAGACGCTGGTATTTCTCAAGGCGCGGACCAGTGGGCGAAGAATGGTACAGGCGATCAGCTTTGAGACGGTCTCTGGCAGAAGAACGCAGATGATCTGTTATCTGCTCCAGAATGTGCGTGGTGAGTGGCAGTTCAGTGGCGCTGCGGGTGGCGAGGGAGAACAGGGTGGGCCAGTGCGCAATCACCCCTCAGTGCGTCTGGGAGGAGGAGGCTGGCCAGACTATTTTTTCGCGGGCGGGACTGTCATCGAACAAGGATATAGCATCGTGCAGGTGCGCCTCATTGCCGGAAATGGCACGGTGATGGAGGATAACGTTGACGACGGGCTGGTCGTATTTGTGAGCGAAGAGCAAGTGACCCTGCCGATTCGCGCCGAACTCTATGATCATACAGGGAATGTAGTGGGCAATCACTCAGTGCTGAGCGTGTGAAGAGATCAAAATGAGGAGAAGAGATCTTGGATCAAGAGCAAGGAAGGGCTATTTATCAGCAGGATGACGCACGTTTTATTTCTATGCTCAAAGAATTAACCCATATTAAAGAAGAGTATATCGTAAAACAGTTAAAATGGTACGAGGATCATTCGACCAAAGCAAAACATTATTTCCGTTTTGTCAGCACGCTCATTATTATTCTCAGCGTAAGCATCCCTTTTTTAGCAACACTCGAAGGACTCTGGAGAAATCTTGTCCTCCCGATCGTCGCCCTGACGATTGCAGGTCTGACCGGATTGAATGCATTCTTCCGCTGGGAGAACAGCTGGAAGGGGTCTATTCAGGCAAAGCTCACGCTTGAGCATATGGTATGGGTATGGAATTTAAGGATCGCAGAGGCCAAACACGAGCTGGATGCACAAAAAGGCATAGAAATCATGGTCACGGCGACAGAACAGCTCCTGGAAAACACGCAGGGTACAATGCTTGCGGAGGCAGAAGAATATTTTAAACTGGTTCAGACCCCAAACGTAAGCAAAAACGCATAAGGGTTCATCCCTGTCCAGCAGATTTCGTCGTGAGCATTTCCAGGAAGCTCCAGGATTTGAGGTCGCGCTCAAGGTGATAGCGGATCAGGCCATGCATTGCCGCTTCGATTTCTGCATGCAGGGAAGCGGTGAGTTGAAAGTGTGGCACCTGTGGCCATTGGGTGCGATGCAGGATACGCAGGATCTTGAGGGCATTCATCGAAAGAGATTGGCCCCAGAGGCTCCTACAGTTGGGACAGAGTGCGCCTCCAAGGGCGGGCGTAAAGCCATTCTCTACGGGTTGCAGCTCAGTATTGCAGTGTGCGCAATTACGTAGGACGGGCTCGTAGCCGACCGAAGTCAAGAGATGAATTTCGAAATAGCGCATGAGCAGTTGCGTACGATCATGTGTTGGGAGCGGCTGGTCAGTTGCACGAAGTCGAGCGAGTTCGCCCGCGTCTTCGTCCAGAATGTGCAATGCTGCGAGCAAAAGCGTATAGACATCAAGATGCTGCGTCTCATCCTCGATAAAGCGCTCGACCAGTTCGGCGAGATAGAAGCCACAGGTCATATGCCAGAGCTCGTTGCGCAGATGGTGAAAACTGTCGATGCCCTGAGCCTGCGTGATAATCTCCAGATTGCGGCCATGAGCTATCTGAAGCTGGCTATGATAGAGCAACTCCAGATGGCCAGCTTTTTTGCTAATGACCCGACGAGTCCCCTTGGCGATTGCGTGCAGCTTGCCTTTGTAGGGCGTGAGCAAGGTAAGCACGCGATCGGCCTCGCCGAGATCGGAATGTTTGAGAATGATAGCTTCAGTAGAATAACTACGTTGCTGACGCATACAGTGGAGTCCTGAGAGAGAAAAACAAAGTTATGAGAGAGAAAACAAAAAAGAGATGTGATAGAAGCACATCTCTTTTGGGAGGCGACGAGCGGACTCGAACCGCTGGTGCAGCTTTTGCAGAGCCGTGCCTTACCACTTGGCGACGTCGCCGGATGTTTGGCGTGAGACGCCAGATGAATGTAAAGGGAGCGGGAGACGGGGATCGAACCCGCGACTTTCTCCTTGGCAAGGAGATGCTCTACCACTGAGCCACTCCCGCTAATGCCATTAGATCAGCACTTTCATGCTTGCTCAGGATTGCATTTCTGCATTTCCGTTCGCGCTATTAAAATACCACATCACTAGCTACTTGTCAATACTATTTTGCGGAGTTTCCGGCAATACTATCGAAAATTCGTAGGGCTGAGGGCGCGACAAAAGAGCGGGGAGGAGAATGAGCTGCCTGCTCCCTTGCCACAGACGATGACATGCTCTCCATTGCCGCCCGGATATTTGCAGCATAACGCACCTTCATAGAGCGAAAAATGCTAGAATATCAGCAAGAGAAGGCGCAACGTCAGAAATCTTCTGGGTCCTGGTGCTACGCATCTATTCACTGGTATCGAACATACGAGATCCAGCTATTCTGACATGTACAACATTGACCTGCTTCAGAGTTACGATTCATCATGTACATGTTCTCTTGATAAGGAACAAGCAAGGGGATATCTTGCCTGTTCCATGTGATTGCTTAGTGTTACAAAGGAGACATAATTATGCCAACACGTACCGCAGAAGCTGAATGGCAGGGAGATCTTCGCCAGGGCAAGGGCACTATGCGTGTGGGGAGTGGAGCCTTCGAGGGCAGCTATTCGTTTAAATCTCGCATGGGCGATGAGACGGTCGGCACCAATCCTGAGGAGCTCATTGGCGCGGCGCATGCCGGTTGTTACTCGATGGCGCTCTCCAACGCGCTCGCCAGTGCTGGATTTACGCCAACGAGCGTGCGCACAACCGCGCGTGTACACTTCAGTCCGGTGTCTGGCGGCTTCGCTATCAATCCTATCGATCTGGAGACCAATGCCGTTGTCCCGGGCATCGATGAAGAGACCTTCCAGAAGATCGCGAAGGATGCCAAAGAAAATTGTCCCGTATCCAAAGCGCTCGCGGCCACGCCCATCAACCTCAAAGCCACACTGGTCAGGTAGTTCGCAGTCGTAAACTTCTGCTGGAAGGTTATTTTCTGGCAAAATGGGAGGGGAACCACTTTCCTCTCCTACACTTTCGAGAATATCCTTCTTCCTCTTTTTGATGCTACTGATAGGGACGCTACTCATCAGGATCAGGCTGCGATTTTCCGCGTACGATGGGACGATCAGGGATAAATCTCCATGTCAATTGCAAAAATGTGTCGTCAGGCAGGTGGGACCAGTGCTCAAATTGAAAATCGCATGTTGGGCCACAGGGGTGCTTTAGATGGGCAGTTGTTCCGCCAAAGCGCTGTCTCCAAACGCCGATAGAGGCCTGGGCATGACGCTTTTCTTCGGATGGGCAGCAATCTTTTATCTCTAAGATAGCGGTTCCAGGCATGTCTCGCCATACGGTTTTCCCAAATCTGATAACTTCTTGCATATGTCCTCTTTCATGTATCAATGTTGGGTGAATCCGGGTATTGGGCGTTTTGTCGGGTATTGATGATACTAGCAAGAATTGGTCTTAACCTCTTTGCATAACATGTCTAATCATAAATCACGCAGAAAAGGAGTTATTCTTATGATACTGATTTCTTCCTCTTTTGACCAGTCCTACAGACGTTCAGCATGAAGCGAGCGGATTCGGTGCTGGTACCGGGCAGGCAACATCAAGCGGGCGGATTCGGGGTCGTTATCGGGCAATATCATGCGAACAGATTCGGGACCGCTACCGGGCAGGCAATATCATGCGAGCGGATTCGGGACCGCTACCGGGCAGGCATAAAGCAACTGCCCCTACCTGTTTTGTTTCTTCGAGAGGGGGAATGCCTTGTCCGCTACCCATTAATTTGCATTGTTCTTTTTCTATTGATGAAGATTTCTGCGATTATAAAGATATGGAGGAAAAACCTCATGACTCAGCCAGTCACTTCATTGCTTCGGTTCATCTGGGAAACCCAGGTATCCCAAAACGAGGTTTGGACCACATTTGAGGGTTGGGTCCAGCATGGGATATCCAGAAAGGATGCGAAAGACAAAGCAAAAGCTATGATCGAAGGGCGTCTGGCTGAGCAAGCAGCAGAATGGATGAGCGAGGTTGATCTGGAACAGGTGAATTGGGATCAGTTTGTTGAGTCTTTGTGTCAGTGTTTCTATCGCAAACGTCTCCGAAGCCCGCTCCCAGAGATTCCTTCAGACGAGTTATGGATGGAATTGACGAACAGACAAAACTGGGGTGCCCTTTCCCTTCATCCTCAATACGAGAAAGCCATTCAGGAAACTGTTCCCATACCCCTATACCCCTTAGAACAGAAGCTGCTTGCACATGGGGGTATCCGTCTGATTTATCGATATGAACCTGACCTCAAACTCCTGTTGAAACGCGGCGAGCATTTTGAGGAACGTGCAGATCTCGTTCCTGGAGAATCTGGTCAGTGCCATTTCAATACTGCGCGGCTCTGGAGTACGCAAAGGGAGACGCTCACTATCGTGACGGGATATGCTCTTTCAGAGGATGGTTTTTGGCGGCAGCACAGTTGGCTTCTTCGACTGAAACCAGATCCAGGAGAATCTCGCTTGATCGAAACCACGATGAGACGTATCAAATATTTTGGCGTTATTCTGACCAAGGCGGAAGCCGAACGTTTTTCTCATCTCAATACATAACTCTTTGTTAGAGATCTGTATCACGGCTCGACAATTCTCCCATCCTATTTTCTGCCTTCTCGCAGCGAGATTTAGCATGTCAGGCTGAGGTCAGTAACATAATATTGCCAAACAAGCAACCAGCCATAAAAGCCAAAGCATTAGGGATGGAGCGTCCTCATGAGCGCAATCGTCGCTCGGTGACCAATCTCAATACGTTGACGTACATCCTGATCAACCTCAAAGCGCTGCAAAAGGCACGTGCGGTCAATGCTTCGTTATTGAGATCGCGGCTCTGTCGAACGTGATCCACATGTACAGCAGGTAGGAGGTTTTGTGAACGTGGGTGGCTCCATGCTCCCCTGTGCTGCTGCATGCCCTCGATGATCGTGTGGAGCACTTCCGCAAGGGATATGAAGGCTTTTTCCCGTGGCTCAGGGGCTTGTTTGCCGCCTTCTGCCTCACTTCTTGCTACTTTTTTAGTGGATTGCTCTCTGGCTCGAATTTTTCCCGATTTCGACTCAGAGAATACAGCCGACCCTCGCAAGCAAGCTCCACACCATTTAGACCGGTATAATCAAAGGCGATCAAAAACAGACTCGCCTCATTTCAATCTTGCAAGCAAGCTCCACACCATTTAGACATTCGGATGCAATATTATCTCCCTGTTGGAGCATCATTTCAATCTTGCAAGCAAGCTCCACACCATTTAGACGTTATAACTTGCTCGCCGCCGCTCGATTGATTCTACAATTTCAATCTTGCAAGCAAGCTCCACACCATTTAGACCTTGCAGCGATTCACGCGGCCATTTTCATCGTCTTATTTCAATCTTGCAAGCAAGCTCCACACCATTTAGACAGATACGCTCGACAGTCACGCGTATCGAGAAAACACATTTCAATCTTGCAAGCAAGCTCCCCACCTTTTAGACATTGATGTAGTGCTACCAGACCTCAAGTTTGGTGATCTATTTCAATCTTGCAAGCAAGCTCCCCACCTTTTAGACCCAGACGTACACCCACACCCAGAACTGAGGGGATGCATTTCAATCTTGCAAGCAAGCTCCCCATCATTTAGACTCTTCCTTTCCGTGTCGGGGTCATCATAGGGTATGCGATTTCAATCTTGCAAGCAAGCTCCCCATCATTTAGACCGCGGCCCCCCTAGTATAGCATCCCAGGCCGTCTCAGACAAGGGTTTGCGAGCATCGATCTTTTTTGGTTATACGTAACCACTCCAATAATGGTTATGTATAACCAAAAACCCTGTGAAGCCGCCTGTAGAGCGGAGCGCACATCGGAGCTCAGGGTGGCGGGAGCTGGTGATGTGCGCAAATGGTAGGGATTATATGTAAGCGCGTTTACTCTGGCCTACGCGCTCGTCTGCGGAGCTAGCAGGATCGAGCGAGTGCCCGGACGCCATTCCGTGCCTCCATGGCGTCCCTACAAGCGCCTGGGGAGCCATTTCGTGGGCGATACGAACGTGTGTAATAAGGTTTGACTGAGTACTACCAGGTATCATTGAGCATTGCGGGTTTCTCGGTCGAGGTATATAAGTTCGGGGCTTATTCGATCGGGAAGCCGCGTTCGCGCAAAAGTGCCAGGACGCGTTCGAGGTTCTCGGGCTCGACGCGGATCAGGCGACCGGGCTGCTCCACTTCGGTGCCGAGGAGAGAACGGACTTCGGCGTCAGATTGGATGTCCTGGAGGACCTGGGCGGAGAGGTGCAGGAGGGGCGCGGGCTCTACCTGGATCTGAGATTGAGGGGCATAGCCGCCTCCCCACAGTTTCAGGCGGATCTTTAATGAGCCGGGGATGCCCTCGTCGCAGAAACGTTCAAGGAAGGCGAGCATGTATTCTAGGGAAAGTCCCCGTTCCAGCGCGGCTAGCAAGGAAGTACGCGAGATATGCAGCCAACCAGGACGCTCGTTATCGCGTTCGCAAAAGCGTTCGATCTCCGCGACAAGGTACAGGTTGAGCACTTCGTAGATGGGCTGGAGTTGACCATCGGGTAAGAGGTGCCACTGCGGCTCGCTTAGCGGCTCGAGGGCGGACTCTTCCTGGGGCAGGA
The DNA here is from genome assembly GCA_035493895.1 of Ktedonobacteraceae bacterium. GTDB lineage: Bacteria > Chloroflexota > Ktedonobacteria > Ktedonobacterales > Ktedonobacteraceae > DATJHM01. Next base: position 34,808 of record DATJHM010000016.1, read on the forward strand.
AGGTGTCGTTGGCAGCAGTGAGCGCGGGCAAGAAATCCTGCGTCCAGAGGATTTGCTGAAGGGCCTCAAGTTGACCGGGCGCGACCTCGGCCAGCAGCGGCGTCAGGCGACGACCTAGCAACGGACGCATCTCTTCGTCGGCAAAGAGTCGATCGAGCAGCGCTACATCGGCAACCTCGAGCAGCGTCGAGCTCTGCCACATCTCCACACGGCGCGCCTGACGCTCCCACTCAACGATCGAATAGCGCACATTTTGCGGAATCTCACTGCCCGCCGCCTGCTCTAGCTCGTGCTGAATTTGCTCGGCATGCAAGCCCTGCTGAATGGCACGCGTCACACTTGCCTTCGTCAGACGATATTGCGCAACCAGATCGAGGCTCACACGTTCCGCAAAATGATCGAGCTTCACTAACAATAGCTCGGAGACGGGCGCAAGCAGCACCAGCTCAAAATTGGGCTGGACAATTAAACGTCCCCACGGCTGGTCCTCATCAACAGGCTCTTCCTCACTCATAATCGTCATGGCGGCAGGCAAGAGCCGGAATGCAGAAGGATACTCCTCACGATCAAGCGCAACCACACCAAGCCAGCAGAGAGGACCAGTGATCAGGGCGCGAATAAAGCCACCCTCCACCATATGCCAGCCCTCTCGATGCGTCAACCAGCCCCGGCGCAAACGAAAATCCCAGCCGTATGGATTGCTGCCACTCGAATAACGCTCGGCCCGTGGACCATACTGGCGGGGAAAGAGAAGATACGGCGCATGGATTTTTGTGCGTGCAATCAATGCCGTAATCTCTCCCAATTGATCAACTGGCTCGTGTTGCAGACGCTCAAGCATGATCTGACGCGCGCGCATCACCTCATCATGGGCAGGCTCGAGCGGACCCGGACCCGGACGCACATTCACTTCGGGCAAAAAAAGCATCTCATTCCAGAAGGGACGCTCTTTCAGGATCCGAAAGCAAAGACGCGCACGAGCCAGTAGCGATTGCGCGAAAAACGCTTCCGCCTCGGCAGCATAGAGCGAAGAACGGCGCTCATACAACAGTCCCAATTGCATAAGCAGCATTCGCAGAAAGAACAAATGCGGCACATCCGTTTCGAGACGTGCCTGATCATTCTGGGCCTTGAGCGGCAGACGTTCCAGCACGTAACGCAGGCTGGAACGCGTGAGCAGGCCATTGCTGAGCAGCGAAAGGCCCTCGCGCTGGGAGGCGACCATAAACCAGTAGAGATAGAGCTGGCGTTGCAGCGTGCGTGCCCCATCGCCGATATCATGCGAGATAGAGGCGGTACGCAAAAGCGCGTGCTCATCTGGGTCCCAGATGGAGAGGAGGGCAATTTGCAGCGTGCGCGGCACAATCAGCACGCCATCGTGAATACCGCTGGTATAATCGCGACCCGCAAAGTTCGTCTGGCGACCCCAGAACAGCATCCCCAGGCTCAAGAGATGACGGATAGCCTGCTCAAAAGAACCATGCGGATACGGAACGGGATATTGCGGAGGAAGAAAGGGAGCGGCATTGCGAGCAGGCATCTCAGTCATCACACCCAGCGGTTCATGTACAGGCGAATTATCGGTGCGTTGCGTATTGGGGAACAGGCCCGTCTGCGAGAGATAGAGAGCCAGATCACGGCTATTCGCACGACCACCACAGGAGACCAGTTCCAACAAAACTGCCGATTCAATCTTATTGAGCTCGCCAAGCAGCGTCACAAGCGCCTCTTCATCAAAAAGGAAGCGACCAATCTCAGAGATATTAGAAGGAGCAGTAGGAGAGGGTGAGGAAGTATCGCCCATTGGAGGCTTCAGCGCCACAGGGAGGCGTCGCGCCTTCACCACCGCTTGCAGATGATACAAAGGCGCAAGTTGCAACAGATCGAGATCACTCTGTTCCATAAGAATCCTCATCGTGTAAGAGAGGGGCCTGTCCGCGCCGTCTCAGTTCCTCAACGATCCGCTCTGCGCCATCCTTCTTCAGCACCAGCAGCGTCGGTTGAATCGGGCGAACCACCTGATCCTCAAGCGAGGTCGTCGCCGCCAATTCACGCATCACCAGCGTATCAGCCGTCTCCAGAAGCGTCACACCAGTATAAACGCGAATCCGGCCATAACTTGTACACCAGCGCTCCACCTGAGCAATCATCCCCTCCAACAGCGTATTCTTCTCATCCTCTGCGGACAACGAGCTCAGTAAAGAGAGCAGACGAACCGGTGAATGGCCGCGCCGCAAAGCCCTTGCCAGAGCACCAGGAGTCAGGCGATAGAGCAAACGACCGCCACGAACGCCAACCGGCTCCGTAAAGAGTTCCAGCACCTCAATCACAGGCCAGCGCAGGTAGGAGCAAGAGACCAGCAAATCGGCGGCATCAGCAACTTCTAAGGTTGTATGCTCATCACAGTCGGCATCCAGAGCGGACTCAAGCGGGAAGAGACTCTTCTCGAAGAACGAAGCCGCCAGAGGCGTCAGACGGAATGCAAGCAGGCGTCCGTCCGCAGAACGAGCAAGGTCACAGAGTCCCCACCAGTGCAATGGACCCGAGAGGAGGCGGGACAGATAGTAGCCCTCCGCTCGTAACCATTCATTGCGCTGCAAAGAACGCAACGGACGACCACCCTCCAGCTCGACCCACCAATGAGGAGAGGAAAAGAGGCGTTGACGTTTCTGTAAAAAAAGAGGAAGCAGGCGGTATACAAAGATGGCAAATGAAGAGAAGCTCATCCATTGACCAACAGAAGTCTGAGCCAGTAGAGCCAGCACAGATTGGCGCGCTTCACTATTTTCCGCATCCAGATCGCTCGGGCGCATCACCGGCACACGGAGAGCCGTCGCCCGACAGCGTACGCGCAGATTCTCCTCCTGCAACTCAAACAGCTCCGCATACGAAGAACGCTCCAACCAGAGCGAAAAAAGATCCTGAGCCAGATTGACATGCGTCGGGCCAAGCAATGCCGCCGCCAGATCAGGAAGTGCACGCATCCGATTCGTCGCCGTATCGTCGATATGGACCATATCAGCCAGACGTAGCAAGCGTACAACAAAACGCAAATAGGCAGAGGAGCGAGGCACCAGTTCCTGAATAGCCGCAAGGAGAGAAGTGGGTGGCTGGTCAGCTGGTGGCGGCAGGCCACAGGAGCCATCAGAAGAGAGCGAGCCCGTAATGCGCGTCGCCGAAAAATACTCCTGAGAGCGAGCGCCTGACGTCGTGCTCTGAGAGAGCTGCAACCAGTTCTCCAGCTTACTTGTATCATAGCCATCGAGCGTGCGAGCCACCAGCAACATATCCGCCAGCAAGGCATATGGAGCGGCAAGCTCAAGCGTCGGGGCTGGCTCATCGCCAAACTCGGCCTCGACATCAAGGGGCGTCACCGGCACGGAGACATGTAAAGCCGTGCGCACCTCGCCCGGGACATACCAGCCAACATCGAACAATGCGCCGCTCAGGCCAACTCGCTGGTGAGACGAACTATTCAGGCTCGTACGAAACAGGAAGGCCTTATTCTGCAAGCCAAGGAGCACAGCCTGAAGCTGGTTCGCCGGACCAAGGGAGAAGCGTTCAAACAGGCCCCGCAAATCCTCATCGGAGACGGTCCCTCCGGCCAGCGTCAAGGCGGCCAGAAGCTGGCGTTGCGTCTTCTCCAGCGTTGTGGCTATCTGGCGCACGATCTGGGGATTTTGCAAAACCGTATGCACGGCCTCGACCAGCTGCTGCTTACTCAAACCATTCGTCGTCAGCTCATATTCACGGGCAATCCCCCTTAACTCACTCAGGCTCAATGCGCCCAGGATCTCCACCAGACTACCAAGAGGAACGGCGCTACGCTGCACAGGCGCATTTTTTGCTGATAGGGGAGCGGTGCGAGCAGGCTTTGCTTGCTCAACAGGTGCAGATTGCGCATCCGGTATGGGCTGTTCGCGAGCAGGGGGCTGTTGTTCGCTGTTCGCGGAAGGAAAGGTGGGAGGCATACTTAAAAATGAGGTGGGCTGGGCCAACCATTGGTAGAGAAGTGCGGCAACATGTGGGCAAAGCGTAGTAGTATGTACACCGCATGCGCAAATATAATCCCAGGAAGTAGAACTAAGCACCTCAACTTCAGCAGGAAACTGATCTAGCGAGGAAGGAAGATCTGAGCCCACATCAGATGATGTCGAAGAACGATTATTGAGACCAGAGACAGTAACGATGCCAATAAGACGAGCCCCCTGACGCTGTGTGCTGTGTACAGCGCCGGAGTGACTATACTCCTGGCCTAATGAAGCTGCGGCCAGACCAGCCATGCGGAAGACATCCGCAGCTCGCAGACGTTGTAAGATGCCAGGTACCACATTCTCCATCACGATTGCCTGTACAATGTATTTCGAGTTGATCGCGTTGATTCATATTGGGCTATTGTAACACACGGGTTCCAAGCCGTCTACTAGCATGCTAACAAAAACGCCTCTCTGGCTAGCGGGAGCAGCATTTGCAGCGCCTTTATGCGGATAAAACGTGCTCAGAGGAGCGGAATAATATGATATGATACAGGTAAACGATCCTGTAGTGCGGTAGCTGAGTAGTGTAACATAGAAGTATGGCGAGACAGACTAAACTTTGGAGTTGCCAGACGAAAGGTTTCCAGCATGTCAAATGTGTTCAAACTTCTCTCCAATGAAGAGAAATTTACCGATGAATTATATGCGTTTATTACCGATCCGAACGCCGACAGCCGCAATGAGCGAGCCATTGTCAGCATTCTGCACGAGGTCGCTCCCCAGATCGTCTCAGTTGCCGAATGTATGATCATTGACGGAGTCGGTGAACGGCAGGATGTAGAAGATTATGTCCACGCAGTGGTCAGTGGTGAGGGGATGTACGAATAGGGATTATGGGCAGGACCAGCCCCAGAGTAGAGACCAGCCCTGCCCCTACCAATACAGCTCTTCGTGATGGGCGATTTGGGCGGTATTACCGTTGTTCCAATTCGTACATTACGTTAGAGACGGCGCTCAATGCAGCAGTCTCGGCGCGCAAGATGCGCGGCCCCAGCGAGACGGACTGGACGCCGTGACGCCGGGCCAGCTCGATCTCCTCGGGCACCAGACCGCCTTCGGGGCCGATAAATAAGACCACGGTGCGTGTTGTCCCGGCTGGTCTGGCTACATGAAAAGTCTGTAGTGCGGTATGGAGGCTCTGGTCGCGCTCCTCCTCCCAGGGGATCAGCCCCAGCGCATCTGATGGCAGAGTCGTGAGGGCTTGAGACAAGGGGCGAATCGCGAGCAGGTCAGGACGGCGCGCCCTCCCGCATTGCTCGGTTGCCTCCTGAATAATCCGCTGCCAGCGTTGCAGCTTCGCCGAGCCAGCATCTTCCAGACCGGACAGTGAACGGCGGCAGAGCGTCGGGATAAACGTCGAGACGCCCAGCTCGGTGCCCTTCTCCAGAATCCATTCGAAGCGCGCCGATTTGAGCAGTCCCTGACAAAGAATAATGCGTACGTTTCCTTCGCTTTTCCCCGCATATCGCTCCTCGATAGAGACCTCGACGCCATCACGGCCACTCTTTGTCACACGGCTGTGAAATTCCGTTCCGCTATTGTCAAGCAGAATCAGGTGCTCACCAACGGCGAGATGTAACACGTCGCGCACCTGATGGGCGAGTTTATCGGGCAAGTGAACAGGCAGATCGACCTGAGCCAGTAGCTCGGGCTCAACAAAAAAACGATGCATTGCGTTTGCTTTCTATCGAACAGATTACCTCCGGGCGGAAATAACCCCCGCCTCTACCGACGTTTGCGCCAGATCAGGGCCAGCCAATCCTCGATCATCGTCTGCTCGACCAGTTCCAGACCGGCAGCGCGCAATGGACCCTCTGCATCCTGGCGGCGCGCTTCGATAATGCCGCTCACCACCAGCAGGCCGTCAGGAGCCAGAACGCGGGCAAGTTGTGGAGCCATCCCGCCGATAATATGCGCAATAATGTTTGCCACGACCAGATCATATTGGCCCGCCATGCGCTCAGCTTCAGCCTCATCAAGCAGGCCCAGCACAATCTTGATCTGATCCGTCAGCCCATTCATCTCGGCATTTGCAGTCGCACTTTCAGCCGCAACACTGCTATTGTCGATGCCGTAGACCGATTCCGCTCCCAGCTTAGCCGCGGCAATCGCCAGAATGCCAGAGCCGGTGCCAACGTCCAGCACACGCATACCCGTCTGGACCCGCTGCTCGACCTGCTCCAGGCACATGCGCGTCGTGGGATGCAGACCCGTACCGAAGGCCATACCGGGATCGAGGGTCAACACCACCTCCTGGTCTGTGGGTGTGTAATCGCGCCAGGAAGGGCGAATTACCAGACGCTTGCCAATATGCGTCACATGGAAATATTCTTTCCAGGCATTGGCCCAATCCTCCTCACGCACCACACGGGTCTGGAGATCGCCCACAAAGTGCGCACCCAGGCTCGCAAAATGCCAGAGTCCCTCCTCAACCTTGCGGCGAATCTCGTCCTCTTTGCCATCCATCGGCAAATAACCATGTACCAGCACAGGTTTGCCTGCCAGCACCCGGTATTCCTGGCCCTCATCAATTAATTCAATGGGCTCCTCAATCGCCACCGTCTCGTCAGTATAGCGGCTAATCAGTTCAGTGACCGACTCCACTGCATCGGGATGGGCCTGGACCGTCAGTTCTAACCAGAGCATATCACTCCTTTTATTTATGTAGTCATTAAGAAGTAGCTACATGCGAATAATCATACGTCGTTCTAATCACAAAGCCGCAGGAGAGATACAGCCCCAGGGCCACGGTATTCGTTGTATCTACATCCAGCATGATCGGCTTCTCGCTCTCAGAGCGGACCAGACGAATTGCTTCCTCCAACATCTGGCGGCCATATCCTCGGCCACGATAATCGGGAATAAGGCCAAAGCCATAAATACCGATAACGTCGTCTTCTTCTTGCAGGCGCAAGAGGCCCAGCGGCTCATGGCAACCTACCGATGGCTCACCAAAAGTGGCGAGAAAGATGCGGCAGGTAGGATCTGCAAAACGGTGCAACAGCGACTGACGCGAAAGAATCTCAGGCACCCCAAAACTCTGCGCCTGCACGGTAATCAGAGCATCCATATCATCCAGAGTCGCCTGTGCGAACGAGACGCGATCGTCAAATGTTCCTCGCTCCTGAAAGTTCGCCAGCCACATCTCATGCTCAGATAGCTCCAGGCTGGCATTAACGGACTGCACAAAAGCTCTGCCGGGCACAGAGGAACGTTCGCAGACCAGGATCACATGAGGAATAGAGAGCCGGGCACAATCCTCCTGGGTAGCACGAAACAGCGTCGTGAAGATTCCCCTGCGGCGATAAGCAGGGTGAACCATTCCCGTCAGTTCACGTTCGCTCCCTCCTGCGCTATCGAGAGACAGGTACCCCACCAGCTGATCATCCTGATAGTAGAGCAGATCATGATATTCATTGCCCGCACGAGAGCGCAATGCAACCCAGGAGATACGCATATGAAGTTGCTCATATTGGTTACAAAGATCTGCCAGTTGGCGAATCTCCGTGATATCCGTCGTTGTGAGCGTCTGTTTTCTGACCAGGCCCTGCCGCGTATGAAAATTGGAAGTCATTAAAATTGCCTCCAGAGGAACAGTATGGGTAGTAGCATCATCGGTACTTCTACGTACGCAATACATAAGATGCTCTAAGAGAGCACGTACCATTGTAACTCGAAAAGAGGCTAAAAGGATACCCGGAGAGAGCGCAAGCAGCAACAAAAATACGTAAAGAGACCAGAGCTGTACGCGAACACGACGTTTCTGGTCTCTCTATCAAGGCAGCAGCGAGCGTTTTAGCTCCCCAGCTTCGCCGCAACTTCAGCCAGACGCGAAGAATATCCCCATTCATTGTCGTACCAGGCGGCAACCGAGACCAATCTCTCTTCCTGAACCTGCGTAAGCGGCAAATCAATAATCGAGGAATGCGAGTCGCCAACAATCCTGGACGAGGCCCACGCTTCCTGCAAAACGCCCATAATTCCCTTCAGAGGAGCCTGACCTGCTGCCTGAATGAAAGCTTCGTTTACTTCCTGAACCGTCACCGGGCGGCTGGTAAGCAAGTTCAATTCCGCAATACTTCCCGTTCTCACGGGGACACGATACGACTTGCCAGTGACCTTCAAATCCTTCCAGATAAAGCGCAGCGCTTTTGCCGCCCCAGAAGAGGAGGGGATAATATTCTCGGCTGCCGCCCAGGAATCGCGACGATCGCGCATGGGCTGGTCGGTTAATGATTGTGAGTTGGTGTAGGCATGGACCGTCGAGAAGAGGCCATACTCAATGCCAAAATGCTCCAGCATAACCTTCACGACCGGAGCAAGCGCATTGGTCGTACAACTTGCCACGCTCACAATTTTGTGGCGCTCAGGATCAAATTCATCCAGGTTAATACCGGGCAGGAGGACTGCATCGCAATCCTCAAGCGTTTTACTGGGAGCACTGACCAGGACCAGCTTTGCGCCACGGTCAAGATGAGCCTGCGCGCCAGCACGCGTAGTCGCTCGACCAGTGCAATCTATGACGGTATCCACGCCCAGCGCCTTCCAGTCCGGCAATTCTTTGCTTGAGTCGAGATAGAGGATGTCACGACCGCCGATCACAAAATGGTCTGCTCTGGAGGTTACCTCTTCGGGCCAGAGCCCATAGTTGCTATCGACCTGAAACAGTGCAGCCAGGGTGGGAAGATCTTTGATATCAGAAATCGAAATTGGCGTAAACAAGTTTTGCTTTAAAGCTACTTTCAACAGAGATCGGCCGATGCGACCAAAACCATGAATTGCGATAGTACTCACCCAATATCTCCTTTTCGTTCTCGCTTTTCTTTGCCAGAGGCAACCGATTGACTGACATCAGCATAACAAAGCGTGAAATATTTATCAAGACAAATTATCTAAATGAAAGGTTCAGTTATTCTGATAGGTCAGGCCCGGGGGACGCGGATCGGCATGAAGCACGATCAATACGCATCAACCTGAGGGGCGAGATGGCCGGTGGGGGCCGTGGACCGGCATAAAGCCCGGTCCCTACCTCAGCCATTCTTCGAGGGATGGTACCATCGGCGCCCCCTTGCCAAAAACGATACGAACCGCAAAACACCACAGGTAGGGACCGGGCTTTATGCCGGTCCAATACGCATCAACCTAAGGGGCCGAGAGGGATTTCGCCTGGACCCAGTAGTGGCACGGTGGAGTGAGAACGGAACTGTGCCTGGGAACTCGCACGATAAAGCTGGCTCCGCAGGAGGAGAGACACGTGAGCGGAGGGGCCTTCGCCGCTGATCTCCGTGGTCGAAAAAACCGCTGCCTGCACGCGCCATCGCCTCCGTTGCCATCATTACCTACGGAGCCTGAAGCATCCGTGCGAGTTCGCAGGCACAGTTGCGTTATCACTCCACCGTGCCACTACTGGATCCAAAATCCTGCCTGTCCGCGAGCTCCACGGTCCTTAGGTTGATGCGTATTGACCGGGCTTTATGCCGGTCCACGGCCCCCACCGGCCATCTTCGCTGGTTAAAAGATGGCCGGTTCGATGTACTCGCCGAAGGTGGTGCGAAAGACGCCCATTATTTCGCCGAGGGTGGCGTAGGCTTTTGCGGCCTCGATGAGCGCGGGCATGGTGTTTTCGGTTCCTTCGCAGGCACGGCGCAATTGATCCAGGGCGCGCCTCACGGCTGACGCATCCCGCTCCCGGCGCACGCGTTGCAAGCGTGCTACGTGGGCCTGCTCGCCTACGTAATCGACATAAAGTGTGGGCACTTTCAGCGCTTCCTGCGTAACATAGTCGTTGATCCCGACGATTGTACGCTGCTGCTGATCGATCTCCTGCTGATAGCGATAGGCAGACTCGGCGATCTCACGCTGGAAGAAGCCATTCTTGATACAGGCCAGCACGCCACCCAGAGCATCGATACGCTGGAGATAGCTCAGTGCGGCCTGCTCGGTCTCATCGGTCAGGGTCTCCACAAAGTAGGAGCCGCCGAGGGGATCGACGGTATTCACGACGCCACTCTCGCTGGCGATAATCTGTTGGGTGCGTAGAGCGATCAGGGCGGCACGCTCGGTCGGCAGGGCCAGGGCTTCATCGAGCGAGTTGGTGTGCAGCGAGTTGGTGCCGCCAAGCACGGCTGCCAGCGCTTGAATGCTGGTGCGTACGACGTTATTGTCGGGCTGCTGTGCGGTCAGAGAGACTCCGGCTGTCTGTGCATGACAGCGCATCATCCAGGAACGAGGATCTTTTGCCCCGTAACGTTCACGCATCAGGCGTGCCCAGAGGCGGCGTCCGGCACGAAATTTCGCGATCTCTTCGAAAAAGTCATTGTGCACATCAAAGAAAAACGAGAGGCGAGGCGCAAACTCGTCGATCTTCAAGCCACGCTCTAACGCGGCATCAACGTAGGCCAGACCATCGGCAATGGTAAAGGCCAGTTCCTGGACCGCCGTAGCCCCGGCCTCGCGAATATGGTAGCCGCTGATGCTGATCGTATTCCAGCGCGGCATAAAGCGCGTCCCGAACTCAATGGTATCAACGACGAGCCGCATGGATGGTTCGGGCGGGAAGAGAAACTCTTTCTGCGCGATATATTCTTTGAGAATATCATTTTGTAGCGTGCCGCCAAGCTGTGCGCGTGAAAAGCCGCGCTTCTCGGCATTGACGATGTACATGGCCCAGATGGCGCAGGCGGGACTATTAATGGTCATCGAGGTCGTAATATCGGCGAGGGGCAAATCGGCAAAGAGAATCTCCATATCGGCCAGCGATGAGACCGCTACGCCGCACTTGCCGAACTCACCTGCGGCCTGAGGCTGATCGGTATCATAACCGTAAAGTGTAGCCATGTCGAAAGCGGTGGAAAGGCCGGTCTGGCCCTGCTTGAGGAGATATTTGAAGCGCGCATTGGTATCTTCAGCGGTCCCAAAGCCTGCAAACATGCGCATGGTCCACGGCTTCGCCCGATACATCGTCGGCTGTACACCACGCGTGTAGGGATACTCACCGGGCAGGCCAAGATCGCGTGTGTAATCCAGGTTCGCATTATCCTGGGGCAGATAGACGCGCTCGATAGGGACACCAGAGGTGGTAGTCAGGTAGTCGCGCTCCGGGAGACGAGCCAGCGATTGTTGCAGCGTCGTCTCTTCCCACGTACTACGCTTCACAGTGAGGCGCGCTAATTCGGCCGCATCAAATAGGGAGCCTTGTTCGACAACAGGCTGCTCTGGCGTCGTCGATTGCTGCTCGAGCATAATGGCAATTTCTCCTCAGTGATTGTAAGGCCAGGTAGATGTATACTTCTTTCCATATGTCTTTTTGTATTGTACCATATCATGGTTCAGGTATTGCTTTGATGCGTCCTGAGCACATGTGGCATGGCATCTGGTATGTATATATTACCCATCCATACTGAAGGCCGAGAGGGCCGGTGGGGCTCGCGGGCAGGGATAAACCGCTGCCCCTACCTCTGCCATTCTTTGAGGGTGAGGAACATATGACCCTCTTGCCAGGAGCGATCCGGTTCCGCTCAACACCACAGGGAGGGGCCGGGCTTGTCTCGCCCGCGTACCCCCGGCCACCTCGAATAGCTCATACATTCTTAGGTTGATGCTGATTGATCGCGCTTTATGCCGATCCGCTCTACGGAGGGAATAGGTGCCCACACCAGGAATAATAAGAACCTACACCGTTGCGGTTTCTGCCACCGCCGGTTCGCCGGGATCGTAATCGGCAACTTCGTAGAGGAAGCGTGTTCCACCGACCAGGCTGCGATTATAGGATGTGCTCTGGACGAAAACGCGATATTCTTCCAGTTGCGTTGGGCGAATACGTGCATTTTCGCCGATGGGCAGACCAAGCATGACACGCGCCTGATTTCCGGCAAAAAGATCGCCTGTCGTACGATGTTGCAGGACAATCTCTTTACGAGCCTGGATTGTCTCCGTCTTGGTAAATTCGTAGAAGCCCTTACCAGCTTTGAAAATCAAGCCATTTCGCTCTGCAAATGTCTTGATGGGAGAGGACTCATCCACATCCAGGACCTGAAAGCGTCCAGAGGGCACGGCACGCAGGTCGATAGGTCCGGTCTCTACGGTCGTCAGATCGAGTCCCTGCATCGTGGCAAAAGCGCGTCTCAGCGAACGGCTCATACGTCCCGCGTTCTGCACCTCTTGCTCGTACATCTGAAGCTTGAGATCAGTCCCCTGGCGGTAGCAGATCGCCATAAGCATATCGGTGATTTCGGCAAACTGGTCCAGGCTCAAATGGAAACCGCCTGAGACATTTGCCAGCTCTCGATAGAACGGCGTAGCGTGACGGCGATTGAGCGCCTGCACAGCATACACGCTGATACCACGCGCGGTCAGAGCCGCAACTTCTGTACGCCAGTTGAGATGTTGCGGATTGGAAGCGGGAGCATGAGGCACGTCGTCGCCGATCAAAACGAAAACGCGAGTTGCATCGGGACGCCAGGCGAGATCCTGCGCCTCATGCAACACCAGTTCGTAGCATTCCGGGGCATCGCCCCCGCCGGTTGCCTGTGTATGTTCAACGAAGTCGGTTATTGCGGTATTCTCCTGTGTCAGATCGAGATGCTGAGTGACATAAGTGTGGCCTTCGTCGCAATAATCGCCATGCGCAATAATGCCGATGCGAATACCGGGTAGCTCGTCCATCAAACGGTTGACCGCCTCTTTGACTTTGCGGCGCACCTGCGTAAGGACCGGGTACATGCTTCCTGTCGTATCAAAGCTGATCACGACATCAACAGGGTTAGTGGCGGCTGTTTCCATTTTTGTGCCCTTTCTTGTAAGAGAAGCATTTTGTATTCTGCTTTCTTATTCTTTTTGCATGAACTCAAAGCGGAGGTTAAAACCCCTTTCTACGCAGGAAATAGCATTGA
>DATJHM010000017.1:0-5864 GCA_035493895.1 Ktedonobacteraceae bacterium
GCGGGTGAGACGGCGACGTCCTATTTTCCCGTAGGGTTGCCCCCAAAGTATCGTCGGAGCTGAAGAGCTTAACTTCCGTGTTCGGGATGGGAACGGGTGTACCCTCTTCGCTATTGTCACCAGCTCACCTGCACATACAGGTGCGTTCTCTTGACAAGGTGTATAATAACATGGTCCTGGGGGTTTGTCAACGCTTTTTTTAGCAATTTTCTGCGCACGAAAAAAGATCTCTTTCTGGCATGAAAATCGGGGCCACTGGCAAGTGACCCCGATTTCTTGAAACGCGCGAATACCTTAAGCACAACCTGCGCGCTTAAACCACAGGACCCGTGCGAGAACCGGCAACCAGGCGCAGGATGGCAATGAGGATACAGGCACCGATGAAAGCGACAATAATTGTACCAATCATACCGCCTGTTCCAAGGCCTACCAGATTTGCCAGGAAACCACCAATCAAAGCACCGACGAGGCCAACAATAACGTCTCCCACGACACCATATCCGCCCCCGCGCATCACGACGCTGGCAAGAAAACCAGCGATCAAACCGACGACTATCCACCAAATGATAGCAGCTAACATAGTTGTTGCTCCTTTCTTTTCGCGGTTATCAAAACGAAGATTTGAATGTTTCCATGCGATGTACACCTGTAACACGCGACTCTTTCCAAACAAGTTTCGCCAAATGGGGGGTATCGGATACCAAAAAGGGGGCGAAAAGAGCTTGCTCAGCCAGACTTAACGTCCCGCTAATCTTTTTAAGCATTATTCGAAAATCACGAGCTTGCTGCTATTCTCCTAAAATACACATTAAAATGTATTCTCAAGGCCGGGGAGATCTGGACGTAGTCTGATATTCTATGTTATAGTCGAACCTGCTTCTTATACAACAAGAGGAGGCCGATCTATTTCACAAAGAAAGGTGTGTAAGAGTAACATGGAAGTTCGTGTTCTGACCGAGGCGGACGCCGAGGCATTCTGGAATATACGCTTACGAGCTTTACGGGACAATCCGGAGTCATTTGGGGCTTCATACGAAGAGATACTGGCACGTGGCATTGCGGGTGTAGCTCAGGGGCTACGCAAGAGCGAGACCAGCACCTCTGATGACGCCACCTTTGGCGCGTTTGACGGTTCTACGCTGGTAGGCATCGCCAATTTACAGCGCGAGAAGGAATTTAAAAAGCGTCATAAGGCAACTATCTGGGGAATGTATGTGCCACAGGAGCTGCGAAAGCAAGGTGTTGGCAAAGCACTTCTGGAAGCAGCTATAGCCTATGCGCGTACACTTCCACAGCTTGAGAAGATCAATCTTAGCGTGGTCCTTACCAATAAAGAAGCGCGTCACCTTTTTATCTCTCTGGGCTTCGAGACCTATGGCCTGGAGCGAAAAGCATTGAAATTACACGATAAGTATTTCGATCAGGAACATATGGTACTCTGGCTGACAGAGTAACTTTCTCATGTGGTAAGGGAGAAGCGGCATCAGTCTAGCGCTCTCCCGCTACCACCACCTCCTCGAGGCGCAATGAGAGCAGGCGCGAGACGCTCTCACGCATAGAAACGCCGTAGATCACCTGCGCAGCGGTCATCGTCACACGATTATGCGTAATGACGATAAACTGGGTTCGCTGGGCCAGACGCTTCAAGATGTCACAGAAGCGAGTAACGTTCGACTCGTCCAGGGCCGCATCCACTTCGTCTAGCAGGCAAAAGGGCGGGGGATTAATCTCAAGCAGAGAGAACAGGAGCGCGGCGGCCACCAGGGCCCGCTCACCCCCTGAGAGCAGCGAGAGATCCTGCACTTTTTTACCGGGCGGCTGCACAATCACATCAATGCCAACAGGCATGCTTGAAGGCGTAGAACTTTCCTCATCGGCCTTTGGGGCGATGAGCTCCAGGCGGGCCGCACCTCCGCGGAAAAGCGTTGTAAAGTGCTCACGAAAACGAGCATTGACCGCCTGAAACGTAGTCTCAAACTGGCGAGCCATGGTGGCATCGAGCTGACCGATAATCGTACGCAGTTGCAGGGCCGCCTGATCCATGTCGGCAACCTGCGCGGTGAGAAACTCATAGCGGGTACGCGTCTCCTCGTAGAGCTGGGGGGCGTCGGCGTCGTGGCCTCCCATTGCTTTGAGGCGAGAGCGCAGCGTCTCGATCCGACGACGAAGCTTGCGGAGCTGTCCCTCTTCTTCCTCCGATAAGCGTCCAGGGTCTTCGACGGGCTGAGAATCGGGGGCCAGGGAGGACTCGGTCTCGTCAGAAGCGGGAACGATGTGATGAGCAAGCTCGTTGGGATCTTCTATATCCAGCTCTTCGCGCAACTGTCCGAGCAAGGTCTCGACGGCATCACGGGCACGCTGGCTGTCCAGGAGCGAGCGGCGATAGTGCGTTTCTTGCTCCGTCATTGCCTGCTGTTGCTGCATGCGTTGTTTCTCGATGGCGTTGATCTGTTGATCGACCCAGGCGAGCTGCTCCTCGATTTTACGCAGTTCAGCACCAAGTGTCTCGGCTCTGGCGCGCGCCTGCTCCAGGGCCGTCTGGTGTTGCGCGATCGCATTCTGGAGCGTGAGCTTGCGCTGTTCAAGTTCTTTCAGGCGAGAGACTTGTTGCTCAACCTGCGTTTTGAGTTCCTGGGCCTGTTGTTGCTGGGTCACGAGCTGCTGGCGCAACGATTTTGCTTCCTGGCGCTTCACGGCAAGGGCGGTGCGGGCTTTTCCCAGCTCGTCCTGCTGGCGACGGAATGTGGTAGCACGCTCCTCCATCTCCATCTGCAACCCTTCGAGCAGACCAGACATTTCGCGTTGCGATTTCTCATGGGCATGGACGCGCTCTTGAGCGGCAACTACCTCTTGCTCCAGACCGGCAACTTCAGAGGCCAATTGTTGTTCGACGGAGGCTGCCAGTTGAATCTCAGTTTGCACACGTTCCTGGTCGCGTTGCAACGTTGTCACCTGCTTATTGAGTTCGTTCACACGGGTCACGATCTTCTGGATCTCGCGGTCCAGTGTCTGCTGTTCGGCCCGTCGTCCCTCCTGAGCGCGTTGGATTTCACTGATCATCGCATTCAGTTGATCGAGCAGGCTCTTCTGATTTTCTAACTGCTGGGGCAATTCACGCAGCTCGCGTTCATGGGCAAGAAGTCCCTGTGCGCCATCTTTGCCGCTCCCACCTGTCAGCCAACCAGCGACATGCAGTACCTCCCCTTTTACCGTCGCCACCGATTCGAAGGGAAGATCGCTATTGGATGAGAGGCTCAACGGCAGGGCCCAATCAAAGAGCGCACGAGCAGCCTGGAGATCACGTGCAAGCACGCAGCCATGCAAAATCCTTCTGAAGAATGCCTGATAGCGTGGCTCGCACTGAATGTATTTCCAGGCAAATCCGGCGATATTCTCATTGAGCGCAGGATACTCACCCAGAAAACGTTGCAACACCTGTTCTTCGACCTGAGCCTGGATAAGGTTCACTTCATGCGCCTCCTCATCCTCACCATCGCGATCAGTCCAGACGAGCATCGCTTTGCCCGCGTTCAGTTCGTGGAGATAGCGCAGACAGGCCTGGGCATCCTCAAGAGAACGAACCACAACGGCCTGCATATAGGGACCGAAGGCCGCCTCCATCGCCGTTTCCAGGCCAGCAGGGACGACTCCCAACTGGGGTACAGGGCCGAGCAGGCCAGGAATCTTGCCCGCTGGAGCACGTAACAGGGCACGCACGCCATCGCCATAGCCACTCAGACTCTGACGCCAGTTCTTGAGCATATTGAAGCGATCCTGCGTACTACGGCGCTGGCGTTCGGCCTCGGCCAGGGTCGATTTCAAACGATCCATCTCCGTCTGAGCATCCGCAATCGTGCGCGCCATTGCCTGTTTTTGTTGCGTGGCCTGCTGCTCCTCGGCACGCACGGTGTTGAGACGATTGCGCTCCTCCGTCAGACGAGCTTCCAGCGTACGCTGATTCTGACGGGCCTGAGCAATGGATTCGCGTCGGCTCGCCAGCGTGCGATTGCGCTCACCGAGCTGCTTCTGTACACGACCCAGCTCGGTCTGGCTGGAACCGAGACGGGCCTGTACCTGGATAAGGTCGCTCTGGGCATTGCGCAGGCGGCGCTCATCCATCTCGTACTCTTTTTGTGCCGTGGCAACCTGGCTTTCCAGCGAGGCAAGGGAGGCAGAACCATCGTCCACGGCTTCATCGGCAAGGTCGCACTGCTCTTCCAGATCGATAGATTGTTTCTGAAGAGTGATTAAACGCTCACGCAGACGCCGTTCTTCCTGTTGAAGATCGGTACGCTGGCGCTCCAGGCCACCGGAGCGCTCTTCATGGACGGCCAGATCGCGTTCGAGCTTCTGCACAAAATCGTTGGCCTCAGCAGAGGTTTTGCGCACATCGACGATACGGGTCTGGATCTGCTGGCGCGCGGCACGGAGCGTATTTGCCTGCTCATCGACTTTTTTGAGCGCGCTTTCAAGCTGCTGGACGCGTGCGGCCTGCTCCTGCTCAACCAGCACTGCCTGTTCGCTGGTGGTCCGCAAACGACGCCATTGCAGACTGTACCAGGAGAGCAGGACTTCGTGCAGTTCACCGGAGAGCAGGTTATACTCGGTCGCACGCCGCGCCTGTTCGGCAAGGGGAGCGAGACGAGGCTCGATCTCCAGAATGATATCGCGCAACCGCTCCAGGTTTTGTTCGGTTTGTTTGAGGCGATTTTCCGCGTCAGTACGCTGAACCTGGAAGGGACGAATACCGGCAGCATCCTCAAAGAGCCCACGCCGCTCTTCAGCACGCAGACTGAGCGTGGCGTCGATCATGCCCTGGCCGATCACAGTATACGAGTCATGGCCGATACGCGCCTGAGCGAGCAGGAGGAGCACGTCCTTGAGGCGCACCTTTTGCTTATTGATCAGGTACTCATTCTCGCCAGAGCGGTAGCTGCGGCGCGTCACGGTAATCTCGCTGTATTCAGAAGGAACCCAGCCGGTACTGTTATCGAGGGTTAGCGAGACCTCCGCCATGCCCAGAGCGGCTTTCCCCTGACCACCCACAAAAATGACATCATCGCTTCTCTTGCCGCGCAACTGGCGCATACTCTGCTCGCCCAGCACCCAGCGCATAGAATCAGCGACATTGGACTTGCCAGCGCCATTTGGGCCAACCACAGCCGTAATTCCGGGGCTGAACTCCAGGATTGTGCGCAAAGCAAAACTTTTAAACCCCAACATTTCCAACCGTTTGAGATACACAGGCTCAGGTCATGTCCTCTCTAAACTGTTTTTCTGAATGCCACGATGATATCATAGGGCAATCATTCCGTCGAGTCTACAGAGAAATGGCCAGGGTTCAGGTACCGATACCAGGCATTGGCATTTCGAGCGCGATCGGGGCCGCTACCAGGCATTGGCATAAAGCACAATCCCTACCTGTGTATTTCTTCGAGTTTGCCAGGCGCTACGAGAATTTTCTTGAAAAGGCTACACCTCCTACACAAATGCCGATTTGATGGGAGTCAAGGGCTACACGATAGCTACACCAAAGGCTACACTGCCTCTGCATTGGGGCTACTCCACCGTTCCTCTTCACTGTTTGTGACGCGCTACGAGAATTTTCTTGAAAATGCTACACTTCCTACACAAATGCCGATGTGATGGGAGTCAAGACCCTACATCGAGGCGACACTGCCTCTGTATCAGGCGACACTGCCTGCATACTTCAATGCGATGCTCCCTCTCCTCCATCAGGCTACGTGAGCGATGCGAAAAGGGCGTGGCTGGCTCTTACTTTTATTATTCGGCAGATGGTAAGGTTTCTGAAGGGTCTTTTCGAGATTTGTTCCAATGGAAGGGCGAGGCTTCCTGGTTTGCCG
>DATJHM010000018.1:0-8613 GCA_035493895.1 Ktedonobacteraceae bacterium
GTAGATTTCTTTTTCGCTCTTCACCATCAGCCCACTTCGCCTCGCAGGGCTCTTTTTGTTTGCCTGCTTATCACACGCAGCAACATATTGCCTTTCGTTTAGCATCACTACTCCCCACCTTCCCACCTCATCGTGGGCTCATTTCTGTTCCTATCAAACAGAGCATCTATTGCACATGCATACCATGTGCATCCATAGCCCACAATATACACCTACGACGCTTTTAAGCGAAAGGAAAATAATTGATACACGTTCAGTTGAGCCGCTACTGGCAGCTGTTGGCCCACTATCTACGGCACCATTGGCTGCGCATGAGTTTGCTGGCAGCAATTCTGTGTGGCACTATCTGTGTGCAAGTGGTCACACCACTGGTAGCGAGCTACTTCATCGACCAGGCTACCTCCGGCGGTGATCTACACGGTCTGTTCGTTCTGGCAGGACTCTCTATGGCTCTGGCTCTGGTAGGGCAGGGCCTGGCAGTCGTTGAAACCTATGTGGCCGAAAATGTGAGCTGGGCGGCCACCAACGAGCTGCGTGTCGACCTTGTTGCTCATCTGCTACGGCTAGATGCCACGTTTCACACCGCCCATACACCCGGCGAACTGATCGAGCGGGTAGACGGTGACGTCGCCACCCTGGCCCGCTTCTTCTCACGGTTTATAGTCTCTGTACTTGGCAACGGTCTCCTGCTATTAGGTGTACTCGGGCTACTCTATCATGTGGATTGGCGCGTAGGGCTGGCAATGAGCGCCTTTGTTGTACTGGCTCTGGTTGCCATGCTGCGCATCCATGCCGTTGCCACACCTGCCTGGATTGCGGATCGTCAGGCCAACGCCACGTTCTATGGCTTCCTGGGCGAATATCTGGCGGGCCTGGAGGATATCCGGTCCAGCGGAGCTGGAGCGTTTGTGTTGTACCGCTGCGCTGAAGTAATGCGGTCATGGTTGGCCGCGACACGCAAGGCGCAGATGTGGGGCTATAGTATAGGGGCCACCAGTCAGGGAATGTTTGTACTCGGTACGGCGGTTGCCTTTGCCTTGAGTGCCATGCTGTTCAAGCTCGGCACGCTGACCATTGGTACGGTCTATCTGATCTTTCAATGCACTGAAATGCTGCGTCGACCAACAGAGCAGCTTCGCAACGAAGTGCAGGATCTGCAACAGGCAGATGCCAGCATAACTCGTGTCGCTGCACTTCTGGGTACCGTACCACATATAGCCGATGGACCCGGCATCTCGCTACCACCTGGCCCGCTGTCAGTGGAGTTGGATGATGTCTCCTTTGGCTATGTAGAGGATGCCCCGGTTCTGCACAATATCAATGTGTCACTCACACCAGGTCGCGTGCTGGGCGTGGTGGGACGCACTGGTAGCGGCAAAACAACGCTCACACGGCTCCTCATGCGCTTCTACGATCCAATGCAGGGTGTCGTACGCCTGGGGGGTGTAGACGTACAAGCGGCTTGCCTTGCAGCAGTGCGTGCACGCGTCGGCCTGGTCTCACAGGAGGTACACCTCTTCCATGCCAGCATACGCGACAACCTGACTCTTTTCGACGATAGCGTATCGGATGAGCGAATTAGCGCCGTACTGGAAACTCTGGGCCTGACCGGCTGGCTCCAGGAACTACCACACGGACTGGATACCCCACTCCAGTCCGGAGGCGCAGGACTCTCCGCCGGGCAGGCGCAGGTACTGGCTTGCGCACGTATTCTGTTGCGTGATCCCGATCTGGTCATCCTGGACGAGCCATCCTCACGCCTGGACCCGGCTACGGACCGGCTGGTGCACACGGCGCTGGGTCGGCTACTCGACGGTCGTACCGGCATCATTGTGGCGCACCGACTGGCTACGCTCGCCTATGCCGATGACATTCTTATTCTGGAAGACGGGCAGGTCCGCGAGCACGGTCCACGACTTGCCCTTGCTAGCGACCCCACTTCACGCTTCGCCGAATTGCTGCGGGTCGAAACTTCGGAGGTCTTGCTATGAAACCACTTCCAACCTGGCGTTATCTGCTGAAGATGGCTCGCTACAAGCCCTGGCTCTACCTGCTCCACGCAACATTGTGGGGCACGTACAATCTGTCATGGTTTCTGGCTGGATTGCTCGTACAGGCCTTCTTCGATACACTCACAGGACAAACGCACCTGACTATGGGTACAACGGGACTGATCGTGCTGCTGGTGGTGCTCGCAGTGAGCCGAGTGGCAGTGTGGCTCACTGGTGGCTTTGTAGAAATCCTCATGCGCTTCACCATGAGCGGACTGTTACGCCGTAATTTGCTACGACACATCCTGGAGCGGCCGGGGGCCCAGGCTTTGCCCTACTCTATAGGCGAGACCATCAGCCGCTTCCGCGACGATGCCTATCAGGGTGAGGACGGCGTGGATTGGAGTGACGAGATCGTGGTCCAGGGCCTGTTTGCCGTGGGGGCATTTCTGGTGCTCCTGCACATTAACGTCATCATGACCCTGGTCGTCATCCTGCCCCTCGTGGTCGTGACCATCATAGCGCGACGAGCAAGCACCGCCCTGGGTCGCTATCGTGCCGCTAGCAGCCAGGCCAGCAGTCAGGTCACCGGAGCAATCGGCGATATCCTGGGGGCAGTCCAGACGGTGCAGGCTGCCAGTGCTGAAAAGCGAATCCTGGCCCGCTTCCGACAACTGAACGAGCAACGCCGTAAAGCCATGCTGGCCGATCGCCTGACAACGCAGTCTCTGGATGCCATCACGGCCAATACCGTGAGCATAGGCACTGGTCTGATCATGCTGCTGGCGGCTGGCAACCTGCGCAATGGCAGCCTGACCGTGGGCGACTTTGCCCTGTTTGTCTCGTACCTGGCATTCATCGCTGACTTTACCTCTGGACTCGGCAAGTTCCTGGCCCACTATCAGCAGACCGGCGTCGCCTTTACACGCATGAACGACTTATTAGGAGATGCGCCACCGAGCGCACTGGTGGAACACTCCCCGTTGTACCTGCGCGGACCCATGCCCACCATACCACCACCACCACCAGCCAGTAGCGCCACCGAGCGGTTGCATCTCCTGGAGACGCGAGGGCTGACCTACCGCCATCCGCAATCTGGGCGCGGTATCGCCAACGTGGATCTGTGCCTGTCACGTGGCACTCTGACGGTAGTGACGGGGCACACTGGTAGCGGCAAGACAACGCTTTTGCAGACCCTCCTGGGTTTGCTGCCCCGGGAGGCGGGCGAGATTTGCTGGAATGGCCACATCGTTGACGATCCAGCTTCTTTCCTTATACCTCCTCACGCAGCGTACACAGCCCAGGTCCCGCGCCTGTTCAGCGAGACGCTCAAACAGAACATCCTCCTGGGACGACCTGACGATTCAGCGTCCCTGGTTGCCGCCGTGCGAGGTGCCGTCCTCGAACACGATGTACAGGCCCTCGAGGTAGGATTGGAGACGCCAGTGGGCACCCGTGGCGTCAAGCTCTCAGGAGGCCAGGTACAACGTACAGCAGCTGCACGTATGCTAGTGCGTTCCGCCGAACTGTTGGTGATTGATGACCTATCCAGCGCACTGGACGTCGAGACCGAACGGACCCTCTGGGAACGCATCCTTGAGCGTGAAGATACGACCTGCCTGGTCGTCACGCATCGACGCGCCGCCCTGCAACGTGCCGATCACATCATCGTGCTCAAAGATGGCAGGGTCGACGCGGAAGGGACACTGGACGAGTTACTAGTGAGCAATGAGGAAATGAGGAGGTTGTGGCAGGAAGACTATAAGGGAATGGGCATAAGTTAAAATTTGAATACCAATACTTGGCGCATCGAGCGGGGATAATCCCTAAATCCGCTCGATATGCCAAGTATTGGTACACCAGCACTTATCCGCGCTGAGATGTGCTCAAATGGGATACAAAACATACAGAGAGAGAGAAGTTGAAGATGGATAATCATTGAGCGAGAACCAGTATGATAAAATGAGCAAAGAGACTCCATGCAACGATGCACGGAGTCAGTACAACAGAGCTACTCTGGCATGCAGGAGGCTTTATGAGCAGTGATACCTTACCTCTCTCCCTTCCCGGGGCAAAATCGCAGGATCTGCTGGCACGACGGCAGGCTGCGGTAGCACGTGGCGTCTCTTCAACCATGAACGTTTTCGCCGCGAAAGCGGAAGGCGCGGTGATAGAAGACGTCGATGGAAACCGTTTTCTGGATTTCGCAGGCGGCATCGGGACAATGAACGTCGGACACACCCGCCCGGAGGTAACCAGCGCGATTCAGGCACAGGCGGAAAAATTCACGCACACCTGCTTCAGCGTCGTCATGTACGAAGCGTATGTCGAACTGGCAGAACGTCTGGCCAGATTAACCCCTGGCACCTTTCCCAAAAAAGCGCTGTTCTTGAATAGTGGGGCAGAAGCCGTCGAGAATGCCGTAAAGATTGCACGCTATGCGACCGGCCGACCCGCAATCATCACCTTCGATAACGCCTATCACGGGCGAACGCTGCTGACCATGACCATGACTGCCAAAGTGAAGCCCTATAAGCATCGCTTTGGTCCCTATGCACCGGAATTTTATCGCGCCCCATTCCCCTATGCCTACCGTATGAATATGACACCCTCCGAAGCCTCACGCGCCTGCCTGCGCGCGCTAGAACGCATGTTTGTCGGCGAGGTTGCCGCGGACCAGGTAGCGGCTATCATCATTGAACCAGTACAGGGCGAAGGTGGCTTCATGATTGCGCCTCCGGGCTTCCTCCGCGATCTGAAAGCACTATGTGAGCAGCACGGTATCCTGTTTATTGCCGATGAAATCCAGACCGGTTTCGGTCGTACCGGCAAAATGTTCGCCGTCGAGCATGATGGCGTCGAGCCGGATATGGTGATCGTCGCCAAATCGATCGCCGCCGGTCTGCCACTAAGCGGTGTGATTGGACGAGCCGAGCTCATGGATGCCCCACCCCCGGGAACGTTGGGAGGAACCTATAGCGGCAACCCGGTGGCCTGTGCCGCTGCACTCGCCGTGCTCGATCTCTATGAGCGGGAGGATATGGCGGGTCGCTCGCGTCATATCGGGGAGAAGGTGCTGCAACATTTCGTCTCACTGCAAAATCGCTATGCCTTCGTTGGAGAAGCACGTGGCCTCGGCGGCATGGTTGCGATGGAGATCGTAAAGGATCACGAGAGCAAAGAGCCGGATGTCTCCACCACCAGCCAGCTCCTCGCTGCCGCACACGCACGCGGCCTGATTTTGCTCAGGGCCGGTATGTATGACAATGTCATCCGCACACTGGTACCCCTCACCATTACCGATGAACAGCTACAGGAGGCCCTGACTATCTTTGACGACGCCTTTGCCAGCATTGCCTCTGGACAATAGGTGCCACGCCGCTCTATGGCTGACCCGGCTTATCGTCCTGGTCGGGTCAGCTATAGAGCTATTTCAATGAAACTCCCCCCGTTCAATCATCGCAATAAAGCGTTGTTCCAGTTCGTACGTACGCGGACCCGGCTTGCCAGCTCCGATAACGATATCATCGATCTGAACAATAGGTGTGATCTCCTTAGAAGAAGAAGTGATAAACGCTTCATCAATGCTGGACAGTTCGGTCAACAGAATGGGACGCTCTTCAATCGCAAAACGTCCCATCGCCAGCTCCAGCACCGTATTGCGCGTGACCCCAAACAGGATGCCCTCGCGTGGCGTGATCAGCGTATCGCCACGAAAGACAAAGAAATTGCTACGCGTGCCCTCCAACACATGTCCCTGCTCGTTGACAAACAGTGCATCGGCCGCCCCTTGCCGCGCAGCCTGCTTGAGCGAGCGAATCGCGGCCACGTAGTTAGAGGTCTTCGCTTCAGGGGTAACACGCGTCAGATGGCTGGTAATCAGCTTGACGCCCCGCGCAAATCGCTCCATATCGCGCTCCTCCAACGGCGTGATCAGGACCGCCAGATGGGGATGATCAGATGGCAACACGCCGTCCTCACTCTCTCCACCTGTCACCAGAATGCGCAGCGTAGCATGTTTATAGGCATTGCGCTCGATCACCTGCTGAATAATCCCGGCCAGAAATTCGTGCGTAAAAGGCATCTCCAGCTCAATCAGGGCTGCTGAACGAAAAAGCCGGTTCAGATGCTCATCGAGATGAAAAGGACGCCGATCATAGGTGCGGAAAGATTCGAATGCGCTATACCCACGCAATACCGCAACATCGTTGAGGGAGAGTGTGGCTTCATGCGGGTGAACCCATTTACCAGACACATACCACCAGGCTTGCGTATCCATTGTTGATTTTCCCTTTCAGAAATAGAGACGTTCTCAGAGGACCTGTTTTTCTTTCAGCCAGGCAACAAACTCATCCGGCATACTCATCGTTGAGAGCCGGCTTTGACGAATCAGGCTCCAGGTATCGAAGAGATGGCTCTCTTTGATTTCGCGCAACGTCACGGGACGTTTCAGATAACGCACAAAAGCAACATCCACCACCCAGCTTTTGCTCTCCACGGGATCTGGTCGCGGCTCAGAAATCACGCGCGCCAGCCCGACCAGTGCCGCCTCACCCATACTATGATAAATAAATACCTCGTCACCAGGCCGCATTGAGCGGATAACAATGAGCGCCTGCGCATTGCGCACACCATCCCAGGTCGTCGTTTTGTCTTGCTCCAGCTGAGCAATGGAATAGGTCTCAGGATCAGTCTTGGCAAGAAAATAGGCCATAAAAATATACCTCTTCCGGCTTTCCCACCGTTTCTGGATATCGTGCTGAGAGAAAGCATTTCGTTACCATCTTACCGCGTCCAACCAGCATCTCACAAATAGGTAACAATCAAACACATTCGAACCGAAATAGTGTTTTTTTTATAACCTTGTGCCGCTTCCAGTCGTATAGAAAGTGGAATTGAGAAAATGATCTTGTGCTCAAGGTGAAAGCGCAGAAATGCGAATAGACGTATACATTTGATAGCAATTACACGTGTGAAAAGTAGTGGAATACGCCGACAAATGAGTAGAGCATGGCTACCAAAAATAGTAAAACATGCAAAACGTATAGTGCAAGCTCGAAAAGGAGAAGGAGACAATGACTCAGACAGATCCCAATGCAAACCTTGACCAGAAATACGGATACGGAGTTGAAGAGCTACAGGTCATGGGCGAGCAGCTCCTGACAAAGGTGAAAGAGCTCATCCACGAGGGAAATGTACGCCGCATCATTATTAAGCAAGATGGCCATACGCTGGTTGAGATTCCCTTGACCTTCGGCCTCGCTGGTGTCATTCTCGCGCCAACCTTCGCGGCAATCGGCGTCATTGGCGCATTAATTGCGCAGTGCTCCATTGAGGTGGTGCGCTCAGAGCGTCCAACTGACCCGACGTACACCCCACCAGCCGATGACACGACGCTCTAATTTCACAGGCAGACGATAGATAGTGAGTGCCGGGCGGTTCTGCCGCCCGGCACTCACTATCTATCGGGCGCGACCTGGAACTGAACAACATTGCCCACAATTCAGGTCCGCCCCTCATCACAATCCATCATACCAGTGATGGATTGTGATGAGACGATCTGACTCACACAAATCAGCTGAGAAGATCCCGATAATAGTCGTAGCACCCCGTCTCCTTGAATCCACAGGATTGATAGAGTGAGAGCGCCTGCCTGTTATTCGTCACAACCTCGAGCCAGATATTCTGCTGGCCGCTTTTGAGGATTTCCTGGACCGTATGAGTGAGGATCTGACGTCCATAGCCTCGTCTCTGGTATTCAGGAGAGACCGCGAAGCCGAGGATAAGGCTCGCTTCCTCAGAGAGCGAAACATCGATTTTGCCAACGACGACGCCATCGATCTCACCAACATAATAGCGGCGGTCAGGCTCCGTGAAGGATTGTTCTGTATACCAATCTACCTCGTTCTCCGGCACATTGAATGCCTGCGCGGTGATGCGCGTAAATATCTGGATGTCCGAGGGGCGCGCAGGCCGGAATTGCAGATGGTCATTGGTCGTGGTGAGAAGGCGTGGCTCCTCCAATATCATCTTGTACTCGCTATGGTCGTAGGTAGTCGACAGATGACGCGCAAACGCCTGCCCGGCAGTTGAGGCCTGCTCGACGATCAGCAGGAGAGAGGGCAGACCACGCCTGCGCGCTTCCTGACAGGCCGCTTCAAAAAGTGCGCTGAAGATGCCTCGTCGGCGATAAGCCGGGTGGACCATCCCACTGACTTCCCCTTCCTGTGAGGAAAAACTGAAGAGAGGGAGAAATCCGACGAGCCGGTCATCGGCATAGTAGAGAAAATCGCTGAGCTGATCTGAGGGGCGGTGGCGCAAAATATTCCAGTTCAGTTTGAGATCAAGACCCTCATACGCATTGCAGAGCTGAGCAAGCTGTATAATCTCGTGTATCTCTGTGGCATCCAGGCCACGACGTTCAACCAATCCTTGTTGAGACAAGCAGTTACCTTTCTTGCTAAAAAAAAAGAGAAAAATGATCCCGCGCACTATTTGCCAGCAAAGCGTGCCAGCGCAAAGGGCTGCAAGAGCACTGAGGACTGTTGCGTGGCAAGTTGTGCGGCAAGCTGCTGACCGGTAATGGCGCTGAGCAGCACACCAAAGCTATAGTGCCCTACTG
>DATJHM010000019.1:0-20195 GCA_035493895.1 Ktedonobacteraceae bacterium
AACCTTCCCAAAAAAGGGAAACGAATAAATTATGTAGCTTGTGAGACATATTTTGAAGGGAGCACAAACGATGAGACGCGTCGTGATTACAGGGATCGGGCTGGTTACCTCCCTGGGACATACAGTCGAAGAAACCTGGGAAGCGCTTTGTCAGGGACGTTCAGGCATCGGGCCAATCGAGAGCTTTGACGCAAGCGAGTATCTGGTCAGGTTCGCGGGCGAGGTCAAGAACTTTGATGCCAGCCTGTATATGGACCGTAAAGACATCCGCAGGAACGATCCTTTTACGCATCTGGCAGTTGCTGCATCCCGGCAGGCACTGGCAGATGCGCACCTCACGATCGATGAGCAGCTTGCTCCGGATGCTGGCGTGTGCATCGGCAGTGGTGTCGGCGGGCTCACGACGCTTCACGAGCAGTTCGCCGTCCTGCACGCAAAAGGGCCCGCACGCATCAGCCCTTTTTTTGTGCCCATGATGATGGTGAATGCGGCTCCCGGTATGGTTTCGCTGCTGACTGGCGCAAAGGGACCGGTCTGGGCCGCTGTCTCTGCCTGTGCAACCAGTGGCAATGCTATCGGTGAAGCCTGGGAGACTATTCGGCGCGGGGCTGCCAGAGTGATGCTGGCGGGCGGATCTGAAAAAGCCGTCACGCCGCTGGCAATCGCCGCCTTTGCGAATATGCACGCGCTCTCACGGCGCAATGAAGATCCTCAGGGGGCCAGCCGTCCGTTTGATAACGAGCGCGCAGGCTTTGTGATGGGCGAAGGTTCTGGCATGCTCGTTCTGGAAGATCTGGATTTCGCTCTGGAGCGTGGCGCGCCGATCATTGCCGAACTGGTTGGCTATGGCTCGACTGCGGATGCTCATCATATCACTGAGCCTGCCCCCGGTGGAGAAGGGCTGGTGCGCGCGATGCGACGCGCCCTGCAAAGCGCCGAAATGCGTCCTGAACAGATAGACTATATTAATGCCCACGGCACCGGAACTCGTCTCAACGACTCCAGTGAAACGCAGGCCATTAAGACGTGCTTTGGCGATTATGCCTATCAGGTCGCGATCAGCTCGACCAAATCGATGCTCGGGCACACCTTTGGCGCAGCCGGAGCCATAGAGGCCGCGATCTCCATTCTCAGTATCGTGCATGGCGTCATGCCTCCGACCATCAATCTGGAGTATCCCGATCCCGAATGCGATCTCGATTATATCCCCAATCATGCGCGACAGGCTCCGGTACATGTCGCATTATCGAACTCGATGGGCTTTGGCGGACATAATACGAGCCTGATCTTCAAACGATATGCGTAGAGGCGCGGCTTGTCTGCTCCCATAGCTATGAAGTGCCTCTACTGGGTCTGGCTCTGAGTCGAATACTGTTGGGATGTACAGAGAACGTTGCAATAGAGTGAGAACGTACGCGTCGTACTCAACGGGCAAGTTCATCAATTCATCATTGAGCAAAGAGAGAAACATATGGAAGAACAAGACAAACGAGACGCACCAGAGGTCGGTGAACGTTCCTTTCTGGGGAGGCAGGCCGTGGGCGGGTTTCCCGCCTGCGCGGAATCAAAGGAGGACAAGGGAACCGGGTCGGAATCGACACCTCGCCTCCAACGACCCATGCCAGACCTTCAGCTGGTCCGCCTCGACCACGCGCCTGCCCTGTTTGCGTTCGAGCGAGAGAATCGGGCCTACTTCGCGGCGTCGATACCGGATCGGGGGGACGCGTTCTTCGCCGAATTCGACACGCAGCATGCGCAACTGCTCGCGTTGCAGGCCGCAGGGACGGATTACTTCCACCTGCTGCTGGCCAGGGGCGGCGAGGTGGTGGGGCGGGTGAACCTGGTCAAAGTGGCAGATGGGTCGGCGGAACTCGGGTACCGGATCGCGCAGAAGGCTGCGGGGCAAGGACTGGCCACTGCGGCAGTGCGTAAGATGCGCGAGCTCGCCGCCACAACGTACGGACTCACCAGGCTGCGCGCGCGGGTCACGCTGGACAATCCGGCCTCGCGCAAGGTACTTGAACACAACGGCTTCGTCGCCATTGGTGAGCTGACGCTCAACGGCAAGCCAGCCATATCCTACATCTGCGAGCTTCGGTGACGTAACGCATTCGTGTCAATCCGAACACTATTCTGGGATTGACATCTGGGTAAGATCTTCCCTTGTGAGGTATTGTACCTTTTTTCAAAGGGGAGATCCCCTTCTGAATCGATACCAAAATCGCCAGGATTTTAGCCCACCCTCTATAAGCACGTTATTCTACTGGTTGGTGAAGGGCCGGGACCGGTGAGGGCACTTGCACAGGCGTAAGCGTTGCCTTCACCAGCTTCCAGGCTCCGTTCTCCTTATCAAGCGTATAGCTCCCCTGATAGGCATTGATCATCGAGCCAGCATGTTGCTTATCGGTTGCGTACAGGATGATTGCAACCTGTACGCGTCCGCTGGGGAGCGTTTTGCTTGCTTGCACAACAATGTCATCCCGCTGCGTCGTCACAAAACCCTGCGAAAACTGGCTGAAAGAATATGTGCTTTGATAGGCGGACGACCATAAATTATAGGCCGCCTGATACTGCTGCTGATCAATATCGTTATAATAAAGCCGCACGACCTGTTGCGCCTGTCGGTCCGGTGAGCGCAGGCGGGACAGAAGGGCCTGCGATTTTTTTTGCGGCACCATCGTTGGGGAGGCAAGATAGGGCGCAGATGCCTGTGCTCGACGCAGCACACCCGATGAAGCAAACAGGCCAATGGTCAAAAGCAGCACACAGATACAGAGGATTATTCCTGTGCCGATCCAACGCTTTCTCTTTCTCTCTATATACCTGTCATGCTCATCTCCTGTCGTCTGCACTGGCGCTACCTGAGGCGAAATTGCTGCTTTTTCCCCGGCACCGTTCACGGACAGATGGGCTTTTGCAAACGCGTTATTGAGCTCTTCTTCGCTCAATTTGTTGGTATGGGCTCCCTGTGCAACTTCCGCCCTGCTACCGCCTGTCGATGGTCCCTCAAGCATGGGAATTTTCTGCGTCATCTCTCCCGAGAGAGGTAGTGAGATGAGAGAGAATTTTTTTGGCTCAGTCAGACCAGGAAGAGAAAGACGCCGTCGACTTCCGGCGAGCGTCTCCGCGCGGGAAACCTCCGTCCTGAGCTCCTGAATCAACTCATGCGTTGAACTATAGCGGGTCGCTGGATGTTTCGCCATTGCCTTGCGTACGACCGCATCAATGCCTTCTGTCAGGATGGGATTGAGCTCTACAAGAGAGGGTACAGGCTCGTGCAGATGCTGGGCCGCAATGACGAAGGGGGTCGAGCCGAGAAAGGGGAGGCGACCGGTCAGCATCTGGAAGATGACCACTCCCAGCTCATAAATATCCGTGCGAAAGTCAACCGCCTGCCCATTGACCATCTCGGGTGCCATATAACCCGCCGAGCCAATAAAGTTGCCACTGCCTGTGATTGTATGCTCGATTGGTGGGTCATGCTCATCATGCAAAATATGCGCAATGCCAAAATCAACCAGCACCAGACGACCATCCGCATGGAAAAGCATGTTGCGCGGCTTGATGTCCCGATGCACAATTTTATGGGCGTGCGCATACTCCAGCGCGGAACCTGCCTGCTCGATATAGAGCATCGCTTCACGCATGGGCAGAGGGGCCGCTTTTTGCAGACGATCATGTAAGCTGCCGCCGGTAAGATACGGCATGACAAGAAATGGGAGGCCATTTTCTTCGCCATATTCGTAAATCGGCAAAATATTGATGTGGTCCAGTTGCGCAATCACATGCGCCTCACGGCGAAAGCGTTTCAGAAACTCTTCGTTCTGCTCAGAGAGCATATCCATCCCCGCCCGTAAGACTTTAATCGCGACATCACGATCCAGATGAGCCTGATGTGCTAGAAAAACCATACCCATTCCACCAGAACCAACAAGCCGTTTGAGGGTGGCTGTACCCAGCTGTGTGTCGATGAGTTGTTGTGCAGAATCCATCATGAAAAAAAACTTACCTTTAAGTACGCACTATCAGCCCATTATTCCTGGAATAATCTCCTTAATAAATAGGGGTCGCCAGAAAATCTGCAACGCAACGTCCGGCTATAATATGAAACGATTTGATACAGGGAAATGTTTCAAGATGAACAATGGTCCCCTCCATTATCATGCCACACATCGTCAAGCTGGTCATTCTCGCACCCTGGATTTTCGCTACTTGTCGTAGAAAAAGAGAGAAATAGAGCGATCTGTGAAATAAGCAACAACTGAGCGGTTTAATTCGTATAGTATCTTATAGAATGGGAAAAGCCGTTTTACCAGTCTCGACAATCCATAGACGTATATGCTCAACGAGGAGGCATCGCTATTGAACATACGCTTTCTCAGGAATGGACTGTTACTGGCCATTGGCAGTACGAGCGGGGCGCTCTTTAGCATACTGGTCGGCAGCAAAGTATTTTATCGCATCGCTTCCCATCAAGGCAAACAGGGACCTGCGCTGGCTCACGGAGGAGGATGGATCCGGGAATCAAGCGGACGCCTGCGCAAGATACCGCTTATGCTTGATTGGATGCGGTTACGTGCAGGTGAACGCGTTCTGGAACTGGGGGCGGGCACGGGCCAATTTACTATTCTGGCTGCCAGGCGTTTGGGCCACAAAGGTCGTTTGTATGCCTTTGATATTCAGCCAGAAATGATTGCTCGGGTCCAACAAAAAGTCAATGCGGCACAATTGACTAATGTTCATACGCAGGTTGCTGCGGCCTACGAGTTACCCCTGGATGATTGCAGCATCGACAAAGCTATGCTGGTCAATGTGCTACCGGAAATTCCTGATCATCAGCGTGCCCTGCACGAGGTGGCACGCGTTCTCCAACCGCATGGAACTCTCTATATCAGCGAAGAATTTTCAGAGCCCGGTTACTGGTTTATCAGCGAAACCATTCGCCGCGTTGAGCAGACGGGACAATTTGTCCTTTCCACGCAACGCGGCAACTGGTGGCGCTACACTCTTGGCTTCCGTAAGCGTATTCACGCTTAATTCATGCTTTACCATCCTCCGTAGAGGCGCGGTTTATCTGCGCCTATAAGCAACGTCTTTACGGAGGATCAAATCCTCATTACGCGACATCCTCGTTATCCATATGGCGGAAACCCATCGCATACAGGGTAGCATAGGCCCCTTTGGCTTTGAGCAATTGATCGTGCGTCCCCTTCTCGATGATACGACCAGCTTGCAGCACAATAATCATATCTGCATTTTTGATCGTCGAGAGACGGTGCGCAATCACAAACGCGGTACGTCCGGCAAGCAAACGATTCAAACCTTCCTGTACGAGCAGTTCCGTGAAGGTATCGATATTCGCCGTTGCCTCATCCAGAATAAGGATGCGTGGATCAGAGAGGAGCGCTCGCGCAAAAGAGATCAGCTGGCGCTGCCCGACGCTTAAATTACGTCCACGTTCCTGAATGATCGTCTGGTAGCCATCAGGCAGATGGAGGATTAATTCATTCGCTCCCACCGCACTGGCTGCCTCGATTACCTCCTCATCGCTGGCCTCCAGACGTCCATAGCGAATATTGTCCATCACCGAGCCTGTAAACAGGAATGGGTCCTGCGGCACCACACCAATCTGGCGACGTAACGATGTCTGGGTGACGCTACGAATATCATGCCCATCAATCAGTACCGCGCCATCCAGCACCTCGTAGAAGCGCGTCAGGAGGCTGATAATCGTGCTTTTGCCTGCCCCGGTGGGACCAACAATCGCCACGGTCTGGCCCGGCTCAACGTGCAGGTTCAGGCCATGCAGCACGGGACGTCCCTTTTTGTAGCCAAAGACGAGATCCTTGAAATCTACCTCGCCACGCACCTCAGGAAGCTCTTCTGCCCCCTCACGATCCTTGATCTCTATCGGCACATCCAGAATCTGGAAGATACGCTCGGCCGCAACTCCGGAGCGCTGCAACTGCGTATATTGCTGGCTCAGATCGCGAATAGGATCAAAGAAACGGTTGATATACAGCGTAAACGAGATCAGGATGCCGACTTCGAGTTTATGTTGCGAAATCAGGTAGCCACCGTAGAGCACGGTCAACGCAATCGCGACCGCCGCTACGACCTCAACCAGTGGCAGGATCAGCGCCGCGATATGGCTCGCTTCCAGGTTGGTATCGCGGTTATAAGCATTCAGCTCGACAAATTCTTCGCGATTGCGATCCTCCTGGACCATGCTTTGAATGACACGCATGCCGGAGATATTTTCTTGCAAGGTCGCATTCACGATCGAAATGGCGGCGCGTGTCCGTCTGAACGAAAGCTGGGCGAAACGCTGCCAGAAGCCCGCAATCACAAACATAATAGGCAGCACTGTAAAAGAGAGGAGCGCCAGACCTGCGTTCATGGCGATCATGATGGCCACAATGCCGATCAGCGCCACCAGCGAGCTGAGAATCGCCAGCAGGCCCGAGCTCAGCATCGCCTCTAATACGTCAATATCGCTTTGCAGACGCGACATCACGCGGCCAATCTGTGTATGATCATAAAAACTCAGCGAGAGCCTTTGCAGATGCTCAAACATATCTGAGCTCAAATGATAGAGCGCCTGCTGTCCCACCCAGGACATGGACCAGATCTGCCAGTACTGTGCCTGCCACATCGCCACATTCACAATTAACAGCGCAATGCTGACCCAGGCCAGTCCTGTCAAATCTCCCTTGCTGATAAAGTCGTCAACTGCAATTCCGATCAGAAAGGGGTTGGCGAGGTTCAGGACTGTATAGACCAGCATCAGGACCAGGCTGCCGAGCGCCTGCCAGCGGTACCTGTTGATGTAGGGCGCGAAACGTCGAATGTAGCTCCACTCGAACTTGTTCGACTCCGCTTCGTCGGAGATGGCCAGGCTGTTCTCGCTCCAATAGTGCTGCTGGCGCGCCTCCACGAAGCTGCTCATGCGTTCTTTTACGCTCATCGCGCTACCTCCTGGTGAGACCCTTTCGGCAGTGCATATTCAGGCTGCTCTGTTGTCAGGATGGGGAGCGTGTCTGTGTCGATCGCTGTCTGCGTCTGTAAGGTATGGGCTTCCATTTCATCTTGCTCGCGTAACTGAATATCGTACAGTCGCTTATACGCTCCATTCAGCGCAAGCAAGCTTTCATGGTTACCGCGCTCAATGACCCGGCCATGCTCCAGTACGAGGATCTGGTCCGCATTTTTCACGGTGCGGAGACGAGATGCGACAATAAAAGAGGTACGACCGCGCATGATTCCTTCCAGCGCCTGCTGGATTAAGTATTCTGTCTCCATATCAACGCTTGAAGTGGCGTCGTCGAGAATAAGAATACGCGGGTCCAGGAGCAGGCTGCGCGCAATTGCCAGACGTTGCTTCTGACCACCCGACATCGTCACGCCACGTTCACCGACCCAGGTATTATAACCATCCGGGAGCGTCATGATAAAATCATGCAGCCGGGCGATCTTTGCAGCGGCGATAATCTGTTCGTCGGTGGCTTTCCCGGCACCAAACGCAATATTATCGCGAATGGTGGCATTGAAAAGAAAGACATCCTGTAAAACAAGCGCAACGTTGCGGCGCAGGGATGCCTGCTTGATCTCGCGGACGTCATGACCATCCACGGTAATGCGTCCAGCTGTCACGTCATAGAAGTGTGGCAGGAGATGCAGGACCGTGCTCTTGCCGCTACCGGTGGCTCCGAGCAGCGCAATGGTCTCGCCGGGTTTGGCGTCAATGGTGATATCGTGCAGTACCTCGGGACCCTTGTTATAGGCAAACGAGACGTGCTCAAAGCGCACATGCCCTTTGGGATTTTTCAGCTCGTGAGCACCGGGCACATCTTGAATAAGAGGGTCCGTATCCAGCACCTCAAAGATGCGTTCGCCACCCGAAAGGCCGCGCATAAACCAGGTCACCATAAAGCCAAATGTGCGGACCGGCGTGCCCAGCAGAAGTACATATTGTGTCACCGCTGCCAGTGTGCCGATACTTTCGGATTTACCGACAACCGCAATACCGCCTATCCATACAACAATGACGGTGACCATATTGAGTACCAGAACCATCAGCGGCTGATTACGCGCAGACAGACGCATGGCGTTGAGGTTGAGCGCACGCAGTTTACGGTTCTGGGTATCAAATTTTTTCATCTCGAAATCTTCGCGTGTGAATGATTTCACCACACGCACACCGCTCAAGCTCTCTTGCATCACGGTACTGAGCACGCCAGTCTCGTTCTGGACGGTGAACCAGAGTGGCCGCAAGAGACGCGCAACCTGTATAGAGAGGAACATGAGCAATGGCACACTGATCAGCGTGACCAGCGCCAGTACCGCATCAAGCGTCCACAGATATGCGGCTACGGCAGCAAAGGTTGCCACGGCAATAAGCGCTCGTAAAAGCGCCAGTGGGAAGAAATTACGGATTGCCTCAATATCTACGGTCATGCGTGACATGAGCTGGCCTGTCTCAGACTCATCGTGAAAAGAGAAGCTGAGACGCTGCAAATGCGCATACATCATATTGCGTAGATCATAAGCGACCAGATTTGAGATTGACTGCGAGAGATATCCCTGTCCGTACGCAAAAAGGCCACGTAATGCGCTCAGGACCAGGATGGCCACGGCTGCGTACCAGAGATCGCGGAAGTTACCACTCCTGGTTCCTACGTCGATCACCCAACCAAGTACGATTGGCACTGTTAACGACAGACCGGTGGAAAGAACAACACAAATAACCGTACCAAGTGCCCAAAGCCAGTGTGGGCGCAAGAGCCCCGTGATCCGCCTATAGATGCGGAAATTCGCCTTGAATGAAGCAACATACGAGTCCAATGAATGCGATGCTACTTTTGCAGATGTCACAAGCCATTCCTTTCTTAACACTCACCCCTCTGCAAACCCTTCTACTGTAAAGAAGTGTAACTGGAAAAGGCTGACATACGTGTGTCAGTCTTTCCTGTTCTTTATGAGTTATTTCCCCAAAATTCGTTTCTAGCAGGTGAGCTGTACTCTGTTCTTCCCTTTTTTCTATCGGTCATAAGGAATGTTTCTTTAAGTGTTATATGGTTTCAAATTATGGAATCTTGTGTAATTTTGCTGATAGGGACGGATGAAAGTTCTCCTCGCACCCGCACGCAAAAAGAGAAGAGCGGTCTCTACGCGGAGACCGCTCTTCTCTTTGATCACAAAGGGGCAATCGTTAGAGGGTTATAAGGCTATCTTTGACAACTGCTAAGCCTGACAGGCCCACTCTCTCCAGCTATTTCCATCGCGTGTGAAGATTTCATGTGCCGCCACAATATTGGAGTAGGCGTCATATGGCGAAGCACCAGCCTCAGCGGTTGTGGACCAGGTGCTCGGGTAGAGGATCTGGAAGACACCCTCGGCATGGCTATTACCAACGGCGATGGAGTTGATTGCACCAGGATTCAGGCCGGACTCACATGTGGCGATCGCCATGGCCGAACCTGCGTATGACCCGAAGACCGATGTGATCATACTTGCCACATCTGATGAACTGGTCTGGGCCGGTGCGAGCGTGGTTGCGGAAGCCGTTGCATCAGGAACACAAATTTGCTGACCGGCAAAAATTAAAGCGGGATTTGTAATAGCATTCGTTGTGGCCAGAGATGACAGTGTTGTACCATAATGAGTCGCAATTCCACTCAATGTATCGCCAGACATTACAGTATACGCTTGCTCGCTCCCTGAGCAAATAGGTCCAGTGGCTGCCTGTGCTTGAGGCACGTTTGCATAAAGTGTGCCTACGAGCGCTAATAAGCCGAAAACGGCGATAAAAGTAAATTTTCCTACGACGAAACGATTTTCACGATGCCGATGTAAGAACCGATAAACAAATTTTTGTGACTGCAAATTTTCCTCTTTCATTGACTACTTACAACCCTCTTGAACGATCGCTTGTCCCATTGCGTATACATGCATATGCGCGTATGTGCATATGTTTATGGATAGGCATATGCGCACGACCATAAAGTTTTTCACTGGGACGTCGATATAATAACACAGGTTTAAAGAAGAGGCATAATGATATGCTTTGATATAGCCAATTTGGGCTATATGGATGTGATAGACAAGGCTGTGAGCTCGATTATTGCCTGGTTTGCGGGAAAATGAGGGGACCAATACTATTTGACATGGAATTCTTTAGCGAAAATCGTGCAAATTTGCTTGCCTTTTTATACATGAGTAGAGAATAATATAGGTATGCAGAAAATCGAGCGCCTCGTGGCGATTACCCTGCTGCTTCAAGCACGTGGAAAAATGCCCGCAAAGCGTCTTGCCAACATCCTGGGAGTCTCAACACGCACCATTTATCGCGATATTATGGCTCTTTCATTGGCTCATGTACCTGTCTCTATGGAATATGGGCCTGGTGGCGGCTACTATTTGCCCGAGGATTACCATTTTGAATCGGCTATCTTTACGCGCGAAGAGGCCGTTTCTTTAGTCCTTGGGGCGGATATGGCGGGCAACTATAGCCTGTTTGCAGGTGACGACTACCTGCACCGGGCTCTTTTTAAATTGGAGGCCACTCTGCCCGATGAATATCGGACGGATGTTCGTGCTGCCCGCGAACATATTCTCATTGATACGACCGATTGGGGAAACGGTTCTTCTGCGAGCAATATTTATCTGGAAACTATTCGCCTGGCTGTTCTTGAGGCCCGGCAGCTTGACATTTTTTATCCCTGTCTGACCTGTACGGATCTCCCGGGCATGCAATGGCAGCGCGTCGATCCCTATGGCCTCGTTTTTAAGGGCACTTCTCAACGCCATGTTCGCTCGGGGATCTGGTATCTTGTTGCCTATTGTCATGAATGTCGACTCTTTCGCTCTTTTCGCTTAAAACATATTGAGCATGTGCGTGTACGCGAGGAGAAGGTTGAGATCCAATCTTCTTTCGATTTGCAGGGCTTCTGGGAAAAAACACGCAAACATTTTGATGAGCAGAAACAACCCTGCATTTTAAAATTATGTGTGCGCCCCCCCAGCCGCTATAATCTCAGAGGCGATAGCCAGATCGTGAGCGAGGCTTCCGATGGCGCGGCGGTGGTTCGTGTCGAAACCGATTCGGTCGATGATGCTGTCTCTTACGCGCTGGCTCTGGGGGCCGATGCTACGGTTATCAGTCCACCGCAGGTTCGTCAGGCTGTAGCTGATACTGCTCAGGCAATCGCTGCCATCTACAGCTCTAGACGGAAGAACGGTTGAGGCGGCGCAAGATACGCCCGATGCCCGCATCCAGGTCGCGGTGACGCGTACTGCAATAGATCTTGCTGTTGCGCAAGGTCTGGCATTGGGGGCAAATGGCCGCGTCGCAATACTGACAATGTTGCTGTGTCATTCTGCCACAAAGCGTGCAGCGGTTTTTAAGAAATGTCATAGCTATCCTCCCTGATGAAAGGTAACGGAAGAGAGATACTTCTTTTTATGTATACGCTGAACTGGTCGGCAATGTTTTACTTTTGCGGCTTTTGACTCCGTTTTGGAGAAGATGCATGCCCCGGTAACTACGCTTAGAAGGGACTATCGTCTTCTCCACTGTGCTGTTGTATTTTTTCGAGGATCATGATGTCCAACCCCCAGATGCCTTTTTGCTTGAATTCTCGCCATCCGGCTTCATCCAGACGCAAAGCGCATTTGAGATGTTCCAGGGCCTCTGGTTCGAGCATCTCCTCTGCAAGATAACAATACTGGCCAATGGTCCTCTGGAGCATAAATTGCTCCAGGTTATACATTGGCCTCGTGATTTGTGGTTCAAGCCGTCGTAAACGCTTAAAGTGATACGCAAATGCATTCTCGATATGCTGGTACGCCGCCATTGCTCTTCTCCTTGTCATAATAACTGCGAGCAGGAGTATTACTACTCTCTTCTATGCATTTCAGAGCTGAAACCTTTCTCTTTCCAGCATACCACGGATGTCTGATAGCGTGCTGAGAGAAAACTGTATTGGATCTGAGAAGAAGTTCTCTCTCTCACTATGCTGCGAACGATCTACATTTGTCCCAGTAATCGCGTCAGGTGTTTCTGCTCGGCGCTGGCATCCGCGACGGTGATTGGCATGATGAGTAGCTCATCCAGTCCCTGTTCCAGTAATGCGTTGAGGCGTGCCTGGATGGTCTCTTCATTGCCTGAGACGACGAGATTATCGATCAAGGCTTCGGACAGTTTACCGCCTGCTTCAACGGGAAAGCCTGCGTCGGCGAACATGTTGGCGTAGAAGGGGAGCCGTCCGTAATAACCAAGCTGCTGACTCGTTGCGGCGAGCACTGCCGAACGATCTGCGCTGAAGGCGACCGGGATATGGGCGATGACGGGGGGCGCTGTTCGACCACTCCTGGCTGCTCCCTCACGCAACGCTGGCGCTGCTTTCTGCACGATAAATGGGACCGGGCTGACCCAGGAAATAACGCCATCCGCGACTTCTCCTGCCAGCTGGTATGCTCCTTCACGCAGGCCGGAGATGAGGATGGGCGTCTGTGGTGTGCGGGGAAACGTACTTTTGACGCTATAAAATTGTCCATGATGATCGACGTTCCCTTGCCAGAGCAGCCCACGTAAGATGGCAATATATTCACGCAGGTGCTCCAGAGGCGTCTTCATGGGAATACCGTACACGCCCTCAATGATCGGCCGATGGCTTGGTCCGATGCCGAGCCGTAAACGTCCCGGGGCCAGATCTTCCAGGGTGAGCGCCTGTTGCGCCAGGGCCAGCGGATGACGTGGGTAGGTTGGCACGATTGCTGTTCCAAGCCGTATCCTGCTGGTTTTCATGGCGGCTGCGGTAAAAATAGTCAGTGTATCGGGACCCGGCGTGCCCTGGGTCATCCAGATCTGGCTCAGCCCCGCTGCCTCCGCCTCGACGATCTGCTCTACGGCTGCCGCTACATCCCCCCCGGCTATCGCCAGACCGATCCTGTCACGCTTCGCGCGCGGTTTCGCTGTGACCTGTCCCTGCGTTTGATTTCCATAAGATGACATTCGTTTTTTCCTCTTTTCATAATTTTACGTAGCTTGCTTGCATAACATATTGAACATAGCACGCCACTTTTTCACGCGTCAAGCGCATCTTTGCAAAGAAACCTCATTGTTTGGCACATGCGTGGGGTTGTCTCTCCCATCGATCTTTGCTATACTCAGCTTCTGGTTGCAACTCCGGTGCCACTGCGCTTGATAGCAGCTCTACGATACTGTGAGATAAGGAATTGTACGCAAGAATGCATATGTTTGAGAGACGAATCGAGGAGGCCGGGCTGAATAGCTGGCCTGCACTGCAACAACTTCTTTTTGATGGTTGGGTGATACGCTTTGCCCGGGGATATACCAAACGCGCAAATTCGGTGACGCCTCTCTATCCATCGCTGCTGTCTGCTGAGGAAAAAATGAGCCATTGCGAACATTTTTACGAGGAGAAGCATCTTCCTGTCACCTTTCGCCTCCCTTCATTTTCGGCGGAAAGCCAGGAACTGGATCAACTACTGGCGCAACGAGGCTATCGCTCGCTTGATCGCACGCTTGTCTTGTACAATAAACTCGATTCTGTCACCACGGCAAATAATCCGGCATTGCGCGCGCTCCCACTCGCTATCTGGTTTCCAATCTATTGTCAATTCAGCACGCGCTACGTCGAGCTTCAGGATCTGCATCGCGATTTGCTCGAACGCATCCCGCCACCGTTGATGTATGCTGCGATCTATCAGCAGGGTGTTCCGGTAGCCTGTGGCCTGGGTGTGCTCGAGCATGAAGCCTTCGGCATTTTTGATATCGTGACCGATCCTGAGCAGCGGAGAAAAGGTTACGGCAACCAGCTAGTCGCCGGGATGCTCGCCTGGGGCAAGCAACACGGTGCGCAATATGCCTATCTGCAAGTCATGGACAACAACGAGCCCGCATTGCGGATGTACGCAAAACTCGGCTTCCAGGAGTGCTATCATTACTGGTATCGTCAGCGGTAATTCCTATTTATCTTGTTGCTGCTTCCTCTTCGCTTGTTGCTCTCTTATCCTGCTGGCTACTTCATCTAGCTCTCTTTGAAAAGAATCCTTCACCTTTTTCGAATTGTCAGGAATGAAATCTCCATACCTCTTATATTCCTCATGATCTGAATGTTCACTTTTATCTGAATTTTTGCGTAATAAATCAAATTCGTTTATTTCTGCTTTAGTCTCTGATGCACCTTTTGCTTTTTCTAATCTCTTTGGCATTATTACACTTTCCTTTCTCGGTACAAAATGATGCTTAGCTTCTTGCTATAGCAATCTCTTTCTTTCTGAATGAATGAATATGAGTTGCGCCTTATTTCAGCGATCTATTCATCTATGGTTATCATTGATGATTTTCAATATTGTATCATATAACGCTTAGTATGCGATTGAAAAGGAGGGGATGGAGGCGATGAAAAATGACGATCAATACGCCTATTAGATCCTTAGCCCACGGACGTAGCACTACGCGAAGTTTCCTTCTGCCATA
This sequence comes from Ktedonobacteraceae bacterium, assembly GCA_035493895.1. GTDB lineage: Bacteria > Chloroflexota > Ktedonobacteria > Ktedonobacterales > Ktedonobacteraceae > DATJHM01. Next base: position 14,507 of record DATJHM010000019.1, read on the forward strand.
GGCACTCTGATGCATGGTAAGACTATGACAGTGGAAATGGTACAAACTATGCCTGAAAGCATGTTGTACTATTCCATCATTTCCTGTTACTATCAGGCAGTGAGATATGCAATGCATATGATGTATACAGGAAAGAGAGTGAAACTGACATCATGCATCTTCAAGAGAACGAACAAGAAAATGGATCGCCAGCTCATGCTTCCGTGTCGCCTCGTGGCTCTTTTCTTGAGGTCCTGGCCGTTTTTGCGCGTCTGGGTTTGACATCGTTTGGTGGTCCGATTGCCCACCTGGGATATTTCCGTCAGGAACTTGTGGTACGCCGCAAATGGCTCGACGAGCAGAATTATGCGGACCTGCTCTCCCTCTGCCAGTTCTTGCCGGGTCCATCCAGCAGTCAGATGGGTATTGCCCTTGGCATTACGAGGGCTGGATTGTGGGGTGGTCTGGCTGCGTGGCTTGGCTTTACCCTGCCCTCTGCCGTTGCGCTGACGATCTTTGCCGCTCTTACTGCTGGCAGCCAGAATGTGGCGCAGACGGGCTGGCTACATGGATTGCTGGTCGTGGCGGTGGCGGTGGTGGCGCAGGCGGTCTGGGGCATGGCGAGATCGCTCTGTCCTGATCGTCCCCGCGCCACGATTGCGCTCCTGGCGGCAATTGCTATTCTGCTCTGGCCGGTTGCTATCGTGCAGATTATCATTCTTGCCGTTGGCGGGCTGATTGGCTGGCGCTTCCTGCGTAGCAACGAGGCGATAAAACCATCGGTGCTCCCTCTCTCCGTTCCGCGCAGACTCGCCGTGGTCTGCTGGGGACTTTTTTTCGCGCTATTGCTGGGATTGCCGCTGCTTCGATTGGTGGTGCATAATCAGGCACTTGCACTCTTCGATACGTTTTTCCGCGTGGGCTCACTGGTCTTCGGTGGCGGTCATGTCGTTTTACCCTTGTTGCAGAGCGAAGTTGTTCCCGCTGGCTGGGTGAGCAATAATCAATTCCTCGCAGGTTATGGCGCTGCACAGGCCGTTCCTGGACCCCTCTTTACCTTTTCTGCCTATCTGGGAGCCGTGAGCAAACCGAGCCCCCATGGCTGGTTGGGAGCATTGATTGCGCTTGTGGCTATTTTCCTGCCCTCGTTTTTCTTTGTCATCGGCATCCTCCCCTTCTGGAACCATCTGCGTACCATTGAAGGATTCCAGGCCGCGCTCCGTGGCATCAATGCCGCCGTTGTGGGTATCCTGCTGGCCGCGCTCTATCAGCCGATCTGGACAAGCGCCATTCATACACCAATCGATCTCGCGCTCGGCCTGCTGGCATTCGGTTTGCTGGTCATCTGGAAACTCCCACCCTGGATCGTCGTGCTGGTGACCGCTCTCCTTGGAGCCGCGCTGAGCTTCCTGTAATCCCTTGTACATGCGCCCGGGACCCCTTGTAGAGGCGCGGCTTGTCTGCGCCCGGGGTCGATCATGTTCTTCTGGCATAACCATAACACAAAATGCAGTATTTGTCTGTAATCATTTTTACGGTCTCTTCTTTGCAATATTCGTATACTCCATTCATGAGCGGCCATTGTCGTGCCGCTCATGAATTTTAAAAGGGGATGATGAATGACAACAAACGATCCCACGCCGCAAAAGCTCTACCTGCTGCAACTCTCAACGACGATGGTGCCTCTCCCTGGCCGGACGCTGAACATGGTCCTGGGCTGCTATCTCGTCGAGACCAGCGATGGGAAGCATATTCTGATCGATAGCGGCCTTCCTGCGGACGCTCCCACTTCTCCGGGAACGCCACCGGCTGAGCACAAAAAATCGGTCATCGAACATCTCGCCGATCTCGGCCTGCGTCCCACAGATATCGACATGCTGATCTGTACCCATTTCGACATCGATCACGTCGGCTATCACGACGCTTTTACGAAGGCAGAGCTTATTGTCCAGCGCGAACACTATACTCTGGCACGCGGCGGCCATCCGCGTTTTGCCTCGGCCCGCGCTCACTGGGATCATTCGGCCCTTCACTACCGCTTGATCGATGGCGATACCGAACTCTTGCCCGGCCTGACGCTGCTCGAGACGAGCGGACATACGACCGGCCATCAGTCGGTGCTGCTTCGCCTGCCGCAGACTGGTCTGGTGCTGCTGACGATCGACGCCGTGATGATGCAGCGACTCTTCACTCCCGATCGTCCAGCCGCGCCGGTAGATGAAGATGAGGCACAGGTACGCGCCAGCACACGCAAATTGCTGGCTCTGGTCGAGCGCGAACAGGTGAAACTGGTCATCTTTGGTCATGACGGCGAGCAGTGGCAAACACTCACAAAAGCCCCGGCATTCTACTCCTGATATCTACTATTTACGCAATTTCAGGATGAAATAAAGAATCCATCCATCATTCTTGTAGATGCGCGGCTTATCTGCGTCATGGGTCCCGGCGCAGATAAGCTGCGCCAAATACGCATCAACCTAAGAATAAATACCGGGGAAGCCAAACGAACCATCCGTCCCCCCCGGCAATCTCGCCCATCCGCAGAGGTAGGGATCGGGCTTCATGCCGATCCGCGTCCTCCTCATGCCGATCCGCGTCCTCCTCATGCCGATCCGCGTCCCTACCACGCGATACATTCCTATCTCCTTATCCATCATCCCCCCGCTTTTTACGCACAAAAAACTATCCTGCAAGGCATAGACTCTTGTTTTTATACAAGATTTAGGCTATTCTCAGAGAGAGGCTATTCATCGCATACTTGCCTGAAATAGAGAGGATGATGCAATAGCTCAACTGCATACCATATCTTCCCCTACAAGCCAGAGCCGTAGATATGGTAAAGTCATTATAAGGTGGAATATATGACAACAACTGCGCACTCGGGAACGGCTTTTGCTTCCACTCTTCCCGGTCATTATTACTATGACCCGACTATTTTCGCGTTGGAGCAAGAGCGCATCTTTTCTCACATGTGGGTTTGTGTTGGACGGGCCGATGCATTTACACAGCCTGGTAGTTATCAAACGATCACTCTTGGTCGAGAAAACGTTATCGTAGTGCGTGATAAAGAGCATGTCTTGCACGCGTTTCTCAATGTCTGCCGTCATCGTGGCGCGCGTTTGTGCCCTGAAGCTTCCGGCACGCTCAAAGGCTCGATCCAGTGTCGCTATCATGCCTGGACGTATGCATTGGATGGGAAATTGCTTGGTGCGCCCAATATTCTCAGCGATGAAGCTTTTCAGGCGCTGGACTTCAGTTTGATGCCGGTGGCTTTGCAGATCTGGGAAGGGTTCGTCTGGCTCAATCTCGCCGAGCACTCTGAATCGCTTGTGCAACAAGTCCATGAGCCGATCCTTGAACGTTTCTCTGGCAACTATGAGCCGTTTGCACGCTATGACCTCGGGCATCTGAAATCCGGCAAGTCGATTTCCTATGCGGTCAAAGCAAACTGGAAGATCCTTTTAGAGAATTTTCAGGAGTGCTATCATTGTGGCCCGATGCATCCAGAGTTTTGTCAGTTCTTTCCACAGTACAAATCCGGCGTCGCCTATATTGACAATGAGGCCGCGATGCTTGCTTCCAATATGGAAGCATTTTCTGTCACAGGCAAGGCCAGTCGCCCTCATCTGCCGGGCCTGCTGCCAGAAGATCTGCGTCGCTACTACGGCATCATTATCAATCCCAATGTGCTGCTGAACCTCTTTGATGATCATGTGGTCATTCATACGCTGACGCCACTCGGACCAGATTCCACCCGCATTACCTGCGACTGGCTCTTTGATCAGCAGGAGACAGAGCGCCCTGACTTTGATCCGACTGATGCCGTTGCGCTGTTCGATCTGGTAAACAGACAGGACTGGGAGGTCTGCGAACTTACCCAGATGGGGATGACCTCCAGGGCTTACCGCGATGGAGGGGTGTACGTCCCGCTCGAAAATCACATTCGCGCCTTTGCTGATTTCATTTTAGCAAGGCTCGCGTAGAGACAACTCTCAATACTACATGGACGGAGTTCATCTCCGTCCATCACATTTCTTCTGCACCTATCTGTATCAAGCATACATGATAGGCAAGTGCAGATGAGGAGCACTAAGAACCAAATACAGATCGATATATCAGCGCATGCCCCTCTAGCAGAAATAGAGCAAAATCCTGAAAAAATGGAGGGTTGTTACCTGTTTCCTATTAGCAAGCAAGCTGTGATATAGCGACTGTAAAATCATATTCCGGGAACCTGCTATTTTTCTGATGAGGAGCCATGAGTGTCGCGTAAAGGTGTATTTCTTTTTGGGAATAGTCAGCAATCTGACGCCCTTACACAGATCGTGATCAGGCATTGTACTGCACAAGAAGAGGCAAAGAATAGCCTCAAAGCATTGATCCGTCCTTTCTGGTCGCTTGTAGAGCAAGCTGATAATCTGAGAAAGCTATTTATCTATGAAATCATCCAATGTCTTACCGACAATAAGGGGCGCTATCCTGGAGTCGCAAAGGCCATCATTGTGGATTGGTCGCGCTATGTCTCCTACAATATGGTGGCCTGGACCCAGATCTATCAGGCCGTAGAGACGAATACTCCGCTCCCGCCATCGTGCAGCGATTTGAGCGTTGCTGTCTATCGCACCCTCTTAAAATGGGACTGGCACGTTGCGACTGAGGGCGCAAGGTCTTATAAGGAAGGTGGAGAGATGCTTTGTAATGCTGCTCTCGTCTCTCTCCAGATCTGGCTCGATTATCGTAAGGGTTTTAGTTATGGCGATATGAGTGCGCAGATTTTTTTCCATTCTTATGCCTACAGCGTGCAATGGGAAAAAGTAGCGCAGGCGCTTTACGATAAAGATGAGAATGAACATCTCCTCATCTAACCGCCGTCTCGACGAGAAGCAGGCACGCCCCAATGTCACGGAAATAAGGAGAATCCGCCTGTGGGCGTGACATGACGGCTTGTCTGTACCCGGTGCCCATCGATCCCCTTTGTAGAGTCGCCCGTTTCTCTGCGACCGGGGTTGACCATCTCCCACCTCGTCGTTGGCCCGGTCGCAGAGAAACGGGCGACTCTACAGATTTGATGGGAGATTCTCCTTATCTCCGTGACATTGCAGACAAGCAGCGACGAATAGGCATCAAGATAAGAAAGGTTCGGTTTGACCCCCGTCTCAATCGATGGCGGAAAGGGTTCGTGAACGGGCAAGGTGGTCGGTGGGGGTCGCGTGGGATGGGATAAACCGCATCCCCTACCTGTTATCGAAGGCAAGAGGGCCGGTGGGGAAACGCAGATCCCGCGTGACGTGATTGACGCTTTCGGCTTTCCATTACAGGTAGGGGATGCGGTTTATCCCATCCCATGCAACCCCATCGACCCACGCGGCTATCCGTTGACCACATCATGGCATCTGAACCTTTCTTATCTTGATGCATATTCATTGCAAACAAGCGGCGACTCTACAAGGGTGGGGTTGATGGGTATCGGGTACTAACGCCGTGTACCATAGCCATAGAGGAAATAGGTCGCCGTTTCTTCCACGGTGATAGCAAGGCCAGCGCGGCTACAGCGTGCGGCAAGATCAGCGGGATCATAGAAGTTTTTGACGATCTCGAAATTCTTGCCGTCGTTGAGCGTACGTATCATTACCTGACTATCCTGCGTAGGTAATTGATGATTGCTCGCCGTGCTGGTGGGCTCCCTGCGTCCATCAATAAAGAATATGCT
>DATJHM010000020.1:0-43748 GCA_035493895.1 Ktedonobacteraceae bacterium
CAACACCAAATGTTGCTCCGCTCTATCAGTCTCTGGTAAGACTGCCTGGACGCGCTACGTTGCACATCCGGGACTAACGACACCCTGTCATCCTTGCAGTGAGACATGACCGCTGCAAAGGTAGCTCTACATCCCACATAACGAGATCATAGACACTAGCGTACGGTTACCCGTTTTGAGTCCCTTCACACACGCCGATCCTTCCAGGACTCACGCGCCTATTTAGTTGTTAATGTTCAACCTATGTGAAAATTATAAACTTATTTAAACCAAAAAGTCAACCTTATTTAAACCAAAATAATCTTGTTGGAAATATTCATCTTAATTTGTTTGTTTAAATAAGTGGAAGATGGTAAAATGTAGCTAACATTGCAGCAAAGAGGAGTAAATATGAGCGAAAATATGCAACCAACACTGGAACAAGTAAACTTGAATGAATACGTTCCATATAGTGAAGCTTTAGAACTTTTCCAACCACTTGATAAAAATGCATTTTTCTACCGGGTTAGGAAAAAAGAGATTGCATCTATTGAAGGAGAAACAGAGAGAGACACACGTTATAAGGCCAGTGATGTAGTTACAGTGAGGGATAAACTGAGGAAAAAGAAGTCTCTCAAGAGCAACAAACAGATATTAGAGACAGAGGTAGACTGGCAAAAAATATCTGATCTGCCAGCTATTCTAAAGCTTGATCTGACAGTTTTTAAAGAAAATATTGTAGGAGATATTGGGCTGTACATATCGTGGGAAAGGAAAAATCCTCAAATCACCCTGCTTTCATTTGAGAAGGGCAATCGGGAGAATGTACTTGCTTATATAAGCTTGGTTCCCTTGCCTGAAAAAATCATACTCTCTATTTTGAGAGGAGAAAGAGAAGAACTTTCTATAAGTGCTGATGAAGTTGAGGATTATCAGCGCAAAGGTGGATATGCACTACTTGCAGAAAGTATTGTTGCTCATCCAGATCATCCCGAACAGATTAATCATCTTTTAAGAGAGATTCTTAGATTTTGGTGTGAGAGTTATCCAGATCGGTACATAGAGAAAATATATGCGCAAGCTGCAAGCAATACAGGAGACGTTTTGATACAAAAACTCTTTTTTGCACCTCTCTATGAATTAGCTGATAATGCTCATGTGCTGGATATGAAACGTCCAGGAGCATCAAAGTTTATAAAAAACTTTCAGCAGTGTCTTAAAGATAAAGAACAAGCTTTAAAAGCGTCTCATGAGTAACAAATCCGTGTAAAAAGCACCTGGACATATCATCCAGGTGCTTTTTAGTTCTTACCACTTTAACTGTTACTAGGACTGCTTTTAAGCAGAGTTAAGATATCATCCAACTTTTTATCTTGCGACTCTGATTTAAGCTCCAAAGAGGTAAAGCGACCATCAAAAGAAGTGAGACGTTCATCAATAGAACGGATACTCGTTTTCATCTCTCGTATATCTCGCTCTTGTTCCTGTGCAAGTCCCCAGGTTCTAGCTGCAAAATGATCACTTGCCTCAAACTTGGCCCTAATTTCATCAGCCTGTTGTTTGGCCTGCTGCTCTATTCGCGCAAGATTTTGATTAACGGTAACGAATTGTTGGGAGAGCGCTTTTTCCAGCGTATCAAATCTCTGATGCATAGCTTGTCCCTGATCAGAGAGCCGCTTTTTCTGTTCGTCGATTTGTTGCTGCAATATATTAATGCGCTCACCAAGTTGTTTTATATCGGAGATATGCCGGGATTGCAAAAGCGACAACGCGCCTTTTAATGTTTCGATTTCCTCTTCTAATGTTGGCATATGACCCTCCCTGTTCTTTGTAGAGTATAGCATACTTTTCTTGAAAATGAGCACAAAAAGAGACCTGGATAGTACAAACCCAGGTCTCTTTTTGTGCTCATAAATTGCCGTCAAAAATCCTTCATTTGACGGCAGTTTGACGGCAAAAGTGTTGAATAACATGATACGAGGTGGACAAAATCCCTTCTTTGGGAGCATCAGACCAGGCTGTGTGGTGCTTTGTGAACGCTCTTGCTAGAACACATATCCTTATGGTACAATACAATTCGGGCGAGGACGGATGGTCCCCGCCCGAACTTATGCTAAGAAAAGTAAAGTACCATGGAAATAACCTGGCTTGGCCACGCCTGTTTCCAATTACGTGGCAAAAACGCAACGTTAATCACCGATCCATTCACTCCTCAGCAAGGGGATGCGGCCCCTCTGGGTAAAGCCTCTATCGTCACAATCAGCCATAACCATCCCAGTCATAACAATGCGGGTGGTGTGAGTGGAGATCCGCGTGTCGTTCGTGGTCCCGGTGAATATGAAATTAGCGATGTACTGATCACAGGGGTTGCTGCTTATCATGACGACAAGCATGGGCAAGAACGTGGGCGCAACACGATCTACGTTATTCACATGGACGATATTGTGATATGTCATCTGGGAGATCTTGGCCATACGTTGCAAGAGAACCAATTAGAAGAAGCTGCCGATGCCGATGTGTTATTTGTGCCGATCGGTGGTGGTAGTACCATTAATGCAACGCAGGCCGCTGAGGTTATCAGTCAGGTGGAGCCACGCATTGTCATTCCGATGCATTATAACGTTGTGCCAGGAGAGGGCGTGAACGCGCTCGATAAGTTTTGTCGAGAGATGAGCGTCGAAGGGGTTGTGCCACAGATCAAGTTGAATGTGACGCGTAATAATTTGCCTGCTGAGATGCAGGTCGTCATTTTAGCTCCTAAAGGGTCTGTTTAACGGGAGAGCGGTGTTTCCGCGCACATGCAAAGGCTCCGGGCTATGGAGGATTTTTGAATGTCGAAGTTTATTTTTGTCACGGGTGGCGTGGCATCGTCGGTCGGTAAAGGGATCAGCGTTGCCTCGCTAGGACGTCTCCTCAAAAATCGCGGAGTCTCCGTCTCTCTTATGAAGTTAGATCCCTATATTAATGTCGATCCCGGAACGATGTCTCCGTACCAGCATGGCGAAGTTTTTGTGACGGAGGATGGTGCGGAAACCGACCTTGACCTCGGTCACTATGAGCGTTTTACTGATGAGTTCGCTTATCAGGTTAATAATGTAACGACCGGGCAGGTCTATAATGCGGTCATTGGCAAAGAGCGCCGGGGCGAGTATCTTGGTGGCACGATCCAGGTCATTCCCCATATTACGAATGAAATTAAGGATCGTATTCATGCCGTCGCTCGTCGCTCTGATGCCGATGTTGTGATTGTCGAGGTTGGTGGCACGGTTGGCGATATCGAGGGCGAGCCCTATCTTGAGGCGATCCGCCAGATGCGCAAAGACGTTGGTCGCCACAATGTGCTGTATATGCACGTTACGCTGCTGCCTTATATCGGGGCTTCTAAAGAGCTGAAAACGAAGCCAACGCAGCATAGCGTTAAAGAACTTCTGCGCGTCGGTATCCAGCCCGATGTCATTTTGTGCCGTTCCGATTATCCGGTCTCCGATGAGATCCGCGAGAAGGTTGCCCTCTTCTGTAATATTGAGGCGCAAGCGGTGATTCCTCTGGTGACTGCCGATACCATCTATGAGGTGCCGCTGGTGCTTGAGGAGGCTGGCCTTGGCGAGTTTCTGGTACAGGAGCTTGCTCTGAAGCGTCAGGAACCACAGATGCAGGAGTGGCATAGCCTGGTAGCGCAGATTAAATCGCCTCGTCCTGAATTGACTGTGGGTCTGGTGGGGAAGTATGTTGAGTTGCACGATGCGTACCTCTCAGTGGCTGAATCGCTCAATCATGCTGGCTGGTTCCACGATGTCGATGTACGCATTAAGTGGATCAACTCGGAGGCCCTGGAAAAGATGGGGGATGGCTATACGGAGGTGTTGGAGGATGTTGCGGGCATCGTGGTGCCAGGTGGTTTTGGCCATCGCGGTATTGAGGGGAAGATCAGAGCCGCCAATTTTGCCCGGCGCAATGATATTCCTTACCTTGGTCTTTGCCTGGGGATGCAGATCGCGGTCATTGAGTTTGCCCGTAATGTGCTTGGTCTACCCGAAGCGAACAGCAGCGAATTCGATCCACAAACCCCTCATCCCGTGATCGATTTGATGTTGACGCAGCGTCAGATTGCTGATAAGGGTGGCACGATGCGCCTGGGGAGCTGGGTTTGCTGTCTGACGCCCGGCACAAAAGCGTATCAGGCGTACAAAGAGCCGATTGTCTTTGAGCGCCATCGTCATCGCTATGAGTTCAATAATGAGTTCCGTAAACGTATGGAGTCTCAAGGTCTGGTTGTCAGTGGTCGCTCGGCCGATAACAGCCTCGTCGAGATTGTGGAGCTTGCCAATCATCCCTGGTTTGTCGGCTCGCAGTTCCATCCCGAATTCAAGAGCCGTCCCACGCATCCACATCCACTGTTTCGCGATTTTATTGGTGCATGTGTGCGCTCGGCTGAGGAACGTGAACTGGCCCGTAAGGGATCATCATTTGAATTAGAAACAAGTACGGTGTTGCCAGAGTCCCGCATTGAGATGTAAGGAACTATGTTGTACTTGAGTCAACTACTCGGCTCTCCTGTGGATGACCCACAGGATGAGCGGCTGGGTAGAATAATTGATGTTCTGGCGCTGAGTGGACAGGTTGGGCGTAGTGAACCGACGTTCCCCAGTGCTTTTCTTGTTGAGGGCGAAGGTGATCTTCTCTTGCGGCTCCCGCTCTCGGTTCTGGAACTGCATGAAGACGAGTTTCGCCTGTGTATTTCTCGTGCACAGCTTTCCTCATTGCCATCCAGTCCCCTTCCCGGTGAGCAAGAGATCCGCCTTGCGCGCGATGTGCTGGATAAACAGGCGATCGATCTGGCGCGTAAAAAAACGGTCCGCGTGAATGATGTCTGCTTCGGCGATAATTTGCAGATCCTCGGCATTGATAATAGCACGCTTGGACTTGTGCGCCGTCTGGCCCCTGCCTGGCTACTTGGTGGCAAAGGGCGTGAGAGCACAACGGCGTTCATTCCCTGGGAACGTATCGAGCTGATCGATACGCAGCCGTCTGCTGATGATCTCGAAGAGACGCAAGAGCCAGCTCCAGCTTCTGCTGAACAGAGCGTTCGTAACCCGACTGGTCACCTGGGCGAATTGCTCTATCCCGCAGATATTGCCGAAATTGTGCAGCAGCTTACTCCCGGTCAGGGCGCGCGTATCATTGAGAGCCTGGACGATGAGACGGCAGCCGATACGATGGAAGAGGTGGCTACTGAGCGTCAACGCCTGATCCTTGAGAAGCTTTCTCCGGAACGTGCAGCCTCGATCTTACGCGCGATGGGACCCGACGAGATCGCCGACCTGCTGGCTCAGATGCCCGAGGAGCGTGCTCAAGAGTTGCTGCGCTTCATGAATCCGCAAGATTCAGAGGATGTGCAGGAATTGCTGGAGTATGAAGCTGATACCGCCGGGGGGCTAATGACTACTGACTACATCGTGCTTAATCAAACCCGCTCAGCTCGTGAAGCATTGGAAGTGGTACGTCGCGAGATTCAGGAAAATGATTTGCGTGCCGCTTATGTTTACTGTGTGCATGATGAGAGTTGTGATGATTGTCAGGTGCTCGGCGCGCTCTCACTCTGGGATCTGCTGGTTGCGCCCCCGGAGAAGCCTTTGCAGGACCTGATGGAGCCGGACGTGATCTCTGTATTGCCAGACACACCGGCCCGTGCTGTGGCAGAGAAGATCGCGAAATATAATCTTCTCGCCGTCCCGGTGGTGAGCGCCGATGGCATCCTTCAGGGCGTGGTCACGATCGATGACGCTATTGATGTGCTATTGCCGGATGACAGGAAGCGCAAGCGCAACAGAATGTTCTGATGAGCTTTGGCGGAGATGAACCCCGCCTCTACACGTTTCCGGGCATATTGTATGAGAGTGCCGCATCCAACGTTTCAATAACCTGTAAGATATCCTGGCAGACATCATCCATGACCTGGGGAAGCCAATCTTCCGGTCGTGGATCATCTGCCACGATGCTCGAATCGTCTTCTTCGCTGTTCTGTGCGATCTGCTTTTGCCGCTCACGCAAGCGACGCGCGTACTCCTCTAATCCCTCATGCAAGCCATGCATGCCTGCTGGATGCCAGATAGGCAGCTCTACACGTTGCTGTAGTGTCAGAGCGTCAGCTTGCAAGCGTCCCTCGTGAAGAACCATAGTGACGCCTGGGCGTGTCTCGTTGGTGCGTCGGCTGTGCTCACTGGCGTGAAGTCGTAGCGTCTGGGTGAGTGTGAGCAACATCTCTTCTGTAATGGAGATACCGTTCAATGGCAGCACATACGAGAGATCGATAACCAGCGGGGGGACGGCGTGTGTATGCAGGTGCAGGCAGTTCTGATCGGGCTCGTGGAAAAAATCGCAGATCCCTGCTGGCCCTTCAATAGACAGGGCGGTATCCAACGTACTCCAGCCGAATGAAACAGTACAGGCGCAGCGTTGTTCTGCCTCCTCACAGCTGCCAGTGTGGCAGGTACAGGCGAATTCTCTCTCCAGTGAACGGGCGTTTTGCCAGTGTTCAGGATGGGCCACAAGGGCGTTGCTTGCCGCCGATTTCAGGAATAGTCCGGCGACTTCTTCATATGTTAACACTGTATTGCTCCTTTGGCCTGTTTTTCAGGAACAGAGACAGGGCAATGGACATATCCCTGGCGGCTTCTCCTGGTGGAAGGCATTTTTAAGATCGGCTAGATATGTTTTCAGGTGCGTTTTAGACGTAATTTATATAATAACGATGTGCGTGAGATGTGTCAATATAACTGTGGTGATATCTTACTCGTTGGAACAGAGCTGATCTCAATGAAGGAGAGCACTGCCCGGGGGAGGTGACATCCCGGCCCAGGTTCGAGGAGCAACAAGAGAATGAGGAGTATGCCTGTTGCTCCTCTCTTACCAGGGATAGCACCTATTAAAACATAGAGCTAATAGAGAGAATAGTATATTTTGTTACACCACCAGGAGTAGAGACATTAATCTCGTCTCCTTCCTTGTGCCCCAGCAAAGCCTTGCCGACTGGCGATTGATCAGAAATCCGACCTGCTTTTGGATCAGCTTCAAATGTTTCCACCAGTTTGAAGGTACGCTTTGCTCCACTTTCACTTTCGACATCAATCTGAGTGCCAATGCGTACCGTTAAAGGGCCTGCATCTTGTGCATGCATGTCTGGCGTCATGACTTCCGCGACGGCTAACAGGCGTTCCAGGTCCTGGATTTTCCCCTCAACCATTGCCTGTTCGTTCTTCGCGTCCTCATAAGCACTACTTTCGCTGATATCACCTGCCTCTTTCGCTTCGTGAATGTAGTCAGCGACCTCTTTACGCTTGATGTTGCGCAAATAGTCTAGTTGCTCGCGCATTTTCGCGAAGCCTTCTGGAGTCAGACGATATACCTTGCGGTCAGACCGTGCATCACTCTGTCCACCAATACTCATAGTAAAAACTCCTCCTGGTAATAAGGCTCTCGACCTATGATTGGCCTCTTCCAGATATCCACCTCATGCCTTTGTTCGCTCCGCTGGCGTGCTGCATGCTTCATCTCTTTTTTTTCCACATGATTATGACATCATAAAGAGTTACTCTGAAGTAAACGTCCTATTGCACATCCATTGGCCTTCCCTTTGTTTTCTGGAAAAGAGGATGAATACCTTGCAGCATGTCTGAAGGCTCCTACTGGTAATCTTCTTCTCAAGTTTTTTTGAGGCGGATATTTCCCTGCGCAGCCGGTGATTGCATTGCGCAGGGGTTCAACACACATGAGGGAGATTATACGTTGTGATTCTCAAGACGTCAAGTGATTTTCGCCCGAATTTTTCTTTATTTTATGCAATCTTATGCATTTGCTCCCTCGATTGCTTCTATGCCGTTTCTTTCCTGTGATTAGATAAAACGGAAGAGCTTTGTGCTACAGGTTGGGCATGATCCCTCCATGGCCGTACGTCCGTTTTTTGTCGTTACTCGCCTGGGCATGAGCATGGTACGTTTCTGACGACATTTCATGCAATATGCCTCGATCGCTGGCTCGACGGTTTCTTCTTGCCGCGTTTCCAGCATTTCTTCTTCTACGTTTGACTCATCGGCAGGTTGCAAGATCTTTTCTTCTGCGACGACTGCGACGTTGCTCTGCTCGGTCAGGAACGTCTTTTCTTCCGCGACGACTGCGACGTTGCTCGGTTTGGCCGGTACGACTTCTTCTTCTGCGTCTGGGGGTATGTCACGCTGTCTGGCCAGGAAGGTCTTTTCTCGAGTCCACCTATGGAAATGGGCCTTGCCCGCTATTTTGCTCGTTAGCGACTGAGGCGTTTTGATAATATAGAGAAGCATAACGAGCAACGCCCCACACGCAATTACAATCACAATTCGTAAGCTTGCTCGTATCAAGTGAACAATGCTATACATGCGAAATCTCCTAACTGCTACTGTGGTTATGTACTGTAGTATAGCATAGTTACTCACTACTGATGCCAAGCGTTGTTCACACTACGATGACATTTGTTTTTTTCTACAAAACGGATTTGCGGATTTATCATTATGTCTTTACACAATTTTTCCCTGTTTTATCCGACATTTGGGGTCTCGCCAGAGGTTCCTATGCGTATCATCGATAATCTGGCTGAGATGAGCGAAACCGCTCGCGGTTGGCTCTTTGGGGGCACTGTTGGCTGTGTGCTTGTCATGGGCGATGTCCATGCCGGGTATGATGCTCTGATACAGGTTGCCCGTGCTTGTAGCGAGGTCTGTGTCGTCTGCGTTTTGCGGGATAGTCGCTCTCTTTTGCCCGCAAGATGCAGTACTTATGGATCATATGATCCTGGCAATGATCTGGAGTCGCTTAAAAGCTCTGGAGCCGATGTGGTCTTCCTCCCTCATCGGGAAGACCTCTTTCCTGCTGATTTTTCGACCTATGTTGCTCCTACGGTCGCCTGGCTTGGGGAGCAGCAGACTGCGCAGGGACGCGATTTCGCCACGGTGATGCTGAAACTCTGCAATTTGCTCCATCCCGATATCTTTTACTTTGGGCAAAGGGATGCCCGCTATATTGCTCTGTTGAAGCAGCTCGTGCGTGATTTCAATCTGGACGTTGAGGTCGGTATCCTTCCTACTGCTCGTGAAGAGAACGGTCTGGCCATTGCTAATCATCATGCTCTCCTGTCTGGTGAAGGATTTTCTGGCGAAAATTATTCGGCCGCTTGCCTCCTCTATGAAGCTTTATTGCTTGGTAAGAGCCTGATCGAGCAGGGTGAGCGTTGCCCTCATGTGGTCGAAGAGGCGATGCGGCTGCATCTTGCAACCAATTCAGCCATTCAGCTTCAGGAGATGTCCATCTGTCACGCTGATACGTTGTGTGCCCTGCAAGAGATTGTGCCCAACACACTTTTGGAGATCCATATACGGCTTGGCTCAATAGCGCTTACCGACAATATTGTCTGGTTAAGTGACGGACACTGGCTGCTCTGATGCTTCCCCCTTGTTGAGGTGCGGCTTGTCTGCGCCCAGGGTTTGTCTGCTCTGACGCAGATCAACCGCGCCTCTCAGGGGATAGCTGACAGGTTATTTTCCTCATTTTGTGTCTTTGGGCGAAATTTTTTGCTGCCCTTTACTTTAAACGTGTCTCTATCTATAATGGTGCTGACAGTCTGAGGGGTAATGTTGGTGTTATTCGGGAAGATCTGTTTTCATTTCTTATAGCGAGCAAAAGACAAAGGAGGCTATTGTGCCAGGTATCCTCGGTTCGCTCTTGTTCATTGCGCTTATCGCATATCTTTGGGGGTCTATTCCCTCTGGCTATTGGATGGGAAAGATACTGCGTGGCAAGGATTTTGATATCCGTGACTATGGAAGTCACAAGACGGGAGCTACGAATGTTCTGCGTACGCTGGGCAAGTTTCCCGCGTTGATTGTTTTGATCGTTGATCTTTCTAAGGGGATTGGTCCGGCGCTGCTTGCAACTTCGCTGGCGAGCTTACACGCGGCAGGTTGGGGACCAACGGTTGCAGGCTTTTTTGCTCTGATTGGCCACTGCTATCCTGTATTTAGTGGTTTTAAAGGGGGACGTGGCGTGCTGACAGGGGCGGGCGCGCTTCTGATTATTTCGCCTTTGAGCTTTTTGATTGCGGCGATTACGACGTTCGGGACTATTTTTATCTGGCGCTATGTTTCTCTTGGCTCAATTACTGGATGTTTTACTGTTATCATCTGTGGCATCGTTTTTTATTGTGTCACACTGGCGAATCCAGCCTTTTTTGCTCCTGTCACTGTTGCCCAATTGCTCTTCCTCATTGTTGTCCCTGGCCTGATTATTTTCTTCCACGCCGACAACATAGGACGCCTGCTTGCTGGTAAAGAGCGCAAAATCGGCCAGAAGGTCTCTATCTCCTGATATTATCCTGTGTTGTAGAGGCGCAATTGGTGACATTGCAGACAAGCGGTGCCTAATATGCATCAACAGGAGGATGGTTCGGTTTGACCACCCGTCTCAATCGATGACGGAAAGGATTCGTGGACGGGCGAGAGGGTCGGTGGGGGTCGCGTGGGATGGCAGAAAATGCGCTCCCATCAACCCTCGCGGGCATCCATTGACCCGCACCATGGCATCTGAACCATTCTTCTGTTGATGCATATTCATTGCAGACAAGCGGTGCCTCTACTTGTTGGCGGGTTCATCCTGAAAGAGTGGGCGTGCTCCGATCATATATTCGATCCCGGAGAACAGTGTCCAGATCACCGCGACGATAATCAGCCCATCGGCGAGCAGGAGGAGAATCTCTTGTGGTTGTAATGTTTGTGCGTTAAATGTAAGCATCGGCGGGAAAAGTGAGAGCATGTGTGCGCCCAGCCCTTTCGCCAGAAGCAATGCTCCCATCGCAACCAGTGTGATGAAGGTCTTTTGTTTGCCCCAGATGCCAGCGGGAATAACTTTACCCCTGGAGGCCGCCATCGAGCGCAGTCCCGTCACTAAGAATTCGCGTGTGACAATAATAAATACTACCCAGGCTGGTACGAGGTTGACCTGTATCAGCGCGATAAATATTGCACATACAAATACTTTATCAGCCGTGAGGTCCAGAAAGACACCCAATGTTGAAACAACTTTGAGGCGACGTGCCAGATAGCCATCAAGAAAATCCGTAACGGACGCCAGGAAAAAAAGGATAGTTGCTACCAGATAGGCCCATTGCTGATCAATGAGTACGAGAATAAACACCGCAACAGTTGCGATCAGGCGGGCTAAACTCATTAAATTTGGCAGATTTTTCATCAGGGTATCCTCAAGTTATACCTTTGCACGTAGTACCTGAAAAACAAGGAACAAGAGCTTTCAAGGTGACTATGAACTGCCTGAGTATAGCACCTTCCTTGCGATGTGTAAAGGTCTACTGAAATGGTATTATTGTTTTTTTCGTGCTTATTAGTAGCGTAATGCCTCAGCCGGTGCGATACGTCCCGCCTGCCATGCTGGCAGAATTGCACCCAGAAATGAAGCAACCAGGGCAACAATCACAATCACTCCCAGCTCTTGCCAGGGGATAACGTAGCTGAGCCCTGTCTGATACTGCTCAAAAAAGTTTGCGGCAAAGATATTTTTCGCCAGAAGCAGACCAAGAACGATGCCTAATATGCTTCCGGCAACGCCAACCAGGAACGATTCGAGCAAAAATGCGCTTTGTATCAGGCCACGGTTACAGCCCAGTGCGCGCAACATACCAATCTGTTGCCGTCTTTCAACCACTGCTCGCGTCCCTGTGATCGCCAGCGCCGCTACCCCCAGTAACAGGGTCATGCCCACAACGCCTAGAAGCAGGTCGCTGAGCAAAATGCGTGGTCCACGTGCCTGCCAGACAAGATCTGATAATACGGTTGTCTCGAAGCCGTTATTAAGAAAGGACGAACCGAGAGCAATCGCCATCGCGTGGGGGTCCTGACCGGGCGCAACTTTAAAGTAATAGCTATTGGCGGCCGGTGTACCGAGTGTTGCGGCTCCAGTACTGATGCCCGGTATGCCAGGAACGGCGGTTCCCGTGTCAAGATTTGCGAGGTTAGAGGCCGAGCTCGGAATATAGAGTCCAAAGTGGGCAGCGTCGCTATTATCCACGACGCCGATGACGGTCAGCTTGACTGCCTGCTTTTCTTGTAGTCCCACGACCCAGAGTGGTGTTGCCGGAAAGCTGCTTTCTCCTTGATAGACACCACTCATTCTAAATGCATAATTTGTGTTAATGCCCGGCGGCGAGGTTGGTACAGTTGCGCTCGACGCCTGGGAAGCGGAGGGATCATAAACGGAACTGTTGGAGGATTGGAAGCTGTACGGCAGAGAACTGCTATCAATAAGCGCATAGTTCGAGTGCGTTTGTAACGCTTGCCAGATCGCACTGTCGCTGCTAAATCCCTGCGCACGCGCAGTCAGATGAAGACCATAGCCCTGTAAGAAGCCTCCACTGATAATCTGAGCGGGATAGATTGACCAGCGCGGTGATGGTGCGCTCAACTGCAATACTCCGACTGCGGTCGTCTTGCGCTCGCCGATTGCCGCAAATTGTTGAGGCTTGAAACCATGCTGGCGAAGTGCGCTGTTGATATTCCCCAGCGACTGGAAATAGGGCGTTCCCTGAATATCATAGCCACCGGTTTGCCTGCTGATATCGACATAATTGCTCTGCATGGCGCTCGTGATCACGGCCATAACGGTCATGGCAAAAACGACGAGGCCGAACATAATGACGCTCAATCCTGTGCGGAAGCGGCGTTGCAGTGGATAGGCGGAGGCCAGTTTGGCTGCGGCGTACAGGTTGGGGAATTTTGCGCAGAGGGCCAGAAGTGGCTGTGCCAGCAGGGAGGCGTTGGCAATCAATGCCCAGGTTGCTCCCAGTACCATCATGATGCCAGCGACAAAAAAGACTTCAATTCCTCCCTGAAAACGCGGAAGGGCGAATCGACCCAGCACGTTAAATGGCAGGGCCCAGTATGCGACCAGGGCTCCTCCAACGATGGCGGCAAACGGCGATATCGAGCGCAGAAAGGCACGCTGTCTTGCCGTGCCGAGTCTGTTCTCCGGCAGCTTACTCCAGGAATAGAACTGCCGTATCCCCATTCTCACGAGTGCTCGTAACAATAGCGCACAGCCGATGACGAGGAGCGAGAGCCCGAGGGAAAAGGGAATTATCTGTACCTGATCAAGTCCCCACTGCATCAGCCATATGCCTGCCAGTAGCGGCACAAAACCAAGACGTGTCACGGTGCGTATCAGATCAATCAGCACGTCGGGAATCTGCTCCAGCACGATATGGCGTATTCGGCGCAGACGTGCCTGTCTGGTTCGCTTCGTCGAAGAGAGTGTGCTGGAAGAGGATTGAGGCGTTGTGACTATCCAGTTCCCTTCCCCACGTATTGCGTTGCCCAACTGATTGCAGAGTGTAAGCAGACGCACGCCCAGATCACGAGGCGTTTGCGGCACGTGTGATGGCTCTGGCAGGTCGCGCAAGGCTTCGACGACGGTCATGCGACTCACCAGCCAGGACGAGATGGCGACTGAGAAGAACGTAAAAATGACGCCCAGGCAATAGGCAATAATCAGACTATCCGGCTGAAGCGTCAACTGCAATGGAAAATTAAAACGGGCCAGAATTGGTCCCAGGAGTTTGACCATCGCTGCCCCAACCGCGACTCCAGCCAGCACGCCGATGAACGAGGAGAGCAGATCATAAATGGTTCCTTCAAACAGAAACATCAGGATCAGATGACGGCGCTGAACGCCGATGGCTCGCGCCATGCCCATCTCTGAACGTCGCTCAGCGGCAAGGAGCACAAAGATCAAGAAGATCAGGAGGAGCCCGATAGAAAGCGCAAAGAGCGCGAAGAGGGAGAAGACGCGGGCAAACAATTCCTGGGCCGTTTCCGCGACCTGCACGCCCTGCTGTTTGACCGGAATAGAATAGATGCCACGCGGAAGCCAGCGTTTCAGGGTCGCACTGACCTCGTTCGTGAGCGTAACGTCGCTGATGCCACCTTTTCCGCTATTGGCGATATAGATCTGATTGATCTGCCCGGGCGCATTCTCTATTTGCTGGAACAGCGTTGCCTGACTCAGGAGATACGGCGTATCGCCCACCAGACCATTGTTGCCCACGATTCCGGCTACGCGCACCTGATAGCGCTTCCCCGGCCAGCGTTGCGCATAGAGGTACAGCGTATCCCCCCGGCGCGCATTCAGAAGCTGTGCTGAAGTGAGATTGAGATAGACCTCGTTCTTGCCCAGCGCCGTAATGCTACGATGCTGCTTGCTCACCTGATCGGTCATACCGCCGAAGCCAGCCTCACTGCCCGGGACGATTCCCAGCGCGGTCACGCTGGATCGCACCTGACGCGAGGTCTGATCCGCCACCAGCAGATTCGTCTCGTGGAATACTCCCCCCACTGCCGCAATTGCATCATCCTGTTTCGCTCTTCTCTGCACGCGCTGGTACACCCTTTCCGAGAAGGTGCCTAGCGTCCCTCTGCCTCCCTGTACCAGTTCGTCTACGCTTCCCCAGTTATAGACCGCGACACTCTGGATTGCGGAATTGAGCACATCGCCGGAAGCCAGCACGCTGGCAAGCAGTGTCGTTGAGAGCATGAGTGCAAAGACAATCAGGAACATCTGTGTGCGCCGTCGAGGAATATTGCGCGCGCCGATTTTGAAGAAGACCCGCTGAAAAAGAGCCAGCAGAACTACAACGCCGACAATGACCAGCGTAATAATAAGCAGAATATGCGTCAGCGTCTGAATTGGTATGCCAAAGAAGCGTATCATGGTGAGTTCTTCTGTAGTACCTGATAAAAGACCTGTGCCACAATCTCATAGCCGAGGGTATTGGGATGGAAGCCATCTGAGCTAATGTATTCTGGATGGGAAGCCAGTTGATTGGCGAGATGGTACAGATCAACAAGTGTGTCCTGGTAACGCGCTACAATCGTTGCGATGACTGCATTATACGCCTGAATCTGTTGCTCCAGGCTCTGATGATTGACATTCGCGAAGCGAGGCAGATAACTGAGATCTGGTACATTCGCCACTGCGATGCGGGCATGAGGAAGTTCGCTGTGCAGACGACTCAGCAGAGTGTTCAGGTCTTGTGCATAGCTGTTCACGGGCACCTGATCCGCCAGATCATTCACTGCCAGCCAGATCGTGACCAGATCAGGATGAGCATCAAGTGCTACGGGTAGCTCAACGTTCAGGGCTTGATGAGCATCAATGCTGGGGACACCCAGATTGATCATACGTGTATTATGCCCGAGCAATCGTGTGAGATCCGCTGGCCAGTTCTGTTCATCTGGATCATCGCTACCGATGCCATAGGTATCAGATGCCCCTATGGCAACGTAGATCTGGCGTGCAGCGGGTGCCTGCTGTAGCACAAGTCGACTATTGGTAGCAGGTTTTGTGCTCGAAAAAGGGAGCGTGCAGGCCGTCAGGCAAGGAAGTAACAGGGCAAGCAAAAACAGCATCCGTGCCTGCTGTGTGCGGACGGTTGCTTGTGTCGCGAGGCTGGTACTCTGGTAATGCTTATCAGGAATGGATTGCGACACTGAGAATTGAGACGAGCGCAAAGAGCACTACGAGCACGATCGTCGTGTTAAAAACGAGCTTTTCCACACCACGACGCGTCTTAAAGACAGAGCCCGCGCTACTGCCTCCGAATGCGCTTCCCAGGCCAGCTCCGCGTACCTGTAGGAGAACGAAGAGAATAATAGCAATCGAGAGAATGATCTGGATTATCTGGATTGCAGGAACCCACTGCTGCACGGACGTATCCTTTCTTTCTGATGCCCAGATTATAATAAAGTTTCTGGGCAATTATATCATACTTCCTCGTTTACCGTCGAGTAGCGTACGTCTGCTTGCTCTATTTGGACGCGCTCTTCTGGTGTGATTTTTCGTGGCAGGTGCCGCAGAGGACGATAAAGTGTTCCGGATTGTAGCGGTCCAGCAGGTTACTGGCATAGTGTACCGTATGGAGCTGGAGCGGCTTCTCCACTTTCCCGCATTCAGGGCAGGCGTGGTTTACCTGATCTCCCAGCGTTTGTTTCAGGTTGCTCATCTGTGTGATATGCACGACATCAAGAGAAACATGAAAGAGAAAACCGGCGAGAATCAATGCCAGGACGCGTGAACGCAGACGTACCGCCAGAAAGAGCAAGAGACCAAGTGTGAGCGGCTGATGGAGAAACTTCATCATTTGCGTCTGCGGTGGATCGGCCTGATTGAAAAAACGCAGGGCATCTTTCAGGCTTAATGTTCGATGGGAGATGGCATACCAGAGATAGTGATCAACATCAATCAAAATACTTGCGGTAAATGGTATCCAGGCGTCTTTTTTGAGCCAGGGCAGAGCCAGTGCTGTGGCCGCAGCCGAAAGCTTCACATGCTCATTTGTTTGCATACAAGCGTATCCCTTAATTTTTGTCTGTCTTCATTAAAAACATATTCGAACAGTGGTATCAAGTCAGATCGTGCGAAAATGGGCAGGTTGAAAAAGCTCATACATATCTATTTGGAAGTATAGTGATATGCGGCGTTCTGTGTCAATCCAGGTAGCCCATTTTCATTTGCGCTATGTTCGTGGCAAGAAGAAAAAAATGTAACCATGCTGTGTTATTTGTAACCACATCTTAACCTATTTCTCCTTACCCCCCCTAGTTTCCTACTGTTACCCTGGTAATAGTTATAAATTTACATGCTATGAGTTTATGAAGTATACGCACTTAAAAAAACACACGAAGGAAATGAGAGATACCAAAGAACAATCTCAATGATACTCCAGGAACTTGCCTATCTATTGACAAGTTTCCATAATAGCAGCAGATGATGTAGATCTAATAAGGGGGATAGCCTTCATGGCAACGAGGGTAGGAAAAGAACCAGAACAAACTACTGTGACAGGTAATGAGCAGAATGACAAACGTATTGGCTGTAGCATCGGTATTATGGCATATAACGAAGAAGCAAATATCGCTCGTACGATTACGGCGGTGCTTGCCCAGCAAGGTCCCTCTATTCTTGTTGAGGAAGTTATCGTCGTTGCCAGCGGCTGCACAGATCGAACGGTACCAATTGTCCAGGAGATTACTGAACGTGAGTCTCGCGTAATTCTCTGTGTTCAGCCTAAGCGCGAAGGAAAAGCTTCTGCGATCAATATGTTCCTGAAAAAAGCGACCAGCGAGGTCGCAGTGCTCATCGGGGCCGATGTGATCCCTGACGAGTCGGCAATTGAAAATCTTTGCTCTCCATTCAAAGATCCATCTATTGGCATGACTGGAGGCAGGCCGATTCCCGTGAATGATCCTCAGACTTTCATGGGTCATTCTGTGCACCTGCTCTGGCGTTTGCATGACCGGCTGGCTCGTCAGCATGCAAAGTTGGGTGAGGTGATAGCCTTCCGTAACGTTATTTCGGGCATTCCTACGGATAGCGCTGTCGATGAGATTTCTATTCAAGCGCTTATCTCTCAGCTTGGTTATAAACTCATCTATACGCCCGATTGTGTGGTCTACAATAAAGGGCCCGTCAATGTCCCTGATTTCTTGAAGCAGCGCCGACGTATTTATGCTGGCCACTTGAAAGTGCGTTCTCAGCAGAATTATGAAGCTTCGACGATGAAGGTTTCGCCGATCGTCGAGCAACTGGTTTCCTCGCGCGATTTTACGATGAGCTCTCCCAAGCAGGCACTCTGGACCTTCGGTACTGTAGGTATGGAGGCGTATGCGCGTGTTCAGGGCTACTATGATTTTTCGCGCAAACGTGAGCATCATATCTGGCAGATGGTTGAGACGACGAAAGATCTTGAGGCCGGTTCACGTAAGGTTCGCCGCGTCTGTAATGCGCAGAGTGTGATCGTCTTTCGTTTCATTCTCGATGGTGCTGAGGGGAGCGATACCAATCGTGAGCGCGAGGACCGCGAGTCGACTGAGGTGGCACGCAAGCTGCTTCCCGCCATTCGCGCGAAATTGCGTAAAGAGGACAAGCTTTCCGTCAATGGCCCTGGCATCATGACTGTGGTCATTCGTGCCGAGCAGAGTGGTGCCGAACTGGTGGCGCAGCGCGTCAAGCAGATTGTTGAAGAAACGAAAGTGCGTGTCGGCATGCGTAACCGCGAGGTCAAAGCCACGGTTACCTACAGCTCTCTGACCTTCGCTTCCAAAGCTCAGCCTGGTTCCCCCTCTGTCTCCAATACACAGCAGAGCGGGCCGCTGACTGATGAGGAATAACGGAGCTGGCAAATCAAGGTAATCACAAAACATATGCTAACAAAAGGATGAGCGCTACCCCGAGGAGGTATCGCTCATCTTTTTTAAAGAACGACCGTAACTCTACAATTTGCGCCTTTTCTCTGGCGTATTTGTGTTCGTGTCTGGCAATTATCCCTGGTTCACCAGTTCCAACTTTCCAGTCTCGATATTGATGACCAGCCCATGCACTGGAATGCGCGGCAGATAAGGGCTTTTGCGGATCACTTCGACGACTTCCTGTACGTTGACATGCACGTCCTCGAATGCTCCTACCCAGCGCACCAGTCCATCAATGTCGCCCAGTCCCTCCTGCTGAATCAATTGCTGTGGATCAACGCCCAGGGCCTGCATAGATGCGGTGAGGGCCGTCGGGTTCGCGTGCGCCAGCCCACAACTGGTATGCCCCACAACGATGACCTCGCGCACTCCCAGCAGATAGATCGCCCCTGCCAGCGAGCGGATCAGATCATTGCTCGCTCCTTCGCGCTCGGGTTGTGAGATCGTGGCTCCGGCGGTACGCAGCTCGACGACGTCTCCTCGCTCCAGCCCGAGTGCTGGCTCGAACATGTTCACCAATCGGCAATCCATGCAGGTAATGACGGCCGTTCGTTTCCGAGGAGCATGTCCGATGATCGGGAGTGTTGTCTCCGCTAAGAAACGCTCATTGTTTGCTAATATCTCTTCAAGTGTAGACATGTGTCTATCTTCTCCTGCAAAATATATTCTTGTTTCTATTGTTGCTCAACATTATATTTCAACGTATCGATAGAGGCTTTCGACACTTATGAATCGCGCGAATGCATCTTTTTGTTAGGGGAATGCCGTGTAGTGGGGGAACGTCATGCTGTGTTCGATTACCAACCACCACAAAGCCTCCTTTGACGCAATCCGCTTATCGCGTTTACCGGCTCAGTATAGCATAAAAAGTATCCTGCTGATAAGAAAAATCGGGTTTATCTCTGAGAACTCGATAAGCATATCCATATACTTGGGGGAAAAGGCTATGCTATAGAGGTGAGATATGGTATAGTGTTTAGTACACACCATCACAGCCTGAACAGAGAAGGCGGAAAAATAGGCTTTGAGCGAAAAAGTACCATCTCCAAATCAAGAATCTTCAGACCATGGTCTGGTTGGCTACCTTGGTCCTACGCCTCCGCTGGGACAGCTACCTCCACGAGGGGAGCGCCTCTGGGTGGAGCGTCCTGAACAGTTACAGCAGGCTGTTTCGGTCTTGTCCCGTTCGCAGATTGTCGCGATCGACGCAGAATTTACGCAGGTGCGCTCACGTACCCAGCAGCAAGAGAACGAGTCGTCCGTACCTCGCCTGGCTTTGTTGCAACTGGCAATCGATCAACGCTGTTTTGTCGTAGACACACTCCGTTTGCAGGATCTCTCGCCGCTCGCTGCTGTGGTCGCGAATCCCGCGATAGCCACGCTGCTACACGGAGCCGGGGCCGATCTGCGCGTGATGGCGGAGCGTGGACTCTATGTCGCGCATTACTACGATCTGGAAGCAACCTGCCGTTCTATCTTTGGTCAGCATGAATCCTCTCTTGCGGCCATGCTTCGGCGCGCTTTCCATAGCCATCTGGATAAAAGTTTGCAACGCACGGATTGGACCAGACGCCCCCTGCCCCCGGCAATGATCGCCTATGCGGCACGCGATGCCGAGGTGACGTTAGCTCTCTATTACTGGCTCAAGCAGCACTATGAGCCCGTCCTCCAACTGCATGAGAATACTGCTCAGTTGGAGAAGGTTGCGCTCTGGATAGAGCCATTTCTACGTGGTACTGCTACGACTTCGCCAGAAATTGCGGTGGCTGAGGCCCGGACGCAGGGGATTATTCAGAAGAAGTCGCAGGTCGTCAGCGATTGCCGTGCGGCACTGGCCGCGGTCACGCACCCGATGCGGCGCAATCGCCTCCTGCGTCTGATTGCCGATCTCTCTTTGATCCAACTCGCTCCCGATATCTTACCGCTGCTCCATGCTCTTACCTCTGATGAACGCGCCGGGAGCGCTCGTACGCTTGGCAGGCTCGGCGTGAAGTCGGCCAGGGAGGAGTTGCAGCTGTTGTTACAGGATCAGGTGCAGGATGTGCGCAAGGCGGCGCAAACAGCCCTGCGCAACCTCGACGATAAAGATCAGCGCCAGCAACAACGCTCTCCTACGACGAAAGCTATTGATGGCTCACGCACCTGGATTGTTGAGAATGATGGACAAGCAGGCGCGTCCGATGATGATCAGAGCTGGAAGGCACGCCTGCGTTCAATGATCGATTCTTAACTGTTCTTGCGCGCTTTTTTAGCCCGTCTTCTGCGAGGTAGCCGTGTCCCAATCCAGAGTAGCAGTAACAGCCCGGCTACTGAACTGGCCTGTTTGACTCGCCTCCCCCAGATTTCTTCCTGTACCGGGTCATCTGCTCCGAGATGCAGTTGACGTGCGACTCCTTGCCAGAGCGTTGTCCCCTGTATCTCTGTGACTGGACCCAGACGCGGTAAGACGAGCGTCCCTCGATTGTTCTGGTAGGTAAATATTTTCTCTGGAGCATGGCCGTTGCTGCTTGTGCGCAAGTTCTCCGAAAGGCGTGCAAAACTCTGCTGAATCAGTAATTTCGCAGCCCCTTTGATGACCTTTGGGGCCGGACGCCCGTTGCGTTTACCCACATGCAAGGTCCCTTTATAAGCGATGACGGTATGCTGTCCCTGCTTTTGCAAATAAATACTGCCTATCCCGCTCAATGTGTTTTGCGTTCCCATGCTTTCAATGACAAAGCAGAGGTAGGAGGGATACTGGCGTTCGGTAATTTTGATGAGTCCTCTATATATTCCCTGTAAGGGTGCTTGCTTGATCTGTAAGGCCAGACTATAGGTATTGTGCTCGATGAGTTCGAGCTGTTCGATCCCGGGTAATGCTTGCTCTATTATCTGCAAATCGGTAAGCAGACTCCATACATCTTCAGGAGATGCCTGTAGGGTATAGGTGCCTTCAATATTCATGCAGTTCGTCCTTTGTCGTAAATAAGTGCAAGATCACGAATAATAACATTCGTCATTATAGAGGAGAGTTGGCATGGCTTGCAACTGGTACTTGTTTTGAATGCTGACTGAAAATGGCGCTTGCGTTCATACCCGACAGGGTGTATACTAATCGGCGTTGTCATTGCACGAGGAAAGACGGGATTCCCCTGTCTCTTTTAGGAGCTGAAAATTCGATGAAAGTCATTCTATTACAAGATGTTGAGGGTTTGGGAAAGGCCGGCGATCTGAAAGAGGTTGCTAATGGTTACGCCCGTAACTACCTCCTGCCACGTCGTTTAGCTGCTGGAGCAACCCCCAGCCTGATAGCCACACGCAGTCAGCGGATCGCCGCAGAGCAGCGCAGGCTGGAAAAACAGATCGAGGCTAATCGTCAGCTGGCTGAGCGCTTGAGCCAGGTCTCTCTCACGTTTAAGGCCCGCGTTGGTAGCCAGGGTCGCCTGTATGGTTCTATTACGAGCCAGGATGTTGCTTCGGCCTTGCGCGAGGCTGAGAATATCCAGATTGATCGTCGCACTCTTGATCTTTCTGAGCCTATTCGCTCTACGGGTACGTTCAATATCCCGGTCAAAATTGCGAGCGGCGTTGATTCTAAGCTGACCATCAATGTGGTGAACGAAGCAGCTCAGGCTTAGGTCCCATCCTGTTCAACACATGAACTGTGCGCAGGACAGGGGTAAACCCTGTCCTATACCCTCTTACGATAATCCGCTTTTACCTATACTCCCCGGAAGTACAGATGTCGAATGTTCCAGCTTGTGCGGTGGCGACCATTGCGCGCGGAATATGCGGAAGCAGATCGGAAGCGAGCAAGCCTGCATCCCCAATCTCGGCACTGACCTGCTCGGAAGCTGCTGTATGCAGGTAAACTCCCACACCAGCTGCGTCAAATGGCGCGACCTCCTGTGCCAGAAAACCGGCGATCATTCCCGCCAATACATCGCCCGTCCCCGCTGTTGCCAGTGCAGGATTGGCTAGCCAATTGATACGTGTACGCCCCTCTGGTTCTGCGACAATGGTACAGGCTCCTTTGAGTACCAGGATCACCTGCCATTCTCGCGCCTTGCTGCGAGCCAGTTCTAGCCGATCAATGTCTCCTCCTGAAACTTTGATCCCTCCACATAAGCGTCCCATCTCTCCCGGATGAGGTGTGATAATAGTGTCTTTCGGCAGCACTGTCCACCAGCGCTCAAGGGCCGAAAGGTTGTTCAGCCCGTCCGCATCGATCACCAGACGGGGACGTTTTTTGTCCGGCAGCGCACGCAGATGCTCGAGGATTTGCAGGATGACTTCACGCTTATGCGGCGATTGTCCCAGCCCTGGCCCTATGAGCAGACTGCGATAGCCCGCAAGTTGAGCATTGAGCGCACTTGCTTGCTCAAAGCTCTCGGCATCCTCACCTGGGAGCAGTGCAAACGTTGCTTCATGAAAGGAGCCAGCATAAATCGGCAGCATTTTCTCTGTCACAGCGAGCGTGATCAGACCCGCTCCAGAGCGTCCTGCTGCGGTACCTGCCAGAAAGGCGGAACCGGGATAGGGAGGTGATCCGCAGAACAGCATTACCTTACCAAACGTGCCCTTGTTGCTGTTCAATGTGCGGTGCGGAAGAAGATCGTGAACAAGCTTGCCGCTCAATAGTTCACTCGGCAGAGGAGCCTCCAGCTCTGGCGGCAGGCCAATATCGCCAATATACAACTCTCCTATGTAGTCTCGTCCCGGAAAGAAGAAAAAGCCGAGCTTGGGACAGGCCAGTGTGATGGTGATATCGGCGGCCAGTGTGCCAGGATCGGTTTCCCCTGTATCGGCGTTCAATCCCGTTGGCAGGTCAATCGCGACGACCAGCAGATTCGCACGTTTAGCACGCTCTTGCCGGACCTGGGCAAGGAGATCGCGCATATTGTCTGGCAATGGACGCGAACGTCCTGTGCCGAGCAATGCGTCAATAATAGCGTCTGCGCGATGAATAGTCTCTTTCAGTCTGCTTGCGGTCTGTTCTGCCGGGATCTCCTGTCCATGCACTGTGAGCCGTCGATCTTTCCAGTGATAGAGGCTGATCAGTGCTCCAGCCTCTTCCAGGTGACGTGCCATGACCAGCCCATCTCCTCCATTGTTTCCGGGGCCAACCAGGAAGAGTACTTCTAGATTGTGCATTGTCTGATGAGGTAACAGATGGGCCTGAAAGATGTCAGCCGCGCTTTTCCCTGCTGTACTCATGAGCGTTTGCGAGCTCAGGCCGTATTGCTTCTCGGCCTGAGCTTCTAGTTCTCGCATCTCGGTAACGGTTACTATATGCATGCGATGCCTCCGCGCTTGCTGTGCTGTATCCCTGATATATATACTCTATTCTAATGTTTCAATAGGGAAGATGGAAAGGCCTCTCTGGTCATTTCCCCATAGTATCCAATGCCATTGTCTGATTCTTGTCAAGTCTGGCGTATTTTTTGACCTGTTTTTTGTAAAATATTTTCTGCTCATGAGCGGCAAATTGTGCTATACTCATCGCATGAAATTGGCTTTGAAAATTACGCCCCAGCGTAGCACGCAATACGCAAAAATGACCGAACTGCTGGCCCGCCCAGAACTGCTGGCAAGTTCGCTTGCGCCTGCGATCCAACATGTTGAGCCGGTGGTCCTGGCCGGACAGGCTTATCTGCTGGCAACCGTTGATGAATCGCTGCTGACCACTGCTCAGGTGCAGTCGCTCGTTGCGCGTCTGGGGGCTATCAGCGAGGCTCACGAGTATTTTTCGCAGATCGGCGATATTGTGGGCCCCTTACTGCGTCCGCTGGAACCGAACTTTTCTCCGTTTGTACCTCTTGAGATGGCGGAGGCGAGGCGTTATAAGGGGAAGACGAACGAGATCTTCACACGCGTTTTGTTGAATGCGGCTTTGTTCGCCGGTGCATATGCTGACCAGCTCACTGAACGTTTGCGTATTTTTGACCCATTGGCTGGCGGAGGTACGACGCTCTTTCTTGCGCTGGCCGCAGGCTATGATGCTTTTGGCGTTGAGCTGAATCGTCAGGATGTGGAGACGACGGCGCTCTTTGTCCGTCAATATCTGGAGGGCGAGCATATTCGCTATAAAGAGGTTGATGAGCATGGGCGTAAGGCGGGACGACGCCATCAATTTGAAATTGGCCCAAAGGGACAATCTCGCCATCTGGTGATCTCTCAAGGGGATACGCGTGATGCTGTTCTGCATATGCGCGAGGTCTCCGGAGGCCCGCGCATGCACGCTGTGGTTGCCGATCTTCCCTATGGCATTCAACATTTTGCTGAGATTTCCTCGTTATTGAGCAATGCCCTTCCGGTCTGGGAAAGTATGCTCTTCCCTGGCGGCAGTATTGCTCTGGCCTGGAATGCCACGCGCATCGAACGCTCTGAGATGCTTGGCTTATTGCTGGCACATACGACTCTACAGGTGCGCGACGATCCCCCCTACACTCAGTTTGCTCATCCCGTTGATCGTGTCATCAAAAAACGCGATATGCTTGTTGCTGTGAAACCTTGATGGGACTATGTGTGGCAGGATCAAGCTTGTTATGCGCCAATGCCTGACCCTGCCACACATAGGCTCTACATTTGCTTGCTGGAAAGTCTGGCGCTGGATTGCTCCCGCCTCTTAACTGGCAGCGTTTGTGCCGCAATCTCTACCGTCTGCTCCTGTTCAACTTCTTGCTGAGCTTGTCTGATCAGTTGCTTATAGATAGCAAGATAGCGTCGAACCATTACTTCGGCGGAGAAATGGTATTGTACATGCCGACGTATGCGCGTTCGCTTGAGCGTGGCAATGCGTGGTATGTATTCGACCATTTCGTCGAGATTGTGAACGAGGAATCCCGTCTTTCCATGCTCGATAATTTCTGGCATGGCTCCACGTGCAAAGGCTATGACCGGACAACCGACCGCCATTGCCTCCAGAACGACCATGCCAAAGGGCTCTTCCCATTCAATCGGATTGAGGAAGGCGCTGGCCTGGCTCAATAGCTCGACTTTTTGGGCGTGGGAGACGGTGCCGACATAGCGGATGAGCTCTCCGTCCAGGTGTGGCTCGATCTTGCGCTGAAAGTAGGCAAGCGAACGAGGACTGCTCTCATCTTTGGTTCCTGCCAGCCGCAATGGTAGATGTGTGCGTCTGGCGGCCTCTATTGCCAGATGCGCGCCCTTCTCCGCCACAAAGCGCCCGATCCAGACAAGAAATGGCTCTCCCTGTCGTTGTTCTGGTGTGAACTGTTTCATGGGAACGCCATGATAGACGGTATCGACGATGCTGAGGGGAAACTCGATCTGGCATCGTGCGCTCTTGCTGATCGTTACGATGGGAATCTTTGGTGCCCACTCCATAAAGTAGGTATCGGCGTCACCCTGCCAATCGCCGGGCAACTTATCAAAAGGGAAGGTGTTGTGGGCTGTGATGAGATGCGGTACCTGTAGTGAGGCCAGCAGGGGAAAGAGATACATATCTCCTGTCGAAGAGAGATGTCCATGGACGATATCAAAGTCATGTTCGCGAATATACTGCATCGTTTTGTGTAAGTGATAGTACGCTTTCATATGCATGTACCACGGCACCTGCTCTTTACATAAAGCTTGCGGAACGAATGAGACAAGCTGAGCCGACGTCCGGGCATCCCCGGGCGCAAATAGCGTCACTTCATGCCCCTGGGCCACCAATTCTTCTACCAGATGATATAAAACATTCTCCGTGCCCCCGTAGTTGTCTGGTGGGATGGGAATCCAGGGTGGCGCAATTTGTGCAATTTTCATCGGCTTGATGTCTCCTTTCCTGACATGCTCATTGCTGAGCAATCATCCTATATTGCGTACATCGTATTTTCATGACGGCCGTACTACAAAAGCAGCCAAAAAGTTTTTGTGAAACTACCCTATTGGATATAGACTGTTTGACAAAGAGAATGTAAAAAAAGAAGAATGAGTGTGATATGCAAGATAAAAGAAGCGAAGCAATTCGCCCTTATTTATGCTTAATCATACAATGAGTGTGGCCTGATTGTAGTCATAAGTACTTTGTCATTGCTTGTATTCTTGTTGACAGTATAGTATTTGCCTATCTCAATGTTGTCTCGATTTGTGGCAAATATATCTCGATCCTGGTGATGTTTTTGCCTGTGCATAGATAGATGTGAATAATAAGTTTTCCCGAAGGAAGGAAATAGATCATGACGCCCGGTAGCTTATTTCGCCTGGGAGGCTGGTGTCTCTGCGTTAGCTCTGTGGTCGCGATTGTGGCCAGTATGGCGGGTTCGCTGGCCTATGCCCTCTCAGCAGATCAGGCAAGTCCTCTCTGGCTCTCTATTCAGATCATCAGTATTGTCGCCGCCCTGTTTTTCTCTCTTGGCCTGCCTGCTGTCTATTTCTATCAGGCATATCAGACGCGTCAGGCCGGTCTCTGGGGCTTTATCCTGACTGAGGCGGCAAATAGTATTGGCGGTATCGGTTATAGTCTGGTGATTACGATAGTAACCGTAACGTTGAGCACTACGGTCCTGAAAGAGAATAAGTCGCTGGTCTATGGTCTCTATGCGCTTTCCACCGTCTCATCGTTATTCCTCTTTGCCGGTACCGGTCTGTTTGGTTTTGCCACATTGAAAGGCAAAGTCTTTCCGCGCAATGCTGCTTTGCTCTTACTTGCTGGCTGTGTGGTATCACTGGCTCAGGCCTATCCCGATCCTATTTTTAGCGTCTTTATTGGCCTGGTTTCACAGGTCTGCTCATATGGCGCTTTTCTCTGGATGGGCACTATTGTCATCCGCCATATCCCCCTGATAGAGTATGTGCAGGATACTGATGAGTACGAGCAGGGAGAAGTTGAAGGGATGGTCGAGCAGGAGGAAATCGAGCAGGAAGAAGCTGAAGAAACTGTTGGGCAGAGAGAAGCTGAAGAAGGAAGCAAGCAAGAGGAAACTAAAGAGATTGTCGAGCTGGGAGAAGCTGAAGCGACTGTCAAGCAAAATAAGTAAGCAGAGCTCAGTCAAACTTCATCGCGCATTTTTTTGCAATCGTCAAAGTGGCTCCCCTGGCTCCAAAACGCTCCAGATCTCGTAGCTGATCCAGTGAGAGGTACGTGGCTAGAAAGGCCTCCTGCGTAATTTCGTAGGCCAGCTCTTCCTGCCTCACTAATTTGCGTGCGATCCGTTTTGCCTGTGCCTGAAAAAACTTTAATGCGTGACGTTGATCTGTGGGGAACTTTTGGCGATGCGATTGGGGGCGACACAAAGCCCGCGCACGTTCTCTCTGGTGAACTGTTCGCCCGTTAAACGGGAGAGGGCTTGTAGCACTTGCTCTACCTCTTTGTTACTCACCAGACCGCCAATTTCCAACAGGTATTCCGTCTGCAAGTCGAGACCCGCTGCTTCCGCGACGGCACGCGAGGTCAGGCCATACTGACGACGTATGTCACGAATATGTGGCTTTCTCTCTAATTCTTTTATGCCCACGATTTTATCCTTTATAAGCTGTCCTCTCTCTAATTATACCCCCAATCTATAGAAATTGATCTCTTGCTCGTCATTGCACAGGTTGATACTTCAGAAATACCTTTTTGTTGAGTTTTACTATGAGCGCATCGATCGATATTCTGCCGTTACCAGAAGTACTGATAGAGATAGGCAAAAACATTTCTCTAACTGAGTTTGGTATAGTGAGTCTGTTCAGAAAAACTGGCTATTTTAGGAGACAAATTGCTGTGGTTCTGTCTTATACCTATTGATTGATGATAATTTCGGTAGAGGAGGGCCAGATGACCTCATTGTCTGCAAGGCGCTATAAACAATCCTTTTTTACAGCAGGTTTCCTCTGCTTGTTCGTGTATCTCCTGGCGGCATGTGGTCCCGGAGGGAGTACCGTTTCCCCCTCTTCCACCGCTCCCAGTAATACAGCTCCTACCGCTACGCCACAGGCAACGCCATCAGCGGGCGTGAAGCTGGGTGTTCAACCCTGCCCTGTTGCCGTTCAGTCTCCTACCTATTGGGCTCCTCTGGTGGGTGTGCAGCCCGATGTAAACAAGGTTGGGTCTGTGACGTGCGCAAATCTTATTGGTCAGAATGAGCTACAGGCCCTGGTCACTGTACAGGCGCCTGGCACCGATGCAAGCCTGGATCTCCACGTTTTTACGCATATCACACAGCCACAGCCGGTCGAACTTTTCAAATTACAATCACTATTGAAAGGCAATGCCCGAATCAGCGGCTATAACACGATCATGACAGCTGAGGTTGATCACAATTCAAGCGTGAACAAAGGGATAACGGCAAATGCAAGTTTGCAGCAGGATCTGTTTCGCGAGTTCAAGTGGTCCGATAGTGCTGGTACGTTCGTGCCGGTCGTGTTTCCTGGCCTCTATCCCGATCTTACACGTTTTCAGGCCGAGACCGATCAGCAGAATGTGAATCAAGGCCAGGATGCCTGGAAGTTAAGTGCTACTCAGACAGCCAGCAATCTCACGGTGAATCTTCTGAAATGGCCTGCGGCGGATAATACGACCGTGGTGAGCGGTGGTGGCAAGAGTGATAGCGACGCCGTTGTGAATGTGAAGAATCCAGGCGTTGATGGCGGCACGGTGCAGGTGACGATGAGCCGTCTGGAGGGCAATACGAACGGTGGCATCTGGATTGTGACTGATGTCGGCGGCGCTGGCATGGATATCACGACCCCTATCACCAATGATCGCATCAGTAGTCCGGCGAAGGTTGCTGGCAAGGGAAGGGCATTTGAGTCCGTCATTGGCAGAGTGGTGATTCTTGATCATACGTATACCGATATCGGCGATGTTCAGGCCAGGGGCACTACTGGCATGGGGAATGCGACGTTTACGGCGAATGTGACTTATAACTCCACCTTTAAAAATGGCGCTCAAGAGGGCATTATTGCGCTCTATAGCTATAGCAATGCCGATGGCTCGATTGCTTCGGCGGTGATGCACAAGGTGCTGATCGGGCTGTAGCTCGTCTCTCTCCAGATTTCTCCCGCACTGACACAACAAAAACGCTCTTCCTCTTTTCTGTGGGAAGAGCGTTTTTGTTGTGTCATGAATTACTTCTGCGTGCGATTAAGCGCACTGAGAACCGCTTTGAGTGATGCTCGCTCAATGTCGGTCTCGACTGCTGCGCCATAAAAAGTTTTGCTTCCTGCGGTCTTAATTTGAATATATGCGACCGCTCTGGCTGCCGCTCCCTGGCTGAGCGAATGTTCAGAGTAGGAGAGCACCGTGAAGTTGGCGAGCTTTGCCGTGTTTAGCGCGTGCACGAAGGCGTCGATGGGACCATTGCCGCGCCCGTTGATTTCGCGGCGCTGTCCTTGTATGCGTACACGTGCTGTACAGGCAACTGTCTCGTGCTCCGTGCTTTCTACAATCTGTTCAGTGTGGAAATCTTCCAGTTGAAATGGTGTGGAACTCTGTAAGTACTCTTGCTCAAAGATCTGGTAGATGCCCGAGCTGGGAATCTCTTCCCCTCTGGCATCAGCAACATCATTGATGATTTTGCCAAATTCGATACGCATGGCTTTGGGCAACTGGAAGCCGTAATCGTTCTCCATGAGATAGGCGACTCCACCTTTGCCAGATTGCGAGTTGATGCGAATAATGGCCTCGTACGTTCGCCCGATATCTTTCGGATCAATTGGCAGATAGGGAACTTCCCAGAGCGAGCCTGGTGTGGAATCTTGCGCATTCATGCCCTTGTTAATCGCGTCCTGGTGTGAGCCGGAGAAGGCCGTAAAGACCAACTCACCAGCATAGGGCTGGCGAATAGGCACGTCGAGCCGTGTACAGCGCTCATAGACGGTGCGAATGGCGTTGATATCGCTGAAGTCCAGACAGGGATCAATCCCCTGAGAGTACATATTCAGGGCCAACGTGATAATATCGACGTTGCCAGTGCGCTCGCCATTGCCAAAAAGTGTGCCCTCGACGCGCTCTGCGCCTGCCATCAACCCCAGTTCGGTTGCGGCTACGCCAGTCCCACGATCGTTGTGTGTATGCAGGCTGATGATTACAGCATCGCGGTCGCGCAAATGACGGCTGAACCACTCGATCTGGTCTGCGTGAATATTGGGGGTGGCATACTGGACCGTGTCGGGCAGATTTAAAATAATTTTTTTCTCCTGTGTGGGCTGCCAGACATCGATCACAGCCTCGCAGATCTCTAGCGCGAAATCCGTTTCGGTCGACGAGAAGCTTTCGGGTGAGTATTGGAACGTCACATCCGTGCCTGCCAGTTTGGGAAGTAGTTGCTTGACTAATTGTGTCCCCTGGGTAGCGATTTTGATGATCTCTGGTTTATCCAGCCCAAAGACGACCCTGCGTTGCACAGGAGAAGTGGAGTTATAGAGGTGAATGATTGCTTTTTTTGCGCCACGAAGTGACTCGATAGTACGCCCAATCAGTTCTGCACGAGCTTGCACAAGGACCTGGATTGCTACGTCATCGGGCACCAGGTCTTCGTCGATGAGGCGGCGGATAAAATCAAATTCGATTTGCGATGCCGCTGGAAAGCCAACTTCAATCTCTTTAAAGCCAATTCCTACGAGAAGCTGAAACATCTCTAGCTTTTGCTTGACGCTCATGGGGATCGGTAACGCCTGATTCCCGTCGCGCAAGTCAACACTGCACCATGTTGGTGCGCTGACAATTGTGCGTGCAGGCCAGCGCCGGTCCGGCAGGTCAATTGATGGAAATGGCCGATATTTGGTGATGTGTCCCTTTTGCATTCGCGTCCAACCTTTGAATCTGTGTGCTGAATGGTGTCGATCTTTGCACTCCTACGCTATGAGGCAATGCGCGACGATGTGCAAAATAGACGGCATTCAGCTGTTCGTCTATCAATTGTGTCGGGTAATAGAAACATATGGCTGTTCAGTTTTCGCTCGATCCAGCTCATGCAGCAGATGAAAGCAACCACGCCCTACAGTCTACACTCGTCATTGTGCATATCTGTGCAATTTTAGACTACTTTTTATTACGTTGTCAACATGACATGGTATCTCTCTATCATTATATGTTTTGAGCATAAACAAGCTGCCAGAGCAGAAAATACCTTCTCTGCATCGTTCAATGAGTATAAGATTCTGGAGGAAAGATCTATGGATGTGATGCACAGTATGTTTTTCTTCAGAACGTAACACGGAAAACAGGCCGAAAAAAATCCTGCTTACTTGACTTTATGAGGACTTTCGGCTATATTTATTGTTATAACATATAGCAATATTTGCCACTGCCTGGTATATGTGGAAAATTGGAACAAAGAAAGACACGTACGTTGTTAATAAGTAGTGACTGGTTTCCAGGTTCCACAAGGAGAAAAACGATGTTCAATCGATATAATAGAGGTGGGTGGGGATTTCCATTTGCGTTGCCTTTTCTTATCCTGGTTTTTGCTCACTCCTTTCAAGGCTTCTTGTTTACGATGCTTTTTATTGCCATGGTGACAATTATCGTAAAGGCAGTTGCCAGCACCAACGTGCGGCAAGGGAACTGGGGAAGTAATTACCAGCAGCAGCCTTACCAGAATCCCTATCAACAGCCATATCAGCAACCTTACCAGCAGCCGTATCAGCAGCCTTACCAGAATCCCTATCAACAGCCTCAATACAGCTCTTATGATCAGGGCTACCAGGAGGCTCCACATGAGGCATATGGCAGTGGTGAGAGCGAGCAGTCATATCAGCCTGCACAGGAGCAAGCTCCCTATGAGGAATATGAGCAGCCTCAGGCGAAATATCCACAGCAGATGCCACCCGTGGAGCAGTAAGCGCTCATCAGATTGTGTTCTTGCTAACCGAGGTGATATCATCACCTGGTTTCTCGGCGAGAATATGCTCCAGCACCTGTTCTAGCTCGCCTGTGAGCCCTTCTTGTGTGTCGGGCTTGTATGTCTGTTTATATCGCTTCTCCAGTTGTTCTTCTATGAACGTATTCAGACGTTCATCAGATGTCCCTTTGCCCAATTCATCGCCTGCCTGCTTTCTTGCAATCAGCTCGTGAATGCGTGGACGTATCTCCGGGGAGAGCTCTATCTGCGCCAGGGTCTCCAGAAAGCTTGTAGGCGGTAGCACATTGTGTTGCTCCAGAAAGAGCAGCGCGATCAAAGGCCTGAGCACGTAAAGATATTTCTTGAGGATAACCTCTTCTCTTTGTATGTACTCATGATAATTTCTGGATGCCATGCGGCTATAGTGGTAGTACAGAACGGTGGGAGAGTTGAAACGGTACGCAATGCTGCGCAGCTCTGCGATGGCAGGCGAGTTCTCTCGATAAACGATAGGAGAGAGCAGCCATTCGAGCAGGGGAGGATTGGACTTCCTCAAGAGGCGCAGTGCCTTGAAAATATCCCAACCATTAATATCAAGATCATCTACGATTGGCCGTTCAATCACATCCCGCGGCATATCCAGGCGCAAATAGGCGCTTTGAGGACGTACGTAAAGAAAGCGTACATCGTAATCACTGTTGTGGCTGGCAATGCCCCAGGCGCGGCTCCCTGACTCGCAAGCATAAAGAATGTGTATCTGCTCCTGCTCTTCTATGTCTCGTAATGCCTGTTGTATTGTCACTTTCATCGTGCTCATATCTTCTCTTCTAAAATATTTTTTATCCCTAAGGTCACTATAAGCGACGTCGTCAAGTTATCAGACGGCGTTTATAAAATCTGCTCTCTTTCGGTGAACAGGTGATGTCGCCCTTTGCGTAACTGATCCCCCCAATAAGCTCATCCTGGTCTTGACAAAATGTATGCTTCTGATTACACTTGTATGTAATCGATACCATATGTTACAGATGAGTAAGTTTATCGTTGTGTAATCGTTTTCACAGCATGAAGATGAAAGAATACTATGGCGGCGAAGATCAAGGATGTTGCGCGTTTAGCAGGAGTATCGACGGCAACGGTATCGCGCGTGCTCTCCAATGAGGGCTATGTGAGTGAGGAGGCGCGCAAGAGCGTGCTGGCCGCGATGGAGCAACTTCGCTATCAGCCAAGTCGACTTGCTCGTAGTTTACGTGTCCAGCGTTCCAGGATTATTGGTTTGCTTATTTCAGATATACAGAATCCCTTTTTCATTTCTCTGGTACGTGCGGTGGAAGATATTGCTTTGCAACATCAATATGCCGTATTTTTGTGCAACGCCGATGAGAATAGCGAGAAAGAGAAATTTTATCTCGATCTGATGCAGGCAGAGCGTGTTGCAGGTGTGATTGTCTCTCCCACCCGAGAGCGCGATGATCCCTGTTTACAATTGTTCCAGGCTGATATTCCTTTTGTGGTGATTGATCGCAAGCTGGCTGATGTGAACGTTGATACGGTTGTCGTAGATAATATTCAGTATACCTATCAGCTGGTGAAGCATCTGCTTGAAGATGGGCATCGTCGTATCGGTGCAGTCCTGGGTATCTCTACCGCCACTACCGGTCGTGAGCGCTATGAGGGCTACGCTCAGGCTCTCACTGAGTATCAGTTGCCTCTTTCCCCCGAATTGCTACGCACAAGTATACCCAGAGAAGAGAATGGCTACCACCTCACGAACGAGCTTCTCGATCTAGCCGAACCTCCTACCGCACTCTTCGTCGGCAATAATCTCTTAACAGTTGGGGCGTTCCGCGCTATCTCCGAAAGAGGACGAACTATTCCTGACGATATTGCGCTCGCCGCCTTTGACGAGGTCGATTGGATGTCTCTGGTGAAACCAGGATTAACTGTTATCAAACAGCCGACCTATGATATTGGTCGTACCGCTGCCGAACTGCTCTTTCAACGGATAGCCGATCCTCTGCTCTCTGTACAGCAGATAACCGTACACTGTACTTTAAACATAAGGCAGTCCTGCGGATTGCATCAGAATACTGGCGTGCCAGCTTCCCAGGTGGTCCAGGCTGCTCAGAAGGAAAGAGAAATTGTATGAATACATTGATTACGTGTATGGGGGAGTGTTTGATCGACTTTCTTCCCATGAATACTCACGAGCAGGACACAAGCACGGACTTTCGTATGTACGCCGCAGGCTCCCTGTTTAATGTCGCGATGGGTCTGGCTCGTCTGGGACAGACGACGGCCTTTGCCTCTAAGGTCGCCGATGACTATTTTGGACGCTTCCTGCGCAAACATATCGAAGCGGAACAGATCGATACGCGCTTCCTTGCCCTTGCCGCGGGAAAGCAAAGTACGCTTGCTTTTGTGGCCATGGAAAATGGCAGTCCGGTCTTTAATTTTTATGGGGAAGAGGCTGCGGATACGCTCCTGACGCTTGAGGATCTTCCAGAGGCTTTATTTGCGGAGACGCGCATTTTGCATTTTGGCTCGATCAGCCTGTTGCGTGGTACGACGCCCAAGGCCGTGCTTCAGACGGTAGAACGCTTGCACGGAAAAGCGCTCCTCTCCCTTGACCTCAATATTCGCCCTGCTCTGGTACAGGATGAGCCACAGTATCGTACACTATTACAACGGCTGATAGCGCTTGCGGACGTTGTCAAGTTAAGTGATGCGGATCTGGCCTGGTTTCGTCCGCATTTGTCTGTTGAGCAGGCTCTCAGCGAACTGCTCACGCAAGGTCCTGCTTTGGCGGTGATCACGCGAGGTGCTCAGGGGGTGATAGCTGCGCGTATGAGTGGGGCAATGGTGCAGGTACCCAATTTTGCGGTACAGGTCGTTGATACGGTGGGTGCGGGAGACTCATTCTGTGCTGGCCTGCTGGCGCAACTGGCGGAACGGGGGATGATAACGAAAGAAGCTGTATTGGAGATCTCTGAAGCGACATTGAGCGAAATATTGCGCTTTGCAGCGGCAGTAGCAGCACTCAACTGTATGCAAGCAGGGGCCAATCCGCCATCGCGAGCGGAAGTAGAACGCTTTTTGCGCCTTCAGAAAGCATAGGAGTGTGGCGAAAAAATAACTTCCACATGGTGTTCTACGTATATTATACAAGAGGATGGTAGTAAGCGGATGTGAAGCATAAGAGCAATCTCTGATATGAGGATAGAGATTTGTCTCTATAGACTGTGATTCTAGCTTTTCAAAGGGGGTATAACCTATGTGGGATAAAGAGAGTCGTCGGGCCGCTCGCCGAGCCTATAGAGACAATCGTCGGGCTGCTCGTCTCCAATACAGGGCCTCGCATCGCTACTATCGGATGAATACGCGCCGTGGATATTCTGGCCTGGGTGGCGTCATTGCGATCATCGTCATATTTTCGCTCCTATTCTCCAGGCATCATATGGATACTGTTTTTACGCTTATTATTCCCGTGGTAATTATTGCACTTATCATCGGGATGGTTGTGAACAGAATAATCAGGAGCAGTCAGACTCCCTATCAGCCCTATGATCCGTCTGCCCAGCAGCCCTATCAGGGGACTGAGCAACCGTACTATCAGCCTCCACAGGCTCCACCTCAGCCCTCGCCTGAGACCTATCAATCGTATGATCAGGGCTATCAGACGCCTGCTAGCCCGGAGACGGTACGCGAACAGGAGTATCGCTCGCCAGCATCCTATCAGGAGTCCTACAGTCAGGACGAGCAGCCCCAGGCGCTTTATCCTCAGTCAATGCCACCGATGGAGCAGTAACCATTGGTAGCGGTAAAAAAGCGTCTGGAGCCGCGAAACGTATCCTCAGGGAATAATATTGGTTTCCTGATCGATTGCCAGCACAAAACGAGCCAGCAGCTCGGCGACCTCATCAATGTCTTTGAGTGAGGCCATCTCGACTCCAGTATGGAGATAGCGGCAGGGAATGCTGACCAGACCAGTGGCAACCCCTGCCCGCGCTATCTGAATCATATCGGTATCGGTATATGTGGCGCTCGGCTGAGGATCGGCCTGCCAGGCCAGACCAGCGCTCTCCGCAGCCCGTACCAGTAGCTGAAAGACACGTGGATTCATATTGCCGCCCAGGGAGATCACCGGTCCGCCATTTAAGCGTACATCGCCTAATTCCTGTTTTGAGGTGCCAGGATGGTCGGACGTAAAGGTCACATCTACGGCGATGGCAATCTGTGGATCAACACTAAACGCGCTGGTGCGTGCCCCGCGAGAGCCGACCTCTTCTTGCACGGCTGATACAAAGTACACGCCAGCCTTGAGCTCGGCACGCCGTTCATGGATACGACGCATCGCTTCTGCAACCGCAAAAACGCCAGATTTATCATCCAGAGCGCGTGAAATCACCAGGTTATTGCGTAAGGGTTCTAGCTGGACCGCACGGGTAGCAATACTGCCGATAGGAACCAGTTTCTGCGCCTCTTCCTTGCCGGAGGCACCAATATCGATCCAGAGATCTGAGATTGTAGGCACCTTACTTCTTTCATCGGCACTGAGTGTATGGATTGGCTTGCGCCCGATCACTCCCAGTATCGGACCGTCGGGTGTGTGAATCTCAACCCGGCTACCGGGCAGAGTGGTTGCATCAAAGCCCCCGATGGTTGCGAAATAAAGAAACCCATCATCGCTGATATAGCGAATGAGAAAACCGATTTCATCGCAATGGGCCGTTAACATAATACGTGGAGTCGCATCTGGATGGAGAGCGGCAATCACATTGCCATGGACATCAGTGCGGACAGTATCGCTGTAGTTAGCGAGTTCTTCACGGATGACTTGTTGGACAGGTTGTTCAAAGCCGGAGGGGCTGGGACTTGCCACCATGCGGCGTAGAAATGAGACGCGTGACTCTTCCATAGAAAAACTCCTCAAGGTAAGAAAATAGAGAAATAGCAAGAGAAAAAAAGAAAGAACGTCCCCCGTAACGTCCGTAGGAGCGTTCTTTCTTCGTATTGGTTAATAGATTACCAGCTACATCGTTTAGCGGACAAACTGTTTGAGAACTTCGTCGACCCCGGGATGCAGGCGATTTAAGCGTAGATCCTCTGCACCTGTTGAATCCGTCTGGACTAGCAAAATATTCTGCTGAATACAGGTATTCAAAAGCTCGCGTGCAGATTCACGGGTGAGTCGTCCTCTAAAGCGATTTTTCGGATTAAGTGGATCGCCAATAAAATTAGAGACACCAATAATGGTACGCCAGGACCAGTTACGGTCGATGTAATCGAGAAATTGCAAGAATTGTGGGTCAAGAACATCCATTGGCGGCGTTCCGTATGGAGGTTGAAATTGACCAGCCGATCCACCACTATAATTGATCGCGGGTAACGCCCCTGTATTACCACTTGGCACAGCCGGAAATTGTCCCGTTGTGGCAGGTAAAGCACCTGTGATACCTGAGCTTCCATTGCCGCCTGGCACCAGGGGAACGAATTGATTTGCACTGCTAATAAGATCTCGGCTGACGGTTCCTGGGATACCTACAACAATAACAGTTTTGTTCAAACGTAACTTTAAACGAGCGCTAATACGAGTAAAATCTTTATCGCCTGTCATCAAAAC
Source organism: Ktedonobacteraceae bacterium (assembly GCA_035493895.1). Taxonomy (GTDB): domain Bacteria; phylum Chloroflexota; class Ktedonobacteria; order Ktedonobacterales; family Ktedonobacteraceae; genus DATJHM01. The sequence continues at coordinate 37,689 of DATJHM010000020.1, forward strand.
AAAGGTCGAGATGGTAGGGCGATCAAACACAGTTTCAATAATATCCATCAACATATTTAGGTCGACGGTGCTTTGCACTACAGTGCTCTGCACAATCGTGCTATTGCCAGCTGCATTGATGGCGGGCATATGGCCAGTACTACCTGAATGCTGATATCCGAGGGGACCGGTTCCGTTCTGCCCAAGAGGTCCTGATGGGTTGCTGGAACCATAAGTACCTTGCTGGTAGGGCGAGCTCTGTCGAAACTGTTCGCGTTGTTGGAAATCGGCTGATACACTATAGTTCTCTTCGGTTGGCTGATCATCCTCCGGCAAAAGAGCATCATCCAGCTCACCGTTAGTTGGTAGAACTCCATCTTGCTCCGTTGGCCAACCCCCGCCAAGACCCTGCGATGTAATGGACGGAAGCGCCCCGGAGTTTGTCGTAATGCCGTTTGGCCATTGACGTGTAAGAGATCCACCTGCATAGCTTCCCGCCCCTGGTTGCTCGGATGGGTAATTGGGCGAACCTAGCGAACCTGTGGGCGTATTCCCAGAAGCATAATGAACCGTTCCCATTCGAATGCGATCTCGTTGTTTCGCCGGGCAATCCACACGATCAATCATCGCTGCCGTGAGGCTACCTTTAAAAGGCTCCGGTTGTCGAGACCAGTCCGCATAAGCGCGGGCTACCATAACTGTACCATATCGACGGGCCACAGCAATTAACTCCTGTGGGTCGGGTTCCCGCCGTTGAATATTCAGCATACTGTAACGTATGTTCTCAAAATCGATGAATAAAGCAATATCTTCGGGCACAACCTTCTCCTCTCGTGGGGAGAAACCGCGCAGGCCAAGATTTATGATTGTTCAGGTGCTCGGACAACCTTGCAGTGCATCCTATAGCTATGAGCATATCATACTTTATTGGTAAAGTCGAGAGGTCTGCGCTTTACTTTGCGTACCTACTATGGTATATTCTGTAGTTGAGAAAGGACGTGATTTGCAAAAGAGTTTGTAACATGGAGCTTACACAATCCAATCATCTCGATGATACGATCTGTCCCGTAGCCCGCACGGCTGAAATTATAAGTGGAAAATGGACGCTGCTCATTATCCGCGACCTGGCCTCTGGTATGAAGCGCTTCAATCAATTGGAACGGTCTCTAGATGGCATCAGCCCTAAAACTCTCTCTGAACGTCTCCGCACTCTGGAAGATGAGGGCATTCTTCTTCGTCAAACCTTTGCTGATGTTCCTCACCGCGTCGAATATTCCCTCACTGAGAAGGGCCGTGATCTGGTTCAAGTGGTTGAGAGTATGCGTTGCTACGGTAAGCGCTGGCTATGCGATCACTAGAGTGGTTCTTCTCTTCCTGTGCTTTTCCCCTCCCCTTACTCTATTTGTTCTCCATGAGATAAGAACCGGAGGTGTGCCCCCGGTTCTTTTTCTGCTACTCAAGCACTCTAGTATGTTTAGTATGCCGTGCCAACCAATGTACGGCTGTGCTCGGCGAGAAAGCGGCGGAGAACATTCGCATCTGTTGTTTGCTCGATTTGCTCCGGGGTCGATGCTTCGCTGCTCTTCACAAGCTCATAGAGGCTAGCGATATCACAGCGCAGTTGTACCTGTACTTCGTCTTCGCTACTATACCCCTCTATAAACAGTCCATCTTCCTCTTCGTGAATGGCTATGCTCTTAACGCCGATTTGATCTAATACCTGACCAATTGCGTGCAATATGTTTGCATAACTATACGTGGCCGGCATTGTTCCCTCCATAAATACTTGCCTCTCTTCATTAAAAAGTATAGAGGCTCCATCTTTTCTTGTGACGAGTAGACTACACTGTCAAACTGTAACACACCGATCTATGGGTAAGGTGGTTTGTCAGCCTCATACTACACTCCGATTATTGTATCATAGCATTCCTCGATCGTCAAGATTACCGTTTTGTATTGATGCTATTGATGAGTGTTCCGGTATTTGGCCAGTTTGAGGCAGTTATCGTGCTTGATGAGCTAAATTCTTTCTCTGGCGTGTTCAATATCTCTATCGCTTTTAAACGCCAGAAACGTGCACTCGCCGGACGCTTGAGCGAGAGAAATTCGGCCAACGCTTCGTCTGTCATGTCTGGCTTCGCTCTCAATGCCTCTATGGTCATCTGTAACTTATCCTGGTTCCCGTCCGCGCTCACTGCCATGACTGTGGCGGTCGCTGTCTCTCTGCTGACACGCTCGTGATTACTCTCAAGGGTGACGAATTTTCCGGTAATTGGTCGATCCTTATCCGCTTTTTCGTCTTCCCCTGCCACAGTCTCCTGGGTCACTTCACTGCTTCCTGACGCAGTCCCTTCTGTCAGGACCGATGGCGTCGCTCTTCCCATCGTCAGCGCACGACGGAGGCTGGCTATCGGCAGCTGGGTCTGTCTCGCTATCTCTCCTAACGCCTGGAATTGCTCAAAACGGCCTTTTTTCTCTTCCGCCGCTGTCTCGGTAATGGTTTCAGCCATCATGGTATAAACTATTCCAAGCAGGGGGAATGCGCTGGCCATGAAGGGAAAGACGTTGGTCAACCATGGCGCCGCTGTTTCTGCGGAACTGAGCATGCTGGTACTATGAAATTGTTTTGCATATGCCCAGTTGACTGCCCAGGAAAAAATGGTACACATCACTATGAGAAGCCAGTGCTGCCAGACGGCTTTGGGCGTACGATATTTTCGATATCTTTGAAATGCTGTCCACGAAAGGAGATAAACGGTGACGTCAATACTTATCGCTATTGCATAACTCACACACCACCACCAGATGCCTTCTGGACCATTGGAGGGCTCAAATGAGGCGAAAAAGTAGGCGACGTGGGGAATAGATGCCGCTAGAAATACGGCAAAGGCAATCCAGAAAAAATACTTCATTATAGAGAAACTCTCCACTTGAATTACCCATTATACAAATTAACACATGAACCAGCTAATGAAATAGCAAATAAACAACTCTACTATGATTATGCAATTATATAAGCGTATATAGATCTTTGACGCGTCTGCTGTAGTACTAAATGGCTAATACCTTGCCGCTACGCTGCTTTCTCCTCTTTCGGGTTGGCGCACGTCGTTCCTACTACAAGGTACTATTCTCTCTGTCTGATGTTGACAGGATTGCTCACGCAAAAAAGAGCTTACTCCCTTCATTTTTCCTCACCAGCAACTTTTTATGCCCCTCACGTCTTGCTCCCCCTTTTTTTACAGAGCTCGATTTTTGTAGGAGGTATTAGTTAAGATTACGCTTTTGTGGTTGAGATTTCTTAACCTCTTCCTGGTACTTTTTAAGTAGTAAAACAGGTTCTATGCAGGAAGCGTAGCTATATATGCTAGTATTCAATCAGATCACATGCATACATCGTTCAGCAGTGTATTTCACTGTATTGATGCGCGGCGCGCTCATTTGCACCCTGCTGTGCTATCAATACTGTCATTTAGCGGATCGCTCATTGAGTGCTATTTACTTCCACTCTTGAGCATATGTCTAGAAGGTAGCATGTCTGGTATATAACCATGGCTACCGAGTAACAAAAAAAGGTTGAGGAAAACGAAATGTTCGCGACAAAACCACGAAATCCCTCAAGTCTTCAAAAAAAGCCTGCCTATGGACGTGGCAGGCAACGCCTCTCTCCACTGATGATTCTTGGCATCTCGGTGCCTGTCTTAGTGGCGCTTATTGGTGTGGTTGTTTTTGTTGTGAAACCGTTGGGAGGCTCACATGCAGCAACTGTGAATACAGATTGTACTTTGACTGTGCCTGCCAATCCTTTAACGGCGCAGGGTCTGGCGACTCCTTATCAAATCTCTGCTACTAATACTGCCAATGGTCCCTGCAATGAGTCCAATGCTGCTCAGTCAGCATTCGTTCAGGCGGTGATTCTAGACCCGAACACCGGGGCGATGTCGGCTTATGAGCCACTGGTAATCGATAAAGGGACACAGCCTGCCGTTGCACCTGTCGTCCCACAACTCCCTCAAGGGGCTGTGGTTGGTATCTGGTTTGGTGACAATGGCAATGCTCTGACACTCTTACAAAACAATGCCAGACGAAGATGGACCTCACGTTCCCAGTTTACTTCACAGCAGGTCAAGATGACTTTTCAGGGTGGAACTAACGGAAATTGTGTCAATGGTGTCTCCGGGTCTGTCTTTGGTCAGTTCAGCTATTGTAATGGGGCTGCTTTCTTCCAGGCTGCTAATAAGCTGATTGCTGCCGGGAAAATTACTATTCCGGCTCTGGGGACTGCAAATGATGGGATGGCCTGTCCTACCACGCGCGATTTCAGTATCGTTGATATGGATCAAAGTGATAATGTGCAGACGAAGTATCTGGTAACTCCCAATGGTCAGGTCGCCCAATTCTCTGCCGCTAATCAGGCTCAACTGAAGAACTCGACAGTTCTATCGAATCCAAGTGACAATGCGTTGGTGACTACGTTCCTCGATCCTGCTCTTGGTTGTACATCATTTCAGATACCTGACCTTGCAAATCCTGGTGGCACAACTGCTACCCTCGCTACTGATGAAATGATGGCTGCTGCCGATCAGCAAGCCCCAGTGGCATTAGTTCCAGCAGGCGATCCAATGGTTCTTGTCAATGGTCAACCTAACCTTACCAAACTCAATAATTACCGCGTTGGTGTTGATCAGACACCTGCTACATCTCTCGGCAATGCCGATACAACTATGTACTGTCAAAATCTGGTGAAGTTCGCTCTCCCTCGTTTGGAGCTCGATCAGAACGCATTTCAGACGCTTCCCTCACCTGATGGTGGAGCATCGGCCTCTAATCTCTTTGCTTTTCTGGCCAATCGCCTGAGTGGGACGTTCAGCATTGATGGTATTGATTGTGTCGATCTGTTGAAGATCCAGAATCCTGTTACTGTTGTTGCTGATAACAATGGTATCGCAACTTCTGCTACGATTATGACTACGCCTCTGCCTATCGGCGCTACACCGGTTGCTACGACTACGCCGGTTGCAGGTACGACACCTGTTGCAGGCACGACACCTGTTGCAGGCACGACGCCGGTTGCAGGTACGACGCCGGTCGCAGGCGGTGGTACACAGCAGATTGCTACAGGAACTGCTTCAATCAATCTGAATACCCGTACAAGCAGCGCTCAGATTACATGGAATATTACCTATCCAGGTCATGCAAATAAGCGCATTACTGTTGGTATTGCTACGAATAGTTGCACAGGTACCAAGGTTTTCAGTTCGAATAAAACTACCAGTGGCAGTAGCCGAAATTCAACTACGACGACGATCTATAACCTGCGCGGTTTGACCGCCTTACCGAATACCTGGTTCTTTACCGTCGCTGATCCTGCACAAACTGGAACTCCTGTTGTTGGATGTGGCTCTGTTGTTGTGAATGGTCGTACTGGAACGGCAACCCTTGGTACTATTACGACTGCACCATCTGCGACGCCCGTGCCCGCCACGACGCCGACGCCCGTGCCCGCCACGACGCCGATGCCCGCCACGACACCAACACCTGGTGTCACGCCGACGCCAGCACCAGATACAACGCCAACTGCAACTCCTGCCGCTGGTTAGTCTTTGCCTGCTAGCGGAAAATATGAGTATACAGGGAGGATATGAAGCGTTGCTTCGTATCCTCCGCTTTTTATAAGCGCTGCAAGGAGGCTTTTGCAGATTCATAAATCTGCAAATTTATGAATTTTTAAAATTGCTGCTGAAATTCGCAAAAAAGGTATTGACAAGCAGCAAAAAGTATGGGATATTATGCAAGCGCCGAACGAGAGCGCACGAGACGAAGAAGTACACTGACAACTGAATATATGTATCTTACTTCAATTTTGTTGAGCGATAGGCCGACAAGAGTTGAAGCAGAGGAGCGCAAAAGAAGGCGTTTAGGAATGGTGCAGACCATTCCAACAAGAAGAGAACAAGCTACACAGAGTACAAGGTGGATGCCTTGGCGCATGAGACCGAAGAAGGACGCGGAGACCGGCGAAACGTTCAAGGGGAGCTGCATACAAGCGTTGATCCTTGAGATTCCGAATGGGGCAACCCC
>DATJHM010000021.1:0-26150 GCA_035493895.1 Ktedonobacteraceae bacterium
GGCGAGGATAAAGTTTTGACCATTGCCGAAGCCCAGGCCATAGACTGAACCGTTACTTTTTTTCGTAATCGTGTCGGCGGCTCTGCTGACGTCATCCCAGGTCTGAGGCAATTTTACTGTGCCGTCCGCATTCGTGATGCCATACTGTTTAAACACTGGATTGCTGATGTAGAGTTGTAGCCAGGGAGAGTTACCGGAGAATGGAGCAGAGTAGAGCTTACCGCCAAAGACGTTACTTCCCTCGTAAAAAGAGCCTTTGGGAAACTTGGCTCGCCAGCTGGGAGTAGCCCACTTATCGAGAGGTGCCAGCCAGCCGTCTTTCTGTTGCTCATTTGGTTTTGGCGAGCCTGGTAGCATAAAGGCGTCGGGTTCATTATTGCTCTTGTAGGCGAGCGAGAAGAGATTGCTATAGGTATCGGTGACATGGGTGACCTTTTTGACTTTGATGTCGGGATGAGCTTGTTGGAAGAGCTTGATCTCATTATCCACCCAGGGAGCCTGGCTGACCCAAAAATCCCAGTAATTGAGCGTCACGGTAGATGAAGAGCCAGAGGAGGCAGGTCCACAGCCAACGAGCGCGTCGCCCAGGATAGCCGCGCCTGCGGTGGCTGTAGCGGTCTGCAAAAAGTTACGCCGGTTCATGCGGCCAGCAGCGTTCGAGAGAAAAGACATGTGTGCATCACTCCTTATAAAATACTGCAAACAACGTTGTAAGCAAATGAGCCTTCGAAAATTGATAGGCTTCTCTCAAGCAGAGAGGTCAAGGTTGGATAGCACGAGGTTGTAAGCGATTGATTGTCTCGGACGATGGAAAAAGCGTACACAGATAAAGGTTTTCTGTACGTAATGAAGAATTGAAGCAGCTCTACCGATATAAGCTGAACAATTCGTAAGTGCTATTCTTTTTGCTGCACGGACCTCCTCTCAACTATGGTCACAGCAATACTGGTGTGCAAAGGAGGCATCTCAGGAGAAGAGAGACGTTCCAGCAGCTGGCGAACGCCTTGAATGCCAAGCTGACGCTTGTCGACATGTACGGTCGTCAGAGGTGGAGCAGTAATAGCGGCGAGATCGATATCGTCGTAGCCAATCAAAGAACACTCTTCGGGCACTTTAATGCCATGCTCGTTCAAGGCATTCAGCGCCCCCAGCGCGGTCATATCTGAGCTACAGAAGATAGCCTCAGGACGTGGCTTTACCTCTAATAGCTCACACATGGCGTGATAGCCTCCAGAAAAGTTTGTGTCACCATAGCGCACATAGTCCTCGTTATAGGTGAGCCCCTCTTCCTCCAATGCGCGTTTGTAGCCACGCCAGCGATAGTAGAGACTGGTATGGGAAAAAGGGCCAGCAATCATCGCGGGGATGGGCTGGCGAAAGCCATGAGCTAATAGATATTTTGTTGCCAGATAGCCTCCTTCTTCATCTGCTCCTGTGACACTATCGACCTGGAGTCCGGGGTCGTAATAGTCTACAGTGACGAAGGGAATGGCCTCTTTTTGGAGGAGTGCAAAGAATGTCTCTGGAAAATAGCCAACCACGAGTAAGCCATGTGTTTGTTTGCGCTGGACCATCAATGGAAGATGGATGTCTGTATCAGATGTTTCGCTGACTTCGACGACTGCATACATCAGGCTGACATGTTGAGCCGTGCAGGCGTTTTCAGCCCCATGCAGAACGGGAGAATAGAAGGGATTTGTGGGAAAAGGAATCTGCATTGAGCGAATAACCAGACCAAACGTGGTAAAGTTGGTCTGCTCGCTATAGGGAGGCAATTGACGTGCAAGGGTGCGCGGTTGCGGCTGATAACCAAGCTCTTTGGCGGCCGCAAGCACGGCCAGACGCGCTTTTAAAGAGACTCCAGGTTTGTCGGCAAAAACATTCGAGGCGGTTCCTAATGAAACCCCCGCCAGGCTCGCTACCTGTCGTAAAACAACTCTTTGTTGCGATTTCACCTTGTTCATCCTTGAACATGTTTTGTTCAGTGAAAAATAAAAATGTTTTCTGAAAAAATAATAAGCTACATATATATTATTGTCAAGCGTTTTGCTTTCTATTATAGAGCAAATGAAGAGGGATTTTTACGCATTTGCAGAATATATATCTTTCTATGGTTATGTAACCGTGAAATAGAACATATATTGTTGTAAAGTAACAGTTGTTCAATTGAAAATATCTCTGTTCAGTTGAACAAATAGATGATAGAACAGCATGCAAGCGGCTATTTCCAGAGGATCAAAAAAACATCTGGCAGATGGAAATAATTCTGCGATGTTCAATGTTCTCTCTAACGTAAATAGAAATTAAGTTGTTTAACTAACTTATTGGAAACGAAAGCATGGCACAAAACGAAAAGAGAGAGCGGCTTATTGAGGCTGCCTGCCGACTCATTTATCAACAGGGCGTTTATCGCACAACGTTGGCTGACATTGCGCAGGCTGCGGAGGTGCCTCTGGGAAATGTCTACTATCACTTTCGTACCAAAGAATCGCTGATCTCCGCGGTCATTGCGACCCATAAGCAGCAGCTACAGGCGAAATTTGCGCGTTGGGAACAAGATCCTGATCCCCGGCAACGTCTGCAATCCCTTTTGCGCTCCAGCCTCTCTCATGAGGACCAATTGGCGCAATATGGTTGCCCTGATGGAACGCTCTGTCAGGAGCTGGTCAAGGAGAACACACCGCTGGCTCATGAGGCGGCTGATCTCATGAATTGTTACCTATCCTGGGTGGAGCAGCAATTCCGTCTACTTGGGAAAGATGATGAAGCAGAAGATCTGGCCCTGAGTTTGATTTCATCGCTGCAAGGGTCGTATTTACTGACCAATACCATGCATTCTACGGCATTGCTGGAGCGCAGGCTTGAACATCTGAACCTGTGGCTTGAACAGGTCGCTTGAATGTAGTCCCTCTATCTTCTCACTCTTCAATCACGTTCCGTCTGAGAAGAAGATACATGCGAAGATTGCGGATTTGAACACTGTGGTACATCTCATCATGTATCCATTGTTTTTCTATATTATATAAGTTAGTTAACTTACTGATAAAGAGGTTATGAAGGTCCACTATAAAAAGGAGAATATGCACATGCATAAGCAACAGGTAGATGCTCTGGTCATTGGTTTCGGGAAGGGCGGTAAAACGTTGGCGGGTTTTATGGCACAAAAGGGCTGGGAAGTAGCTGTTATAGAGAAGTCAAAACAGATGTACGGAGGGACCTGCATTAATATCGCCTGCATCCCTTCAAAATCGTTATCCCATTCAGCCGAGCAGGCCGCACGGCGTCACTTCGCAACATTTCTGGAGAAACAGGACGTCTATCAAAATGCGGTCGAGGACAAAGAGCAGCTCGTCACCTTCCTCCGTGGGGCAAATTACGCGAAATTGAACCAGAATCCGCATGTGAGTGTTATTGACGGTATGGCTACCTTCCTGTCGCCGAATGAAGTGCGTGTGGATCTCGACGGATCTGATCAGATGATCATTGAGGCGAAGCACATTTTTATTAATACGGGGACGCTTCCGCATCTGCCTCCTATTGCCGGGTTAACTGAAAGTGAGCATGTCTATACCAGCACGAGCATGATGAACCTTTCTCAATTACCTGAAGAGCTGGTAATTATTGGTAGTGGGCACATCGGTTTAGAGTTCGCAGCGATGTATGCTGCCTTTGGCTCCCATGTCACCGTCCTGCATCGTGGCAATCTCTTCCTTCCTGATCATGACCGGGATATCGCAGATGCGGTGAAGACCACGATAGAGAAGCAGGGGATTCAGTTCCACCTCCAGGCTAATGTCTTGCAGATCGCTGACCGGGACGAGCGGGCGTCTATTACCTATGTAGATCAAACGCAGACCCGGCGCACGCTGACAGCAGATGCTGTGCTGATCGCGACCGGACGCGTACCCAATACGCAATCTCTGGATCTGGCGCAAGCTGGTGTCGAAGTGGACGAATATGGCTTTATCAAGGTCGACGAGTTTTTGCGCACCACAGCTCCCAACATCTGGGCTCTGGGTGATATTAACGGTGGCCCACAATTTACCTATATCTCGCTGGACGATTTTCGCATTATCCGCGATCAGCTCTTCGGGGACGGGCAGCGTTCGCAACTCAGCCGCCGCAACGTTCCCAGTTCGCTCTTCATCTATCCGACCTTATCCTGGGCCGGTTTGTCTGAAACGGAAGCCCGACATCAGGGTTACGAAGTGAAGGTGGCAACATTACCAGCAGGCGCAATTCCGCGTACGCGACAGGTAGCGCATACGGATGGGCTCTTGAAAGCGATTGTTGATGCGAAAACGAAGCGTATCCTGGGCTGTTTCTTGTTTAGCGAGGATTCCAGCGAGGTGATCAATCTGGTATCCATTGCCATGAATGCTGGACTGGACTATCGTGTCTTGCGCGATAACATTTTTACGCATCCGAGCATGTCCGAAGGCTTAAATGATCTGTTTACGCAGATTTCTTAGATCGCACAGTGAGCAACAGAACTGGCGGCAAGATCCGCGTCGTCTATCCACAGCATGTAACCAGTTTCATGCCTGACAGAAACAACCTTGTCTTGACAACCTTTTCATTTGTAGATATAGTGATAGTACCCTCCCCACCGGGGTAGGGTACTATCAGGGAAGTTTTTTCTACAGATTATCCTGAAAAAAGATGAAATGTTTATTCATCTTATGTCAAGTGAGAAGGATGACCGCTTGTTCTAATGATAGAAAGAAAGTATATTTATGGATAATAAACAGCTTACGGCATTGTCTCGTCGCCGTTTCCTGAGCTATCTGGGAATTGGCGCTGGTGTGGTTGCCGGGGCAATCGCTCTCGACGCTGGTCGTTTGCCAACTCTGGCTGATACACTTGCTGCGAGTACCGGGAAAGTGCACTCTTATACATTTAATCCGGCTCCGGCTCGTATCGCGTTAGGGAAACAGACTGTTTCAACCTGGGCATATAATGGTGTGCTGCCAGGACCAGAAATTCGGGTCAATGTTGGTGATACGATTCGGGCGATGGTGAGGAATCACTTGAGCACTGACACGACAATGCACTGGCATGGTCTGCCCATTCCCAATGCGATGGATGGAATTCCGTATGTCACACAGGCACCGATCAAGGCAGGTCAGACCTTCCTCTATGATTTTGTTGTGCCAGTGTCTGGAACCTACTGGTATCATTCACATGTAGGGCTACAACTGGATCGTGGACTCTATGGGCCGCTAATTGTGGAAGATCCGAGAGAAACGAAGAATTATGATCAGGATGTGGTCCTGGTTCTGGATGACTGGCTGGATGGCGTGCCCGGTGGGCCTGGAACGCCGGATGCGGAATATCAGAAGCTGGTGGTTGCGGGAAAGAGTATGGCAGGGAAGGGTATGGGTGGTATGAGTGGAAGCATGAATATGAGCAAGCCGGGTTCAATGACTGGCGATGTCAACGACGTGATTTATCCCTATTATCTTGTGAATGGGAAAACGAGCGACAATCCCTATGAAATTACCGTAAAGAAGGGGCAGAGAATCCGTCTGCGTTTTATCAACGCGGGCGCATCGACGATCTTTCGTCTGGCGCTCAATGGGCATAAGATGACTGTGACGCATACCGATGGTCAGGCGGTTGAGCCGGTGGAGGTAGATACTTTACGCATCGGGATGGGCGAGCGTTATGATGTCCTGGTCACAGTCAACAATCCGGGCGTCTGGCAACTGGCGGCGCAGGTGGATGGCACAAATTATCTGGCACGTGCACTTGTGCGCTATCAGGGAAGCACGACGACCGCTCCTGCTGCGACATTTCTGCCGCCGGAGCTCAAGCAGAAACAGTTAACCTATGCAATGCTCAAGGTTGCTCCTGGCATCCCTACCCCACCGTCTGGTCAACCGGCGCAAGTAGCGGTTGCTTTGAGTGGATCGATGGCACCATATGTCTGGAAGATGAATAACCAGATATATCCTGACGCTAGCAAGATTGCCGTGCAGAAAAACCATCTTGTGCAGTTCCAATTTAATAATCAAACTATGATGCCGCATCCTATGCATCTCCATGGGCATTTTTTCCAGCTCGATAATGGGACGGGAAGAGGTCCAATGAAGGATACGGTGCTGGTAGATCCGATGCAGAAGATGAATGTCACCTGGTTCTCAAATAATCCGGGGCAGTGGGCTTTCCATTGCCATAATGACTATCATATGAAGGCGGGCATGTTCCGGGTTGTGAGCGTATGAGAAGGCCGGAGGGGGAGGAGTAGAAAGCGCGATCAGTACGCATCAACCTAAAAAAGGATGTGGTATTCGAGAGGGCCGGTGGGGGACGTGGATCGGCAGAAAGCGCGATCCCTACCTCAGCCTTTCTTCGAGGGCAGGGAATCACATGCCCCCGTGCCAAATACGATACGGCCCGCAAAACAGAACAGGTAGGGGCAGCGGTTTATCCCTGCCCGCGAGCCCCCCCGGCCATTTCGGCCCTTAGGTTGATACGTATGAGATCGGCGGTAGAAAGCGCGATGCCGATGTGTGCAGAAGGGGGAGATGGCCGGTGGGGGTGGACGCCATTCGCCATGGCGTCCCTACGATGCGTTTGATGTGTGTAAAGTATTTGATGCGTGTAAGGTGCGGGATGTTCAGGATCGTGTGGGGAGAGCGGCTTCGAAAGTGCCGGAGACCTTGACATCGCCGTTCTGGTCGGCGGCCTGGACTCTGCCAACGATGCGTGTTTCACCGTTCAGTTCGTATTTTTTTGTGATCGTGCCGCTACAGGTGATCACATCGTCCAGATGGGTCATGCCTTTGAAGCGTACGTTAAATTTGCGTAGCGCCTGAGGGCCAACATAATCGCTTACCAGCTGGCCGACAAAGCCCATGATCAACATGCCATGAGCAATAATGCCACCCGTGCCGATCGCTTCCCCTACTTTAGGATCAGTATGGAGAGGATTGAAGTCGCCCGAAGCACCGGCATAGCGAACCAGGCGCAAGTGCGTGATCGGCTCCTTCACCAGGGGTGGAATCGTATCGCCAACCTGCACATCCTCAGCATATTGTACCGTTGGATTGTGTGTCTCTGTGGTCATCGTGTCTCTCCTTTTCCTGGTATGTGCTTACTCACGGACCACCACGGTCGTGCGAGCCGTGAGAACGTGCTGGTGCTGCTGATTGGTGTAGCGCGTCTCAGTGGTCAGGATATCCATCGTCGAGCCATCCTTGCCCCGGCGTGACTTCCCGTCGATAATCGTAGAGATACCGGTTAACACATCGCCTGGATACACGGGCGCGAGATATTCATATTCTTCCTCACCATGAAGGATACGCATCACATTAATGCCCGCGTCCGCCAGTTGCTCGCCGAACTGCGTATTGCCCCAGAAATTAAAGATAGTTGGTGCGCTTGGGAAGAGTGGCACATCCTGGTAACCGGCGGCCTGAGCGGCTTCGCGGTTATGATAGATGGGATTATCATCACCTATTGCCAGGGCCAGCTCATGAATTTTGCTGCGTTCAACCTCAATCGTGAACGGTGGAAAGCTCTGCCCGAGCTTATTTTTATCAAACATACACTCGTTCTTTCAAACAAAACTGCGTTCAAAACTCGCAATAGTACGTAGTCAGCCGTGAAATAGTATGCGACCAGCCCCTTCCAATTGTCAAGAGCGTGCATGCTCACAGAGATAGACATCGGTGAATTTAGCTCATATATAGAAATATCTCATATATATAACCATACCATACTTTACTTACGTGAGTGGAAAAAAAGATAACGTATCATTCACTTTTACGTTCGAAAGGAATAACACATTATGGAGTTCTTTGGGAAGAAGAAGCAGCATGCATTGGTGATGCTGACAACCCTTCTGCTCATCCTGGGTTTTGTAGTTTCTTTCTTTGCCGCAAGCCCACAGGCTCTGGCGCATGGCAAAAGATTTGAGGGATTCTTCAAACAGCGCAATCTCGTTTCAGACATTCCCGGAAGAGCGAGAGTGACAGATCCCAATCTGGTCAATTCGTGGGGAATAGTGGCGGATCGTAAAGCGCGTTTCTGGATTGCGGATAATGGTACGGGTGTGGCGACAGTCTATAACGGTCGTGGTACGCCCTTGCCTAAGGGCAACCCATTAGTAATACGTATCCCATTGCCTAAGGGGGCAACTGGACATTCAGCGCCAACCGGCATCGTTTTGAATGACACCCATAAGTTTGTCATCAAGGCGCATGGGAAAAAAGCTCCTGCTCGTCTTATTTTCGATACTGAGGATGGCACAATTGCGGCCTGGAATCCTAAGGTTGACCGGACGCATGCTATTCTGGTCGTCGATAGGTCCAAAAAAGGAGCAATCTACAAAGGGCTGGCGCGCATAAAGGATTTACTTTTTGCGGCGAATTTCTTTGCTGGAAGAGTAGAGGTTTTCGATAAAAAATTCCATTTGAAGAAATCTTTCACCGATGAGAATTTGCCAGCGGGATACGCGCCTTTTGGCATTCGCAATATTCGCGGCTTGCTGTATGTTACCTTTGCGCTACAAGATGCAAATAAAGAAGATGACGTGCCTGGTGCAGGGCATGGATTCGTAGATATCTTTAATATTCATGGGCATTTGCTCAAGCGTCTTATCTCGCGTGGGCAGTTAGACTCGCCCTGGGGTCTGGTGCTTGCACCGGGCGAATTTGGGCCATTCGGTCGAGCCTTGCTCGTTGGCAATTTTGGCAATGGCCGCATTAATGCCTTTAATCCGCGAACAGGGAAATTTCTCGGGACACTCAGGGATAAGCATGGGCAGCCGATTATCAATGATGGTCTGTGGGGACTCACCTTTGGCAAACGCATAGGTGAGCGCAATACGCTCTTCTTCACAGCCGGTCTGAATGATGAGCAGAATGGGCTGTTCGGTTCGATAAAGTTTGTAGACTGATCGATGTCGCTTGCCGATTCTACAGCCTCGCCAGTCCAGGAACTGATCATCTACGACGTATGATTGTGGTGTGCCGCAGCGCTCGAGCGTTGCGGCACACAATTTTTTTGTCATCTCCCATAGACATGAAGAGAAGAAAACGTTGTGCAGAGGAGACAATTTGCGTTATGCAACATTTGCGTTGTGCAGAAAATGTAACAATTTGCGTTGTGCAACGTTTTTCGTTATACAAGGAAGTGACATGTTGAGTTGTGCAACATCTTCATTGTGTTAGTAAGTTATGATATAGAGAGTGGAGATTCGTGAATATATCCACGTTTATCGTCACCTGAGAGGGCAGGGCGAACCAGTCGAATGGTACTAGCCTTGTAGGAGAGGTGCATGATATAATTGCCTACAATAAGCAACCCTCATAATAGGGCCTATGGTTGAGAGGAGCAGGATGGAGGGCGTGCCTTGCGTATCCTTCATCTAGAACGTATGTTTCGCAAAATATTAATAGCTAATCGTGGCGAGATAGCGCTGCGCGTGATACGAGCCTGTCGTGAGATGGGAATACGCAGTGTGATCGCTCACTCTGAAGCGGATCGAAACTCGCTCCCTGTTCGTATGGCAGATGAGCGTATTTGTATTGGTCCGGGGGCGAGCGGAAAGAGTTATTTAAATATCCCGAATATCATCAGCGCGGCCTTAATTTCTGAGGCAGAAGCGATTCACCCTGGCTATGGTTTTCTTTCTGAAAATACAAGCTTTGCTGAGATCTGTAATGATGTCAATATTACATTTATCGGGCCTTCGGCGAGCGTAATGTCGGTGATGGGTGATAAGGTATCTGCACGTAAAGCCATGGCTGAGGCAGGCTTGCCTATGTTGCCCGGCACACCAGTGCTGCGTACATTGAGCGATGCGCAAGAGGCGGCCAGAGAAATTGGTTTTCCACTGATGTTGAAGGCGGTGGCGGGCGGTGGTGGACGTGGCATACGTCTGGTGAACAATTTCGATGAGTTTGACCGCATATTTACAGTGGCGCAGAATGAGGTGCGTGAAGCATTTCGTGATGATGGTATTTATCTGGAGCGTTATCTGGCCAAAGCACGACATGTTGAGATACAGATTCTGGTTGATCGCTATGGAAACGCCGTCCATCTGGGAGAGCGCAACTGTTCCTGTCAGCGGCGCAATCAGAAGCTCCTCGAAGAGTCGCCAAGCCCTTTCTTGCCTCGTGAACTGCGCGATGAGATGGGCACGAAGGCCGTACGTGCGGTCCAACAGGTGGGATATCGGAACGCGGGCACTCTGGAATTTCTGGTTGATGAGCAGGATCGCTATTATTTCATGGAGATGAATACGCGTTTACAGGTCGAGCATCCAGTGACCGAACTGGTGACCAGCCTGGATCTGGTAAAAGAACAGATTCGGATTGCCGCCGATCTGCCGATGCAGTTGCGCCAGGAAGAATTGCGCTTCTATGGCCACGCGATTGAATGTCGTATCACCGCAGAGGATGCGAGCGCCGATTTTCGTCCCCAGACTGGAGTTGTTGAGCAGTATCTACCCCCAGGAGGACCAGGAGTACGCGTTGACAGCCATCTGTTTGCCGGTTACGAGATTCCCCCTCACTATGACTCTTTGCTGGCAAAATTGATTGTCTGGGCTGAGACGCGCGAAATGGCGATTGCACGCATGCAGCGTGCGCTTGATGAGTTTGTAATAGAAGGCGTAACCACCACCATCCCGTTTCATCAACGTTTGTTAAAGCACGAAGGATTTTTGCGTGGTGACACCTATACACGTTTTATACAAGAGGAAGCCGTAGCACTCGGCATTTAGGAGGTGACGTTATGCCTCGCGTAGTAGTAACCGGAATGGGACTGGTTACCTCGTTGGGAAACGACCTGGCGACCACCTGGGATGGGCTCGTTCATGGTCGATCTGGTGTGGGTGAGATTACAGGATACGATACAAGCAAATACCGCGTGCATTTCGCGGCTCAGGTCAATAATTTTGATCCCTCACCATATATGGATCGTAAAGAGATCCGCCGTAATGATCCCTATGAGCATATGGCAGTTGCCACTTCGATGCAGGCGCTGAAACATGCAAATTTGCAGATTACAGATGAATTCTCTGAAGATGTTGGAGTGTACATCGGGAGCGGCATTGGTGGATTGGTCACGCAACACGAGCAATTTCGTGTGCTGTTTGATAAAGGTCCCGATCGTATCAGTCCGTTCTTTATTAATATGATGATCATCGACGGCGCGCCTGGTATCGTCTCTATTATGACCGGCGCGAAGGGTCCCAACTGGGCGGCCGTCTCGGCCTGTGCGACAAGCGGTAACACAGTTGGCGAGGCCTGGGAGACCATTCGGCGGGGCGATGCGAAAGTAATGATTGCCGGAGGCTCTGAGAAGGGCGTGACGCCTATCGCTATGGCTGCCTTCGACAATATGCATGCGCTCTCGCGTAACAATGGGGATCCGCAGGGAGCCAGTCGTCCTTTTGATGTGAAGCGCGATGGCTTTGTCATGGGTGAAGGTTCCGGCATGCTTATTCTGGAAGAACTGGAGTTCGCCAAGGCCCGTGGTGCGAACATCCTGGCCGAGATGATCGGCTATGGTTGTACCAGCGATGCGCATCATATTACCGAGCCAGCTCCAGGTGGTAATGGTATTATGCGTGCGATGCGTCTGGCCATACGCAAATCCGGTTTGCAGCCCGAAGACGTCGATTATATCAACGCGCATGGAACTTCCACCTATCCCAATGATCGTGCTGAAACGCAGGCCATTAAGACCTACTTTGGTGATCATGCGTATAAGCTGGCAGTCAGCTCTACCAAATCAATGATCGGTCATACATTGGGAGCGGCGGGAGCGATCGAAGCGGTCATTTCGGTGCAGAGCATTTTGAATGGAATCATACCGCCGACCATCAATTTACATAATCCCGATCCTGAATGTGATCTCGACTATGTGCCGAATGAAGCACGCGAGGCCCGGGTGAATGTGGCGATGTCAAATGTCCTGGGTTTTGGCGGGCACAACACCAGCCTGGTGTTTAAACGCTACGAAGAGTAAGGCGAGCATGGAAATATCGAAAAAAGAATCGTGGCTGGAGCGTGTCGAAGAGATCGTCAATGTGCTCGAAGGCAGCAGTATTGGTGAACTGGAGCTGGTGGAGGATGGGACCGAGATCATCATCCGACGTCAGCCCGGCATGGTGCTGACGACTGCGCCGACATCGCAGGCAAGCGCGGCGGCTCCGAGCACATCAGCCACTCCCAGACGGGGAGCAAAACGTGTCGAGCCAGGGGTCGCCATCGTGGCACCCCTTACCGGCGTCTATTATTCAGCCGCCTCACCGAGTATGCCGCCTTTCGTGAATATTGGCGATGTTGTTCAGGTTGGTCAGGTTGTGGCCTTGATCGAGGCCATGAAGGTCTTTAATGAGATCAACGCCGAAGTTTCTGGCAAAGTCGTTGCCATAGTTGCTACCAGTGGCAATGTTGTGCAGAAGGGCGAAGTTTTGCTGCGCATCGAGCCAGCGTAAAACGGTCATTGCATAAAAGCATCTATGGAAAGCAATGTTTCCCATAGATGCTTTTATTATGTATTACGATGACGTGTAAATGGTTGTGGAAGTGCAAGAAGAGCTGATAGTATGCGTTTAAGATGCGGGGAATGGGTCATCTGCTGTGGACGTTACTGTAATTGTTAGTGATGGTATCGTCCGATCTGATTTATTGCTGTGAGTAATGTTGAGCGCCGACAGGGATAGTATGCATGTCTGCGCAGCTTGCAAATCGGCAGGCAGGTGCGTGGATGCGATGGCAATAGCAGTCATGTCGGCAGTAAGTGCGGCCTGAATACCGGCTGGAGCATCTTCGATAACAACACAGGATTGAGGAGCTACTCCTAAAAGGTCCGCCGCTTTCAAATAACCCTCGGGATGCGGCTTGCCTTCAGCGACGTCTTCAGCAGTAATAAAGACTGATGGTAAGGGCAAACCTACTGCACGTAAACGCGTGGTGGCAAGAGCACGAGAGCCAGAGGTGACTACCGCCCATTGTGAAGGAGCCAGAGTCGCCAGAAGTTCAGCCGCACCAGTTATGGCAACAAGTCCGTTGGTATCCTCTATTTCAGCTTGTTCCATCTTTCGCGCTTCAGCTTCAACATCGAGATCTGGAGCTATATCGCGTATGGTATCAATAGAGCGCCGACCATGTGCGCGAGCGATAATCTCCAGAAAATTCAGTCCATGTCGATTTGCCCATTGATACCACAAACGTTCAACGCAAGGCGTTGAGTCCACAAGTACGCCGTCCAGATCGAATAAGATAGCATCAGAGAAAAATTGCTGCATTGTTGCCAGACCTTCTTTCATTGTTATAGTATACTGTGTATATTCATGATGATATGCGCAATTTCGTGCAACGTCAAGTAATATCATGCAATTTCAAGAAAAAAATAAGCACTTATAAACAAATACGTGCATTAATCGGCAGAGGTGAGAGAATGCTTACAGAAGAGAGGCGGCGGTATATTTTACAGATACTCGCTCAAGATCGTAAAGTGGTTGCCAAGAAGATCAGTGAAGAGTTGGGTATTTCGGAAGATACTGTTCGACGTGATTTGCGCGAATTGGCTGCTGAAGGCGCATTGCAACGTGTGCATGGAGGGGCATTACCACGACCTCCGGCTTATGGAAACGTTGCCGAGCGCCAGACGCAGACTCCTGCAAAGAAAATTGCTATTGCTCGTGCTGCAACGCAATTTGTGCGAAATGGGCAGGTTATTCTTCTTGACGGAGGAACAACGAATATTCAGGTGGCTCAACAGCTTCCTGAAGACCTGCATGCAACGGTCGTGACCAATAATCCACATGTTGCAGTGGCATTGGAAGAGCACCATCCCCATATTGAAGTCGTGATGCTGGGAGGAAATCTTCTCAAAGAAGCAATGGTCACACTTGGGGCTGCGACCCTGGATACGTTGCGCATGATTCGTGCAGATATCTACTTTTTTGGCGTATGTAGTTTGCATCCCTCGCTAGGCATCAGCACGAACCATCTCGAAGAAGCATATCTGAAACGCGCAATGATAGGGTGTGCATCGGAGGTGATCGCTTTAGCTGCACCAGAGAAATTGAATACGGCATCTCCCTATATCGTAGGCCAGATCGGTGAACTGACGGGCATCGTGACCGAACAATCCGTTTCCGATGAGCTTCTGGAACCATATCGTACATTGAATATCACAGTTATTCGAGCCTGAGGGGAAAGTCATCGTTCGTACAGGCCCTTTTCTTCGCCGTAGACTGCGGTGACAAGCATGGTCAGAGGATGAATGTGCAAGGCGAATGGAGCGAGAGCGGCGGCCTGCTGCATAGTCATGCCCATCTGTGAGAACACGTTCTCGTATTATCGCAAGAACCAGTTCAGGCTATTCTTCCACATAGCCTCTGTGACCTCATGGCCTGCTTTCTCATGTAAATTGACCTGGATCTGTTCGCCATAGGCGGGATCTTGTGTGCGTATTGCCTGCTGGAAGCGGAGTGCGCCATCAGAAGGAACGTGTTTGTCATCGGCACCACACTCAAACGTAATCGTGGGGCGATGGTGGAGGTAGGAGGTCAGGTTGGTGAGAGGATTGAGACAATCGTAGAAGAAGCTGGCGTAGGTGCCCGCTATGCCTGGAGGGAGCAGCGTCCCTGGTCGGGAGAGATCCTGCATGCCCGGTCGTAGCCAATCGGGAGTAGCAATAATCGCGGAGACGCAGCGAATACGCGGATCGAGTGCCGCCGTTGCAACCGAAATATCGCCGCCCATAGAAATGCCACCCATCGCAACGGAGGATAGGAGCTTCCCTTGAAAGTGAGCGAAGGCCCAATCAATCACGCGTAAAGCATCGAGCGTCGTTTGACCAAGGATCGGCCACATGAAATGGCGAAAATTGCCAAAGACCCTTGCGCCTAGCTGCGGGCTCGTCTCATTGCCGCGCTCGCCGTGCTGCCACGGATCATAGCTCAGCGCCACAAAGCCAGACCTTGCCAGTTCCTGTAAAAATGGTACCATCTGATCTTTCGATCCAGTCAGCCCGGGGAGCCAGATCGCCAGACGTGCTGGCTGCTCCTGCTCAGGACTCACCCAGATAAGCGGAATATGTTCTACAAACTCATGATGTACAGGAAGGGCAGTTGGTTGGCTCATATCGCTACATCCTTTGCTTTAGTCTCGGTTGGTTTATTGTATCACACCTCTTCGACGCGCTGTTGTGTTGCCTGCCGCCTCTGTATGTACAGCGAGATCGTCACCTGACGCCAGATGTAGCGTCTGAAGATCAGTTGTCCGCTTAGCAGAGCGATACAGAGGAGTGCAAACCAGAGTAAGAGGATACCAAGCAAGCCATTGGCAGCAAAAGAGGCGTTATAAGCGTCAGTGGGATGTTCGGATCGATATTTTACAGGCAACACGGCCCCTACGTGGTAACGAGGAAAGGCATTCGGCATCTGAAAATCGACAGTTGTGTGCTGTTTTGTCGTGAAACGTACCTCTGCTGTGCTTCCCTGGGACGTATCAGGCATAATGCGCACAACAGTGCCCCGGGTATAGACATAGTGTTGGGGACCCGTAAGTTCAGCAACAAGTACAGAGAGACCAGCCACAGTCGTGATACTCGCCAGCAAGATTGCCAGGAGGAACAGCAAGGCGCGAAGTATGTTCATGAAATAGCACTCTTTCCAGTTACCTCTGCCCATCAGAGCTAGAGCCAGAGCGTTATGCCGAGCACTATCAAGAGCACAGCAAACCAGAAAAACAAAATCGGTCCCAGCCAGATCGTGATAAAAGAGAGACGATATGGGTCTTTGTGAGGCATATCCACATCATAGCATACCGGGAAGCGTGAGCCTTGCGTGGGATGCGCATCGTAGATATCGAGAAAGAGCATCCTGAGTCGACCCCAGAGAGAAGCGGAGTCTGGCGTAACCTCCGTCAATATCGTCTGATCCTTGCGTGTCATAAACTGAAGCTGATACGTTTTTTTGCCATTGCCATCCAGCGTCAGACGCGTAATCGTCGCCAGCGTGATATGTTTGCTTGCTAACTGGCGCAATGCTCTACGGAGAGTAAATGCACCGGCAAGAGCCAGCAAAAGGCCGAGAAGAAGCATATAGCCCTCTAGTAGCGTTGCCAGCGTGATAATCGCCAGAAAAACGAAATAAGCCAGGCAGCCAAGTAACAGAAAAAGGCAGAGACTGGTAAGCAGATAGAGTGCGTATTTCATCGTCTTGTCACAGAACCTCAGAAAGTGCCAGATACCTTATAACACAAGGAATAGGACAAAAAGTAGAGTGCATACTATTGTACTCTTTATATCCATGAAGTGAAATAAAAAGACAATAAAAAAGAGAAGATAGACACATCTTCTCTACGTTTAGCGATAGGTAAGGGTTACTATAGAATATTCAGCCGGGTATATATGTACTACTTTGACCCGACTGAATGCAGATCAATAGAGTGCTTGAGCTTCTTCAACCAGATAGCCCTCGGCACGCAGGCGGCGGAGTAACTCCTCGCATTGGGCACGGTTACGTGTTTCTAGCGTAATCGTCTCTTCACGTTGCATAATAGGAAGGCGATTTGAAATACGTTGATAACGTACATCGATCACATTAATGCGCATCTCAGCGATAATGCTCAACATACGCATCAGCTCGCCGGGACGGTCCGTCAGGCGTGTGTGAATGACAAAATAGCGTCCTGCCGCCGCCAGACCATGTTCGATAAAGCGGCTCACCAGATTAATGTCGATATTGCCGCCCGTCAGAGGAACCAGAACCTTTTTGCCCTTCAGCTGAACCGCGCCACTCAGTACCGCCGCCAGACCAGCTGCGCCCGCGCCCTCAACCAGCATTTTGCAGCGTTCCATGAGGAGGAGTACCGCCTCAATGATCGCCTCATCCTCAACCAGGACAACCTCGTCAACCAGACGCTGAATAATCGAAAACGTCAGCGCGCCAGGACTCTTGGTCGCAATACCATCGGCAATCGTGCTGGCGGTAGGCGTAGCGGTAAGCGCACCGGCCTCGAGCGAGACATGGCAGCTTGGAGCCCCCCTGGCCTGGACGCCGATAATAGTGATATCCGGTTTCAACGCGCGGGCCGCAATCGCAATGCCCGAAATCAGGCCACCGCCGCCAACGGGCACCACAATCGCATCCGCATCAGGCAGATCATTGAGCATTTCCAGACCGAGCGAGCCCTGACCGGCAATGACATCAGGATCATCGAAGGCATGCACGAACGTGGCTCCGGATTGCTCCTGCAATTCGAGACAATGTTGATAAGCGTCATCGTAGGTAGGACCGTGGAGGACGACCGTCGCGCCGTAGCCCTGAGTAGCAGTCACTTTGGCTAGAGGCGCGCCCTCCGGCATCACAATCGTGCAAGGAATACCATGCTGCGCTGCCGCAATCGCCACGCCCTGAGCGTGATTGCCTGCCGAAGCGGCGATCACACCGGCATTGCGTTGTTCCTGACTCAAGCGAGAGATTTTGTAGGCGGCTCCTCTGGCTTTAAAAGAGCCTCCGCGCTGCATATGCTCAGATTTCAAATAAATATCAGCCTCAGTCATCGCGCTTATCGTGCGTGAATGGCTGAGAACGGTATGGTGCATAATAGGCTTCAGAAATTTATATGCCTGCCAGATGTCGGCAATCGTAGGCGTACGAGCTTCAAATGAAGAATCGGCGTCTTCCGTTGCAGATGATGTAGAATCGATATTATGTAGTAAACGCATCGCGCAGAACGACTCCTTCCAGGCCGACATTGGACATGACCACAGTCGTCGTGGAATTTACAGCCAGGGCACCAATACCCCGGTATCATTTCAAGGATTATAGCGCAACCTGTAAGGGATGGCAATGATTATACTATATTGGTAATAGATAACTGAACAATACGAAAACCCTCCCCAGGCTAGAGTACTCCATTGAACACGCTAATCCGGAGAGGGTTTCTTCGGCCCGATTCATCCTCTTACAACGGAATATAGATACCGTCGTCGGGCCATCTCTCGTAGGGGAGGGGCTTGTCTCCTCCTCGTTGTGATTACGCTATCTTACCAAGTTTATTACCGAATTCCTCAGTGAACCAGACCACGCCATTGGGAGCTGCATGCAGGCCATCATGCATATGTGTGCCGCTTGAGGGCATTTTGAACATAGTAGGCTTGCCCTGGCCAGAAATTGACATGTAGCCATACGTATTTTGTAGTGCATCGTCAAACCAGACGCGGCCATGGCCATCAGCAGTAATGCCCGAAGTGTGGATACCGCAATTGGAGCAGAGATGCGTATAGGAATATTCCGTGACGCCTCTATTCGTACCAGGGACAGCTTTGGCAACAGCGAGTCTGCCGATCGCGCCAGCCCAGCCTTCAGTCCACCAGATATTGCCAGCCTCATCAACAGTAATCAGATGAGGAGTGAGGTTGGTGGTTGAGCCAGTGCGGATCTTATACTCTTTGAGAGCGCCAGCGTTTGTCACTTCGCCAATCAAAGCAACCGTATCAGTATTTTCAGTAAACCAGATGTTGTTAGCACGGTCGGCAATAATACCATAAGGCTCGCTATTCTTAGCCGGGGTCGCAATCTCATGGAATTTGTGTGTGACGGTATTAAAAGAACCGACCTTGTTACTATAATGTTCGGTAAACCAGACAGTGCCATGACCATCAACTGCGACATCCCAGGGACCGGAGTTAGCCGTTGGGACCTTCCATTGGCTGTAAGTGTTCGTGGCCGGATTGTACATGCCAAGAGAGTTGGTCATAGGCATTGGGAACCAGACCCTGCCCAGCTGATCGAATGCCAGGAAGAGCGCCTGACCGAAGCCCCCAGGGAGTTGATGAGAAGCAATCCAGTGCTTTGTGGTGGGGTTATAGACATCTATTTTGCCCGGAGGGGTGCTGCTGGCACAGGTTGGGGATGGATCACATTGAGGCACAGCGACCCAGACATTGCCACTGTGATCAAATGCAGTGCCCCACGGATCTGAACCGGAATTGATCGAGAAATCAGATGCCGTAGGTGTTGGCTGCAAACTTGCTGCATAGGTAGTTTCTGTCGTGCTGGTAAATACAATGATTGCAGCGCTTAGTACAGCAACCATTGCCGTCAGACTCAAGAAAAGCCGTGAACTCCATTTCATTGAATAAAGATATCCTTCCGTTATTATATTACATATATTACATATAAGGGTCGCGGGGAGTCTTCTTTCCATTTTATTAATAGAAACGCTTTTTCACTCTTCGCGTATATTGGCCAGCGCATTTCATCTATTCAAAGAAAGTGGCTCTTAATAACATTATACAAGGTAGAGATAAGAAATTTGTAAAGATCGGGTCAAAATAGGAAGAAAAAACCAGTACTCTGGTGAAGATGAAAAAAACTAATACACGTAAAAACAGGATGAGAGGACTGGAAATCATATCCAGTCCTCTCATCAGGCAGAGAAAAGCGATTATAGAGTGATCGTGCGAGCGATTAAGCCGTATAGCCGATCACAACAGTACCGCCCTGGCTGCCGCTTGCATTCGAATACATCGGGCGTTCAGCGACAAATGCGCCGCCGGTAGTATAGGCAGTCAGAGACACCTCATAGCCGCGATGGTCATCGCCAGGGAGAACCATCGTTTGCAGAACCATAGCCGTAATATCCACCGTATGTCGACTGGCAGCAGGCACCTGAATGCCCGGTGGAGAATAGACGCGTCCATAGCCGTTGACCAGAGTCAGGTAGATCGTCTCCGTAGAGCTGGTCGGGTTTTGCAATGTCAGCCATTCGTTATAGCCTTTATTGCTATAGCCCTCAGCAAAATTGTACGTCGTCGTAGAAGCGGGACCGACCTCACCGATCATATCGCTGCCCCCTCTTGCCGTCACCTGGAAGCCATTTTTCTGCGCGATAGTGTGATTGTATTGATAGAACAGCTGGCGTTGAACCACAATATTCGCGCCTGTCGCACTGACATCCGCTGATATATTACCGGCAGCGGCATTCTGATTGACATTCCAGATTACCTGGCTCAAAGAAGGTACAGGCACCGTGAAGGTCTTTTTCGTGCCATTATCGTACTCAATATTGATCGTGACATTTGCCGTCGCCAGAGCGACCGTATCCAGATTGGCAATCACCAGATTTTCCTGGAAGCCGCCGCCAGTGTACCCTTCGGCAAACAGCCAGTCTTTGGCGAGAGACTGAGCGCCAATCACGGAAGATGAGCCAGAGACAGTGCCTGCATTGCCGCCTGCAACATTGGCGAAATAATCGGGTCGTTCAACCAGTACAGGCTGGTTGGACTCGACAATCAGCGCCGTATGGGCAGGTAGATTTGCGTTTGCCGGAGAGAGCGTTCCTCGTGAGCCTGCCTGTACCGTAAGTTTCTGGGACCCGACCTGTTTTCCACCCGCATAGTAGCCAGCCGTGATCGTAGCGGCACTGCCTCCTGGAGGGTTCATAACCGTCACATAGGAAGTGTAGCCATTCCCGTTTGGTACATCAGCAAAGTAGAAAGATTGTCCCAGATGCGTCGCGCCAATCACATCGCTACCGCTGGAAATGCCATGATAATTGACAAAGTAGATGGGTCGCTCTGCAACGATGCCGCTACAACTTGAAGAGGAAACCGTCACAATCGCCGAAGCCGAGGCAGAAGCAGCCTGATTAGCAGGTTTTCCTAGATCCTGATTCACCGACTCCGTCAGGCGACTCGAATGTGCTATCGTCACATTTTTCGTGATAGTGCCGCCGCCCTCAATCAAATATTGGATAGTCACGGGACAGCTATTCGTTGTGCTGGGATTGCTGAGCGTCAAATATTCGGTAAAATTAGCCCCTACCCGTCCTTCAGCAAAATACCAGTTTTTGCTGGTGGGATTATTGAGAGCGCTGGGATTATGAGCGGAGGGAGGGAGGGTGGGGACTGGCGTGGGGGCTTTCGGAGGAGTAATCGTAGTGCCTGGCGGACGCGTCCCGGCAGGTACATAACTCAGCAAATGCTGATACTCCATCTGGCCCATCGTTGCTGCTGGTGTTCCCTGATAGTCCGTGATCACCTGAGGAAAGCCACAAACAGAGGAGGCCGTTCCCTGGACATCCCAGGCCCAGCCAAGCCAGCTCATCTTATGGCTATCGAAGTAGGAGACCAGTTGCGATTCGAAAGAGCTCTTACAGTCATACTCACCACTTTCAGTAGACATGACCGGGAGCTTTGCACTGAGAGAGCCGAAGCTAGCATCCCAGGAGGCAACCGTCATTTTATCCTGATAGGGATAAGGATGTGTATCATAGATAATATTGGATCCGGTCAGTGGTTTCGTGTTGATATTACTCAGATCGAAACCCCAGTTGATGCCTGCCGCAATAATCAGATTGGTGGCGCCCGTAGCACGGATCGTATTCACGAGTGTTTGTATACCAACGGACTGATACGTAACGGCCTGTTGACAACTGCAAGTGCTTGAGAACGACGTTGCTGTTGAGCTACAACCAGCGTACCAGCAAGCCCAGTTTGTCGGATAGGGCTCATTGAAGATTTCAAAAAGCACATTCGGACTGGATTTATAGAGCGTAGCGGCCTGTTGCCAGAACGTCACGCTATCCGCATCAGGCATAGGCCAGGCGCTACCACTCTTGGGAGAATGTCCACCGGCATCGCTCCATTGGAGGTCCAGGACCGCGTTGAGTCCGAGAGAATTGGTTGCGGCAATCGTGGACTTTACGAGACTTTGATATTGAGCAGCAGTACATCCGGAAGCAGGATCGCCATTGAGCCAGAAACCTTCGGAAACGGGGAAACGAACGGTATTGCCCCACCAATACGTGTTACCTGAAGAGTTTGTGCCTGGTCCCATGTAAGCGAGATGAGCGGCATCTAATGGGCCATCACCTTTACAATTGTATTCCAGGCCATCCCGTCCCATGCCATGGAAAAGATATGGTTGTCCCTGCGCATCCAGGACCTGATTACCCTGAGTGTGATAGGGACCTGTGGCAGTCATATGAAAGGGGAGACTACTTGCGGCGTTGGCTGCATGGTTCGTAGCATTTACGAGCCAGAAGCTAGCAATACCACTGAAAACAATCATGAGGACCCCAACAGGTAATATCCACTTCCGGGGAAAGAAAAATTGTGGCATTCACATACTCTTTCCTCAGGAAGACCTCTATCTGCTAGTTATGTTTTCTATCGGAAAACATATTGGTAGATATCGACACAATACAACGTACAGATGCTACTGAAGAAAGTCTTCCTGTTTTCATTACAATTTTTTTCATATAAAGAGAGTTATCACTTCGATCGATTAAAATCGATTCATGGATATACTTGAGAACATTATATAGGCTTCAGGTTCAGAAGGTATATGCAATGGGTTAAATTTAGACAAAAAATACTATTTTCTGGTTATGATTTTACTTCATTGTGTCTCAATGACATAGCGATTTTGTATATATGTATAGGCTGATAAGGAAAAGGCACACCCTGAAGGATGTGCCCTTGCTGCTAGAAAAAGTGGTATCAAGCGATACTAATCGTGAGAACGGAAGATTTTCACGCGGCGATTTGGCTCTTTGCCTCGGCTGCGCGAGATCAGATTATAGCGGGTTGCCATCTGATGTTGCAGACGCCGGATGTAAGCGTTGGCAGGAGCCAGTTCGGCGGTTGTCAACCCCTTATTCAACACTTGATGGATAGCGTCTTCGGTCTCCAACATAGCCTGTTTTGTCGGGTCATCAAACGTAAAATCGCTATTCTCGCTGGAGTCTTCTTGCGGCTCCTCTATAGTATTCTCGACCATAGGGACATCAAAAAGGCGTGCCAGCGCATGTTGCATCTGCGCAATCGTATTGTTTTTCAGGATGATAATGAGCTTGCGGTCCTGTTCGGCCTGTTGCAAGCGTTCTGGTTGACGTTTGTAATAATTTTTTAACGTAATCACAGCATCGGCATCCCCCTGATTGCTGGAGACAGCAATGGGCACATGCAGATAACGAGCGGCCTCAGTGAGACGATCGCGATTTACCCCAAAGGGATAAACGCGCAACGTCTTTACCAGAGGTAGTTCTGTGCGAGCATTCTCTGGCTGATAGATGCCCTCGCTGAGATCAGGATTTGCCGTCAGCAAAGCCGTACTGGTCTGCGTTTTAGCCTCAGCAGGTGAGGTACCCGTTGGAGCGAGAGCCTTCATTTGCTGAGTGATCTGTGCCTGCGGGCGAGATCGTACGCGCTCGCTGCCTGGACTTGGATTGACCGGACGAATTGGCGACCAGCCATTTCCGTTGCGATCGAAGCGATCCGAGCGGTCCGAGCGAGGGATGCGCTCAAACATGCCAGTTGAGAATCCCTGGCCCTGACGGCCCGAGCCCGAGCCCGAGCTATTGCCGCCAACATTCGAGCCCCAGGATGTCGACTCCATCCCCTCGACACTGATGCGACGAACGGAGACATGACCCGTCTCTTCATCGCGTACGCGTTCTTCAGCCGCGACCGGTTGGCCGCGGAGCAAGCCATCGACGGTATCGGAGACATCGCGGTGTACAACCACTTCCTCCCAGCTTTGTTGTTCGACCACAACATCGAAGGTTGGCGGGGCCTTACGCTCAAGGATGCTCTTTTGCGTATGGCGGCGACGGGCTTCTTCGTCGCCCAGCGTCACCGTTTGAATACCGCCTACCAGGTCTGAGAGCGTGGGGTTCACCAGAAGATTTCCCAGCGAGTTACCGTGCGCGGTCGCAACCAGTTGCACGCCGCGTTCGGCGATCGTGCGTGCGGCGGCGGCCTCTAATTCCGTGCCAATCTCATCAATAACGATAACTTGAGGCATGTGATTTTCCACCGCCTCAATCATCACCGCATGTTGTTCCGCAGTGCGAGCGACCTGCATGCGGCGAGCGCGTCCGATGCCCGGATGAGGAATATCGCCGTCGCCAGCGATCTCATTCGAGGTATCCACCACCACCACGCGTTTATTCGCCTCATCCGCGAGGACGCGTGCGATTTCGCGTAGTAGAGTTGTTTTACCCACACCAGGGCGACCGAGAATCAGAATTGACTGGCCCTGCTCAACGATATCGCGGATCAGGGCAATACTGCCAAGTACCGCACGACCAATACGACAGGTTAAGCCGACGACTTTGCCTTTACGATTTCGCATTGCGCTAATACGGTGCAGTGTTCGCTCAATACCAGCACGATTATCGTCGCCAAATTCGCCGATGCGCTCGACCACGTATTCCAGGTCGGCATAGGTCACGGGCTGGGTACTAAGGATCACCTCTCCTTCTGGAAAGCGGCCCTCGGCATTACGGCCGAGGTCCATCACGATCTCCAGCAGGTCACTTCGGTTCTCTAGCCGATTAACCGCATCGTGGATGCTAGGGGGTAGGGTAGCTAGCAGAGCCTCCAGATCGTCAGTGATCACATGTTGCATAGGCAGTTTTATCACCTCATGTGTTGGCATGAATTGACCGTCCCCAGGCCCTTCAAGCCATAGACCGCTCGTTGCTCCAACAGGGGGACTGTGCTCTGCCTCGTAGCCAGTAAGGCCACGTGTCGCACGAGCAAAACCCTGGTTGAGGTCTGCTCAAATCCGCTGTTGCGTAGAGCGGTGATTACAAAAGAGTCGTACTCGCGCACCAGGCAATAAATGCGCCGTACGTCTGCCTCCAGAAGCCGATTGATGCCGAAATGCAGAAGCGGTTCGGCCAGCTCAGCGTGCTCTGGATGAACGTTGAGTATAATGCGATGCGGTGCCGAGCCGTGACCTCGACTGAGCCGCATCCACGCTCCCAGGCGTACGCCAACGTCACATACGTAATTCTCATTGCCTCGCGAAAAAATGGAAGCAAATGGGCGCTGTGGGCCGACATAGAGCCTGGCGTATTCCTCGCTGTTCTCAATCATCTCTGCCGTCTGTACCCGTTGTGGAGTAACTGAACGGTAGAGTTGATGGATGCCCCATGTATGATGGCGCGTCCAGCGGCGCAGCGAGGGCAGGTTGGGAACGGCTGGCAGGGGAAGTGACCCGGGCTCATACACATAGGTCAATTCTCGTGCATAACGCTGAAAGCCCATCCGCTGAAGTAATTCCAGCTCTGGTATTTCATCCTCAACCTTAGCAAAAATACGGAGTATGCCATGAGAAGCTGCCATCTCCAGCGTATATTCCAGGAGCGCATTCAGGATGTCTTCACCGGGCATCTCATTCTGGTTTATCGAAGCCAGGTAGTTGATATCCCAGGCCTTATGGGCGGGACGTTCACACACCTGCGTAAAGCCCAGAAGACGCCAGTGGTCCTCGCAGATCCAGGTACGCGAAGAAGGCTGGATCGGAATTATATTTCTTAGAAGGGGTGAGGGGGGAAGATCGCCCTCCACCGGCTCCAGCCAGCAGACGAAATTTGCAAATTCGTGTTGCTTACTACGAGCGCGATGGTCAATGGCGTAGATGATTCCCGGCAGGTCCATGTATAGTACCGGTCGTATCATCTAGTGCTCCTGCGTCTTAGAGGCACTCTGAGATGCCCCTATTGTCCGACGCTCTCTACTATGCGGAGAAAGTACTGATGGAAACGTGGGTCGCCCGACACTTCCGGATGGAACGCCGTACCCAGCAGGGGACCTTCACGGACAGCGACGATTGTGCCATCGTCGAGCGTCGCCAATACCTCTACTTCGGGACCGACCGACTCAATGGCGGGCCCGCGGATAAAGAATGTATGGAACGCCGCTTCACCTAATGCTGGTACAGACAGATCAGTTTCAAAACTTTCTCGCTGACTACCAAACGCATTACGACGGACTTTAATATGCATCGATGCCAACAGCGGTTGGCCTGCGAGTGCATTATCCGTCTCTTTTGCGAGCAAGATTAGCCCCGCACATGTCCCCCAGACAGGGACACCTTCTTGTATCTTTCGCTGTAAAACTTCGTGTAAGCCATAGATGACCATCAGCTTACCGATAGTGGTACTCTCACCACCTGGTATAATTATACCATCTAAATTTGCAAGTTGCTCAGGGAGACGAATAGCAATTCCATCTGCCCCCACCTCATCCAGCATTTTTAGATGAGCCTCAAAATCACCTTGCAAAGCTAATACGCCGATGCGCGGTCTCAAGTTGCGTTTTTTTTCCACCATTATGAATTTTTCCACCTGGAGGGTTTGTAATAATATGCA
>DATJHM010000022.1:0-13943 GCA_035493895.1 Ktedonobacteraceae bacterium
CCATGTCGATTTTCCGGCTTCAGATCCCTACGTGCTGGGCTGTGGTGGAACCAGTCTCAAGGGCACGAACCGCGCCATTACCAGCGAAGTCGTGTGGAATGACAATGCAACGACTTCGGCAACGGGCGGTGGTGTGAGCGATTTCTTTGCAGCTCCGAGCTGGCAGGGGCAGGCAAACGTTCCGCCTTCCGTCAATCCCGGTGGGCGTGTCGGGCGTGGTGTGCCAGATGTTGCGGGCGATGCTGATCCTCAGACAGGCTATCAGGTACTTGTGGATGGACAATCCTCGGTCTTCGGTGGCACCAGTGCGGTCGCGCCTCTCTGGGCTGGCCTGATTGCGCTTATCAATCAGCAACTTGGGAAACCGGTGGGCTATCTAAATCCCACCATTTACCAGATTCCCCAGGATAGTGCCTTTCGCGATATTGTCCAGGGGAATAATGGCAGCTATACCGCCGGGCAGGGCTGGGATGCCTGCACGGGTCTGGGGACGCCCGATGGTGCAAAGCTTCTGGCTGCTCTGACACCATCAAACAGGTAGTGGGGAGGTCATCAGTAAAAGGCTCTATACGAGAGCAATCCTATAGAGCCTTCTTGCTTATCAGAGCAGTTTATCAGGCGTGATTGGCAGCTGGCGAATACGTTTGCCGGTTGCATGGTAGACCGCATTGGCAATAGCCGCTGGCGCTCCAATATTGCCAATTTCGCCGATGCCCTTCACTCCGATCAGATTGACGCGTGGATCGTGCTCTTTGACAAAGAACGCGTCGATCTTCGGAATATCCGTGTTGACGGGTACATGATATGCTGCAAGATTGTTATTCACGACGCAGCCTATCTGCTGATCGCGAATGACCTGTTCCATGATGGCCATACCGATCGCCCAGCTAATCCCACCGATCAGTTGACTGTGGGCTGTCTTCGGATTGATAATACGTCCACCGCCGAAGGCCGCCACAAAGCGCGTCACGTGTACTTCTCCTGAGTCTGGACGAACATGGACCTCCGCGAAATGCGCTCCAAAGGAATAAGGGGTGCGACCCTGCAAGTCGGGTTGGGGCATTACCTCTTCCTGGTCATCAAGAGCATCGATGTGCTGACGTTTGAGGATCGTTTCATAGGTCTCGCCCAATTCAGGAGCATCTTTGAGAAAGCAGCGTCCATTTGCGACGTCAATCTGTTCCGCCTTTTTCCCGAAGAGTGGAGAGGCAGGATCAGCCAGCGCAATCGTGAGTATCTTGAGACGCAATGCATTAGCGGTGGTAGAGATTGCTGATCCGACGCTGGCGGTCGTCATTGAGCCAGCTGAGATTGGTGCGAGCGGCAATTGCGTATCGCCCAGTTCGAAGTGTACACGCTCGAAAGGCACACCCAATGTCTCGGCGGCTATCTGTCTCATGATGGTATAGGAGCCTGTCCCCTGATCGCAGGTTGCACTCTGCACAAGAACATCCCCATCGGCAGAGAGACGCACCAGCGCGTGTGCCGGGGCCGCTTTCGCATCGTATGCTGCGCTTGCCATGCCCCACCCCACCAGTTCGTCTCCCTCACGCATGGAGCGCGGCTGCGGATTGCGTCCGCTCCAGCCGAAGCGCTCGGCCCCCTGCTGGTAGCACGCACGCAATGACTTGCTGGTCCATGGCTGTTCCTCCTCTGGATCGATCTCTGCATAGTTCCGTAAACGCAGCTCGATAGGGTCCATCTCAAGGGCGTATGCAAGCTCATCCATCGCAGATTCAACGGCGAAGAGCCCCGGCGTTTCCCCGGGACCACGCATCGTGAATGGCCCGGCCACGTTGAGATGCACCAATCGATACGAGGTTGCTACGTTTGGGCACGTATACAGTTTTCGCGTCGTCTTCGTGACTGGCGCAACAACTCTCATATCAAAAGGAGAGGTCGGGGCCTTTGCCGCATGAACGATTGCTGTCAGCTTCCCTTCGCGCGTTGCCCCCAGTTGCATATGATGCTGGATCTCCGGTCGATAGCCAACCGATGTAAACTCCTGCTGCCTGCTCAAAACCAGCTTTACAGGCCGTTCGACACGTTGCGCGGCCATGGCTGCCAGGACCGAATGAGGCCAGGTAGGGCCTTTACAACCAAACGAGCCGCCGACAAACCGTGCGATGACGCGAATATACTCTTCCGGCATCCTGAACCAGTGTGCCATCGCCTTGCGTACGCCATAGACCCACGACGACGAGTCATACAGCGTCAAATGTTCGCCCTCCCAGTGCGCAATCGTCGCATGCGTCTCCATCGTCGTATGATTCTGGACGGCAGTGATATAGGTTTGATCGATACGCACATCAGCTTCCGCCAGCCCCTGCTCCACATTTCCACGCAGCGTGTCCGTTGGCTGTCCCCACACATCGGATGGCTTGAAAGGGGGCTCAAGTGGCTGCTCCATCGAGACCGTGGGTTGCTCCTGCTCATAGTATACTTGCAGCAACGAGGCCGCATAGGTTGCCTGCTCCAATGTCTCGGCAACCACCACTGCGATCTGCTGCCCATAGTGATGAATAGTGGTATCCTGAAGGGGAAGATAGCTCTGCCCGGCAGATCCAAATACGATATTTCCATGCTGTGCTTCCAGCGCAACAGGCACAGATGGTGCCAGCCTCGGTGCGTTCAGGGGCGTGATGACAGCGAGGACACCTGGACAGGCTTCGGCTTCTCGCGTGTTCATAGAGAGAATGTGTCCTCTCGCAATCGTGCTGCCAACGACGACGGCATGGGCAAGGTCAGGAAGAGGAACGTCAGCACTATAACGAGCCTGACCCGTCACTTTGAGACGACCATCAACGCGGCTCAGCCCCTGCCCGATCACGTGTGTACTCATTGTGTATCTCCTGATAAAGAGGGGAATGATCACCCTCTTCTCAGAAACAACACGAATACAGGTGCTTGATGGTGACTTATGAACCAAAAGCGAGGTCTTTAGTGTTACTCTTTCCAGGGACCAATCCCATGGATATGTTCAACAGTAATATGCGTAATATATCCCTGTTGCGCTCCCTCAGGAGCGTACGTTGCGCCTGGGGCGATATAGACCTGGGCCAGTCGGTTCAGCAATTCGGGGGCACCACCCTCGGTAATTCTGGCACGGCCATTGATCACCAGATAATTATCCAGCCCATTCGTTTTTCCGCCCGTCTCCATTGAGAGAGCGACCCGGGCATCGCGCTGAACATTCTTCAATTTCTGGTAGAGATTAAAGTGGGCACAGACAATTTCATCGCCATCAAGGCCAACCCAGACGATAGAGACCTGTGGACTGCCATCCTTGTTCAGGGTCACCAGATGCGCAAGATGGCCTGCTGTCAATGCCTGCCGTACTGTATCAGGTAAAATCATAATGATCACATCCTTTCTTGTAGAACCGGTGATATAACTATAGAATAGCATGATCAATGAGACAAGTACGCACAATTTTGTGCTATAGTATCAAAAAAGATACTGAAGAGAGAAAAGCCAGATGGAAAATAAGTTGTGCCAGTACAGTTGTCCTGTAGAAGCAACGCTGGATGTCATCGGGGGAAAGTGGAAAGGCATTATTCTCTACAAATTATTGGCGGGGCCGAGACGCTTCAGCGAACTCAAACGCGAACTCTCTGCGATTACGCAAAGAATGTTAACGCTTCAGTTGCGAGAGCTAGAAGAAGATGGCATCGTGCATCGCGAAATCTACAAACAGATTCCGCCAAAGGTCGAATATTCGCTGACCGATTTTGGCAAGACGTTGGAGCCGATCCTGCTTGCCATGCTCACCTGGGGCGATCTCTATCAAGATCAGATCGTAGAAAGAAAGTCCGTTAACCAGGTTCAGCCAGCCTCGCACTAAAGCACAACTCTGAACATCGCTGGAATGCATGTACATCCTCTGTCTGAGATGCGAGCCTGGTATACCGGCTCAGCATGCGGGCTCCTCATGTGCATTTTCCCTTGTGTTCATCTCTCCCGGAGAAGCAAATTTGCGTCATTTGGCTCTGCTCTCCTATGCTTGATACAACCTGCACACTTTCCAGGCGGCGAATCACCTCTTTTATTTGACATAATATAAATCTGGAGAAATACGATTGTATGAAAGTGGGTACAAATGGATAAGAAGGATCTTTCCCCGCCACGTCTTGCCGCGTTACGCCATCGCGATTTTCGTCTGCTCTGGATCGGGCAACTCTTTTCTTCGGTTGGTTCGCAAATGCAGATCATTGGCGTGAACTGGCATCTCTATGTGCTACTGCAAGGCCAGAAGGATACCTTTTCCTTATTTTCCTGGCACTTTGCGCTCAATGCGCAAGCTCTGGGCCTCGGTATTTTAGGGGCGGTACGGGTTATCCCTATTTTTGTTTTTGCGCTTCTTGGTGGTGTGCTTGCCGATCGTCTGGATCGGCGGCGTTTAATTTTGTGGGCGCAGCTCGTGGCAATTCTGAGCACATTGCTGCTGGCTGTTGTCACCTTCACGGGTCATATTTCGGTGTTCTGGCTCTACGGTTTGACCGCGATCGATGTCGCGATTTCTTCTTTTAACGAGCCTGCGCAGAACGCCTTCTTCCCCGAACTGGTGCCTGATGAACATCTTGCCAATGCGACAACATTATATTCGCTGCTCTGGCAAATCGGCACCATTGCCGGACCTCCATTGGCAAGCGTATTGATCGCATCCACGAATCAGATTGGCTTTGTCTATCTCTTTAACGGGATTTCGTTTGCGATCGTGCTGGGCGCGGTTCTGCCGATTCAATATAGAGGAACCATGTCGATAAGCGAGGAACCGCTCAACTGGCAGGTAATGAAAGATGGCTTGCGCTTCGTAATGCGTTCGCGCATGGTCTGGAGCACGATGCTGCTGGATTTCTTCGCCACCTTTTTCAGCACGGCCCGCACGATGTTACCATTTGTGGCGGATCAAATTCTGCATGCGGGCGTGCAGGGATATGGCATACTGGCGGTGGCCCAGCCCGTTGGGGCGGTCCTGACAGGAGTGGTGCTCGCGCTCAAAAAGCATCTGCGCCATCAGGGATTGCTGCTCCTGATCAGCGTGGCTGTTTATGGTGTGGCGACCGCGCTTTTCGGCATCACGCCCTATTTTGTGCTCTCCTTTCTCCTCTTTGCCCTCACAGGCGTTGGCGATACCGTCTCAACCATTATTCGTGGCATGATTCGTCAGCAATGGACACCGAATGCCTATCGTGGTCGTGTGAATGGCGTGCATATGCTGCTCGCGTTTGGCGGACCGCAACTGGGCGAACTGGAATCCGGACTCGTCGCCGCATTTGCCGGTATCCCCGTGACGATCTTTATCGGCGGTATTGCCACCATCTTGCTCGTGGGCTGGGTTGCATGGAAATATCCCGACCTGCGTCGATATGCGCCACCCCCCATCTTTTCCAATGAAGAGCCAGTAGCCTTGTGTCCTGAGGTGTAGCACAACGGCATTTCGCGCAAAAGCGGAGAATAGGGACGCAATGGAGCCTGAGCGGAATTGCGTCTGGGCAGCCTACGACGGATCTGGCCCCGAAGGCACAAATGGACGAGCAACGATGGGCACCCTTCATCCCAACCTCGCAACAGGCGAGAACCCGTGAGCGAGACCGCCATCGCCTACGGAGCCCGAACAGACAGCCGCGTGACTCGTCCATTTGCACCAGATGCGCAGGGCCAGTTACCCCTGCGCAGTTGGACGAACAACAATCTCGTTCACATCAATATCGGCTGGCTGTTCGATCGCGAACACAATAGCGCGGGCAATCGCATCCGGTGGCATCGCGAACCTGGCCTGGGACTCGACAAGCTGAGCTTTCATCTCCAAATTTGTTACCCCTTCCGTTCGCGTGTAGCCGGGCGAAATGATCGTCACACGCAACTTATCGCCAGCCTCCTGGCGTAACCCCTCGGAGATGGCGCGCACGGCGAACTTTGTGCCGGAATAGACCGATTGGTTCGGTACTGTCTTCTGTCCTGCGGTAGAAGCGGTGTTGACGAAATGCCCAAACCCCTGCTGGCGGAAGACGGGTAGGGCTGCCGCGATGCCGTACAGAACGCCTTTAATGTTGACGTCGATCATCTCGTCCCAATCCTCAACGCGCAGGTCGTCGAGAGGGGAAATCGGCATTACGCCAGCATTGTTGACGAGCACGTCAAGTTTCCCGTAGCGCTCGCATGCCAACCTGACGAGGTTGGACAGATCGTCACGCCGTCTCGCGTCTGTGCGTACATAGGCGACTTCACCACCCGCACCACGGATGCGGGCCGCCAGAGCCTCAAGGCGATCCAGGCGGCGCGCCCCGAGTACGACCTTCGCGCCGTGCTCAGCAAGCAGAAGCGCCGTCGCCTCGCCAATTCCGCTGCTTGCGCCCGTAATACCAACAACTTTTCCAGCAATGTTTGACATAGTATTCTATCTCCCGTTTCTCTATTGATTTTTCTCCGTCAGCAAAGAGGGCCCTTTCTCTGGTTTTTGCCCGTCGATGGACCCGCCCGCCTCAGCCATGCATACTGTATAATGAGAGACGTGCTTTAACGAGATAGGAGTTTATCCTGGAACTGGCACTCCCAGTTTACGGTTACACAAAAGAGCGGAGAATGTCGCGTACCTATGGACCAATTGGAATTAGATCGTCATCACGAATTAGCAGCGTTCTTACGGAGCCGCCGCGCTCGCTTATCGCCAGAACGAGTGGGGTTACCCGGAGGGAACCGAAGGCGTACACCGGGTTTACGGCGTGGAGAAGTGGCCATGCTCGCCGGGATCAGCCTTGAGTGGTATACCTGGCTTGAGCAGGGACGGGATATCAACGTCTCCGTGCAATTGTTGGAAAGTCTGGTGCGAGCGCTGCAACTGGACGCAAACGAACGCACCCATTTATTTCTGCTCGCACTCAGACAACCTCCTCCCGTGGAGACGTTTTCACCAATGGTGATCAGCCCGACCCTACAAAACTTTCTTGACCAGCTTGAGACCATTCCTGCGGCCATCGTTGATGCTCGTTTGAATGTCGTTGCGTGGAATACAGCCTTTTGTGCCGTTTTTGGCGACTGTGAAACGAAGTCCGAGCGAGGGCGAAACTTGATCTGGCGCTTATTCACTTCGCCATCTTTAAATGAGCAGTGGGAGGAACATGCGCGCGTGTATCTGGCGCAATTTCGCGCGGCCTATGGTCGTTTTATTAAAGATCCCTGGTGGGCCACACAAATTGCTGAATTGAGTCGTATCAGCCCGGAGTTTCGGGAATTATGGGCTGATCATGAGGTGCTCAATGTTCCAGAAGGGCGGAAATCGATGCATCATCCGTTTGTAGGAGAACTGGCCTTTGATTTTCTCTTGTTCCAGACGGTCGATTCCCCGGATCTTCGGCTGCTGATTCACACTCCGCGTCGCAACACGGGGACTGCCGACAAAATCGAGCGGCTTCTAGCCTTATAATGGCACGAAAAACCACGCTCCAGACTCATCGGCCACCTTATTTACCCGCTCTCAAAGAGGATGCCCCGCTGCCAGCTGAAAGAGCTGCTCGGCAATATCTTTGATCAGTTGATACTGTGCCAGACGTGCTCTCCATTCATGTGGGATATTCTCCTCACCATAAAATGCGCCTGCAAGTTGCCCATAAACCGCAGCGGTCGTATCTGCATCATCTCCCAGATTGGCCGCAAGCAAGCACCCATCGCGAAATGTATCGCTATGGAAAAATGCCCATAGCGCGGCTTCCAGGGATTTTTTGACGTAGCCCGAGCCCTTGATTGCAGGTGGATTGCGCTCCTTGAATGAGCCAGCGGCAACTTCAGCAATCTCTTGCACAAGTGGATAGTCCTGCCAGTAGTTTGTAACAGGGCTATAGAGCTCCGAGAGCAGTGTTTCTTTCCTTTGACCCTGAAGCGCTCCCACAATCAGCCCTCCAAAATAGCGGCAAGCATCCAGTGCACTCTGAGCCTGATGAGTAGTTCGAGAACTCTCCTCTGACCTTTCAATGGCCTCACGGGGATGGAGAGCGTAGAACAGAGGGACAGGCGCAAGCCGCATAATCGACCCATTGCCAGCTGTGAACTGTCCATCAGGACCTGCAAGGGGAATGCCCGTTCGTTCAAACTCTCGTAGGGACGAAGAGACCGTTGCGCCAATATCGAAACATCGTCCGTTGCTTGCCATATAGCCCTGATCGCGCCAGCGGATGTAGCGTTCCATCTGGTCGCGGGCGTTGAAGTCTTTACATTCTATCAGACTGGCAGCAAGACAGAGCGCCATAGAGGTATCGTCAGTCCATTCACCGGGTTTGAGGCGAAATGCGCCACCGCCGATCATATCATCAATGGGCGTAAATGATCCTGGTTGCTTGAACTCTAAGGTAGTTCCTACTGCGTCACCCACGGCCAGCCCGAGCAGACTTCCCCGGTAACGTTCGATGAGTTCCATGCTTTATTACCCCTTCTTCATGCTTCAGCAAGCATTTTCGCTTCTCTGGTAGCTTTACTGCCAGAGTACCATAAAAGCCACTCTCACGTCGAGTTTTACCTCGCTTTTCTCCTGTATAGATGCCTGCGGAGTCTGTATTAATGGAGAATGCTTGTTCAGCAGGTGATCCTGATGCTATACTCGAAAGGAGGAACGTTCGTCATCTCATGGAAGGAGCCGCGAACGCATCCTAAACACTATCTCTAAGGAGCACAAATCATGACAGGAAGAGTCCAGGGCAAAGTTGCTGTTGTCACAGGTGCAGCCCAGGGCATCGGGCGCGGATGCGCTGAGATGCTTGCGCGTGAAGGGGCACGTGTCATCATCGCCGATCGCCAGCAGGATGCTGGTCAGGCCGTTGTGACAGGCATCCGCGAGAAGGGCGGCGAGGCGATATTTCAGCAGCTCGATGTGGTCGAAGAGCAGCAGTGTCAACAGGTGATGGACATGGCGGTCCAGACCTATGGGCAGCTTGATATTGTCGTCAATAATGCAGGCTGGTACCCGCGTGCGACGCTGGAGGAAACCACCGCAGATTTGTGGGATCAGATGCTGAATGTGAACCTGCGAGGCGCTTTTTTTTGTTGTAAGTATGCTGTTGCCCATCTGCGTGCGCGTGGCGGAGGAAGCATTATCAATATTGGTTCAATCCACGGCCTGCAAGGCGCTCCCAATCTGGTGGCGTATTCCGCCGCCAAGGGTGGCTTGCTCGCTTTAACGCGTACACTGGCAGGAGCTTATGCCCCGGACCGTATTCGTGTCAATTATATTATTCCCGGCTGGGTTCTCACAGAAGGAGAGAAGGCTTTACAGAAAGGCCGTGGAATGAGCGAGGAAGACCTTTTGCGTGTTGGCGAGATGCTCCCACTGGGGCGGCATCAAAGCGTCGAGGATACCGCGTATGCCGTGATCTACCTGGCTTCTGATGAGTCGGCTCAAGTGACAGGAAGTATTCTGCATCTTGACGCAGGAACGTCAACCCTCCCATTGCCAGCAAGACTCTCAAAAAATGCCTGACCTGTGTGCATATCCTCTCCAGAAGTGCTGAAATACGGGGTATCATTGCCACAAAAGAGGTTCATGTGTTCGCTCAATTGTGCTGGAGTGGTATGGATATCATCTGAATAGCGAGGCGTGATCACTTTGAGAAGCCATCTTTATGATTGAGATGGCTTTGTGCTTTCTACACGATACACTGGTAATAGCGAATAAGAGGATGGATCATGTATGCATTTGTCCGCAATGGAGCGGTTCGTAGAAAAAAGAGAGCACAAGCAGGAATGTCTGGAGGAAACGGGTATGAGAGAAAAAGAAGCGTTCCACCAGCGCCGTAAAGCTGATGATGACCACGGCAAAGATGATGGTGGTGACCACGGCACGGAAATGACGCCTCCTCCAATACAGCAGCAATGGCCGCTACTGGGGAAAGAGGTTGTTACTCTGGAAGATATCTCAATTGTATCTGGTGCAGGAGCAGAGTCGTTCACTGAGCATGAAAAGCAGGCGCAACGCGAAAAAATTCGCAGCGATTTTCTTGCTCAGCTCTATCGCAATGATGGGAGCCATACCCGTGATATACATCACCTTGCTTTCCTGTTGCTCCGGCAGGGGAGAGGTGGGGCCATCGTGGGCAACCCCTTTGCGCGAGGGCAGGATGGCACGCAACAGGAACTGCCTTACACCGGGCTGGAGGGATACTATGCGGGCTCGGAAAGGACGTCTATACGACCGGGAATGACCAGAGAAGAGATCCTCCTGGAAGAGGCAAACATCGGAGCACACGTCCTGAAAAATATGAAGAAGGATGCTATTGAACAAAATACATGGCAGCACATTACGCGCGTAAAAAATGTATTAGACCAGAAGAAAGATGACCTCGAAGCGTTGCGCTGGATTGAGATCGCGTGGAGCGGGGTCGTGAGACGATTGCACGTCAGGGTCTATCAGAATCCAGAGTTTGAGCCGACGCTTACCGAGCGCATGGAGCAAGTGAACCACTTCTTAAACGAACGTTCTGCCAGGACGGACGCAGAAAAACAGGCAAAAACAGATATGCAGGCAGAATATGAGAGGCTCAAATACGAGTACCAGTGCATGAGTGCGGAAGAGCGCAAGCAGGAAAAGCAAGAGCGGAAGATAAAAGAATGGATTCGTGCAGACAGATTAGAGGAGTTTCGCTGCTTTCAAAACGAAACGTACCAGATCCTCGGCAGGACAAGTGAGGGACAATACTTTATTGGTATACAAGACGCTTCTCCCAGAGAAGCAACCATCACGGAAACGATCACGTTGCCGAGGACGCTTGATCGCGCTCTGTATCCTCTAACCGTTGTCCACTTCACGCCGGAGCAACTGGAGGGCTATCTCTCTCTCGTCAAACTGGGGGAAAGAGGCGGTGATCCTCTCACGAGAAGCACGCTGGTCTCTCCTTAAGTGATCAAGATGCGATGACAATTGTCCAGCATGAGAATCTCATCGGCCAGATCGAGGTCAGTGAGGCAATGAGTGATCAGCAGGGTTGTGCGGCCAGCGATGAGTGGGCGCAGTTCGTTCATGATCGCCTGGCCGGTGATGGCGTCCAGGTTGGCGGTAGGTTCGTCGAGGATGAGGATAGGGGTGTTTTTGAGCATGGCACGCGCGATCGCCAGACGTTGGCGTTGACCGCCAGAGAGGCGCAGGCCCTGCTCGCCGATCTCTGTATCGTAGCCGCGTGGCAGCGACAGAATGAAGTCGTGGAGATGTGCCTGCCGCGCTGCCATAATCATCTCATCCTCGTCGGCTGCCGGTCGTGCAATCATGAGATTCTGGCGGATGGTTGTGTTGAAGAGATGTGTATCCTGCGTGACCACACTGAACTCCTTGCGCACGTTATCCTGGGGCAGACTGCGCAGTTCCCGTCCCCCGAGGAAAATGTGACCCTCGTCGTAATCCCAGAAGCGCAACAAAAGATGAGCGATGGTCGATTTGCCAGCCCCGCTCGGTCCCACCAGCGCAACACATTGCCCTTCCGGTAACGTGAAGCTTACGTCGTCCAGCACATAAGGTTCATCGGCCTGATACTGAAAGCAAAGGTGCTCGATGGCGATATCATGACGGGCAGACATGGTCACTGGTTGCACTGGATCGTGCACGGCTGGCTCCGCATCGACCAGCGCAAAGAGGCGACGGGCAGCCGTCAGACTGCT
Organism: Ktedonobacteraceae bacterium; assembly: GCA_035493895.1. Taxonomy (GTDB): domain Bacteria; phylum Chloroflexota; class Ktedonobacteria; order Ktedonobacterales; family Ktedonobacteraceae; genus DATJHM01. The sequence continues at coordinate 11,638 of DATJHM010000022.1, forward strand.
ACTCATCTGCTGGAATGCTACTGGAAGAGGCAGGACGGCTTCGAAGCTGGCGAGAGTACCCAGCACCAGCAGTGCCAGAAAGACTCCATTGAGCTCCCCGGCATGCACGAGCGTGATCCCCATAATGAGCATTACCAGCGCGGTTCCGTTCATAAAGAACGAGCCAAGCGACTCTTGCAGTCCACTGATGGACGCGATCTTCAACTGAGCCGCAATGTAGCGCTGGTTGAGCTCACGAGTTCTCGCTGCCTGTCGGTCTTCCTGTCCGAAGGCCAGCGTATCAGCCATGCCTTGCAGGCTCTCCACAATATGCGCGTTGAGCGTGGCGCGTGACACCACCACCCGCTCACCTGCCTCTCGACTGAGGAGATGGGTAAGGAAGGGAATACCGACAGCGGAAAGCAGGAACAGTCCCAGGAAGAGCGAGGCCAGTCGCGGATCGAACGCACCGAAGAAGAACCACATGCCTGCCCCCACCAGAGCCGCGACCAGCGGCGGAGCCAGCACGCGCGCATACACATTTTGTAACGTTTCAATATCGGAGACAATGCGGCTCAGCAGATCACCGCTACTGGTCGCAGTATCGATGGGATGAGCGTCGTGTAGCAGGCGCGCTGGAGCAAGTGGTTCGAGTGCGCTGTAAAACCAGACGCGTAGACGTGCCAGCAGGCGAAACGTCGCATTGTGCGTCACGAGCCGTTCGGCATAGCGCAGCAATCCGCGTGCAATGCCGAAGAAACGTACGCCGACGATCGCAACACTCAGGGCCGCAATCGAAGGGTGCAGCGCCGCTTCGGAGATCAGGTAGGCTGAGGTGGTTATCAGTCCAATGCCGCTTGCGACCGTTGCCGCGCCGAGCAGCGCGGCAACGAGCATCCAGCCAGTGATAGGCCGTGCCAGTTTTATCAGACGCCAGAAGGTGCCGTTCATATCGTCAAGTTCCTCTCAGATGCGCCGACCAGATCGCAATATGCTCTGGAATGTGCCAGCAACTGCTCATGGGTACCAGTGGCGATGATCTGGCCGCCAGCCAGCAGGATAATGTGATCGGCAGTACGCACTGTATGCAGGTGGTGGGCGATGATCAGCGCAATACGTCCTTGCATCAGTGTGTGCAAGGCATCCAGCACCGCCTGCTCGTTCACGCTATCCAGATGCGCAGTCGCCTCGTCGAGCAGAAGAATGGGCGCATCTTTGAGCATGGCCCGCGCGATCGCCAGTCGCTGCGCCTGACCTCCGGAGAGCCGCGCGCCTCGCTCGCCGACGATCGTCTCGTAGCCAGAGGGCAACGCCTCGATAAACTCGTGAAGCTGTGCCTGACGTGCCGCAGCAATGATTTCGTCCATGGTTGCGCCAGCGCGTCCCATACGGATATTCTCGGCGATACTGACGTTGAAGAGAGAAGGGCGCTGGGGTATCCACGCGATCTGTTCCCGCCATACACGTGGCTGAATGGCCGCCAGAGGCGTCCCGTCAATGACAATCTCACCCGCCTGTGGTTCACTGAAGCGCAGCAGGAGGCTGGCAATGGTTGATTTTCCTGCGCCACTCGGCCCAACCAGCGCGACTTTTTGTCCCCGCTCTATGGAGAAAGAGACATTGTGCAACGCTGGATGCTCGTCACCGTTCCCATCATGATAGGTGTAGGTGACGTTACGGAAATCGATTGATTTCGATGTTTTTGCTGAGGGCAAAACACTCGATTGCTCAGCGCCTGGAATGGGCGTCCCCATAATCTCATAGATGCGCTGTGCCGAGGCGGAACCGGACATACTGGCGTGAAATTTCGCACCGAGCGTGCGCAGCGGCAGATAGAAATCTGGTGCGAGCAGTAGCACGAAGAAGGCCGGAGCAAATGCCAGCTGGTTGTAGAGCAGACGCAGGCCGATCTCAACCGCGACCATTGCTGTGCTGATGGTCGCCCCTATCTCCAATGCGAGTGACGACAGAAAGGCCACGCGCAGCACATCCATGGTGGTTGCGCGGAAGAGATCGCTGATGCGGCCAATCGTCTCTCGTTGCGCCTGGCTTCGTCCGAAGAGTTTGAGCGTGGTCAGCCCCTGCAAGACATCGAGAAAGTGCGCGCTCATGCGACTGAGCTGGTTCCACTGCTTTTTCGTATGCGTAGCCGCCATGTGTCCGATGAGATACATGAACACGAGCAGTACCGGTGTGGTGAGCAGTAGAATCAGGCCGGATAGCGGATCGATCACGAGGGCGACCAGACCGATGATCAGCGGAATGAGCACGGAGGCAAATGCTTGTGGCATCAATTGGCTGAAAAAGGCATCGATAGACTCGATGCC
>DATJHM010000023.1:0-5751 GCA_035493895.1 Ktedonobacteraceae bacterium
GTTTTTTGGCACGAAGCGCATAACCCATATAAGCGCACCTCGTGTGATTCCAGTATAAGCCCGACGGTGCGAGCTGCCTCTTGTAAAGCCTGAGGTGAGAATACAACCTCAACGGGTACATCAAGGAGCGCGCCACACGCGCGACAGATCGCATGATCATGCCTCATGATATTCCCATCGTATCGACTTCCCTCATCGCCCGATGGCAGCTCCAGGATATATGCTTGCTCTACCAGATGATGCAAAATGCGGTAGACGCTTGCCAGCCCGATGCGGGGACGTTGCTGTTTCACCAGCGCGTATACCTCTGAAGCCGTTGGATGGTTATGCGTAGAACACACGACATCCAATACCGCTTTTGCGTTTGCGTTTAGTGTTTTTTCCATGTTAGGTCACCCTAATAATGATAATCATTCTCACTTTGACTACTAAAACTATACCCTCTGAGGGTAATACTGTCAAGTTTTGGTTGTGAAGGCTTCAGGGCTTCACAAAGATTTTAAAAAAATGTGGTCATGCAGATGATCTGGAGAGAGATGAGGATGCAGGATCATGGGCAAGTATGTTTCGTTGTTTGATATAATATGGCAAATAGTATGCTGTTCAGTACGACTCTCTTTTTCGAAAATAATGAGGACATTATGGACGCGAATGCAATCCTGGCACGGGCGAAGCAAGATGCCGCAATGCCAGAGGGCTGGATCATTTTTCCATTGCTACGACGAAAAGTCATTGCCGGTCTGCTGGGTTGGGCCTTTGGTATCGTGATGGGGTTGGGGCTGTTCGTGGCAATTGCGACGGCGGTGATCCCTGCGAATTACCAGCATGGTATCGCGCAAGCGGTGATCACCACGATTCTTCTGGGCATATTTTTGTTTGTTGGTCTGGGGAGTGCCTGGACGTTTGTGCAGGATATGCTACGCCTGCGCCATGCTGATGAGCATATCATTGTAATTACGCCTGAGGATTTTGTAAAGCAGGAGGGGAAAAAGGTGATACATGTGCCGTTGCTTGAAGTTCGCCATGTAACTGCACGTGGTGTACCGCCCCCCGATCGTGATAATCTGCAAGATCATGCGACTGTGCGCGATGTAGCTGGCATTGGTGATAATGTGGCGGCCTTTCTTGTCGGGCGCAACGTATCGGGCACCGGCCAACGCTGGATGCGCAATCGCAGGAGGACGCCTACATCGCTGGCCTTTGTGGATACTCGTACTGACAATGAGGTCACTGTTGTGCAAGATAACGCGTATGGTGATCCGTTTTTGATTGCAGCTTATTTGAAGCAATATGCCTCTACCGTTTTGCACTAGCTGCCTTATGTATAGGGCTATATTGTGCAGAATGGGTAAGAGAGGAATTATCTGCCTATAGAAATTTGGCAAAAAAGTCTTGACGGATAATGCCAGTTCTGGTATACTAACTTCGTTCCGAAAACGGGGTGTAGCGCAGCCCGGTAGCGCACTACAATGGGGTTGTAGTGGTCGGAGGTTCAAATCCTCTCACCCCGACTAAAGCGATGGCATTTACCCCCTTAACTGCCATCGCTTTTTTGTTTGCTCACTTTTGTTTCACCGCAGTAATCAGCGTCGCGCCCGGCGTCAGCAATCTGTACCGGCGTATCTCCCCCATCCCCAATCCCTCCAGCCACTCTTTCACCGTCGCAAACGGATAGCACGTTCCCCCCACAGTTGCCATCGTCAGGGCCATGAATTGCACCATCAGCGAAGCCAGCCGTGAGCCGTGCGTCTGGTCCGTTACCTGATCCACAAAAACTAAGACTCCGCCCGGCCTCAGCGTCTGCACAACCTTCGCCAGAACACGCTGATTGAGCTCGGGCTGGAGCAAGTGGGCGATGTGGAAGTAGAGGGCGACATCGAATTGGCCTTCGAGCTGTGTACCAAACTCATCCTGCACAATATCGCCGCAGATGAAGCTCATTCTCTCTTTCAGATGCATGATAGCCGCTGTACGCTGTCCCGCTTCAATGCCGGTTTGAAGATCGAGAATCGTTGCCTGAAGCCCTGGATAACGACGGCAGAAGAGCGCACTATATCCCGCGTGCGAGCCCCCTACGTCCAGGAGTCGTTGCGCTTTTGCAGGCAGCCTGGCGCGATAGACAACCTCGCGTCCCAACGTCGTGGCGAGCGAAGCCAGTCCTGCGTAATGGCGCATCAGCAGGCGCTGTTGCTCTGGTGTGCTGGCATCCTCGTCATAAGGCATCCGCATTGCAGGCGCGTTGTTCTGGATCACCTCCGGCATATGTTCCCAGATAGCACTGATATCAGGACTGTGAATGATGTAGGGCGCGATATTCAGTGGTGAGCTATTGACCAACCAGCGTTGTGTCTGGCGTGTATTGCAATAGAGCCCCCTCTTGAGCCGTAAATAGCCCGCAGATACTAATAGTTGGAGAAGCAGCTCAAGGCCCTGTGGGTGGCATCTCAGCGCTTCTGCGAGCTGGTCTCGGCTCATTCCCCGTGTCGCAAGAAGATCAAAGAGCCCTAGCTCGCAACCTGTGACCAGCATTTTGGCAATGCCAACCGTCAGTGGGGTATCAAATAATGGCGTTGGGAGCAAGTTGAGGCGGGCCAGGATATATTCCAGTGGAGTCAGGCGCAGAGGCATTAGCGTAGCACTCCTATTATCCATCCTATTGCCAGTAACAGGCTGGCACACACAATGCTATAAAAATAGCGTTGAGATAGGGCTTTCTCCTGCCTATCTCTGAAATAAAAATATGCTGCCACTGTTCCAGTACAGATCACAAAGAGAAGCGGTAGCACTATTTGATTTTGTGTAGGAACGAGCTGGACAAGCGAGACAAAACCAATCAGGAGAACACTCAACAGAACACACAAGGTACACACGAGATAGCTGGCTTTTCTTCCCAGCACAACCGCTAACGTGTGAAGATTGCTTGCTCGATCCTCCTCAAGGTCGGGCAACGAGTTAGCCAGATTGATGGCAATTCCTAGCAGCGCTGCTACAGGAGTAAACCAGCCGAGAAACGATGTGAAATGTTCTACGCCAACAAACGCGTAGAGTGGAATGAGCGGTATAGCCAGAGCGAATACCACACCACTCAGAGGCGTTGCTTTCAGTCCCAGATTATACCCTAGAGCGAGCGCCAGATAGAGCAACGAAATCAGGCCTGCCAGTCTGCTGAGTGGTAAAAGTAGCAATAGCATGAGCGCCATACAGCATATACTGCCATATAGTGCCTCGCGGGGTGTGATCAGGCCCAGAGGAATGGGCTTCTTTTTCTTGCCCAGAGTGTCGGTTGCACGATCACAATAATCATTGTGTATCGCAATCGCTACCTGCATTGCCGTATGTGCTCCTATGAGCAAAAGAATTTCAGGCCAGGCTAAAACCGGCCATGCCGCCAGCAATACGAAGAAAGTTACCGCCACCACATGAATGGCGACCGGAATGGGATGGACCAGGAGAAAGAGGCCAGTGAAAATCTCATGGGGCCGTCGTTTCCCTGGCATCTCCATTGACATCCTTTTCTCCCAGTTTATTTGTGATGGTATAGCTCTACACAATTACCAGACAGGTAAGCGGTCCATCACAGCTTTATACCATTCAGAGCGCATCTCATCACCAGCCAGCGCCAGCGTGATCCACACGCCAAGGATAGTGCCTATGATCCATAAGATAAGGCTCAGGGTCCCGGAATTCATCGTCGTGAGATTCTGCATGAAATTGCTAAAGAACGTAGAGACAGCATCATGCCCATTTACCACTGGTAAAGTCGTGCGCAGTGTTGGTTGAGCAAGAATGAGTCCTAGTGTAGAGACCGTCGCCAGCAGGATGGCTGCCAGGAGTTCGTGAAGTGAGAGGCGGAATAGCACAAAGGATGATTCGCGCCCTTTTTTTTCTTTGTGTTGGACGTCCAGAGCGACGCGTTGCATAATGTGCGTCGTCAGGTGAGCAGGCTCAATCACCTGTTCCATGGTAGAGAGCGTCCGGGTTACTTCTTCCAGAGCATGCAAGTCTGCTCGGCAGGCAGGGCAGATCGAGAGATGCGCCTCAAGAGCACGGATTTCTGCCAATGACAGTTGTTGATCAAGATAGAGCTGTAACTGCCAGACCGCCTTTGTACAGCGCATAAACACCTCTCCCTCATTCTTCGTTCTTGTAGAACGCTTCCAAACGTTCTTTCAGCAAATTGCGAGCGCGGAACAAATGTGTTTTAATGGTACCGATCGGCATCGTGAGAATTTCAGCCATCTCCTCGTAGGTCATTTCTTGTAAATGACGTAATACGAGCACCGCTCGGTATTTAGCAGGTAGTTGTGAGAGATGTTCACGTACGACATGCTGGCGATCTTGTGCCTCCAGATGCGTGCTGATCTGCTCCTCACTACTGATATGTTCCTCTTGCATCGCGTTTTGCAGTGCCTTATCGCGTTTTCGTAGTTCAAGCTGTTTGAGGCTACAATTGTAGGCAATACGATAGAGCCAGGTGGAGAAACGCGCATCTCCTCGGAATGAACCCAGGCCCTGCCAGGCAGCCAGAAAGGTCTCCTGTGTTACTTCGTTTGCCTCTTCATACTGTTGAAGCATACGAAAAACCAGATTAAAGACCCGGCGCTGATGACGTTGTACCAGCAGAGCGAAGGCATCCTGGTCTCCGGCTCGGCTGGCAATAACGAGTGCGACATCGTCTTGTTCGGTCTGAGCCGGGGTAATAGCCGGCACTTGTAGACCCAGACTGCGCAGCGGCTGCGATAAAAAATCACTCATAATTACTATGCTTAGAGAGTAGTGGAATGAAAAAAGTTTCAAATTTCAGGTGAAACATCTTCTTTGCTACATGTATCATATCATAGCACGTAGTGAATACTCACTGAGAGGGAAAGCATATGTCTTTGAATGTTTTACTAGTACTCATTGGCTGGTTATTTGCGCTTGCCATCTTCTTTGGCTTCATTATCTTGTTGCGCTATATTCAGCATCGTGAGCATATGGAGCTCATCAGGCAGGGGATAAATCCACATAAGACCCAGAAGCATCGACGTAGCCGTGGTATTCTCCGTGCTGGCCTGATTACGATGATGGTTGGATTCTCTTTAACCATCGGATTGTACCCCGTAGGTTTTTTCCTGCCGACCGCCTTTACCAATACGCCGTTTCATCTGGGTCCCTGGCTTTTGCCGGGCCTGATCCCCCTCGGCGTCGGGGCCGCCTTGACGATTAGCTATTATCTGGAGCAATCAAGCCAGACAGGGAGTGAGGAAACAGACGAGAAAGAGAATGTCATTCATTTGCGAGAACATCGCACAAAAGAGCGCCAGGAGGGGGCGGAATGATAAGAAGGGCGTCTGGCCTTTGTTTTTTTCTCAAAATTACGAATTTATAAATTCATAAAAAAATTCGCAAAAAACCCCTTGACAGATTAGCGGGGCAATGATATTATTCTCGTGCGCCAAACGAGAGATCGAAAAGCGCGAACGATGCGAAGACATCGAAGGTGACTGAAAAGAACCTGAACAACTGAAGAGTGATAAGGAAACAAGAGAAACACATAACCTGTCATGGTTTTGAGCTTGACATCACCAATTGAACGTAAGTCTCTTAGAGAGATTTGCATATAAAAACAATTGTATGGCGAGTTTGATCCTGGCTCAGGATAAACGCTGGCGGCGTGCCTAACACATGCAAGTCGAACGCCCTACGCAAGTAGGGAGTGGCGGACGGGTGAGTAACACATGGGTACCTACCCCTAAGTGAGGAATACCG
>DATJHM010000024.1:0-27083 GCA_035493895.1 Ktedonobacteraceae bacterium
AAAAACACTAGAATATGAAAAGATAAAAGAGAAAAAGCATGATGAAATTGATATGCAGGAATGCTATCATGATAAGCAAGGGGCAAAACTATGACCGAAATGGCTAACAAAACCATCGCTCGTCAGTTCTATGAACAGGCCTGGAATGTGAAAGATGTGGCAATTGTAGAGGAGTTGCTTGCTCATGATTTTGTGAATCATGAGATCGAGGGCGATGTTACACAACCGCATCGTGAACTCTACAAACAGGCGGTTCTTGAAACTTTCGCCGCCTTTCCAGATTGGACAACGACGATTGATGATCTCATTGCTGAAGGCGATAAGGTTGTTATGCAATGGAGGGCACAGGGTACGCATACAGGCGAGGGGATGGGGACGCCAACCGGGAAGCAGATCGCTTTGAACGGGATTACCATCGTACGGGTGAAGGATCGCAAAATTTCTGATTTCTGGAAAAAGGATAATTCGTTTCTCGCCTGGAAACTCCTTGTTGAGAGCCGCTAGCACCGTCTAAAGAAAAGATGGTAAGATAGTTTCATTACAAGTAAATAGCGTTTGCTAGGGGAGCTTGGTGTAGCCGAGCTGAGAGCACCGCCGTAGTGGGTGAGACCCTTTGTACCTGATCTGGGTAATACCAGCGAAGGGAATGCAGGCATTCAAGCAAAGCAATTTGCAGCCTCTGGTGTCCTCTCATGTTCTCTCTCCACTGAAGCTCCCCGTGCCAGTACTTTGTTGATCTTGAACTGTGATGCATTTTAGGATAATAAACACATGTCGTGTAAAAAGAGTAGAGGCACGGTGGAGTGAAACGGAACTGTGCCTGGGAAATCGAGCGATACAGCAAGATGCGGAGGCGATGGTGGCAACGGAGGGGTGGATGGTCTCGTGCACCGGCTTGCTCATGTTGCAAGATCTGGACACAGGGCACCCACCCTTGTTCGCCCATTTACGCCTGCGGAGCCAGCGGAATCGTGCGAGTTCCCAGGCACAGTTCCGTTATCACTCCACCGTGCCACTACTGTTTACACGATATGCTTGTGAATTGTAGATACGTTAGAGGGAAAACTATGGGATCTGAAACTATTTCGCATGAATATGAGACAGAGAAATTGAGCGAGCGATTACGGGCAAGTGTGCTGCCGCTCTGGCAGCGGCAGGGAGAGCATCCGTTTGTGCTGGGGCTTGGGGATGGTTCGCTGCCACAGGCGAATTTTCAGTTCTATATTTGTCAGGATGCGCTCTTTCTGGATGTGCTGACAAAGGTTTTCGGCTATGCGGCCACGAAGGCTTCTGAGCATAGCGAGATGCAGCAATTCGGCAAATATCTGCTGGATACGCTGCTGGTTGAGGCTGACCTGCATCGGCGGTATGGCGAACGGTTCGGGCTCACACCGACTGAGATGGGCGCGATTGCGATGGCTCCGACAAATTATGCCTATACGCGCCATCTGTTGTCTATTGCCACCACCGGGACATTGCCGGAGCTGCTCACCGCGATCCTTCCCTGTGCCTGGATCTATGCGGAAGTGGGGATCAACCTTGCGGCCACGCAGACTGTGACGCCCGATCATCCCTATGCCGATTGGTTATCCACGTATGCCTCACCGGATTTCGATGCCGTTGAGATATGGATACGCGAATGGCTGGATACGCATACGGTCGGGATTCGTCCTGAAGAGGAGGCGCGTTTGCAAGAGATCTTTCTTACCAGTACGCGCTATGAGTGGATGTTCTGGGATATGGCGTGGCGTCTGGAGCAGTGGCCTGCGTGAAACGGGGCACTTGCTTTTTCTGCGAGGGATAACATATACTCCTGATAGTTGCCCCACGCGGGCATACACATAACCTGAACAATTGAATAGCGCAAAGGATCGCCGCGTTTCACGATGCTGAAGAGCGGTGTAAATCGGGTAAGTTCGGTATGAATCCGACGCAGTCGCGCTACTGTAGACCTGTTGATGGATGAAGAAGCAGGCAAGCCAGAAAACCAGCCTTTGCGTTTTTGCACACACCTTTTCGCTGGAAAGAGGTGGTGCGATGGTTGTCTCTCTCGCCAGGATGCATGATAGCTTCACCTGGACGAGAAAGATTGAACTTCCTGAGTACCCTTCTCTCCAACCCTGTTGCACGACCAGCAACGGGGCTTTTTATTGGTCGCTAAAAACGTTGTCGACCGGATGTATTGTCTACTAGAGGAAGGGTTGATTTGGAAGATGGGGAATTCGCTGGTATTGCTTTTCGTCACAAGCTGGTTTCTGGGTTTTCGGCATGGCATCGACTGGGATCATATTGCGGCCGTGACCGATATTGTGAGTGGGCAGACGCATCCCTGGCGCGCGGTAGGCTATGGAAGCATGTATGCGCTTGGGCATAGCGTGATCATCCTGGCATTTGGGATTGTAGCGATGCTGCTTGGTCTGTCTCTTCCACCGTGGGTGGATACTATAATGGAGCACATAGTTGGTTTTACGCTGCTCTTGCTTGGCATCTGGGTACTCGGGACAGTGGTGCGCGAGGGCAAAACCTTTCGCTTACGTAGTCGCTGGATGTTGCTTATTGAGGCGTTCAAGGGCGGGTGGGCCCGATTGAGCCACACAAAGCGTAGTAAGGATGTTCTGCATGAGCATACGACTTATGGGGGCCGGAGCTGTTTCGTGCTCGGTATTTTGCATGGCGCGGGCGCGGAGACGCCGACGCAGGTGATTCTTTTCGCGACTGCTGCGGGGCTTGGGGGTGCGCGTACGGGAATATTTGTGTTGCTTTTGTTTGTCTTCGGGTTGCTCATCTGTAATAGTTTGATGAGTTTGCTGGCCTCGCTGGGATTTCGCAGTGCTCGCCATCGTGTGATTTTCTCGATTTCGTTGGGAATAGTGACGGGCGTATTTAGTAGTATCGTCGGAATATTCTTTTTGTTGGGGCAGAGTGTGCTCCTTCCGGCAATTCTGGGGGGATAGGATGAGGAGATATTGGGAGGGATGAAGTGCATTTGGTATTTCGCGTAAAAGCGTTGTAGTAAGTGGTCTGTCAAACGTCATGGCATCTTTTCTACAGCCATGAAAATGCACTCGAGAAGCACGTGTGAGGGCGAGATGGCCGGTGGGGGCGAGATGGCCGGTGGGGGCCGCGGACCGGCATAAAGCCCGGTCCCTACCTGTGGGGTTTTGCGGCTCATCTCGTCTTTGACAAGGGGGCGCCGATGATACCATTCCTCGAAGAATGGCCGAGGTAGGGACCGGGCTTTATGCCGGTCCGCGGCCCCCACCGGCCATCTCGCCTTCACCGGCCATCTCGCCTTCCTACGAGCTTCTCGAGCGCGTTTTCAGAAAGGACACGATGAGGTTTGACAGAGCACTACTCATTTTACTTGTTATGGTGTTTATACCTACAGAATTCTCTGGAAAGGAACGATGATGGCAGAAGGCGATACGAAAGAGGTTGCTCAGGGTGAGGTGGATGAATTGAGCGAGGAAGGGCGCGCGCTGAAACGTCAGGAGCAGGCGGAGGCGCGTGCGCGTGGGTCGTCCGGGCGCAAGGGTCTGGTCATTATCAATACTGGCAATGGTAAGGGGAAGACGACCGCCGCGCTTGGCTTGCTGATGCGGAGCTGGGGACAGGATTTGCGCGTCGTGATGCTGCAATTTATGAAGGCGACGACAGGGAAATGGGGCGAGATTCGCGCGGCACAGCGTATGGGCGTCGAGATTATTCCTGGCGGTAAGGGTTTTACCTGGATGAGCAAGAATATTCAGGAGGATCGTGAGGCCGCTCAGGCGTGCTGGCAGGCGTGTCGCGAGAGAATCTCCAGCGGACAGTACGATGTCGTGATTATGGATGAGCTGACCTATACCTTCAAATATGGGTGGATCGATGTCGAGGACGTGATTGCCACCCTGCGTCAGCGCAATCCTGCCATGCATATCGTCATCACCGGACGCAATGCGCCACAGGAGTTGATCGATTATGCCGATCTCGTCACAGAAATGCGCGAAATCAAGCATCCCTATAAGTCGCAGGGGATACGTGCGCAGAAGGGGATTGAGTTTTAATGCCACGTAACCTTGTGCTTCGGCCCGATGGGAAGCTCGTCAATGTTGCACGGAAGCAGGGACAGTTGTTCATCTGTGCCAGCGGGTGCTGTTGTGGGCATATCGAGCGCAAGTTTGCGCCTGTGCCGACCGAGCTGTATCATACTGAATGGGAACGCCGGAAGCTGCGCAATAAAGTTCATCTGACCATGGCCGGGTGTCTCGGACCCTGTCCGCTGGCGAATGTCGTCTTGCTGCTCTTCGATAATCATCATATCTGGTTTCACTCCTTCAATAGCGAGAGTCAGGTGCTCGCGATTTATGACTACGTCGAGCAGATGCTAGCCGCCAATGCCTACATGCCTCCCCCCGCCGATCTTGCAGTGTATACCTTCACATCCTTTGTCTGGGATGGACATCAGTCCTCCGATGGGGATTTTATACCGTTGCCGACGCGTGCCCCTTCCGTTACACGCAATAGTGCGCAGCCAGCCATGCTCTTTCTCTCGCACGCCGATACCGATCTGCTCGCACTGCGCGCCGCCACCGCTCATCTCCCGAGCGACTTTTCCGAGGTGCGCGCCGCCAATCCCGCCCATTTGCAGAGTGAGGGCGATATAGATGCCTTTTTAAGCTTTATGCTCCCACAGGTAGAGATGGTCATCGTACGCTTGCTCGGGGGGAAAGCCAGCTTCGCCTATGGCATGGAGCGGCTCGTAGCCTGGGCGCAACAGGAAGAGAAATGGCTGGTTTGCCTGCCAGGCACAGAGACGCTCGACCCCGAATTGATGGCCTCCTCAACCGTTGGCGTGCCAGTCGCACACGAAGTGCTGACCTATCTGCAAGCGGGTGGCGTGCAAAACTACGAGCAGTGTTTACGCTTTCTCAGCGATCATCTCCTCACGACCGGCTTTGGCTTCGATCCGCCCGTTCCGCAGCCTCGCCATGGCATCTATTATCCACAAAGGCCCGGGATCAGTGCCACAGAGTTGCGCGATCTGCATGATAGTAGTCGACCCACGATCGGCATTTTGTTCTACCGGGCCCATTACCTGTCCGCAAACACCGCGTTTGTGGATAGCTTGATACAGACGATTGAAGCACAGGGCGCGAATGCCTTCCCCGTCTTTGCGCACTCGCTCAAAGAGATGGCTGAAGATGGTGATTCCCGATCGCATCTGCCAGTGGCCCTCTCCTATTTCGTGGATGAGCAGGGGCGCACGAGCGTTGACGTGATCGTGACGGCGATGAGTTTTGCGTCCGGGAGCGTTGATCCGCATGGGGCCGCAGATAGTATGTGGGAGACATCGGGAATGGCGGCCCTCAATGTGCCCATCCTTCAGGCCATCACCGCCGGTAACAGTCGTGGACAGTGGGAGCGCTCCGCACGCGGCCTCACGCCTCTCGATACCGCAATGAATGTCGCATTGCCTGAGTTTGATGGACGTATCATCACCGTCCCGCTCTCGTTTAAGGAAAGCGTAGAGGAGGAGCCAGCACGTGGGCAGACGTCAACTTCTACGATGAGCGCCAATCGGCTGGTGCACTATCAGGCCGACCAGGAACGTATTACGCGTATCGTGGGCATGGCGCTTCAGTGGGCTCGCTTGCGGCGTATCCCGAACGAGCAGAAGCGGATCGCCGTCATCCTCACCAATTCACCGGCCAAAGCCGCACGCATCGGCAATGCCGTCGGACTCGACGCACCGGCCTCGCTCATGCATCTGCTCCAGGCTCTGCGCAATGCTGGCTATGTCATTGACGATGTGCCCGAGAGCGGCGATGAGCTCATCCATGCGCTGATTGATCGCTGCTCCTACGATACCGAGCTGCTCACTGAGGCGCAACTCGCGCAGGCGGCTGGTCGCGTTCCGGCTGCGCACTATGCGAACTGGTTCACTGATTTGCCTGCACGCAACCAGGAAGAGATGCAGGAGCGCTGGGGAAGGCCGCCCGGAGGCGCATATGTGCACAACGACGCTATTGCGCTCGCTGGCCTGACCCTGGGCAACGTTTTTGTTGCGCTCCAGCCGCCGCGTGGCTATGGTATGGACCCCAACGCCATTTATCACGTGCCCGATTTGCCGCCAACGCACAACTACTATGCGCTCTATCGCTGGCTACGTGATGCGCAGGGCTGGAATGCCGACGCGATTATCCATCTGGGCAAGCATGGAACGCTTGAATGGCTGCCAGGGAAAAGCGTTGGCCTCTCTCAGAACTGCTATCCCGACCAGTTGCTCGACGACCTGCCGCTGATCTATCCCTTCATCATCAACAATCCAGGTGAGGGAGCGCAGGCCAAGCGACGAGCACACGCCGTCATCGTCGATCACCTCGTGCCGCCCATGACCAGTGCGGGCGCTTATGGAGCGCTCGCGGAACTGGCACAGATGGTCGACGAATATTATCAATTGGAGGCGCTCGATCCCAGCAAGCTGCCAGAATTGCAGCGCCAGATATGGTACAAAATAGTCGAGGCCAATCTCGACGCCGATCTCAAGGCCATGGTGCGCCAGGATCACGGCGACCATACGCACGAATGGGACGAAGAGCTGACCGAAGATGGCACTCCCGCGACCCTGAGCGAGATGCGCGGCAAAGATTTTGCCCATCTTCTCGAAGATATTGATGGCTACCTGTGCGAATTGACCGGCGCGCAGATTCGTGGCGGCCTGCACACGCTGGGACAATTGCCTGAGCATGAGCAACTGACCGACCTGCTCTTTAGCCTCTGCCGCCTGCCAAATCTGGGCACGCCTAGCCTCCGTGAAGCCGTTGCCAGCGCGTGTGGAGTGATCCTGGGTTCTCTGCTGGATGCGCCCGGTCGCCGCCTCACGCCTGAAGAACAACTGGCACTTGCTGTGCTCAGAGAACAGGATGGCGAAAGAGAAAAGAGTATGGTAAGTGCCTCCGATGCGATAGAGCGGATTGAGGCAAGCTGTATGCGGTTGCTCGCGACACTGCAAGCTTATGATTTCAGTACGAGCGGGATTGAGCAGGCAATCGCAGCGTGCTTTGCGGCTGCTACGACGGGCGATCTCTCACAGGTTCGGGCTGTACTCTCCTTTGTCTGCACTGAACTTCTGCCACGCCTGACGCGGACCGGAGATGAAATACAGCATGTGTTAAAAGCGCTCGATGGCGAATATGTGCCAGCCGGACCGAGCGGTTCGCCCACGCGGGGCATGGTCCATGTGCTGCCAACGGGGCGCAATTTTTATACGCTGGACCCGCGTGCGTTACCCAGCCAATCCGCCTGGGAAGTGGGTTCGCAGCTTGCAAAAGCCTTGATTGAGCGTCACATGCGGGAGACCGGACGCTATCCCGAAAGCGTCGGATTGAGCATCTGGGGAACCAGTGCGTTACGCACGCAGGGAGATGATATCGCTCAGGTCTTCGCGCTCCTGGGCGTGCGTCCGCAGTGGCAGCATGAGAATCGGCGGCTCATAGGAATTGAAGTGATCCCTCTGGCTGAATTGGGGCGGCCAAGAATTGACGTCATCTGCCGTATTTCCGGCTTCTTTCGCGATGCTTTCCCTCATCTGATCAACATGCTCGACGAAGCCATACACATGGTCGCCGATCTCGACGAGCCGCCTGAGCAGAACTATGTGAGACGCCACGTCCATGCCGATCGCGTGCGTCATACGGAGGCCGGAGCTGAGGCTGCGCTGCCACAGGAGCATGCATACTATCGCATCTTTGGCTCCAAACCCGGCGCATATGGAGCGGGTATTTTGCCGCTCATTGATGAGAGGAACTGGCAGGACACGAGCGATTTTGCCGAAGCTTATGTCAACTGGGGCGGGTACGCCTATACGCGTTCGACATTTGGGAGCGATGCCCGCACCGCATTTCGAACTGTGTTAGCGCGTGTCACCGTCGCCGCGAAAAATCAGGATAATCGTGAGCACGACCTGTTCGATTCCGACGATTATTTCCAGTTTCACGGTGGTATGATCGCAACGATTCGTGCATTGAGTGGGAAATTGCCACGGCGATATATTGGCGATAGTGCCGATCCCGAGCGTGTGCGTGTGCGAGATCTGAAAGAAGAGTCGTTGCGTGTCTTCCGTTCGCGCGTCGTCAATCCCAAGTGGCTTGCGGCAATGAGGCAGCATGGATATAAGGGTGGGCTGGAATTGACGGCGACCGTCGACTACCTTTTTGGCTATGATGCGACCTCGCAGGTGATGGAGGATTGGATGTACGAGCAGGTTTCGCAGTCCTACGCATTCGATGCCGAGACGCAGGATTTTCTGCGCAAGAGCAATCCCTGGGCCTTACGCGATATCGCTACGCGTCTGTTTGAAGCGGCCACGCGGGGATTGTGGAAGCAGCCTGAGCCCGAGACATTGGAGGCGTTGAGGGATGTGCTGTTGCAGACGGAGGCGGATATAGAGGGGAGAGGAGAGGAGTGAATTGGCCCAGATGTTGTAGAGGCGCGGCTTGTCTGTGCCCAATACGCATCAACCGAAGAGCCGAGAGGGCCGGTGGGGGCCGCGGGCAGGGATAAACCGCTGCCCCTACCTCTGCGTTTCTTCGAGGGTGAGCAATCTCTGTACCCCCCCTTGCCAGGAGCGACCCGGCCATCGCGCCGAACCGCAGAGGTAGGGATCGCGCTTCATGCCGATCCGCGTCCCCCCCCGGCCATCGCGCCAAACCGCATGTGCCTTAGGTTGATGCGTATGGGCACAGACAAGCCGTGCCTCTACGGAGGGAATTACGGAAGAATCGAGGCAATGGGAGTTATAAAGGAATTATGTTCAAAACGTGACGGGGGAAGGTGATGGACAGTACAGAGAAGAACGAGAATCTCGGATCGCCTATTGCAAAAAGCAGGCTCTATCCCGCGTTTTTGGCGTTGGAAGGGAAGGTTTGCGTGGTTGTGGGAGGGGGACGGGTTGCGGCGCGGAAGGTCGGCGCATTGCTGGCGGCGGGTGCGCGGGTCGTTGTGATCAGTGCGGTGCTGCATCCTGATTTGCAGGCGTTGCTGGCGGATGGGGCGATTGAGCATATCCCCGATAATTATGCTGAGGAGCACATGAGTGGGACGGGAGCGCGTCTGGTGTTTGCGGCGACGGATAAGTCCGAAGTGAATCTGCGTATTGCGCAGGATGCGCGGAAGCTGGGGCTCTGGGTGAACGTGGCCGATAATCCTGGCGAGAGTGATTTTCAGGTACCGGCTACGATCCAGCGTCAGGATTTGACCCTGGCAATTTCGACCAGGGGAGGATCGCCTGCATTTGCACGCTATGTGCGAGAGTTGCTTGAGCGAGTGCTCAGTGAGGCGCTCGGGCAGACGTTGGAGATGGTTGCGCAGGCTCGACCGCTTATTCTCGCCCAGACGAAGGAGAGGCAGGCGCAATTGTGGGAAAGTTTGCTGGCGTTGCAGCTGGAAACAGTGATTGAGACGCAGGGATATGCGGTGGCGCGGGAGATGTTTGAGCGGTGGATTGAAGAGTTTGTGCATCGTCGTGAGAGAGGGCGCTAACGCAAGAGGCCGACACGATAGCGGATATCATGTCGGCCTCTTGCAATTATGCAATCATAAGCGATGATCGGGTTCAGGCAATCGCTTTCGCAATTACGCTGCTGTCCACCAGGGTATCGTAGGGTGGAGCGGCCTTGATCAAGCCAGCTTTGAGGTGGAACTGTGACGCAACATTATAGGTGGACTCGCTCAAAGTCGGGTTCTTCGCCCACACAGGTGATGTTGCCGTATATACAGCCTGGCTGACGCTATCACCAAGCTTGAGATAGCCATTCAGAAGTTCCTTCGCCTTGTCAGGATTGGCCTGAATGTAGCTCTCGGCCTGGGAGACCGCGCGAATGAAGCCCGCGATAGCCTGAGGCTTGGCATCGATCGTCGACTGTTTGGTAAAGAAGAGGCCGTGCACATCACCCTTCAGATCAGGCACATCGCCATTGTCCGGGCTGATGAAAATGTTGCCAGCGCCCTGAGCTTCGGCAGCCTGACCGATGGGAGAGAAGAAAGAGAGCGCATCCACGCGATTCTGCACCAGAGCGGTCAGAGCAGCAGAGTTATTCGAGCCCAGGCTGATGAGCGTGGCATCTTTATGTGCATCCATGCCCTGTAGCTTGAACAGATAGGTCAGAAGTGCTTCCGTGCCGGTGTTGGGTCCCGTAATACCAATCTTCTTGCCCTTCAGCGCATTGATTTTGTCCGCGAGAGGACTCGCCTCCGTCAAATGCGTATCCTGAGCGAATTTCTTGCTGACCACGACATCAACCACATAGCCGTTAGTCAAAGCACCGATAATGCGGGCAGAAGGATCAACCTTTGCCATGCCGAACGCATCAGTAATCACCGCACCACCGATATCGATACTCCCGGCTTCGAGGGCAGCGACCACCTTAGGGCCAGTTTGCAGGCGAGGGCGCTCACCCAGCGTGATGTTCTGAGCTTTAAAGTAGCCCATCTGCTCAGCCACATAGAACGGGAAAAAGTTGATCGAATCATTGATCTGCCCCACATTCAGCGTCACCGGCGCAGGTGTCGAAGCTGAGCCGGGGGTGCCAGTGGTGGTTCCCGTCGGAGCGGAGCTGCCGCCACAAGCGGAAATAAGAACACCGATGAGCAGCAAGCCCGACAAACAGGATGCCAGGCGTTTGATAGAAAAATACATACGTTTCTCACTTTCGAAGAATTTATTATAACCCGGGTGTGATCCACAAAGGGAATTGGTTCTCTCATCTTGAAGAACAGAGAGAGAACCGCACACCTTAAGGGACAATCACAATCTTGATAGGGTCGCCGATCCGTTCTTCCAGAACGTGGAACGCCTCGGCAATTTTCTCCAGCGGGAACTCATGTGTGACCAGAGAGTCGCCTTGCAATTTGCCTTGCGCAGCGAGAGAGATGGCCCGTTTCACATTGTTCCCACCTTCGCCGCGGGTCGAGTACATCACAATGTCGCCTCGGACGACCGCGCTCAGATCGAAGGTTACCATCCCGGGATAGAAAGCCAGGAAAAGAATCTTGCCGCCACGCTTCGTCACCTGGACGCAGATTTGCGGTATCTCTGTATTCCCCGAGCATTCGATGGCAAGATCAACGCCAATGCCCTCCGTCAGATCCTTAATCGCTTTGACCGGATCAGTCGTGCGAGCATTGATGACATGATCAGCGCCAAGTTCCAGGCCAGCTTGCAGGCGGCTATCGCGTGTCCCCACAAGAATGACATTGGCCGCACCCAACTGTTTGCAAGCCTGCACCGTCATTAAGCCAACCGGGCCAGGGCCGAACACCGCAATATTCTGTCCCGCGATATATCCGCCGGTAGCTTCCAGGCCATACAGTCCTGTGCCAGCCGTCGTGATCAGCACCGCCGCCTTGTGTGACAGGGAAGCGGGAAGTTTATAGAGAGCACTCACATGATGGAGAGCATATTCAGCGAAGCCGCCGTCCGTCGTCATCCCACTGGCGCGATGCCCCTTCTCCTGATTGCCATAATTCAGACAGGCGGTATATTTACCAATGAGACAATTATCACAGCGACCGCAGCCATGGTGGGCCTCGATCGCGACGCGATCTCCCAGAGCAAACTCATCGACGCCTTCGCCAAGAGCAACCACCGTGCCCGTCCATTCATGGCCTGGCGTAAATTGTCCGTAAGGCGGAGTCAGAGGAAAATGGCCGTCAAAGATCTTGAGATCAGTCCCGCAGGTACCACAAACAGCCACCTTGACGAGCACTTCTCCGGCGCGAGGAGCAGGAACGGGGCGTTCCACGACGCGAATATCGCGCGGACCAAATAGAACGGCAGCGCGCATCTTTTCCGGGATATCATTTGTGCGCTGCACAACATGTCGCCATGTCGTAATACTATCCATGCTATTTCTCCTTAAAACAAACGTGATATTGAGCGGTATGGACGTACACGCTCAATGGGCGCATAGGTAAGATAAGTGGATTAAGAGCTGAGAGCCGCATTAATCGTGTTAGTAGCGACCATATCGCCATAACGTGGAGTAATACTGATCAGGCCAGCATCCACATGGAATTTCGAGGCGACCTCGTACGCTGAGGTACTGATCTGCGGATCCTTCGCCCACACTGGCGAAGTAGCGGCGTAGACAGAGCTGGAGACCTCGTTCCCCTGCTTCAAATATTTCGTCAAAAGCCCCTTCGCTTTATCTGGATTCGTCTGAATATAGTTTTCCGCCTGGGCGACCGCACGGATGAAGCCCTCAACCGCTTTTGGCTTGGCATCGATCGTCGTCTGTCTGGTATAGAAGATGCCATGCACATCGCCTTTTAAGGCTGGAACATCGCCATTATCCGGGCTGATAAAAATGTTCCCAATGCCTTTCGCTTCGGCGGTTTGACCGATGGGAGAGAAGAACGAAAGCGCATCGACGGTATTCTTGCTAAGCGCGCTCAGGGCAGCAGCGTTATTGGAGCCCATAGTGACAAGATGAGCATCTTTTTGCACATCCATACCCTGTTGCTGGAACAGATAGATCAGGAGTGCTTCCGTACCGCTACCGGCACCGGTCATACCAATCTTCTTGCCTTTTAACGCCTTGATCTTGTCTGCCAGAGGGCTCTCCTCCGTCAAACCCGTCTGCTGTTCAAACTTCTTGCTCACCACAACATCGACCACATAGCCATTGGTCAAAGCGCCGATAATCCTGGCGGCCCAATCGACCCTCGTCATATCGAAGGCATCAGTGATCACGCCGCCGCCGATATCGATCGTGCCATTTTCGAGAGCCGTGACCATCATGGGGCCAGTTGCAATGCGAGGGCGCTTGCCCAGAATGACGCCCTGAGCTTTAAAGAAGCCCATCTGTTCCGCCACATAGAACGGGAAAAAGTTGATCCCATCGTTGAGTTGCCCCACATTCAGCGTCATGCTGTTTGTGGGGGTAGACGACGTGCCAAAAGGTAGCGCGCCACTGCAACCAGCAGTGCTGAGAAGAACAAGCAATAAGCCGGAAATGCGTAAGAGAGACTGTCGAAAAGAAAAATACATCATTTCACCTCTTGATCAAAGCATGCGCGTAGCGTCTCCGTCCTAAGGAGCTTGCTGATTACCCGTCCTCATGACTGCCTTCCATTGCGAAGTCTTGCGATCGATAAAGCCGACAATAGCGTTGAGAATGCCCGCAATGAGCGTAAGGACAAGCAAGGCAACAAAGACCCCGGAGGTATTGTATTCAGCAGCCGAAGCATCGATTAAATAGCCGAGGCCACGGTTAGACGCTACCAGCTCAGCGATAACTGCACCAATCAGAGCATAGGGAATAGCAATATGCAGGCCAACAAGCATATATCCGGAGGCCGAAGGGATAATCACCTTGAACATAATATCGCGTGGTTTGCCACCCATCAGACGTACCGCATCAATCAGATTCTGATCGACATTGCGTACGCCCGCGAGCGTATTGAAAAACACCAGAAAAAAGACCGTGACCGCGGCCAGAATAACTTTCATTTGTAAATCGATACCAAACCAGAGCAGGAAGAGAGGTGCAAGTGCAACCTTCGGAATGCTATAGATCGCGATAATGAAAGGATCAAGGATCTCGCCGAGTACCTGTTGTGGACCAAGCAGGAGAGCCAGGACAATGCCAGAGATCACGCCGAAGAACAGGCCGAGCAGTGTTTCCTGAAGCGTAATCTCCGTATGGTACCAGAGAGAGCCATCCTGGATCCAGGCGATGGCCTGCGTCACCACCCCCAGAGGACTACTGATAAACAAAGGATTGACCAGCCTGCCAGAGATTGACTGCCAGACGACAAGTATAACCACAAGCAAAAAGATGCGTCCCCCGTGAATGAGGAACGTCTGTCGTCTCTGGCGACGTTTTGCTTGCATATTGAGAGACGAGGGGAGTGTGGAGCTTCTGCTGGGTGTTGGCGATGGCGGTTGTTGCTCTTTGCTAGAAGCTGTTATACTCATAGGTGTACCTCCTGTTTTGCGCGTGCCTCCACTAATGCATTCCATAAACGCTGATGGAACTGGGAAAAAGCAGGCTGGAAGCGTATCTGGGTAGCGTCGCGAGGGCGGGGAAGCGTAATAGGTTCGTCGAGAACAATGCGACCACCAATGCCAAGAACGATGACGCGGTCACCGAGCACGATGGCCTCTTCAATATCATGGGTGACAAAAAGCACCGTTTTGCCCGTCCCAGACCAGAGGTGGAGCAGCTCATTTTGTAGCTCCATGCGCAACTGGGCATCCAGAGCGCCGAAAGGTTCATCCAGCAGTAACGTCTCGGGATCAGTACTCAGCATGCGCGCCAGGCTGGCGCGGCGCAGCATACCGCCGGAGAGTTCATGTGGATAATGTTTTTCAAAGCCCTTCAGTCCGACGCGTTCCATGAGCTCGCGTGTGGTTTGCTGGCGAACGGCTTTGCTGATTTCGCGTATCTCGAGGGGCATAGCGATATTGCGTTCAATAGTGCGCCAGGGCATAAGCGTTTCTTTCTGCGTCAGATACCCCACTTCGAGACGAGGTTTACTTATCTGGCTATCCTGATAATAGGTCTTGCCAGAAGATGCAGGTAAGAGACCGGCGATTATATTGAGAAGAGTCGATTTACCGCAGCCGCTCGGTCCTACCAGAACGACAAAACTGCCTTGTGCAAACTGCACGCTGATATCACGTAGCACAGGAATTTCCTGATTAGCGTGAACAAACGATTTGCTTACTTGCTCCGCACGAATAATTGCGGTCATTTGTCTGTCCTTCCATGGCGAGGGTTCTACAGGTGTTATACCGAATAGCGTCCTTAGGATATAGAGCACCCTATGCCTGTAGCATGTAATATACATCTTACCTTTACCGGTACTGTAACTCTAACAGATAGTGTTTTCCATATGCAACTATATAGCTATATCGGATAGCTCGTTTCATACTTTTTCCCTCGTTAACCTCATAGTATGTTTGTAAAGCGAGTGAAACTTCTTCTCCGTTTCGTAACTTATCCAGGACAAAAATCGACTATTACTAGCTAGCGGCGATCTTGTGCAATATTGCTTGCTTGCTTTAGATATACCGAAAAAAAGGGATGGGGAGTGACGTGTGTAGATAGAAGAGAAACACGTCGTATAAAATTGTAGCATAGTGGAATATCGAACGTCAAAGAATTTGAATCATTTTTGTTGATTTCGTACCATACTTGATGTACATGCAAGATAGGAGAGGTCCAAGTGATATTCTCGTGTGGTATGAGAAGAAAAACGCGAGGGACAAAATATTAACATAGCCAGATCTGGCTACGCTTGACTCATAGAAAGTTTTTATGTATACTTGCAGCACTGCCGTTAAGTAAGATAATACTGTGGCGTTACGATAAAGAATAGTATACAAAAATAGTATGTGAAAAGAGGATGCTAAAGGAACTTTCTAATATACTATATTAAGATTTTATAAAGATGCGTCGTTTACTATTTTCCCATCATTACGTCGCATGTCGAACATTACACAACGGCTTGCCAGTAGGGACGAAACCTTTTCTCTTGAGTGATATTTCCTGTTTTCCATACTGGTAAGTAGGAGTTATTCAGGTGAGGAGGGGAGGGCACGCAGGACGATCACAAGAAACGTCCTGTGATTGTCCGAGCGTAACGTAACGTATCTCGTTTCCCAAAATTCTTGAGATAGGATATGCCCTTGTCTGATGTACACTCTCGATTTCCAGACAATACGGCAAGTGATGCAAGCGCATCAGCAGACGGGAACCTTGCATGCTGAGACCCCGCCAACCGGGATCGCAAGTTTGCGAGAGCCTTGCCGCGTAGAGATCAACATTCTGGTAGGAAACGTCGTCGCCTGTACCGTTATTGGTGCGAGTGGACGGCGTGTAACTGGAGAAAAGGCAGCTCAGGAGCTTTCCCGTCTGGGAAGGCTTAACTGGACGTTTATTCCAAAGCAGGAAGCCGCGACACCGCCAGAGTCTTTCTCCCCCGCGCCAGGAGAGATTATTTTTTTCCCGCAAAGAACCGTCAACTTGAGTCAGCAGCAGATGCGTAGCTTACCACGTATGCACAGGGCAATTTTTGTTCTAGCCGATGGAACAAAGAATATCGCAAAGATCGCGGACATGCTCTCAACCTCCCCGGATGTTATAGAGAGAGCCCTGAGAGACTTGCAATCGATGGGTGTGGTTGTCATAAGGCAACAGGGAGGCAGAAATTAGCCGTAAGCAGATTTCTGTTCGTATGAAAAGCTCTGCTGCCTGTAACCTCCTGCTGTCCTTGTTGTGATGGAGTTATTGAAATGGAGTACTTCTTATGAAGGATTTATCTCCTCGTTCTTTTGACTCGTTCAAAGAAAATGTGCCAGAATCACCACCGGTACCAGGATATCTGGCCGCTAAGCCTGTTCAGGAGAACAGTATATTACGGATGTGGTACCGTATCGCGTCCCCGTCTATGCCACCGAATACCGCAACGTTTGAAGAAATGGAGCGTTTTCGGCGAGGAAGAGCAGGGAGCCAGATCATTTTGGCCCTCTATTTCTTACTCCTCATCTCGATTCCCGCGGCCTATGTCGGAACCAATATCTATCTGGTCCCTATCGTCATTTGCTCATCGATTGCGCTGGTTGGCGCGACCCTGCTCAATCGTCTGGGAAGAGTCAGCCTGGCGGGAGCAATCGTGGTGCTCACCTTTATTGCATTCCCAACCGTCAATATCGTGACGACACCAGGCGGCGTGAGTATGATGGTTCTGCCACTGTATGGATTGCTGGTGCTTCCTTTGATGTGCGCAGTCTCGTTTCTTCCACCGTGGTGGGTGTTTGTCGTCGCTTTCGTCAATTGTCTTTTTACCTGGTATTCTCTGAACTATTTGCATCGTACGGCTGAGCTCATCGCGATCCTGGCCATCGCCTTTGCCGGTATCCTTATCCCCATTATCCTGAGTCAGATCATTGTATCGGTGGTGGCTTATGCATGGGTGCAAGGTACGACGCTGGCGCTGATGCGTGCGAACCGTGCTGAAGAGCTGGCTCGTCTGGAGCATGACCTCTCGTTCCAATCCAAAGAGGTTGCGCAACAGAAACGCTATCTGGAGTCAAGCATTCAGAAGATCGTGGAGACGCATATGCAGGTGGCAAATGGCAATCTGAACGCTCGCGTGCCTCTCGTCGAGGGGAACGTGCTCTGGCAAATTTCGGGACCGCTCAATAATTTGCTGGCACGGGCGCAACGCTGGCGGCAGGATGCGGATCAGTTGCAGACTGTGCAAAGGGCGCTCCAGAAGGCGCATGAAGAGAATATGCAATTGAGAAGAATGGTTGAACGAAATAGTCGGTAAGCAAAGATTTGTAGTTATCTATCTATCTGGTTTTTTTTAGGTATATGGATGTGTTGTTCATGGCGGGCCGAAGCGATTCATCGTCATACTATCAGCAAGGCCCGCCATGGATGTGTTGCCCCGCACCAGTCTCCCCCATGAAATCTTCCCCCTCCGCCATCATCCGCCCGCAAGAGAGTAGGCAGACGCCGATTATTTCGGGTATAGTTTAAGAGAAAGCTTTTCGCTTGCAAACGCTGTTTCATGAAACAGTATCTTTTGCCCCACAAAGCTGCAATGGGCGCAAACTGCAATGCTGCCATGCTTGCGTCGCGTCCTGATCAGCCAGAAGCAAATGGCAGGAGCGCGCATTGTGGCTGCTTTGAAAGGAAACGTTCTATGTCAACGAAGATTGCTATGATCGGTGCTGGCTCAATTGGTTTTACGCGAACATTATTGCACGACATCCTCGCCGTGCCTGAACTGGCGGATACAACATTCGCATTCACTGATATTTCAGAGCATAACCTGGCGATGGTGGCGCAACTCTGCCAGCGAGACATCCTGGCGAACAAGCTGCCAGCAAAAATTATGACCACCACCGATCGGCGGGCTGCGCTTGCCGAGAGCGACTACGTGATCAGCACTATTCGCCAGGGAGGATTGGCCGCCTTCCAGACGGATATCGATATCCCACTTAAATACGGCGTCGATCAGTGTGTGGGAGATACGCTCTGTGCTGGTGGCCTGATGTATGCGCAACGGACGATTCCTGCCCTGCTCGATTTTTGTCAGGATATTCGCGAAGTTGCCAGACCCGGAGCGCTTTTCCTCAACTATTCCAATCCCATGGCGATGAACGTCTGGGCCTGCAACAAATATGGGCAGGTGCCGACGATTGGTCTCTGTCATGGCGTGCAGGGGGCGCACTGGCAGATTGTGCGTTGCATCGAACATTGGGCCAAACGCGAAGGGTTGCTCGGAGCCGATGAGAAGCTGCATCGGCGCGATGTCGATGTCGTCGCCGCCGGGATCAATCATCAGACATGGTTTGTCAAAGTGCAGTGGCGGGGGAGAGATATGCTGCCACAATTGCTGGAGCTCTTTGAGGCGCATCCGAGCTATCCGCAGACCGAGAAGGTGCGCATCGATGTCCTGCGTCGTTTCGGCTATTACAGCACCGAGTCCAATGGGCATTTGAGCGAATATCTGCCCTGGTACCGCAAACGGACAGAAGAGATACCGCAATGGATCGATCTTTCCCACTGGATTCATGGCGAGACGGGCGGCTATTTGCGCGTGTGTACCGAGGGACGCAACTGGTTTGAGACAGATTTTACGAGCTGGCTCGAAGAAGAGCCTTTTGTGATTTCACCTGAACATCGCAGCGAAGAGCATGGGTCCTACATTATAGAGGCGCTCGAAACCGGGCGCGTCTATCGTGGACACTTCAATGTGATCAATCAGCAGCATATTCCCAATTTGCCGGATGGATGCACCATCGAAATACCGGGCTATGTGGACAAAAATGGCATCAATATGCCCGTTGTCGGTGCTTTGCCGCTTGCCTGTGCCGCGACCTGTGCTGCCAGTGTGCGCGTGCAGGAGATGGGGATGGAGGCGGCAGTGCATGGGGATGTGACGTTGCTGAAGCAGGCAATGTTGCACGATCCGCTGGTGGGCGCGGTCTGCAATCCCGAGGAGGTCTGGCAGATGACCGATGAGATGCTGGTGGCGCAGGCGCAGTGGCTGCCGCAATATGCGAGCGAGATCCCGCAGGCACAGCAGCGCCTGGAGAGCGCCGTGCAGCATGGCACACGCGTCAGATTGCACGAGACAAGCGGGGCGGCGCGTCTGCATACGAAAACGGTTGAGGAGATGGCGCGGAGTGCGAGCGAGGCGCGTGCAAATGCCGGGGCCGCCGACAAAGGCAACATGACGAGCCGCCATTGAGGATTGAGCAGCGCTTGCGAAATCTTCAGGGAGTCTTGAGAGAGGGAGGCCTTTTTTCCTGATTTTGTGCTACAATTTGTAAAAGTATGCATGACATTGTAGAAAGCATCTGCTCTCTACAATGTCGTGTCTGGATAGTCCCGTGGTGTACTCGTTGTAGCGCGAGGAGAGACAGTAGATGGCAGGTCAGCATTTGAACTATCGCTCTTCCGCAGTTGGGCAGGTCATTCGAGAACATCGCAAGGCGCGAGGGCTGACGCAGAAGCAGCTCGCGGGCGAATTAGGCGTGGAAGCTCGTACTCTCCGTATGTATGAAAATGGGGAGCGCGTATTAGAAAATATCTCGGATCTGCGGCGTATTGCAGATCTTCTGGAAATAAATCCTGTCGAGCTGGGATTAGCGGCTGCAAGGCAGCATATTTCTACCGTGGAGCAGATACAGGACGTCGTCGAACAGGTCGCTGTATTGCTTCCTCAGGCATGTTTCATTGAAGCACGCTCCACCATCGATACTTTGTTTCGTAATGTGCTCCGGTCCGTTGATAACGAGGACCAGGCATTTCTCCGCATACTCGCCCACGCGCACTGTCTCGCCGGGCAAATTCACGCGATTACCCGCCGCACACGTGAGGTCGATCATGTCCTGCAACATTTTCAGGAGATGGCCCGCATTGCCCGCGTGCTCGATGATCAGACCTTGCTCAATATTGCGCTTTCGTATCAGGGGGATATGCTGCGCCGTCGTGGCGAGAAAGCGCAGGCCATTGCCTTGCTCGAACTGGCGCGCGAATGCACGCCTCTGGCCGATGCAGCCGCGCGTGGGCATAATGCGCTTTTGTTGGGCAGGGCCTATGCGAGCAACGAAGATTACGCGGGCTTCGAGCGCGAAATAGCCTGTGCCGAGGAACTGGCAGGCGATCCCCAGACGCTCCCAGCATCCTTGCTGCTCCTGTATACGAAAGGCTCTGTGTACAGTGAATGCGTGGCGGTCTACGCGAAGATGGGAAAGCGCGAAAAGAGTCGTCTCGCGCTCGAACGTGCCGAAGCATGCCTGCCCGCCAATAATTTGTGGGGGATGCTGCTCAAGGCTGATCGCGCTGAAATGCTGATCTACCACGGCGATATTTTGCAAGCCATGCCTCTCTTAATCGAAGTTGCGCACCTCGCCCAGATGTATGGGCATCAGCGTCTGGTAGAACGGCTCTATCGCTTACAGTATTACCTGGATGATCAGGCTCTGTTGCTGCGCCAGGCCAGCCGGAATCTGGGCGAAATTCTCCAGGGAACGATAGAGCGCTAATTGTTATGACACGTGCCCATCTCCCGGGTACGAAAAATTGCACAAAGAGGAACAAATAATTCCGCTGCTAAAAGAGCTGCCGCAACAGAAACTGTGCAATGTGCCCAATAAAATGGGGTGATAAGGCGCAATAAATAGGTGATAATAAATAAATGCGTGGCATTTGCGGCTCAATCCCCTCTGATTTTGTATATTTTGTACAATGGAAGGGAAAGAGAGGGAAAAAAAGCAAAAAAGAGGGGGATTTTTAAAGATGAGGAATGATCTATTCCCCTGTATTGTAAAGACGTGTTGTGCACATTATACTATTCACAGGTCAAACAAAGAACGTAATTTTTATAGCGGAGCTGCTATAAGCCTTTTCTCCTTTCATACTTGATATAAGATCTGGCATACAACAGTGCAGTGAGACCAAGCAAGAGTATCCTGATGGCAAAGAAGCCCTGGCTGGTAGGACGCGTAACAGGCGAGAAGCAAAAGCTATCTCTTTGCCAGGTAAACGGAGAGGAAGTCGTGCTGAAAGCTACTGCATTGGAACAAACGCAAACCTCGGCTGGCGTTGCGACACACTGTCCATATTGTGCATTTCAATGTGGCATGTATCTTCAGGGAACGCGTGAGCAGGCAACGATTACCGGGAATGCCTCGTTTCCGGTGAACCGGGGCGGGTTATGTATCAAGGGATGGACCGCTTCCGCCGCACTCGCCCATCCCGATCGTCTCCAATCTCCCCTGGCTCGTAATTCCGCTGGTACGCTCGTTCCCGTGACGTGGGAAGAGGCTTTGACGCGTGTCGTGGCCTCATTTCAGCGGACGCAGGAGCGCTATGGGCGGGACGCTGTGGGCCTCTTCGGAGGGGGGTCGCTGACAAACGAGAAGGCCTATCTGCTGGGGAAGTTTGCACGCGTGGCCCTGGGAACCTCGAACATCGACTACAACGGACGCTTTTGCATGTCCTCAGCTGCAACCGCCTCGCAAAAAGCCTTTGGTCTGGATCGTGGCCTCCCCTTTCCCGTTGCGGATATCGCCCATGCTGAAGTCGTGCTCCTGCTTGGCAGCAATATTGCCGAGACGATGCCGCCCATTATGCAATACTTCGAGGAGCAGCGTAACCACGGTGGCAAGCTCATCGTGGTGGACCCGCGCCGCACTCCGACCGCGCGCACGGCCACGCTGCATCTTGCGCTTACGCCGGGAGCGGATGCGATACTGGCGAACGGTCTGCTGCACATCCTGATTCGCGATGGCCTGATCGATCACGAGTATATTCGCGAAAGGACAGAGGGCTTCGAGCCAGTAAAAGCCATGGCCGCGACCTACTGGCCCGAGCGTGTCGAGCGTCTGACCGGCATCCCTGAAGCGCAACTGATCGAGGCCGCGCACATGCTCGCTACCGCCACTTCCGCGATGATCCTCACCGCGCGTGGCGTTGAGCAGCAGAGCCAGGGCGTGAATAATACGCTGGCCTACATCAATATCGCGCTCAGTCTCGGACTCGTTGGTCGATCCTACAGCGGTTACGGTTGCCTGACAGGGCAGGGCAACGGGCAGGGCGGACGTGAGCATGGGCAGAAGGCCGATCAACTACCGGGATATCGCAAGATCGATGATCCGGCGGCTCGGCGTTACATTGCGGACGTGTGGGGGATTGCGGAAAGCGAACTGCCCGGTCCCGGAAAATCAGCGTACGAAATGCTCGATCAGCTCGGCACAGAAGGCGGCGTGCGCACACTCTTTGTGATGGGCTCGAACGTTGTGGTGTCTGCTCCACATGCCATGCATATTCAGGAGCGTCTCAAGGCGTTAGACACATTGATCGTCGCTGATTTCTTCCTGTCAGAGACCGCCCAACTGGCCGATATCGTGCTACCTACGACCCAGTGGGCAGAGGAGGAAGGGACGATGACGAATCTCGAGGGACGCGTCATTCTCCGCCGTCGCGCCTTCGAGCCGCCAGAGGGTATCCAGAGCGATGCGCATTTACTCTGCGATCTGGCCGCGCGCATGGGCAAGGGATCGTATTTTTCGTATAGCCGCGATCATCTGGCGCAGGAGATTTTCGCAGAGTTGAGGCGGGCCAGTGCAGGTGGGAGCGCCGATTATGCAGGGATTACCTATGAGAAAATCGAGGCTGGCGTGCACTGGCCCTGCCCATCAGAGGAGCATCCCGGCACGCCACGCCTGTTTCAAGAGCGTTTCCCCACACCCACAGGAAAGGCCCGCTTTCACGCGATCCGTCATCAGCAGCCAGCCGAGACGATCGACAACGATTATCCTCTGTACTTAACCACGGGACGTATCCTCGGCCAGTATCAGTCAGGCACGCAGACGCGGCGCATCGAACAGTTGCGCACAAACGCGCCTGATCCGGTCGCCGAGATGCATCCTGGTGTTGCGAGGCGTTACAGGCTCGCAGATGGAGAGTCCGTCACGCTGGCGACACGGCGGGGGACGGCCTCGTTTGTTGTCAAAGTCACGGGCGATATACGCGAAGATACCATCTTTGTACCTTTTCATTGGGGCGGTAACCAATCTGCCAATCGTTTAACCAATCCGGCCCTGGACCCTACCAGTCGTATGCCGGAGTTCAAAGTTTGTGCGGTCCGCATCGAGCCGCGAACAGCTACGCGGGAGGAAAAACTATGATACAGAAGCAACGTCTGGTCGTCATTGGCAATGGCATGGCCGGTGCGCGGTTGGTTGAGGAAGTGTTAGCGCGCCAGGGAAGTGAATTGTTCGAGATCACCATGTTCGGCGATGAGCCATATGGGAACTACAATCGAATCCTGCTCTCCGGCGTCCTCGCGGGTACGCATGATCCGAAAGACATTTTTATCAACCCGCTTTCCTGGTATCAAGAGAACCATATTACGCTGCATGCGGGCAAACGTGTGACCGCAATTGATCCGATCGCGAAGGTCGTGCGTGCCGGGGATGAGCTGGTAGAGCCGTATGATAAGCTGGTCATTGCCACGGGCAGCTCGCCCTTTGTGCCTGCGCTGGAGAATCTCGCTGGCGAGGATGGCGAGATGAAAGCAGGGATTTTCCTTTTCCGCACCATGGATGATTGCCAGCGCATGATTGAGTACGCGGGCAATGCTCAGAAAGCCGTGGTGATTGGCGGGGGATTGCTCGGACTGGAGGCCGCACGAGGTCTGCTCAATCGAGGGATTGAGGCGCACGTGGCCCACG
This sequence comes from Ktedonobacteraceae bacterium, assembly GCA_035493895.1. GTDB lineage: Bacteria > Chloroflexota > Ktedonobacteria > Ktedonobacterales > Ktedonobacteraceae > DATJHM01. The sequence continues at coordinate 23,747 of DATJHM010000024.1, forward strand.
TTACGACGCATCCGATGAATGTGCAGCTTGATCCGCCTGCCGGGAAGATTTTGCAGAAGTCTCTGGAGACGATGGGCGTGCGTCTGCACTTGCAGAAGCGAGCGAACGCAGCACTTGGCAATGGACATGTAACCGGGTTGGCCTTCGAAGATGGATCAGCGCTCGATTGTGATATGCTTATCATTTCCACGGGCATCCGTCCCAACGTAGCGCTGGCGCAGCAGGCTGGTCTTGCTGTCGAGCAAGGGATTATCGTGAATGATGATCTTTCCTGTAAAGATGCGGCAGATATCTACGCGCTTGGCGAATGTGTACAGCATCGTGGTCAGACCTACGGGCTCGTTGCGCCAATCTGGGAGCAGGCTCAGGTGCTGGCCGAGCATCTGACAAGCGAGACCACGCAGGCGCTTTACCGGGGATCGCAGATCTCTACGAAATTGAAAGTGATGGGCGTCGAACTGGCAGTGATGGGCGAGAAAGATCCCTGCTGCGAGGATGACGAGGTCGTGACCTATACCGAACCGGGACGGGGCATCTATAAAAAACTCATTATTCATGATGAGCGGCTTGTCGGAGCCATTGTCATGGGGGACGGTCAGACGGTGCCGAAATTGTTGCAGCTCTTTGATCGTAAGGGGCCCGTGCCTGAGAATCGTGCGGAACTGCTGTTTTCGTTGTCCGGTGAGAGTAAGGGAACGGGCGTTGCTGATCTGCCTGATGATGCGCAGATCTGTAATTGCAATGGCGTGACGAAGGGCAAGATCGTTGCTTCGGTCAATTCTGGCAAGCGCACGTTGAAGACGCTCTGCGCGGCCACGCGAGCCGGTACCGGATGTGGAACCTGCAAAGCCCAGGTGCAAGAGCTTCTGGAGCTAACAGCCGGAGATCAACTGGCTGAAGATCCTTCAATTCATTATTATGTCCCGGGCGTACCCCTGACGAAGCCGGAATTGATCAAAGCCATCAAAGGGCAAGAGTTGCGCAGTGTTTCGGCTGTTTTCGCCGCTCTGGCTGCTGGCAAAGAAGATCCCGCCAGCAAGCTCGGTCTGGCCTCGCTGCTCAAGACGATCTGGGGCAAGGACTACGAGGATGAGCGGGATGCGCGCTTCATCAACGATCGCGTGCACGCCAACATTCAGCACGATGGCACCTTCAGCGTCGTGCCGCGCATTTACGGAGGTGTCACTTCGGCGGCGGAACTGCGCAGGATCGCGGAAGTTGCCGAGAAGTATCAGGTGCCGATGGTAAAGCTGACGGGTGGACAGCGTATTGATCTGCTTGGCATTCCCAAGGAAAAATTGCCGCATGTCTGGCAGGATCTCGGGATGCCATCAGGACACGCGTATACCAAATCGTTTCGCACCTGTAAAACCTGTGTCGGTACCGAGTTCTGTCGCTTTGGCGTAGGTGATAGCACCAACCTGGGCATCAAGATTGAGAAGCGCTTCCAGGGCATCGAGTCGCCCCACAAGATGAAACTGGCGGTCTCGGGCTGCCCTCGCAATTGCGCGGAGGCCACGGTCAAGGATATTGGCGCGGTTGCCATCGAGGGGGGAAAATGGGAGATCTATATAGGGGGAGGCGCGGGGGCTTCTGTACGCAAAGGTGATGTGCTCTGTATCGTGGACTCACAGGAAAAAGTCTTACACTATATGGGCCGTTTTATGCAATACTATCGTGAGCATGCGAAATATCTGGAGCGAACCTATGGTTTTGTCGAGCGTCTGGGCATCGAACATCTGCGGCATGTGCTGATCGATGATGCCGAAGGGATCGGCCAGCGTCTGGATGAAGAGATCCAGGCGGCGGTAGATGCGTACAAAGATCCCTGGCAGGAGGCAGTTACGCCCACTTCGCCAGTACAGTTCGCAAACGTAGTAGATACTGTAAACATCGTCGCAAAAGTGGAGGCGTTGTAAAATGAGTGTATTCAGGGAAGAGAGAGTAGCAACAGAAAGTGCGGCGATCGTTCGAGCAGTGTATAATCTGGGTTCGATTCAGCGCATTCCTCTGGGTGAGGGACGCACATTTCATGTAGCCAATAAAACAGTAGCAATCTTTCGCGCACGTGATGGGAATATCTATGCAACCCAGCCGGGTTGTCCGCATCGTGGGGGACCGCTGGCTGATGGGTTGGTCGGGGCGTGCAAGGTGATCTGTCCGTTGCACAGTTTCGTCTTCGATCTGGCGACCGGCGAGCCAATCGAGAACGCATGCGAGCGGCTGCAAACGTATCCCATCAGGCTGAGCGAGGCGGGTGAGATGCTGCTGACCATTGATAGTTAGCAAAGAAAGAGAAATGGCCTATGGGCAATTTTACCGGGACACGCGTAGCTCTTCTCGAGGCGCGTATGAGCCACGAGATCGCAGATATGATACGCCGTTATGGAGGTGAGCCCTATTGTGCTCCGGCGGTGCGAGAGTCCTCATTGGACAGCGATGAGTCGGTGTCAGCCTTTATTGATCATCTGACTGACTCATCACTACAGACCGTCGTTTTTTTGACCGGCGTAGGTGTCAATGCGCTTGTACGTGTCGCAGAGAAGCTTGGCCGAGAGGACGAATTGCTCACTGCGCTACGTCATGTAACCGTTGCCTGTCGAGGCCCCAAACCAGGAGGCGCGCTCAGACGCTTGCAGATACCCATCGCCGCGATCGCCGCTGAGCCCTTCACAACCAAAGAGCTGTTAGAGGCCATGCAACCCCTGACCCTGCAATCCGCCGCCGTGGTCCACTATGGAGAACGGAATGCCTTGCTGGTCCAGGCAATGCAGGCGCGAGGCGCGCAGGTCGAAGAATTGATGCTGTATGAGTGGCAGTTACCAGCTGATATCGCACCGTTGCGTACCCTCGTGACGGACCTTATCGCGAATCGTGTGGGTGCAATCGTTTTCACCAGCCAGGTTCAGGTGCGCCACCTGTTCCTCGTCGCAAAGGACATCATTCCAGCGGACGAACTGGCGCGGGTATTACACACGCAGACCGTGGTGGCCTCCGTAGGCCCGACCTGCACGGCCACTTTGCAGGAATTCGGCGTCAACCCGCATGTAGAGCCGGAGCATCCCAAAATCGGCCACCTGTTGAAAGCGCTGGTCGAGTATATGGGGTAGATGCGCGGCTTGTCTACAATGTCACGGAAATAAGGAGCAAGCATCTCGCGTCAATCCCGTAGAGGCGCTGCTTGTCTGCGACCAATACGCATCAACGTAAGAATAGCTGAGATATTCAAGATTGCCGGTGGGGGCCGCGGACCGGCATAAAGCCCGGTCCCTACCTGTGGTGTTTTGTGGCTCGTCTCGTCTTTGGCAAGGGTGCGCCGATGGTCCCAATCCTCGAA
>DATJHM010000025.1:0-8822 GCA_035493895.1 Ktedonobacteraceae bacterium
GTTGCGCTGGATGATCCCCACGGGCGAAGCGTTGCCCGTCGAGCTCAGTCGTCGCTGGCTGGAGCAGTATCCACAGATCCCGCTGCTCAATGCCTATGGTCCGACGGAATGCTCCGATGATGTGACGCATCAGGTGATCGACCAGCCACCCGATGAAGGCGTGCGCAGTGTCCCAATTGGCAAGGCGGTGCCCAATATGCGCCTGTATGTGCTGGATCGCTGGCAGCAACCGGTGCCGATCGGGACCAGTGGTGAGTTGTATGTGGGGGGGATCGGGGTCGGGCGCGGGTATCTGGGCGACGAGGAACGCACCCGTCAGGCGTTTCTGTCCGATCCATTTGGCGGGGCGAGTGGACGTCTCTACCGCACGGGGGATCTGGGACGGTATCTGGAAGATGGGGCGCTGGAGTTTCTGGGGCGCAGGGATCAGCAAGTCAAGATCCGCGGCTATCGCATCGAGCTGGGAGAGATCGAGGAAGTGTTGCGGGCACAGGAGGGCGTGCGCGATGTGATTGTGGCGGTGAGGGAGGATAGTCCGGGTGCACACTGGCTGGTGGCGTATGTGGTGTGGAAAGAGGGGGAGAAGCGGACGCTGGAGGAGCTGAAACGCGGCGTGAAGGAGCAGGTGCCGGTCTATATGGTCCCAGGAGCCTTTGTGGAGTTGGAAGCGTTGCCCCTGACGGGGAATGGGAAGGTGGATAGGAAGGCGTTGCCGGAGCCGGAGCGAGGAAGTCGAGAGGGAGGAGAGACGTATGTGGCAGCGAGGGGAGAGGTGGAGCGGAAGCTGGTGGGGATCTGGGAAGAGATGCTGGGGGTGAAGCCGATCGGGATTCGCGATGATTTCTTCGAACTGGGAGGAGACTCGTTGCTGGCAGTGCGGGTGTTTGGGCGGATCGAGAAAGCGTGTGGGAAGCGGGTGGAGTTATCGGTGTTGTTTGGGGGCGCGACGGTGGAGCGGATCGCGGAGGAGATCGAGAAGGGGGAAGAAGAACAGGGAGAGGAAGAGCACGAGGAGACGCGCGCACCACTGGTGACCGTACAGGCGGGAGGGTCCAGGCGACCATTCTTCTTCTTGCATGGGCAGTGGGAAGGTGGAGCGCTCTATAGCCTGGAGCTGGCACACGCATTGGGACCAGAGCAGCCATTTTATCTGCTTGAGCCCTATCGTTTCGAGGGGTTAAAAGTGCTGTCGACACTAGAAGAGGTCGCGGCAGAACATATAAGAGCGATGCGTCGTGTGCAGCCGGAAGGTCCCTATCAATTTGGTGGCTGGTGTAACGGTGGATTGATTGCCTATGAAATGGCCCGACAGCTCTGGGCACAGGGGCAGACCGTTGATCCGCTGGTATTAATGGATTCTGATGCACCCGCTCCACGTTTTAAATGGGATCGCCGTGTGGTCGTTGGATTGTGCCGACTGTTACAGCTTGGCCCGGATAAGCAGGCCGATTGGTTTCTTACCTATAGACATCTGCGGTTAGCTTTCCACTACTGGCGCTTAGAGAAGAAGCAACAACATGAGCCCGCCGGGCAAGACGAGCCTGTCAGCAGGCTGACAGGGCTAAGAGCCATTTTCCCGGCAAGCGCAACCCTCCGCCAGGATTGGATTGCTATATACGATTGGATTGCGGCAGGATACATGCCGCATTTGTACTCAGGCAAAATAACCTTCTTCTGGACAGAAGAGGAACCATGGCGCAGGAAGGGATGGCGGAAGTTGATCCGCTGGAGAAATGTCGATTCGCATATCATCCCCGGCGACCATATGACCAGCAGAACTCGCTATCTTCCCGTCTTAGCTGAACATTTACGTCAATGTATAGATAAAGTACGGTAGAGATTGCCAGTTATAAGGATGTCATTAGAGGAGTAGTGAGTAATACCATGAAAACGTCAACCGATGTTACTGTTGAAACAGAAAAACCTATGCAACAGACAAAAAAACCTATAAAAGTATGTATGCATCTTACCAACGGAGCATATAATGATTATCGCGTGATGCGTGAGGCTACCGCGCTCGTCGAAGCCGGATTTGATGTCACTATTGTCGATATTATGGAAGAGGTCGACCGGCCTGCTGAAGAGGATATTTCTGGCGTGCATATGAAGCACGTGATGATGCCCGAGATGTTTGTCCCGACGCGCTTCAAGCCATTTTTTCTGCTCAAAGCGCTAAATATGATCATACGTGGCGCGATCCATACGGCACAGACTCAGACCGATATTTATCATGCCCACGACGTAAAAGGATTACCAGCTGGCTATATTGCGGCCCTCTTGCGCAACAAACCGCTTGTTTTTGATTCTCACGAGATCCCGCTGGATGACCCGAATATTACCCGCTGGCGTCGCGTCAGTGCCGTGGCACACAGTGTCCTTCAGTTTATGATGCCTCGTTGTACACGCGTGATCACGGCTTCTCCTCTGTATGCACGCGAGATCAGCAGGGAATTTCATTATCCAGAAGTGACGTCGATCCTGAATCTCCCTATTCTCCGTGAGATACCGCCGAGTAATCGCTTGCGTGAGCACCTGGGCCTTGGTCCAGAGAAGCGCATTGCCCTGTATCAGGGGAATATCCAGGCTAACCGTAGTCTCGATCAATTAGTGAACGCCGCGCCGTATCTGGACCCCGACATTGTAATCGTGATGATGGGCGAGGCCGTAAAGGCGACGCGCATTCAACTGGAAAATCTGATCGCAGCCAAGGGTGTTGCCGACCGGGTCAAGATCATTCCCGCCGTTCCCTATCAGGAACTCCTGGATTGGACGACTTCCGCAGATATCGGACTCACTATCTTCAAACCCGGTTACACACGAAGCATTCGCTATTGTTTGCCCAACAAACTTTTTGAATATCTGATGGCCGGGCTGCCCGTCCTCAGTTCGCAGTTGGATGCGATTGCCGATGTATTCGAGCAGTATGGCGTTGGACAAATTCTGCCCTCGCTCGAGCCGAAAGATATTGCGGCTGCGATCAATTCGCTCCTGGTAGACGCTGATGCGCTTGCTCGTATGCGCAAAAATGCACAGGAAGCAGCACAAAAACGCTTCCATTGGGATGTGGAAAAACTGTCCCTCGTCGAGATCTATCGAGGTATTAAGGTCAAGTAAGTTGTGTTGCTGGCATGGGCGGCCTCACATCTGACATGCCAGCAACTCATCGACTGTGACCGTGAAGAGAAAATAGAAGCACTCAAATCTATTGGAGGTTTATATGGCGCGAGAAGCGGCCAATATGATAAAAAAACGTGCAGGCTCTCCTGGCGCTGGAAGGGGGCAAAAGCCTCTTACAGGACCTGTGAAAGTGGGGATGCATGTTCTGGGCGCGGCGGCGACCGATCCGCGTGTATTGCGCGAAGCGATCGCCCTGGTAGAGGCGGGATATGACGTTTCTATCGTTGACATTGAAGAAGAAGGAACCCGTCCGCGTGATGAGGATCTGCAAGGCGTGCATTTGAAACATGTCTTAATGCCGCGCGCATTTTTCTCGACACGCTTCGATAAATCGACGCTCATCAGAGTAACACAGCTGTTTGTGCGCACAACGACGCGCCTGCTGCAAACGAAGGCCGATATCTATCATGGGCACGAAGTATCAGGCTTACTCCCATGTTATATCGCCGCCGTCCTGCGTCGCAAGCCGGTCATTTTTGATGCGCACGAAATGCCGCTGTTCGAGCGCCCCTTATCAGAGCTGGGGCGAAGCAGGCGCATGCTGCGCGGCTTACTCGTCATTTTGCTCAAGTATATCGTGCCGCGCTGTGCTGGCGTGATCACCGTCTCGCCTCCGATTGTCCAGGAATTGCTCACTCGCTACGGACTTGAGGACGTGGCGCTGATTCGCAACATTCCCGAATTTCGCGCGGTGACGAGAACCAATCGTTTACGCGAATATCTCGGCCTGAAGCCTGAGATGCGCATCGTGCTCTATCAGGGCTATCTACAGCCGAACCGTGGACTGGATAAGCTCATTCGTGCTGCAAAATTCCTGGGGCCAGATATCACGGTCGTGTTGATGGGCAAGAACCGCAAAACGACTCAGGCGCAACTGGAGGCGCTGATTGCCAGCGAAGGCGTTGAGGAGCGCGTGAAAATCATTCCTCCCGTTCCTTATAAAGAACTGCTGGAATGGACCTCTTCTGCGGATATTGGCGTCAATGTTGCTTCACCCGATTATTCACTGAATGTACAGTACTTTTTGCCAAATAAGCTTTTTGAATATATTATGTCTGGTCTACCCGTATTGTCTTCGCCGCTCAGAGCAATGGTAGAGGTGATTACGCACTACGATGTCGGGCAGGTGTTCCCCTCTCTGGAGCCTGCGGATATAGCTGAAGCAATCAACCGGTTGATTGCAGATCCTGCCAGCATCGAGCGTATGCGTCAGAATGCATTTGCAGCGGCGAAGAAAGAATTGCACTGGGAAAAAGAACAAACAAAACTTCTCGCTCTCTACCAGGAAATATTCCAGATACCTGGGGAACAGGTAGAACAGGGCGAAGTCCCGGTAGAGCAGGTAACAAAGTAAAAAACTGGAAAAGCGTTTCAATAGAGATTTTTATGCACAATATGTGCACTAGTATTGAAGGATAACTTCATGGTGGCATTTTCATTAGCAGGCTACAACCAGTTGCTTGCAGCGCTCGCGGACGAAGGGTACTCCTTTTGCCGATATGAAGAGATAGATACTCGTCTGGCCGAGGGCGATCCCTTTGTGGTCCTTCGGCACGATATTGATATAAGCTTGCAACCTGCTCTGGAGATCGCGCGTCTGGAGCATGAACGAGGGATACAGGCGACCTACTTTGTCCTGCTTCGTTCGCCCTTTTATAACGTTTTAAGCCGCGCTAATGCCGAGATCATGCAGCAGATACATAGCTATGGTCATCCGATCGCGGCCCATGTCGACCTTACGTTTTATAACAATGATTGTACCAGGGCATTGGACGAAATAGAGACGTTCGCACGCTGCTACCCCTTTATCAATCCTGATCTGGTCACTCTGCACAGTCCCTACGACCTGCATCGTATCCCGATCGATCTGGTGCCGGAGCTCAATCGCGTCTATGGATCTGCTATCAGAGGAGACGTTGCGTATATCAGCGATTCAACTGGCCGCTGGAGATATGGGACGCCATTGGAGTCGGAAGCGTTCAAGACGCGCAAGCCGATGCAATTGTTAACCCATCCGATCTGGTGGGTACAAGAGGGCGAGACGGCGCGCCAGAAATTAGAGCGCTGGCTCCATGTGGACTACCAGAACGATCTGGTGACGCTGAAAGAATTTTTGCCCAAACTCTATACATTCAATGAGCGATAGTATGGAGAGAGCAGGTATGGACAGCCGTGTGCGTTTGTATGCATCGGCATGCTTTTATTATAGCGGCCTCGTGAGTGTAGCCCGTTGGTGGGCGCGGCGTTCCCGACCGCACCTGACGATCGTTTATTATCATCAGGCGGCCCAGGGAAATTTGCGCAATCACTGGCTCTATCTGCGCCGTCATTACCATATTGTTCCTCTGGAGATCGCGCTTGAAGCGCTCAAGGCAGGATCTCAGCGGCAAATGCAGGGCAGTGATCGACGGCCGTTGCTGGCAGTGACGTTCGATGATGGATATTACGATAACTATACGCAGGCCTATTCGCTTGCACGTGAATTGCAGATTCCCTTTACCATTTTTCTTATTCCTGGATATATTGAAAGTGGCAACGCTTTCTGGTGGGCGACGCGCCTGTTGCGGCATGCGCAGGTGGATAGCGCGATGTTTGAGGAGCAATCCTATAACTTGCGTGAGCCAGAAGAACGCAAGGCTCTGGCCCTGATGATTGATGCTCGTTTTAGCGAGTGTGCCTCAGCGAGCGCACGCGAGCAACTCCTGGCCTCCCTTTCTACGCTCCTGGCTCTACCGGCTTCTTTCAAGCTGAAGGGGAGCCCGGCTTCTCTGCTTTCGTGGGAGCAGGTACGCCAGATGGAAGAGAGTGGCTGGGTCTCGTATGGTGCGCACACGATGTACCATCCTGACCTGAGAAATCTGACGGATCCTGCTGAGGCGCAGCGTGAGGTTGTGCCGTGCCGTGCGGTGCTGGAAGAGAAGCTGGGTCATCCGGTACGTCTCTTCGCCTATCCCTTTGGTGGGGTCGGAGAGCACGGACCCGGTGCCGTAAAGCTGGCTGGCTACGAGTGGGCGATGACCACGCAGTCTGGTGTGAACGATATCCACTGCGACCCTCATCTGCTTTTCCGTAGAAATATGGATGGTGGGAAACATTGGCTGATTGCAGCAGCTGAGACAGCGGGCATCTGGAGCTTTTTCTCGCGCTTGAAGAAAGGCTCGGTCATTGCTCAATCTTGAGCCTTTGCGCCAGTTCTCCGGAGGGGCACGAGCAGGTGAATGGGTGAATATGCTTAACAACAGTAAGTATAGAGTTCTGAGTATATAGATAGAGTTGATCTATAATCTGCTATTGTTGGATCTGAAAAAGGGATTTCATGTATGAAAGAGTTGTTATTAGAAAAGATTACCAGGAGAGCAATGCGCGTTGCCGTGATTGGCCTGGGTTATGTAGGATTACCGCTCGCCACCACATTTGCCGAGGCGGGCTTTCATATGACGGGTATTGACGTTGATCAGAAAAAAATTGATCAGGCCAATCGCGGTGAGAGTTATATCGCAGATGTTCCGAGTAGTCAGCTCAAACGGCTCGTCGAGACGGGATATCTGAGTTTTACCAGTGATTATGCGGTGCTGGATGAGCAAGATGCGGTGATTATCTGTGTCCCGACGCCTCTAGGGAAGACGCGCGACCCTGATATCTCTTATGTGTTATCCGCAGTCCAGGTCGTGAGAGCGCACTTGCACCAGGGCCAGATGGTGATTCTGGAGAGCACGACCTATCCCGGTACGACGGATGAGATTGCCCTGCCAGAGCTGGCCTCCACTGGTTTAAAAGTGGGCGTTGATTTCTTCCTGGCCTTCTCGCCCGAGCGCATTGATCCGGGCAATCCTACCTACAATATGGCTAACACGCCGAAGATCGTGGGTGGCATGACCGAGACCTGCACCGAGCTGACGACCGCTTTGTATGCCGCGGCTATCGAGCGTGTTGTGCCCGTCTCATCGACGCGTGTTGCCGAGATGTCAAAGATTCTGGAGAACACATTTCGCGCTGTCAACATCGGGCTGGTCAATGAAATTGCGATTATCTGCGCGAAGCTCAATATTAGCGTATGGGAAGTTATTGATGCAGCGGCGACCAAGCCGTTTGGCTACATGCGCTTTTTGCCGGGCCCTGGATTGGGCGGCCATTGTATTCCGGTTGATCCACAATATCTCTCCTGGAAGCTGAAGATGCTGGACTATAATACGCGTTTTATTCAGCTTTCGTCAGAGATTAACCGCAGTATGCCTCAGTATGTCGTAGATAAGATCGGCGATGCACTGAATGAGCAGCGCCGTAGTTTCAACGGTTCCGTTGTCCTGGTTCTGGGCGCTGCCTATAAACGTAACATAGGCGATGTTCGCGAATCTCCGGCACTGGATATCATGCAGTTATTGCTCGAACGAAAGTGCACGTTAGTTTACAACGATGAGTATGTGCCCTCTCTCGCGGTCGACGATCAGACCTTCCACTCTCAGCCTCTCACCAGCGAGTTATTACAGACAGCAGACTGTGTCGTGATTGTGACCGACCACAGCTACTACGATATTTCCTGGATTGTTGAGCATGCGAAGTCTATCGTGGATACCCATAATGTCACGGGGGGGCGTAAAGACAAAAAAATATTGACCATTTGATGGATGATGGGGAATTGGGAAGAGAATAATAAAGAGGATTTTAATATGTCTACTACGGTTTTCCGGGATATAGAAGTGCGTGAGAATGTAAAAATCTCGCCTGTATCCTCTACTATGGAAGGATTATGGGTCCTCGATCAACTGGAAGGGAGGAGTGCGCTCAATACACTATCGACCAGTGTGCAGGTGCAAGGCGTTTTGAGCGCCGAACTGCTTCAGAACAGTTTGTATATGCTGGCTCAGCGCCATGAGGTTTTGCGCACGACGCTACGCCTGCTGGAAGGACAGCTCGTCCAGGTGATTGTGTCCGATCTACGTGTGCCTGTAGCCGTCCACGAGTTGCAGACGCTCTCTGCTGCGCAACTTCAGGCACGGGTGTCGTTCCTGACCTCTCAGCAGAGTCAGCCGCCCTTCGACCTCCAGCAGGGACCGCTGTTGCGCTGTAGTCTGCTGCGCTTGCCCGAGGAGTGCTCGCTACTGGTGCTGAGCGCGCATCGTGCCATCTGTGACGACTGGTCGCTGGCCCTGCTCATGCGCGAACTTGCTCACCAGGTTGAGACTGATGCTGCCGAGCAGCTCTTTTCACAAACCGTTCCCTATGCCCAGGTGACCCTGGATCAGCAGGGGATGAGCCCGGAAGAGCGAGCCACGCATCTGGATTACTGGCGTCATCATCTGTCCGGAGTCCCTACGACGTTGCCGCTGCCCATCGATTATCCGCGCCCGGCCGTCGCAAGTGTGCAGGCGGCTCACGTCGACTGCTTGCTCTCTCAGGACGAGCTCCAGCGCGTGCAGGCGCTGGCTCAGCAGTATGGCGTCGAGCCGACGGAGCTCTGGCTGGCCGCCTTTGCGATCCTGCTGGCCCGCTCCAGTGCGCAGGATGATCTCGTGCTGGGCTTACAGACGCCCGGTCGCGATGTCACCCAGCAGGAGCAGATCGGTCCCTATGCGTCCTTGCTGCTCGTGCGTCCCGATCTCAGCGATGATCCAGAGGTCGGCACCCTGGTGCAGCGCGTGCAGCGT
>DATJHM010000026.1:0-9278 GCA_035493895.1 Ktedonobacteraceae bacterium
GTTTTCAGCACTGGCCTGAAATACGCCGGGCCATTTTTTCTGCGCACCCATGAGCCAGGCGATATGGGCTGGGTCACCCACCGCCATGGCGTGCTCTACGCGCAAGAATATGGCTGGGACGAACAATTTGAGGCGCTGGTAGCACAGATCGTCTCGGATTTCATTCGTCAGTACAATCCACAACGGGATCGCTGCTGGATTGCCGAAATGAATGGAGAGATCGTCGGCTCAGTCTTTGTGGTCCAGGCCAGCGAAACGGTTGCCAAGTTGCGGTTGCTCCTCGTCGAACCCAAAGCGCGCGGACTCGGCCTGGGCACGCGTCTGGTCGAGGAGTGCATCCGTTTCGCCAGGCTTCGTGGCTATAAGAAGATGATGCTCTGGACGAATAGTGTCCTGGTAGAAGCGCGCCATATCTATACGAAAACGGGCTTCCAGCTTGTGGAGGAAGAGAGCCATCATAGTTTCGGGCACGATCTCGTCGGGGAAACCTGGGAATTGAAATTGTGATGCATCCCTCGCTGCGGCTTCGGGTGTGCTACGCATTGGGCTCATGAGAGGATTCTTCCATGCCAAAATGCGCACGCATCCCGATGCGGTAGCGTTCCAATTTGCAATCTTCCATATTTTGACATTCTTCGATATATTCTTTTGCCTGCTGCGCCCACTCCTCCGGGGTCTGCTGAAGGTATGCTAACGTAGCTGAGGCGCCAGCACCTAAGAGAAGCTGGATATCAAGACCGCACATAGTATCGAAGCTGGTCGTCTTTGCCTCCCATAACAGAGATACGTCCTCTACATGCGCAAGAAGAAAGAGCAGGAAGGCACAGAGCTTGATACTCTCGGAGAAAGACCACATGCGTTCGTGATAAGTGATCTCTTGTGCCAGCAAAAAGCGGATGAGGGTACGATCTTCTGGAGAGAGCTTCCTGTGCAATGCAGTGAGGACCGACATGCGAAATGCTGCGTGCTGATCGCCTTTCTCCTCTGTATCAAGAAAAGATAATTCTTCGTATGCGACCAGTTGAAGCAACGATTGAGGTGGGAGATCGGGTTGATAGATGCGGGCCTCTTTGAGAAAATCTTCGGGCTGCATATGATCTCTTTCTTCTGTACATTACGAGGGAGCGAATCTAAAATCCTGGCCTCATGCTTGACTTCACGGCTTCAGTCAGCCGCATCGTCTGTGGTAGCCGGGAGTAGGGACATGATGCTGCTCATTATCTGATCTCCTGGATTATGCAAAGGGAAGTATACCAGATAGAGGTACCGTATGGATCATTTATACGATGATGATCCATACGGCGATAGGCTATGCGGGTGAGAAGGTCACGGGCAGGCTTTCGATTACGAAGACGATGCCGGTATGGATGTTGATGGGAACGTTTGCGACGCGTTTCAGGTCTTTCAGTTGCGCGAGCATCATGGGCAGGACCACTTTTGCTTCAAGGCGGGCCAGAGGGGCACCGACACAGAAATGAATGCCGTGACCAAAGGCGAGATGGCGATTTGGCTCGCGCTCGATCGAGAAGCGATCGGGTTCGGGGAATTGCGCGGGATCGCGGTTGGCAGAAGCGGTCCAGGCCAGGACCATTTGATCGGCAGGGATATGCTGTCCGGCCAGCTCGACCTCTTGCTTTGTGCGACGGAAGAGGAACCAGACGGGGGGCAGGTAGCGCAATACCTCTTCGATTGCGCCCGGCATCAGCGCGGGCTCCTGTTGTAAACGAGCGAGCGAATCGGGATGATCGGTGAGACAGAGGATCGCATTGGCAATCAAGTTCTTCGTCGTCTCCTGACCGGCAGCGAGCAAGAGAAAGCAGAAGCTGACCAGTTCGTGTTCGCTGAGACGCTCACCATCGATCTCTGCCTTACTGAGCGAGGTGATCAGATCGTCCTGGGGCTGCTTGCGGCGGGTCGCCAGCAGATCGGAGAAGTAGTCAATCATCTCATCGCGCATCGTCCGCACGGGTCCGCCGTTTTCAGGTGCTTGCTGAGGTCCGGCCCCGCCAAAGCGCGCCCAACGCTTAAAGATATCCCAATCTTCAGCGGGCACGCCGAGCAGTTCGGCGATAATTTTGGCGGGCAAAGGGAAAGCCATATCAGAGACCACATCCATCGTCCCGGTCGCCTTCACCTCATCCAGCAGATCCTGTGTCACCACGGTAATACGGTCCGAAAAGCGGGCAACCGCACGAGGCGTAAAGACCTGGTTGACCAGATTGCGTAACTTGCGGTGATCAGGAGGATCGGTTGTAATCAACGTATTTGAAAGTAACGAACTTTCGCCGAACGTCTCCTCCGAAGAGAAGCGGTTATAGTCGGTAAGAACCGTCTGCACATCTTCGTAACGAAAGACCTGCCAGATGGGCATCTGTTCCGTATAAAACACAGGTTGGCTGGTACGCATACGCTCAAACCAGGCATAGACCTGTGGGATATCCTCAGGGGAACGCGGTAAGAAATCAGCAAATGATCGTGCACGACGTTGAGGTTGCTGCATAAGTCAAAGCCTTTCTTCGCTTCGCTGTTTAGAGAGAAAGCCGTCAAAGAGGAGTTGTCCAATCTGCCTGACCAGCTCTTCGGAGGATAATTTTTCCTGGACAAAGAGCTGCTCACGTCTACTCAGACCAAGTACGCGCATAAACATGAGCAACATCAGTTCGGTCGAGAGCGTGGGATCGAACTCACCCTGAGCCTTGCCCTCTTCCAGAATGATCCTGATGGCGCGATTGGCCTGCTCCAGATAGGCGTGCAATTGCCCTTCCTGCGCTTTCAGACTGCTGCGGATCTCGGTCTGTTGAGAGAGCAATTGCAGCAGTTGAGCATGCCGACCACGCTGTTCCTGGTAGATATAGCGCAGAATTTGCTCCAGACGTGCGCGTGCAGGCAGGGCTGATGAGGCGACCGATTGCACTTTTTGCACGAAGAGGACCAGACCACGCTCAAACAGGGCAGCGACCAGATCTTCTTTGCGCGGAAAATGCTGGTAGAGCGTCCCTTTGGCGACGCCTGAGCGTGCGGCGATCTCGTCCATCGACGTATCGCGATAGCCCTTCTCTGCCAGTATGGCTTCCGCTACATCCAGAATCATCGTCGCGCGAACTTCGCGCATCTTCTGGCGGATCTGGCGTTGTGGCGTGTCTGTCTCCATCGAACTTCTCCTCTTGAGTGAATGCGTAGCCGATCAAGATGTCAGGCTAGCGTTTCATCTCGTCCTCTTATTTACGAGCAACACGCGAAAAAGTTAGACTCACGAGTTCAAATTTTAGACCTGCGGATGCAGATTGTCAAATAAAGTACTCCTTGTCTGCATAGACAAGGAGCATTCGCGCGCGCCTGACGAGCGAGCTAGACGATAAACTCCTGTGCGAAGCGCTGGATGGCATCCAGTTGCCCCGTGCCGGGGAATCTCAGCAGCAGTTCCTGGACGCCCGCATCCTCATACGCGGCGATCCGTTCACGGATGGTTGCGGGACTACCAATGAGCGCAGCGCTGCCAAAGAGGGCTCGCACCCCCTCAGGAACGTTCGCCTGGGCCTGCTCATCGGTATCTCCGATGATGCAGTACGACCCTGAGGTACGATGAATGCTTTGGTAGTCGCGATGAAGTCGTTCGCAATGCTCTTTGAGGACCGCAAACTTATTCTTCAGCGTGGCGGGATCGCCGTGAATGTTACAGGCATCGCCATACTGCGCCACCAACTTGAGCGTCACTTGCTCTCCATTGCCAGCGATCAGCAAGGGAATATGGGGTTGTTGGATTCCTTTGGGCTGGTTGATCGCGCCCCGTACCACGTACGATTTTCCCTCAAACGTGGCTTCTTCCTGTGTCCACATCGCAAGGAGGATTTGAAGGGCTTCGTGCAACCAGAAGTGGGACAGATGTATTATCACCTGAGTATTGAAAAGGCTCTGGACCAATTGAGCATATATCTTCAAGAACTGGATCGCCAGGGGAGTTTCCACATTCCCAATCCTCGCCTCTCTGCACAGTTTTTTCTCGCCTTATTGCAAGGGCAAATCGTCGAGCGAGCACGTCTGGGGATAGAACCCTCTCCTACCAGCGCAGAGATTGAGCAGCATATCGACGCCTGTGTTACCTTCTTCCTCGCGGCTCATCCCGTCGATCGTCCTGCTTGAGCGTTCTTCCACCTCAACGTCCGAAAGATGGATGCTCGGAGATGAGAGGATAACTGCGTATACAATCCACCTGATGCAGGCAAAGCTGAGCATATGCAATATATGCTTTACCCCTTAAAGCTTTCTAGCAGTGTTTCGCTCTACTTTTCATAAAATTTTCTTCAGGCTATTTTTCTATTCTAGTACATTAGTAATACTCTATACATTTTTACTTTCCTCTGCTAAAATAGCAGAAGAAACACAATTGTGGTGATTTTGAGCGTTTTGTAGAGTGGCAAGCATAATACGTTTGGCTATATCTCTGTTGTTGAGGAGCCGACCCTGGCGCAGACAAATCGCGCCTCTACAATGTCTATAGGTGGAACCTCTGAGGAATACGTTCGAGTAGAGGGTAGAAATGGAAAGACCTTGTCTTATATTTTGTTGTTATGCTCGTAAAGACCAGAATTTTCTACAAGAGCTCAAGACGCATCTGAAGCCTTTAGAGCGTGAAGGGCTGGTCATCGTAAAAGCAGATATAGATATCAGTCCGGGAGCCAGGTGGGAAACAACGATCAGGCAGCATCTGGAAGCGGCCGATATTATCCTTCTCCTCATCAGTCCCGATTTTATCGCTTCCGATTATTGCTTTCATGAAGAGATGCGACGGGCGATCGTCCGCCATGAGCAAGGCACGGCGCGTGTCATTCCCGTAATCGTACGTCCATCCGCCTGGCACAGGCTCCCTTTCGGCAAATTGCAAGCCTTGCCTGAAGACGCCACACCGATTTCTGTATCACAAAATAGAGATATTGCAATGCTGAGCGTTGCGCAAGGAATTTACGCAGTCGCGCAAGAGCTAACGACCGGTGTTTCGGTCAAGCTGGAACCAGAGAAGGCATTGTGGCCGTTAGCGCAAGAAGACCCGTTGCCAGCGAATAACCAGAAAAAGAACGATGTGGGTGCGAAGGATGACACAAGCAGGTATGCGATCGAGAACAAGGGTCCTGTCTATGGTCAGGTTATTGGTGGGCAACATGGTCAGGTAAACAGTGGAGAGACGGTCAATGTCACGAATATCACGAACAAAGCGAAAGACGGGATACGCGCCTTAGAGATGGGAGCAAAAGCACTCTTGCGCGAAGACTATGCGTCAGCAAGAAAGGAGCTACGTGTAGCCATTGAGGAAATTGACCAGGAGGCGCAAAAAAGAGAGGCAGCAAAAGCCCGTTATCTTCAGGCATTGGCAGTGCTGGGCGATGAACATCCCCGAGATAAAGGGATAGTGGCGATGGAAAGGGTTAACGAATTGTTGAATGCAGCGATACGTCTGGATCAATGCAGCGCGTATATGATGACAAGTGCAGTGATAAGAGATCCCCGGTTGCGCAAGCAGGCGAAGAGTACGCACATTACCGAGCACGATGAGGCGATGCTTATCTACCTGAAACGCAGTCAGCTGGATCTCTACAATCAGGTCTGCCAGGTATTCGGCATTTGACGTAAAAGTCAGAAAGAGAGTATGAAAAGATGACGAATTGGACGAATCCGCCGCAGCCGCCTGAATCATCACAACAATACCAATCGCTAACGGGCCCGCAACCACCACAGCCTCAGCCGCCTGCTGGTCCGCCGCCCTCGCCTTACCAATCGCTAGCGGGTCCGCAACCCACGCCTTATCAACCGCCTGCTGGTCCACCTCCCACACCCTACCAGCCGCCTGCTGGTCCACCGCCACGCTCATATCAGCCTCAAACGGGTCAGCCGCCCACACCGTATCCATCGCCAACCACGAACCCGCTTGCGCCGTATCCATCGCCTGCGGGTCCGCAACCATTCTCCTACCAGCCACCCATGACGAATCCACTTGTCTATCAGCCTCCCATGACAAATCCCTATCAGGTCCCAACGGGTCCGCAATCATTCCCATTCCAGGCATTAACGAACCAGCCGCCACTGCGTAAACGCTACACGCCAGAACAGATCCGCCTGTACTTCTTCCCATTCCCCGATCGTGGTCCAAAAATACGTGAGCTTCAGCAAAAGCGGCTAAAGTTGTATCAACAGATAGGGCTATTGGCACTCGTTGGTCTGGTCATTATAGTGCTACTCATAGCGTCCGCCGGACAGGGAATAAGCTATCTCGGACTCACGGAATTTGCCGGGATCATTGGCGTTATTGTGCTCATTGTCCAGCTCGTGAGAAACAAATTGCTGCCATTGAATGAAGAGTTGCGCAGAGAAATTGCCGACGACATCAGAGAAAAAGAGTACACGCGAACCCTTCAGCCTCCGAACGTGCACGAGTACGATCAGTGGGTAAGCGAGATAGGCGACGATATCTACGAAAATGCCCCGACCAGACTGCACCTGCACGAGCATCCAGAATACAAAGCCTGGAAAAAGGCGGGAAACAGCGAGCAGTACATGCTCCGATCCGAAGTCCCTGAACAATACGGAGCCTCCTTACGCCTGGAAGGGCGTTCCGACGAAAAGGATGAGCTCCCCCCTCAACTTCAGAAACGGACGCGCAATGAGAGAGTGAGAGCAAGGCATTACAGCGTCTACGTCTTTACCGCGCTTTTTATTGCCGAAGACTATATCGCGATTTACACAAATACTGTGAACCTGCGCGATTCGACGCGAGACAGAGAAGAGTTTGAATACTGCTATCATCAACACCTCTCACATATGCTGCTCAATGTCGATACAACCTCGCAAGAGACCGATATACCACAAGAAGGGCAAATTGAAGTCAAAGAGAGCAACCTTTCGCTCACATTCGATAGTGGCCGTACGATCAGGCGAAACATCACCTCGCTCCATGAGGGAAGCCTGTCCATCACCAGGATAGGTGATATCCATGAAAAGCTTACCAGGGCATTAATAGACCACGAAAGGAGCATGGTCAGGAGCATAAGGGAAGCAGGCAACGTAGAGTGAAAAATTTCACTCCCCTTCCGGCTCCCGGTTCAGGCTGCGCTGCCGATCGAAGCCCTCGGGGTAGCGCTTCCGCAGCTTCTCGACATTGGCCTGCATAACCTCATCGAGCGTCAGGCCAGTCGTTTCACAGAGCAGGATCAGATACCAGAGCAGGTCACCGATCTCTTTACATAACGCATTTGTATCGAGATCGTGACCGTGATAGAGGACTTTTTTGAGATGATCGACGACCTCGCCCGCCTCGCCCCCGATGCCGAGCGCGCTGATCGTGAGCAAATCGCGTGGCTCAGTGATGCTACAGGTACGGTGTACTTCTCTGACATATTCGGTAATTTCCAATGCTTTTTGCTTTCTTTCAAAAGATGATCCAGAAATAGAGTTTCTCAGGCGAATGTAGCGTATTTTTGCGCGATATGCAAGATGCTATGACCCCTTGCATATCGTGAGAAATTATATATAATATATAGTATATAAGTTCTCGGCGATGTGAGAAGGAGCCCCTCGCGATGGATTTGCAGCAGGAGAAGGACGCGCGTCCCAGGACAAAGCAGTTGTTTGTCTATCAGACATTGCGCGATGCGATCATGCACTGCACGCTACAGCCCGGCGAACGACTGGTCACGGAGACGATTGCGCATCAGCTCAATGTCAGCCTTATCCCGGTGCGCGAGGCTTTACAATTGCTCCGCGCTGAGGGACTCGTCGAGAGTAGCGCACACGTCGGGGCACGCGTGGCTGCGATTACACGCGAATCCGTCGTCGAGACGTTTACGCTGATGGAAGGGCTGGAGCTTGTGGCGGCGCGCACGGCCGCAGAACGGCTCTCCCACGCAGATGACCTGAGCTTGCAACGGATTGTACAGCAGATGGACGATTGCGAACGGGATGCGCAATTTGAAGACTGGGGCAATCTCAATTCGGAGTTTCACCTCAAAATAGCACAGATCACTGCGATGCCATTGCTCTACGATATGACCACGCGCGTCTTCGGGCAGTGGGATCGCATTCGGCGCTATTTCTTTAAGGATGTGCTCGCACTACGCATTCATACATCGCAGGAAGAACATCATGCGCTTCTCGCCGCACTGCAACAGGGCGATACTGTCCAGTTAGCACGCCTGGTACAGATACACAATCAGGCGGCGCTCGCTGCCTATCTCGCTTATTTACCTTCGACGAATACCGCTGAGCCAATTCTCTGAGTTTTTTGAAGGCACGAACAGGGCTGTTTGTGCTTCTTTTCATTGCACAAGAACAGGAGAGAGATCTAATGGCAATTCGCAACATAGGCATCATTATGAACGGCGTGACCGGGCGCATGGGCACCAATCAGCATCTTGTACGCTCGGTGCTGGCGATTCGCGAACAGGGAGGGCTGCTCCTTCCCAACGGGGATTATCTGGTACCCGATCCTATTCTGCTCGGGCGCAATGAGCAGAAGGTTCGCCAGCTCGCCCAGACCTACGGCATCGAGCGCTGGAGCACCGATCTGCACGCCTGTCTGGCAAATCCCAATGATACGATCTATTTTGATGCGCAGACGACCTCACGGCGCGCCGACAGTGTGCGAGCCGCAATGCATGCCGGGAAACATATCTATTGTGAAAAGCCCGTCGCCTCCGATGTTGCCACGGCACTCGAGCTCTACCAGCTGGCGCGTAAGCTCGGGGTAAAGCATGGCGTCGTACAGGATAAGCTGTTTCTGCCAGGCTTGCTCAAGCTCAAACGTGTGATTGAGAGCGGATTTCTGGGCAAGATTCTTTCCGTGCGCGGCGAGTTCGGTTACTGGATATTTGAGGGAGATTGGCAGCCCACGCAGCGTCCCTCCTGGAATTACCGACAGGAAGAGGGCGGCGGCATTATTGTCGATATGTTCTGCCATTGGCGGTATGTCCTCGGACAGACGTTTGGCGAGGTGCAGGCGGTTTCCTGTCTCGGAACGACGCATGTGCCCGAGCGCTGGGACGAAGCCGGGCGCGGCTATACGGTGACTGCTGACGATGCGGCCTATGCCACGTTTGAGCTGGCTGGAGGCGTTATCGCGCAGATGAACTCTTCCTGGTGTGTGCGCGTCTATCGCGATGAGCTGCTGAATTTGCAGGTTGATGGGACGCATGGCAGCGCCGTTGCCGGGCTGCATTCCTGCAAAGTACAGAGCCGCGTCAATACGCCGCGTGCCGTCTGGAATCCCGACGTGCCCAATCCGCACGATTTCC
>DATJHM010000027.1:0-6590 GCA_035493895.1 Ktedonobacteraceae bacterium
GGTGGGGGCTCGCGGGCAGGGATAAACCGCTGCCCCTACCTGTTATCGAGGGCAAGAGGGCCGGTGGGGAAACGCAGATCCCGCGTGACGTGATTGACGCTTTCGGCTTTCCATTACAGGTAGGGGATGCGGTTTATCCCATCCCATGCGACCCCATCGACCCACGCGGCTATCCGTTGACCACATCATGGAATCTGAACCTTTCTTATCTTGATGCCTATTCATTGCAGACAAGCGGCGACGCTACAAGGGTGGGGGTCGGTGGGCACCGGGTAACGCGTAATGATTCTTATCTTCATGTCTATATGAAGCAACCTGAATGGGTCTTTGGCCGTAATTTGTCGTGAGGGACACGTATCAGCTACTCTATAAAGAGAGGTATTCTCTTATACCGGCTGAAAAAGATTGCGATATAACGCAAATACATAAAGAGGTAAGGATGCTTGCATGTCAAAAGTTTTGATTTTTACGGCCCCCGGCCATGGGCATATAAACCCCACGCTTCCCGTTGCGCAGGAATTGATCGCACGTGGAGAAGAGGTCGTCTACTACACGACAGAAAATTTCGTTCCTCACGTGGAGGCTATAGGCGCAACAGCGCACATCTATAACTCGATCTTCCGTACCCTTGCGGAGTCGTTCCTGTCACGCGCAAACTCGGCGGGAGCTCAGACGATGGGTATGCCTTTTTTGATGGCTGATGAGGCGAGCCATGTTCTTCCCCAGGTTCTGGAGAATGCACGCGCAGAAAACGCTGACTACGTTATCTACGATCCGATGTGCTTATGGGGCAGAATCGTGGCGCAGATGCTCCAACTTCCCGCGATTACCTTCCGCCCCACCTATGCGATGGACGAGGGCTTCTCGGTCATGCGGATGATTGCCAATCGCATACCGCGCCCTGACCCGGAAATGATGGATAGGATTCGGGCAAAGATGAGCGATCTGGAAACAACGTATGGTCTCTCTCTTCCGGCGAATCCTTTCAGCCTTATGGCCAGCATGGAAGCACTCAACATTGTTTTTCTGCCACGTGTCTTTCAGCCACATGCCGAGCTATTCGATGAGCGTTTCGTCTTCGTCGGCCCATCCATTGCCATCCGTAGCGATGCTCAGGAGGCTGCGCAAGAACTGGATCTCACGCCAACCGAGGAACCACTGCTCTTCATCTCGCTTGGAACCGTCTTTAATAACCGCGTAGAATTCTTCCAGCAATGCTTTCAAGCGTTCGGCCAACAACCACTGCGCGTGATCATGGGATGTGGCACACGCATCGATCGCGCCAGCCTCGGTGAGGTCCCGGCCAATTTCCAGGTCCATCCCTATGTGCCGCAGCTCGACGTGCTACGTCAGACCGCCGCATTTATCACCCATGGTGGCATGAATAGCACAATGGAAGCGCTCTACTATGGCATCCCGCTGGTGGTGATTCCGCAGATGGTCGAGCAGGCCATGACGGCCAGACGGGTCAGCGAACTGCAACTGGGCCTGGCAATCGAGCCCGAACAGGTCACCGTCGAAGCATTGCAGGCCGCCGTGCGCGAGGTATTGAACAATCCCGGCTATAAAGAGCGTGCCACACAGATGCAAGGCGAGATTCAGCAGGCTGGTGGCTATACGCGCGCCGCCGATGCGATTCTGGCATTTCGCGCGCAGAGAAGCTGATTGCCACAAAGCTCTATGTTCAAAAAGGGTACTTTATGCAGTTAAACCGCATAAAGCACCCTTTTTCATAGAAAAAATTATTTCATGTATTTGTGATATTTTCGTTATTTTATTGGTTTTTTTTGAGTACTTATTGTTATACATTGCGCGTAGAATATTTAAGTATCTCTATGAAAGGAGCATGCTATCTATGCGAAACAGGCGATTAAGAATACTAGGAGCAACCATCCTTCTTACCAGTTGCATGTTCCTATTCAGCACTTTCGGTTTTACTCCACACGCTTACGCGGCCACAGCACAGTGGGGAGATTTTCCCAGCGCTGAATGTCATGCAACGACCAGTGGGACAGGATGGAAGATGGCAAAACATGGAGGATACATCGGATTATCCTTCTGGGACTCGGAAAAGCCTTGCGATGGTTCATACCCTTATGTACACACGCCAACCAGAGCATATGCAACCTGGGGAATACGTGGAAGTCAGGAAGCTTCAGCTTACTTGTGGGTCTATTTACCAACAGATAGGGCCGGAGCAACCAGTGCGGTGTATACAGTAAAAACTGAAACTAGTGTCAAAACATTTACCATCAACCAGCGGAAAGCGGCTGGCTGGTATAAAGTTGGCAAGTTTGCGTTACACGGATATAGTGTCATAGTGACAGTAAAAGCTGCTCCTGGCTCGACTGGTGATCTCCTGGTCAATGCTATCCATCTGACGTCTAGTTGAGGACGCTTGCGAGCATTTCAGGCTATCTCATAAGTATATTCACGTAACAGATTGAAGCACAGTTTGATCATCTTTAATGTTTTACTGCTCTCAGGTTCTCACCTGAGAGCATAGCGATCATGACTGCGCATTCGCGACGGGGATCACAAACTCGTCGGTCATAACTTCTGCATGATAATGGCTCTCATCAGGATATTGGACCAGCAAAAACCAGATAATCTGGATTTTGTTCGCATACACTCCACCTTCGCGCACCAGATTATCTTCCGTCAGACGTTTCTGCTCCACATCCGTTACCGCATAGCTGTCGGTGTAATAGGTCCAGGCACTCATCATAGTCTGGCTAAATCCTTCGACGGCCATCACGTTCTCATAGGGATACTGGCTCGAGACCAGCACGCCGGGCTCAGATCCTGTGCTGAGCTTAAAATCTGCGGAATCCTGCGACCACCCATCAAATAACGCCAGGGTGGATTTGAGGGATATATCGATATGCACATGCTCAACTAACACGGTTACGGGAACAGACGAGCTCTCGGTTAACTGGAGGTCGATTGTTTTCGAGTCGGTCACACGCCATTGGGAGGTATTATATGTCGTTGAAAACCTGGAGGTGACGGCAAACCTGTTCCCATCAAGCTTATGCGTAAAAGTCAGGTTCCCTCCTGGCATGGTATTATCCAGATGTGGCAATGCCGTCTTGGGGGCTGTCTCTCCTCCGCTGCACGCGACCAGCAAAGACCCGAGGCAGAGAAGAATAATCACATTCTTGAATATATGGCACAGTTTCACGGCGACTCCTTTTTGCTTCCTGCAATTCCTTCAATCTACTCATATAGACGCAACTGTGCTCTTTTTCTCATATCTCACCTCATGCGCAAAAATCGCTCACCCACCTCCAGATACCACGCAAACAACGAAACAGGCACGCTCCCACTGTTCTCTTCGTGACGCGAGCGGAACCTTATGCGTCTCAATACACAAGAGACAATCGATCAGTATTTTTCTCTATATCGTTACATTGGAGCATGCATGCAGCTGAAAGCATTTCTGTTTGACCTGGACGGCACGTTAGCCGATACGATCCCGCTGAGCCTTATCGCCTCTCGACAGGCCCTTGAACCCATCCTGGGACGCCATGTGAGCGAGGAAGAAGTCAGCTCCCACTTTGGCGTCAATGAGACTGGCATTCTACAACGCATCACGCCCGAACGCTGGGAAGAGGCGCTACAAAGCTACTATCGTCGCTATGAGGAAAACCACACAGCGTTCCGCGAGCCCTTCGCCGATATCATTACGGCCCTCGATATGTTGAAGGCGCGCGGCATCGCACTGGGACTCGTGACCGGAAAGGGTGAGTATAGCGCCACCTATACGCTGAAGTATCTGGGTCTGGCCAAGTATTTCTCGATCATTTCTACGGGCGCGCAGGACGCGATTATTAAGTCCCGCTCGATCACGGAAATTCTGGCAACCTGGCACATTGCGCCTGAATATGCGGCTTACATCGGTGATGCCGATACCGATATGCGCGAAGCGGAGCTGGCAGGCGTGCTCCCACTGGCCGCAGAATGGTCACCAAGCGCCACGATTCACCGTCTCGCGATCAGGCCCGCAATCACCTTTGCCACGGTCGCAGAATTCGTGCAATGGATCGATAAAAACGTCCCCGACACGACCAATCTTTAAATGCCGCTGCCCTGCGATCGCCAGTTTATGCTGTACAAACTGTCCACAACAGAACGCGCCCTCATGGGGTACAATGTCTGGGAGAGATACACCATGCGCTGAATCAGCCTCCTTCAATACAGGCAGGAGAGCTGAATGATAGTAGTTGGAAAGGTAATTGTGAACAGATGAAAACAGTACGATTTGCTCAGTTTGGTGGCCCTGATGTTCTCCAGGTTCAGGATGTCCCCGATCCCATTCCCACTGAGAATGAGGTTTTGATCGCCGTCAAAGCAACCACAGTCAACCATCTGGACCTTTACCAGCGCGACGGGAGCCGACCAGTTCCCCTGCCCTTCACTCCCGGCCTGGAAGCGGCGGGCGTCGTTCTCCATAGTGCGGCAGGCTTTTCCGAAGGCGCGCGCGTGCTCACAACGCGTGCGACAGCGGCCAGAGGTGGCGGCGGCTATGCCAGCAAAATCGCGGTACCCATTGCTGATCTGGTCCGTATCCCCGACAACGTCAGTTTTGCGGAAGCGGCGGCGGCTGGTCTGGCCGGGTCTACAGCCTGGGGTAGCCTCTTTGAGCTGGGCAAGCTTCAGGCGGGCGAGCGTGTTCTCATCTGGGCCGGTTCCAGCGGCGTTGCCACGCTGGGCATTCAGTTTGCCAAACAGGCGGGAGCCTGGGTCGCCACGACGACCAGTTCAGAGGAACGAGCCGCAACGCTCCGTAAGCTGGGTGCCGATCTGGTCATTAATCATAAAGAAGAGGATGTCGCCAAAGTCCTACAGGGTGTGGGAGGCGTGAACCTGGTGATTGAGCTGGTCAGTACGACGCTACAAACCAGCCTGGATGCCAGTGCGCCCGAAGCACGCATTATTTTGATTGGCAATCTGGGTGGTCAACTGGCAACCGTCGATACGCAGAGCTGGCGTATGAAACGCGCACAGGTGATCGGCGGAGGCGCACTCCGGGCTTCGTCCACAGGCGAGGAGCGTTTCTTGCGACTGGTGGCGGACAAAAAAGTGACGCCCCTGATCGAGCGCACGCTTCCCATCGAGCAGGCGGCAGAGGCACATCGTATCCTGGAATCGGGACATCCTCAGGGAAAGATTGTCCTGGTTCATCAGTAATTTGCCCTTATCCGGGCGTAAGACTTTATGCAGAAAGGCAGACACGTAGTATGCAGGGACAGGTAGAAACCGAGCAAATTCTCTTTACACGTGGCGTACCGGCCGTGGAGGCGCTCCCCAACAGGCTGCTCAGCGAATGCTTTGCGGCCGCACTGGAGGGGCCAGACGCCAAAAACGTTCTTCAGTATGGACATCACAGCGGCTATCTTCCGCTCAGACAACTGCTCAGCGAACAATATCACGTTTCGCCAGAGCAGATCCTGGTGGGCAATGGCTCGCTCCATTTACAGGATCTGTTCGCCGCGCTCTTGATCAAGCCGGGAGATGTGGTCTTCGTTGAGCAGCCGAGCTACGATCGCGCGATCAAAACATTTCGTCGTCGTGGGGCTAAGGTGATTGGGATTCCGCTGGAACAGGACGGCGTCGATCTGGGTGCGCTGGAAAAAGCGCTGGCAAAACAGGTGCCGACATTTATGTATGTCATTCCCGACTTCCAGAATCCTGCGGGCATGACGGTCTCGCTGGCCAAACGTCAGGCACTGGTCGATCTGGCCAAACGCTATGACTTCTGGATTATCGAGGACGTCCCCTATCGCACGCTTCGCTACAGCGGGGAGTCCCTGCCACTGCTGCGCGATCTCGATGCGAGCCACACGATCACCGTCAGCTCTTTCAGCAAATTGATTAGCCCGGCCCTACGTGTCGGCTATCTCATCGGCCCCGCCGATCTCATCAAACGTCTCAGCAGTCTCTCGGAGGAGACCATTCTCTCGCCCGTGCTACCCACACAGGCGGCGGTGGTTGTCTTCCACAGACGAGGTTATTTCGCCTCCAATCTGGAGAATCTCAAGCAGCTCTACGCGCCCCGTCTGCAAGCCGTCGTCTCGGCCCTGAAGACCTCGCTGCCCGAGATCTCGTTCGCCGCGCCCGAGGGAGGCTTCTTTGTCAGCATCACTGTCCCTGAGGAGAAAGGGGGCAGCTCGCTACTCGCTCGCGCCAGAGAGCAGGGCCTGATCCTCACCGATGGCCGTGATTTCTTCGCCGATCCCCTCGATGGCGGAGATAGCAGCCACCTTGGCGAGAATTTCGTGCGCCTCCCCTTCTGCGCCCTCACTCCGGCCCAGCTCGAAGAAGGCGTACGTCGTCTGGCCGCACTGCTCCATTAAGCAAAAGCTATGAGGACATGGTGAAGCGCATCTGCTTTGCCGTGTCCCCCATCGTCTCAAAAGCGAAACTTAATTATACCTCGCGTTCAGCAGATTACCACTGAAGCCGGACACCGTTATAGCTCAATTCGAGCTGGTATTGAGCAGCTATCTGGGAGATAATCTCCTGAACTGATTTTTCCATGAATACCTGGGGAAAATAGAGTGGCGTGCCGACAAACGCCGCATTGA
>DATJHM010000028.1:0-5762 GCA_035493895.1 Ktedonobacteraceae bacterium
CATCAACAACGTATAGATAGTAGAACCGTCCAACGAACGCGCATCTCACATCCTTCCATTGTTCCCCCTCTTGCATCCATGCAGACCGATGCTCGCACGAAGGGAGATGGTAGCGATGTGAAGGATGAGGCGCAAAGGCCAGAAGAGCTGCCCGCCCGGGGTCTCATCCCTCGCGTAGTGGTTTCCTCTGCGGATGCACAGCAGAGAAAGTCGGTCGATCTCTCCATTTCCGAACCGCATGGGTCTGTCGCCAACAGCGAGCAACACGATGCGCATACGAGCGATCACGCAACGGTTCCAGCATCGACTGCACGTGCGCGACAAACGCAGCATCTGGAGATTGCCCTTCCCCAAAAAGAGACTGGCAAATTGCAGGTAGAGTCAGAGCAACCAGCAGTGCCCATCATTCGCATTCACATCGGCCAGGTTGAAGTGCGCGCCGTACCCCCTGCTCCGCCCAGACAGGCTCCCCGGCGGAGCGAACCTCCCAGGCAGGGGCTAACGCTGAACGAATACATGCAGCAACGTAGAAGGGATTTGCAATGAGCAATTATCTCGCTATCGCTACGGTCACTGTTGCTTTGCGTGATATTCTCCAGGATGTTGCGCTGACCGCTGTTCCTGGCGCGGTTGTCACCACACAGCGCCCGGAGGATATCAACAATGCCGGTCAGGATAAAGCTGGCATCAACCTGTATTTGTATCAGGTCACGCCCAATCCAGACTGGACGAATAATGATCTGCCCATGCGCGATGCCATGGGCAGATTGCTGCAACGTCCACAAACAGCTTTGGACCTGGACTACCTGCTCTCATTTCACGGAGCTGAACTGGAAATGGTGCCACAACGCTTGCTGGGAAGCACAATCGTTCATCTGCATACGCAGCCCTTTCTCCCGCTCGTTGCCATTCAAGATACCATTCAGCACACAAGCTATCTGGCACAATCCGATCTCTTCGATCAGGGCGAACGGGTGAAGTTCAGCCCCCTCAATTTTAGTCTGGAAGAGCTGTCGAAGCTCTGGTCGGTCTTCTTTCAAATACCGTACAGACTGTCTGTGGCGTACCGCGCATCTGTGGTGTTGCTCGAAGAACAAGAGCAGATCCCTGAGACCCGACTGGTGACACGGCCCGTGATTACGCTCAATCCGGAGGTTTCCTAGCCATGCAGACCATCGCACAGAAGGAGGACTGGCAGCGTGCTAACCAGGAATATCTCCTGGCATGCCTGGAACGTATGAAACAGCTACTCCAGCAAGCGAGCGATAAAAATGAAATGAGCTCCACGGCGGCTTCTCCTGACATGGAACAGACGCTGCCTGCCGCGCTGGACGCGCTCTGTGCGTGGCTGCATCTGTCTCCTTTTGAGCGCGATATCTTGCTTTTGTGCGCCGGGATTGAGCTGGACAGTGCCTTCGGCTCCCTGTGCGCAGTACTACAGGCAGACGCAGCATGCAATTATCCGACCTTCAGTCTGGCGCTTGCTGTTTTGCCGCAAGCGCACTGGTCGGCTCTTTCGCCGCAGGGACCGCTGCGCCGCTGGCAACTGATAGAAGTCGAGACCAGCCGCACGCTAACGCTCAGCCCGTTACGCATCAATGAGCGCATCTTGCATTATCTCCTGGGCATATCGTATCTCGACAAACAACTGGCGGATCTCTTTCAACCTGTCGCGTTTACCGGTCCACCGCTGGTACCTTCTCATCAGAAGATAGTACAGGAGCTTGTCAACGCATGGAAGCTGGCCGAAGGGCATGAACAGCTACCTGCAATACAGCTCTGTGGAGGGGAGATGCTCAGTCTGCGCAATATCGCCGTCGTTGCCTGCTCTCTGCTCAACCATACGGTTTTTGTGGTCTCTGCATCTGCCCTTCCCACGCAGCCTGGCGAGCTCGAAAGCCTGCTCCACTGCTGGGAACGAGAAACTCTACTGAACAATAACGCGCTACTGCTCGATTGTCAGTTCGTCGATGTGGCCGATATGCAACGCGAGAGCGTCATCGCACGCGTGATCGAGGCCAATAAAGGTCTGCTCATCGTGGCAGGTTCTGAACGCCGTACAGGGGCGCAACACTTCCTCTTCACTTTTGAGGTAGAGAAACCGACCCGCGATGAGCAACGGGCTACCTGGCAGACGGTGTTGGGAGATCAGGCTACCACGCTCAGCCAGCATATCGAGAAGCTCACGGCGCACTTTCACCTGAGCAGCGAAGCGATTTACGCCGTCTGTCTCTCTGCCCGGGCACGGCTCGCCAGTGAAGGTGCCGTGACTACGGACGCCATTGGTGAGACGCTCTGGAATATCAGTCGCAGGCAGGCAAATCTCCATCTGGACGGTCTGGCACAGCACATTGAAGCAACAGCTACCTGGGCGGATCTGGTCCTGCCGGAAGAACAAATTGCCGTTTTGCAGGATATCATGCTCCAAGTGCGACACCGTACTCGGGTCTACGAGACATGGGGATTTAGCAGTAAAGGGACGCGTGGTCTGGGCATTAGCGCCCTCTTTGCGGGTGCCAGCGGGGTTGGCAAGACGATGGCAGCGGAGGTACTGGCGAACGAGCTTCACCTGGAATTGTATCGCATCGACTTGAGCGCCGTCGTGAGCAAATATATTGGCGAGACGGAGAAGAACTTGCGGCGCATTTTCGACGCTGCTGAGGGGAGCGGCGTCATTCTGCTCTTCGATGAGGCGGATGCGCTCTTTGGCAAACGCAGCGAGGTGAAAGATAGCCATGATCGCTACGCCAACATCGAGGTGAGTTATCTCTTGCAACGCATGGAATCCTATCGTGGCCTGGCGATTCTGACCTCCAATCTGAAAGATGCGCTGGACAATGCTTTCTTGCGGCGCATTCGCTTTATCGTCCAGTTGCCTTTTCCTGATGCGACCCAACGGGCGGAAATCTGGCGGCGCGTCTTTCCTCCTGCGCTACCCACACGGAATTTAGATGTGAACAAGCTGGCACAACTCAACGTAGCAGGAGGCACGATCCGCAATATAGCGATGTCTGCGGCGTTCATCGCCGCTGATAGTGACGAGCCGATGAGCATGAGCCATATCTTACGCGCCGCTCGCCACGAATACACCAAACTGGAAAAATCCTTATCATCTATGGAAACGCGAGGATGGGAGAAAATCAATGCTGATTGATCTGCACATTGAGGAACTGATTCTGCGCAATCTGCCATATGAGCAGCGTCATCGTATCGCGGCAGCGGTCGAGCAGGAATTGCAGCGCCTGCTGACGGAGCGAGGATTACCGCCTACACTCGCGCAAGGGGGCACGATCCCGCTGCTCCGGATTGACCCGTTAACGATTGCAGCCGATGCCAGACCGGGTGCGATTGGTGCCCATATTGCTGAAAATATGTACGCTCTGCTCGCTGACACGAATAGAGCAGTTGAACAAGAGAAGGGAGCATAGGCATGCCGACGTATCCACATGGGCCACGCCTGCAAAAAGGCAGTATTGTCACGGTTGGCAGCTTTGGAACCCTGGCAACAATAGCATTTCAATATAATCCTGAGACCATCAAGCGTTCGCTTCAACCGCAAATGGCCGGAGGAGATGAGGGGCAACGCTCGCAAGTCGTGCGCTATACCGATGCGCCAGTAGAGACCATCGATGTAGAGATCACGATTGATGCATCTGACCAGCTGGAGCGCGGCGATGCCAGCACATCCCAGGCAGGTATCTATCCACAGCTCTCCTTGCTAGAACTGCTGACCTACCCTACCAGTCAGCAAATCATTCAAAATACTGTGCTCTTAGAGCTGGGAACGCTCGAAGTGGCTCCCCTGGCGGCACCATTGACACTCTTTATGTGGGGACCAAACCGGGTACTGCCCGTGCGCCTGAACACCTTGAATATTAGCGAGGAACTCTTTGATCCGAATCTGAACCCGCTGCGAGCCACGGTATCGTTGAATATGCGCGCGCTCAGCTATTCGGATCTGGCTCCGTATACGCAGGGTTATAATCTGTTCCTGGCCTATCAACAGACAAAAGAGGCAATGGCCGCCCAGGCTTCATCTCACGGAGCAGGAAGTGTTGCCGGGATTGGTATCGGGCTGTTCTAACGCAAGAAAGGAGAAATTCACGTTGTTTGGACGAGGTAGCCGCTATTATGCGCTCGATAACGCCGTGTATCGCGATCAAGATGAGCACGCGATCGTGTATAAGCAACGCCGTTTTTTGCCGCAAGGCTCTGCATTACCGCTGCTATCGGTAATCACGGCCAATGCGGGAGATCGGCTGGATCTGGTCGCCGCACGTACGCTCGGCGTATCGGACCAGTTCTGGCGCATCTGTGATGCAAATAACGCCATGAATCCCTTCGATCTTCTTGACGAAGCGGATGGCTCTTTACGGATTGCGCAATTACAATTTCAAGATGTGTCATCATGATGAACCTTACAAGTTTACAAGTAACCTTACTCATCGGAAAATTTATCCCGCTCCCGGCTCCGCCTCCCCTGATGGAGGCGCTACAAACGATCGATATCACACAAAGCGAGAGCAGCGGATTTCAGATAAGCTTTCTCGCCCAGCGTGGCCCGGGGTATAGTCCGGATTATCCACTTCTGATCAGCCAGTTATTGCAACCGGGCAATCGAGTGATTATTATTGTCACGCTCAATGTCATCCCACGCGTCCTGATGGACGGCATTATTACGCACCAGCAATTCGCTCCTGGCAACAACGGTCCTGCCACGCTCACGGTCACGGGTGAGGATATCAGCGTGGCGATGAATATGAGTGAAGTCTCCATCGACTACCCAAATCTGGGGCACGCAGCGATTGCAACGCTGGTGCTGGAAAAGTATGCCGGGCTGGGCATTGAGCCGATCATTATTCCGCCTCTCACTGGCAGCATTCCCGATAGCGAAGAATTTGTCTTAACGCAAAGAGGAACTGATCGGAGCTATCTTCAGTCGCTGGCCGCCGCAAACGATTATATCTTTTATGTCCGGCCCGGTTTGCTGCCCGGACAAAACATCGCTTACTGGGGACCAATAACGCGCATTGGCCTGCCACAAAAGGCGCTGACGGTCGATGCTGGACCGGCAACCAATGTTGAATCCATCAGTTTTAGCTACGATGGGCTGGCCCCGGTGCAGGTCTATGGTGCCGTATCCGATGAGGAAACCGAGCAGGTGATACCGTTTGTTACGTTAACCAGTAGCCGTCTGCCCCCGCTCTCCAGTCTGCCGCCGTTGATCTTCAATCAGCCTTTTGTGCGCAAACAGGAACTTGCCTACGAAGGTTCGAGCTTCCTCGAGGCGGAAGCGCTGGCACAGGCAATCACTGATCAATCGCTCGACTCGGTAGTCACCGCCAATGGCACGCTTGATGTACTCCGCTATGGCGACATTCTCATGGCACCGGGCCTGGTGGGCGTGCGCGGCGTCGGCTTTAGCTATGATGGTTATTATGTGGTAAAACAGGTCTCTCACCAGATCAGTCATGGGAAATATACGCAAAGCTTCAATCTGAGTCGTGAAGGTCTGGGCAGTACGACGCCGCTAGTATCGACGATAGGAGTCTGGTAATGTTTGGACCAACCTATGATTTAGGCTCAATCGGCAAGCTTGGTACGTCTGGCCCACCTGTTCCGCAACGCTTTTACGGGAAATATCGTGGAAAAGTGCTTGATAATATCGACCCTTTGTTCCTGGGTCGCATCATCGCGATTGTGCCAGCCATCTCGGATCTTCCGCTGACCTGGGCCATGCCTTGTTCGCCCTACGCAGGCGA
>DATJHM010000029.1:0-19971 GCA_035493895.1 Ktedonobacteraceae bacterium
GGAGAAACGTTGCGTGCGGTGCTAGATGACCTCGCCACGCTTGCGCCCGATTGGCTGGTGCAACAGATCACCCCGGACTGGTTTGAGCGCTACAGCCACCGCGTGGAGAACTATCGGCTGCCGAAAGCGGAAAGCCAGCGGACGGCCTTGGCACAGCAGATTGGTGCGGACGGACTGCATCTGTTGCAAGCACTGGACGCGCCGGATGCGCCTGAGGAGCTCAAGGAGGAGGCCTGCGTTCGCCTGCTGCGCCAGATCTGGCAACAGTATTATGATCTAGCAGATGGGAAGGCAAAATGGCGAGCAGGCCCGCAAGCGCATGCAGAGGAAGGGATCATTCGTTCCCCTTACGATGCGGAAGCACGGACCGGCAAAAAGCGGGAGAGCGCCTGGTTGGGGTACAAAGTCCATCTCACCGAAACCTGTGCCTTGGAGACGACGGAGCAAAAACAGGCCAGAGCCCTCCCGCAACTCATTACGAACGTGCAGACAACCCTTGCCAATGTGCAGGATGTGGAAATGACGCACCGCATTCAAGCAGATCTCGCGCACCATCACCTCTTGCCAGAGGAACAGATCGTGGATACGGGCTACGTCGATGCAGAGTTGTTAGTGAGCAGCCAACAGCACTATGGGATCACCTTGCTTGGTCCGGTTCTCTCGGACAATAGTTGGCAAGCTAAAGCAGGCAAAGGCTTCGATGTGGGGAGCTTCTCCCTTGACTGGCAAGCGCAACAAGCGACGTGTCCCCAGGGACAAACCAGTTCCCGATGGAGTCAGGCAGGGGAGCGCATGGAAGTGGTGTTTGCCCGAGAGACGTGTGCGGCGTGTCCGGTCCGCAGTGACTGCACGAAATCTTCGACGACCGGTCGTGTCTTGCATCTCCGCCCGCAAGCGGCTCATGAGGCCTTGCAGGTACGACGACAAGAACAAGAGACAGAAGCATTCCGGCAGGCCTATCAGAGGAGAGCAGGCATCGAGGGAACGCTTTCGCAAGCGGTGCGAGGGATGGGCATACGACGCGCACGCTATGATGGCTTGCGCAAAACGCATGTGCAGCACGTGGTGACTGCGGTAGCCATCAATCTCGTGCGGATTGATGCGATTCTGACCCGGACGCCTCGTGGGCATACGCGTCAATCCCATTTCATGCGTCTGGCTTTGCATCCTACTTGGCAATCTCAGAAGGCGGCATAACCTCCCTGCGATTCCTGGTGTCATTCGCCAACAATGTCTTGCAAACAAGCGGCGACGCTACAAGGGGTGGGGTGATCGATGGGCATTGGGCACAGACCCGTCGCAATGTCATGTACATAGGTGGATTCTCCTTCTCTACGTGACATTGCCGCTTGTCTGCGACCGACTCGATGACGAAAATCTCCGCTCGGCGAGCAACCCCGTCGCAGACAAGCCCGGTATTTCCCACAAATTCACATAGAGAAACAAATTCTCACATCAACCCTTCAGAAGTTCCACCATCTGCCGAATAGTATAAGTAAGAAGCAGATCGTATCTCCCCTTTAATGGGCAACAGTATAACCGATATCGTCGAGCGTCTCTTCGATCTGCATCTGATTTACGCGTTGAGGATCAAATTCGATATGCACCGTTTTCGCAGGAATATTCACCTTGACAACATTGACCCCTGCCACCTTGCCAAGCGAACCCTCAATCGCATGTTGACAATGTTCGCAGGAGATATCAGGAGCAACAAGATTCAGCATTTCCATCACATTTGCCTTCCTTATTGTGGCACTATTACAAAATTAGTATGGCTCATAGTTACATACTATAAAGAGCGGAGTATGCATAATTTCAGACAAAACCATCTTGCAATCACCCACCATCTAGCGATTGCCTGCAATCCCATAGAGCTGCATCAGCTCCTCAATCACCGCATCCTCGCGATCACCTTTTATGCCCTCCGGCACACAGGTCCGCAGATGCCCCTCCAATATCAACCCTTCCAGCTTCTCTATGGATTTACGCACCGCATACGTCTGGCGCAGAACGTCAACGCAATATTTGTCATCCTCGACCATTTTACGGATACCGGCAACATGTCCCTCCACGTAAGCAAGACGTTTCAATATCTCTTTACGCCGATCATCTTGCATCCCGATTTTTCCTTTCAATACCCATTCCAAACAACAGAGAAACCCGTCTCTTTTCCCCCAGTATACCATACCCCCTGGGTAGGGGTCAACAACCTTTTACGATACATCTTGTCTAAATTCCGCCGTATAACGGCGCTCCAGAGGAGGTGATTGTCTCCGTATCTTCCCATCTTTTCCTGTCTGAATTCGTGCTGGTTACTGTCAAAAGAACGGTCACCGCGAACTCCTGAACGAGCCCAAATGGTCGACCTGTCCTTCCCCGGCGTATGGACTCAATCTTCACGGTCACTGCTCTACACTGCGGATAATCTTCTTTGCAAAGTGGTTTTCAGCAACCTCCATGGGATATGATACGAGATGAAGGCAAATAATCTGACGGCAACGCCGATGCATTCCCAACGATGCAGCTATCATTCGATACTTGCACAGATCACGTACACGTGCAATTGCACATGTACAAATAGTAGCACAAAAGGATAAACAAACATGACAGAATATCAACTGCGTATCTATCGCATTAAACCCGGCACCATGGCGGAGTTTATTGAGGGTTGGCGCAAACATATGGTCCCCCTACGCGAAAAGTACGGCTTTACGGTCCTCTATGCCTTCAATCATGAGGAAAAAAACGAGTTCGTCTGGCTGGTAAGCCACGATGGACCAGAAGGCTATGCGGCGGCTGAGGCCGTCTACTACCAGAGTCCCGAAAGAAATAGTTTGTCCTGGGACCCCAAACCTTATATAGAACACATTGAGCTGAGGATCTTAAAGAGCGTACCCATTCACCTGACGCAACAGCATCAGTAGACCAACCGAACACGTCTGCTGAGAGCATTACGTATCGCCGCCAGTCCCGCTCTTGCGGCTCATCCAGCACCTGAGCAAACTCTCGATCCCCACTCCTCACGTGCCTGGTGTCGATGAACGGACATGGCGGCGCATTCAACGCTAAAATGCAGATACATGCCACCTTCTCACCATGCAGAAGAGACGCAATGATCTTACAAAGCACAAAACACCTTAGGAGAAAAAATAGGGACTTCTCCTAATAGACAAGCACTCTGGCAATAACCTAAGCTATAGCCACACGTCTCATGCATAAATCTACGTGTCCGTACATGCTGGTATATACACGAAAGGCGAGAAGGAACATCATGAAATATACCATCCGTCGTTCTCTACAAGGATTGAGCGCCATCCTCTTTAGCCTGGGGCTTCTGCTCGTGGCTTTTGTCGGTACGGCCTCTGCCCACGCAAAAGTAACTCAGTCAGATCCTGCCATAAATTCTACTATTGCTACAGCGCCATCCACGATCACCGTGACCGCCCTGGAAGAGATTAACCCGGACCCTAAAAAGAGCAATCTCTTCGTCTACGGCCCCAGCGGTGAGCTGATCAGCCAGGGCAACGCAATCGTTCCTTTAAATAATCCAAAGACGATGTCCATTAAGATCAAACCCGATGGAGATGGCGTCTATGTGGTACGCTGGGTTACCGTTTCGGCTGATGATGGCGATGCCGCCGAGGGCGCGTTTGTGTTCACCGTAAAAGCTGGAGGAGCCACAGCCACTGCTCCCGCACAGCCTGCTCCCGCACAGACGACCACTAATCCTGTGAGCACAAACACCAACACGACCAGTAGCAGCAGTCCACTGGTACCAGCAGCTGTCACCGGCATCATTACGCTTCTCGTAGGATTGGGCGTGGGTTTCTCTCTGGGACGCAATCGCACCTCTTCCACCAATGAGCTACCATCTCTGGAGAAGAAGGCCGACGAGGATATCCCATCCGACATAAAACGCTAAATTGTCAACACTGATAGAACATGCATGTAGAAAGGCAGTGCACTCATGCGGATACGACCCTTTTTCTGGCTCTGGCTGGCGTTTGTCTGCGCAAGTGTACTCACGTTTGCCGCCCTACAACATTCACATGCGCCTGCAATCTTGCAGGTGCATGTGCGACAGGCCCAGCCCCATACGCTGACTATGACCACCCTTGAGCTGCATCTCACCGATCCACAGGGGCTCCCTATCGATGAGGCCATCATTCATTCCAGCGCACGTATGACCAATATGGCTATGTCGACCAATGATGCCCATATCGCTACCATCGGTAACGGCGTATACAGACTACAGCTGCATCTCTCTATGGCTGGTCCCTGGGAGGTTATGGTCCTTGCCAACGCTCCCGGGTTTCTTACCCAACAACAGGTTCTTCATCTTGATGTTGTTTGAACATATTACACTGAAAGCATAATCTCTTTTTCTTCTTTTTTGCTTGACCATACTATACATTTTGTCTATAGTAAAAATGGTCCATTCTCTAGAAGTAGAAAGCGTCATTTCAACCCACAGAAAATCATCAGAAGGGAGGCAGTTGCCATGCAAAAGCATGTAGGTTTTCCATTGCGCTGGCTACAACGCTGGCACCTCTCGCTCTTCGAAAAGGTCATCCTCGTCAATAGTATCATGCTTATCGCCGAGGCCGTGGCTGGCGTGTGGGTCACCAGCCACCATCTGGAAACCCAACACTATCTGATCGATACCGGCTTTATTGTCCTGGCAACGCTCCTTACCCTGCTCATCAACATCGTCCTCTTGCGCATGAGCTTTCAACCACTCTTTGGCCTGCTCTTCACTATCCGCAAGGTCAGTGCGGGCAATCCCCAGGCTCGCGCGCCCATAGGCAATAACGACGACGAAATCGGGGAATTAGCCAACGCATTTAATAGTATGCTTGATCGTCTGGAACAGGCGTATCGCGAACAAACACGCCTGATCCTACAGGCCCAGGAAGATGAACGCCGACGCATCGGCCTGGAATTGCATGATGAGGCTGGACAGAACCTGACCGCACTGCTGGTTCACGCCGAAATTCTCCAGCAAACCCTTCAGACAATACCCGCTACCAGCATGCGACCAGCCATCAAAACGCAATTGGAAGGCAGTCTACAACAACTGAGTACACTCACACAGGGAACGCTGGAAAGCATCCGCGTCCTGGCCCAACAGCTACGTCCCAGCGTCCTGGAAGATCTGGGCCTGCTCCCCGCCTTTCGCTGGCTCGTAGAGGATAGCGCGCAACGCCTTCACCTTCAGGTTACCTTGCACATACAGGGCTTTCCACCTGTCACCCATCCCCTACCACCCTCCTACGAAACGGCCCTCTTTCGCATCGCCCAGGAGAGCCTGACCAATATTGCCCGCCATGCCCGGACGCAACAGGCGACCTTACGCTTATGTCAGGAACAAGACTCTATTCGTCTGGAGATCCAGGACGATGGTCAGGGCTACCTTCCCTCAGGACAACGCTCCGGCCTGGGCATTTTTGGCATGCGTGAACGTGCGATCCAGATCGGCGGCTCTTTCTCTATCCAGGCTCACAATGCTGGCGGCACGCTCGTACAAACCCTTCTTCCCCTCCCGACCGAGGAAGTTACCCCAGAACAGAGGCCCCTGGCTCATAAAGAGGAGCACCTCCATGTCTGACCAGATAACTCTACCAACCAGACAGATACGCGTCATCCTGGCAGACGACCACGAGATCCTCCGTCAGGGACTACGCCTCTTGCTACAAGCTCAACCGGATATCGAGGTCGTGGGAGAGGCCCGCACCGGTCTCGACGCCATCAACCAGGTAGCCCGGCTCCTGCCCGATGTGGTCGTTCTCGATATTAGCATGCCTGGCATGGATGGCCTGGAAGCCTGCCAGCGCATCCGTATTCACTACCCAACAATCCAGGTCCTGATCCTGACCATGCATGAGAGTGAAGAATATTTTCTTCAGGCCCTGCGCATGGGCGCGGCAGGCTATCTGGTCAAAAAGATTGCACCGGGCGAGCTCTCAAGCGCCGTGAGAACTATCGCCGCCGGGGGCGCATTCCTCTATCCGGGACTGGCAAAAGCGCTGATCCGCGCCTATCTCACGCCCACGACGCCAAAAATAACGCCCACCACTGAACGGCACCCGGATGGCCCCGAGCAGACCAGCAGGAGCGAAAATAAACTGGCCGTGCTCACGCCACGAGAGCTAGAAGTTTTGACGATGGTTGCGGAAGGACATACCAATCAAGAAATCGCCAATCACCTCGTTTTGAGCATAAAAACTGTGCAGGCTCACCGTGCGAACGTCATGGAAAAATTAGGGCTGCACGATATCACCCATCTGGTTCGCTTTGCCCTCCGCCACGGCCTGATCGCTCCAGAACCCTGACCCCATCATCGCTGTAACGATGCGGCTTGCCTGCACCGGGGCCTGCGCGAACGAACGTCAATCGCGCGAATTCTCCAACATGCACAAGAGATATGAGTAAAAACTGCAAAAACTATAAGTCATGTATCTCTTGTCCGTAGCTATTTTCTTATGCTATTATCGATTCGTCTATTACTACCAGTAAAGGGGTCGCAAGCGCAATGCATTTTATCAAACAGAAGCAACAGGTCACCACATGTCCACAATGCGACAATGTGGTCCGCATCGACGCTGAGGTTTGTAATATCTGTGGTAAGCAGCTCAAAAATTCAACGGGAAAAACCGCAACGCTTGCCCAGCGTACACCTGCACCAGCAGCGGTGCCACCTGCACCTCCCATACCAGCACCGCCCGTAACGGCACCAATTCCAACGCCACCGCCCCCCCAGGCGGCAGAGGAAGAGTACGAAGACGACGACGAGGATCTTCCTCAGTCCCCTTCGCCAGTTCTGCCATCCGCCCCCGGCGAAATACTTCATCAGATACACTACCTGCAAAGCCTATCACCTTCCATGGAGCGCTATTTCCCTGCTGACCTGCCTGAAAAGGCCCAGAAACTGGCCCTCTGGCGCAGACAACTGCAACGAGCCCTGTCCTGTGCGGAGATGCTGGATCGCGAGCCACTTCAACAGCTTGATCCCCAACGTATGTTCAAGCTGCGCAACCACCTCTCCGATGCCACCCGCGCCCTTGACTTTACCCATGAATATACCGTCAAGCTGGTCGGTCACGCCGGAGCTGGCAAAAGCACCCTGCTCGCCGCGCTGATTGGACGCGATATCTTCCCCCGGCTGGCTGGCGGGGCCGTCACAGGCGTACGTACACGTATTCGCCTCTGCGCAGAGCAGGAGCCCGAAGAACTACACGTCCATTTCCTGACCCGCACCGCCTTCGAAGATCTCCTCCACCAGACGCAACAGGCGATCCAGAATACCCAGAATCCACGCACCCGCGAGGCCCTCGCGGCCGAACTTGCCATCCTGCTCAAGGCCAGCGAGACATTCGCCGCACAGTATCTCAAAGACGATGAGGGATATATCGAGATCATTCCCGCCGAGCGCTGGGAAAACGAGAGCAGCCGCTACATCGAAGAACCTGCTCGCGATAGCGAAGAACCACGCCTGATCCGTCTCATAGATTATGTCGAATATACGATCCGCGCCACCCCACAGACACTGCTCCCACCGGGTAGTGCCCTGATCGATCTACCAGGCGGTTCCGCAGGCCAGTTGCGCCACGATGCCCTGCTACGCGAAGAACTAAATGAGGTCGATGCCGTTATTCTGGTGATTGGCAATAATCGCTTCGGCGACGATGATCGTACCCAGCGCATCTTTGAGCTGGTGAAACGCAAAGTCATTGCCAATCGCGCGTCCGATGTTGCCGCCAATATGCTCTTTCTGGCCGTGACACACTGGGACGAATTAAATACCAGTGCCAGCGTCGAGAAAGCCCTGGGTAGTCTTCGCGCCCTACAACGCGATCTCCCGACCGGATACAACAGCTATCACCACCATGGTCCCAACCACGATTTCTTTTTCTACCCTCTACGTGGTCTCGATGCCATGCTCGCAACCCTGGGCACCAGCGGACAACAACTGGCTGAGAACCGTCTGCAAGAGGGGCGCGAGTACGCCGGGCGCATCCTGAGTATTTATCCCGAACTGCTGAAACTGGATGCAACCCTTCCTGCGACCGCCAATGCTCAGGAGTTTCAGAAGGTCTCGGAGAAACAACACGCGGCAATGCTACACTTCAGCGGCCTGCCAGAAATGGCCTCCGATATCCAGACCTTCCTGACGCGTAGCCGCTACGAGGTCCAGCTCCGTCAGGCGGAAACGCAACTGGCAATGGCCTTCCAGTTGCTGGAAGATCTCTGCTGGGAACATCTCAATATGCTCGGCATCCATAGTCGCGATAATCTCGAATTGGATCAGGAACTCCAATCGCGGAAAAACAAGCGCGGAGCCGTGCGCTTTGAGCAATTGCAGAAACGCACAAACGAAATGCATATCGCCTGGGCGGATGCCCTCAGGCAGTTCGACGAGGCCATTAGCAGCGAAGAAAATGCGTTTCATCGCGCCCTGGCAACAGCCCACGAACGCGCCCTCAAACGTATCAAAGTGCATATTATGCAAGGCCACTTCGATCACTATATCAAAGTCAGCAGCCGCGCAGACCTGAATTCGCCCGCAATGGACATTGGACATCGCTGGATCGATATCGATGGCTGGGGCCTGATCAAAGAGCTGCGTATGAGCTTCAGTTCGGCGCTTGAACGTGAGATCAACGAGCCCGCACGCTCGCTCGCCGAGGCTTTTCTTCTTCCCATTGCCTATAAAGAGGAGATAGACGCAACCCTCGACATCACACGCATTGCCCTGGGTGAGTTCGGCGGTGAGATGGATGATATTCAGAAATCTTACAGCAAGCTCAAAAGAAGTATTCGCGAGAAGGCCCGCGATGTCTGTCTCTATGTCAGCGTAGGAGAACTGCTGAACGAAGAGAAATATGCTCCCAGCAAGGACAATCCAGCGGTGAGCGCACTCTATCGCCTCTCCGCGCTGCAAAACCGACCCGAAGACGTCATCCAGCAGGCCCGTCTGCTCATGAGCCCCATCCTGGAGGTCATTTGCGGCGATCTGGCTCGCAGCACGGAGCGGCGCATGGCCCATCTCTTCCGCTACGAACTCGATAAGCTCGAAGCACGGCAGATCTACGAAAATGACCGCATGGAGACCTTACCAACCCGCGTGCCCGGCCAGTTTTCCGACCTCGTGAATCGTCTACATAATTTGTTGACCGAGCGCGTGATTACCTCAGAAGCGCTTCGCCAGCAACTTGACCAGCTCCAGGCGCAACGTGAGGCCACCGTTGATGGCTGGGTAGAACTGCTTCACGATACGGAACTTTTGCGAACCGTCCATCGTTAAATCCTATAGCAGGGAAATAAATAAAGGAGAGCCTGTCGTACCAGACTCTCCTTTATCCCCCCAAGGAACTGACCCGTGTGCTGAGTCAAAAGATATCTCCCCCAAGATATCTTTACAACATGTACCCGTTCGTCGACAACACTCTGCGGGCGAAGCCCTATGAATGCTCCCTTCCTGCTTCAACCAGGAGCGACCAGATCAGGCTGGTCG
The DNA here is from genome assembly GCA_035493895.1 of Ktedonobacteraceae bacterium. GTDB lineage: Bacteria > Chloroflexota > Ktedonobacteria > Ktedonobacterales > Ktedonobacteraceae > DATJHM01. The sequence continues at coordinate 9,515 of DATJHM010000029.1, forward strand.
TTCCTGTCCACAGGCGTCGATTTCCACCGAAACCAGCGGTATGCCTTTTCAGGCAGACGTCACCAGAACATGAGTATCTCCCCCCCAGGACATACACAGTCAGGTAACGTTCGTTTCCCCTGTTCTATAATACTGTACAGAACACAAATCCGAGTTAACGACGCGTTGAGATATCATGGAGATTCATTCAGATGTGGCGATTTTTGGTTGAGGTATAAACACTCCTCTTATTACATAGTGCATCTAGCTGCAATTTCATCTTATTCTCATCTCCAGAAATACAATCAAACACACTACACAAAACCCCAAACGCTCTTCTACCAGATCAACGATGCCACGGTCAGCAGCACCACACACCCGAACACCACATAGTCACCACGCTGAAATCCCGTCTCGTACAGCGCCGTCTGCCGCCCCTCGCTCTGATAGCCACGCGCCTCCAGAGCCGTAGCCAGTTCAGACGCCTGCCGGAGCACCGCATGGACGAGGGGAATAAAGAGCATCGTCAGGCTCTGGAAACGTTCGAGCAACGTACCGCTGCTCAGGTCCGCGCCTCGTGCCGTCTGCGCTTTGTTTAACTGCTCAACCTCCTCCATCAGGGTCGGAATAAAGCGGAGCGCCAGAAGTGTCATCAGCGCAAAGCTATCAACCGGCAATTTGAGACGGCGCAGCGGTGCCAGCAGCAGACTCATTCCTTCGATCAAGGCCATCGGCGACGTAGTCATCGTCAGGAGCAACGAAAATGTATAGAGAAGAAGCAAAAAGCTGGAGAAGGTAATCAGTGACCAGACACCCACATCCGTAATCAGGACCGGGCCCAGGTGCAGCAACTGATTTGCCGGAGGACCATAATAGAGCCAGTAGAACAGGAAACAGGCCAGCGTCAGCAACCAGAGCAGGCCCTTGAGAGAGCGCAATCCCGGCCGGCTCCAACTCATACGCCATGCAGTCCAGGGCAACCTCATCGAGAGCAGTAGCAACAGACCCGCACCACCCACGACCAGGAGAAAAAGCCGCAAAGACCCATAAGGAATACCAAAGGGTCCAATCTTCAGCAATGTGCGAAACTTTCCCTCCTGGTACGTTACGATAGGCCAGACGCCAAGAACCGTCAGCAATACAAGCAACCAGATCCTTTGCCAGAGGGCCCGCACACTGATCCCCGCAAAGAACAGCCCCAGAGCCAGCAACACAAGCGCCATCCCATACGGCTCCAGATGCCACGTAATATGATTTGCAATCGTTAACCAGACAACCAGCCAGAGCATCAGCAGCAACTTTGTCCGTGCCTGCAAGCGATGCAGCAGACTCTGTCCAGGATAATATGTGCCTAAAGGGATCATTCTTAACATAACATATATTCTCGGCTTAGATCTGTCTTGATAAACAACTATATTCGTAGAACCAGCTATAGACCTCATCCAACGTAAACACCTCCGGCGGGACGGGCACCCCCTGCTTGCGCAAAAGCGCCAGCAATTCATGCAGAGGCGGCGCTGCCAGCCCCCATGAGCGCAATTCTTCGCTGCGTGAAAACACTTCTTGCGGTGTTCCCTGCATCACCAGGCTTCCCTGGTGCAAGACGAACAGCCGGTTCGCAAGAGAGGCAACTTCCGCCATATCGTGGGAGACCAGAATCACCGTTCCCCCCTGCTCTTGCCTGATCCGTTGCAGACAGCCATACAATTCGTCCCGCCCCTGCGCATCTAGCCCCACTGTTGGCTCATCGAGGATCAATACCTGCGGCGACATCGCCAGCACGCCAGCCAGCGCGATCCGCCGCTTCTGACCGCCGCTCAGTTCAAAGGGCGAACGGCGTGCATACAGATGGAACGGAAGGCCGACCAGTTCCAGAGCCGTCATCACCTTCGTGCGTACCTCCCTATGCGCATATCCCATACGCTGTGGACCAAATGCCACATCCGCAAAAATCGTGGAGGCAAAAAGCTGGGATTCAGGGAATTGGAAGAGCATGCCCACACGCCGACGCAACTGACGCATATCCACGCCTCGCGCCCCTACCCTCATCCCATCCACCCACACCTCACCCGCATCTGGCTTCAAAAGCCCATTAAAATGCTGCATCAGCGTGGATTTGCCAGAGCCCGTCACACCAATAATTGCCACACAGCTCCCACGCTCAATCTCCAACGAAACATCCCGCAGGGCAACCTTTACCTGAGACGCATTTTTATAGCTATACGAGAGTTTCCGCGTATGAATAATGGTATCGCTCACGAATTCAAAGCCCTCGCAATCGATTCAAGAGTTATTGCTTCAGGATCAAGAGGCATGCCAGCCGCACGCAGACGCTCGGCAAGCTCAAGTGGTTCGGGAATAAGCAGATTTAAAGCGCGCAGGCGAGGCAGATCGGCAAAAATTTTCGTCGGCGTATCATCCAACAGCACACGCCCCTGCTCCATCACAATCACCCGTTGCGCCAGCGCCGCCTCTTCCAGCAGATGCGTCACCTGAATAATCGTCAGTCCATAGACCTCATGCAACTGATGCAACAATTGATTGATCTCCTGACGCGAAAGGGGATCAAGCATTGAAGTAGCCTCGTCCGCAATAATACAGCGCGGACGTAATGCCAGCACGCCCGCAATCGCAACACGCTGCCGCTGCCCCCCGGAAAGCTTATGCGGAGGCAACTTGCGCAGATGCGTAATACCCACCGCCTCCATCATCTCCTCGACCCGCACCCGCACCTGCTTCGCAGGCAGACCGCGCATTATCAGCGACCAGGCAACGTCATCTTCCACAATTGTCGCAATAATCTGACTATCAGGATTCTGAAAAATCATGCCCACCTGTTCGCGGATCTCGCGTAGCGCCCGCACATCCCGCGTATTCTGTCCGCCTACCAGGACATCGCCGCTATCCGGAAGCAATAGCGCATTACAATGGCGAGCCAGCGTCGACTTTCCACTGCCATTGTGCCCAAGCAAGATCACATATTCGCCCTGCCCAATGTGCAGATCGACGCCACGCAAGACTGGCACCGACTCCTGCCCGGCCTGCGAAGCGGGATAGGCATAGGCCACGTGCTGAAAAGAGATCAGCGGCACATCCGACTCATATCTTTGCATGTAATCTCCTGAATACAACAGACCGCCCCAGCTTCCTGACCAGACGACGGCGCGCACGCTGCACCTGACGAGACAAACGCTCACTGGGGAAGGCGCGCACCTCATACCCTAGCAACCTCACGCAGAGATTACAAGCAGTATATACAAGGAACGTTGAAAACAGAGAAGTTCCCCATAGCAGAATATAAATCGTCAGCCACCAGTATGTAAATGCAAAATCACTCACAGACATCACCAAAGGCACCATTTGCAGTTGCCAGAATCCCACGATGTCATGATGCAAGAAATCTCCCACCCATGATGTTACGGGATTGAGAAACGGCAACCATACTATGAAAAACCCATGCACAGCATGCAAAAAGTCTCCCAGCCGCAACGCGATGTGATCGAGAAACTGTGCCCCTCCCCTGAAAAAGCTATGCAAGAATTGCACATAGGACGTGAGTGGCACACCTGTCAGAAGGGCGACAGTACCCACCAGGAGATATAACGTAAGCGCGCCACAGGTCGTCCCCAGCAAGATCACGACTGCTGGATGGACGCGCGAGCGCATCATGACCCCCAGGTAGAGGCCACCCAGAATCTCAACGCCAAACATCGGCAGAAGCAATGGCCCCATCAGCATCCCCCCGAGAAACAGCGCCACGCAGCTACTCATAATGCCCACATAGAGACCGCGCCGCAGCACGAGAATGGCAAAGACTATGAATATAGGAAAACGGAAGATATCCCCCACAAACGGGACATAATTCACGAGCAATTGATAGATGACAGCAATATCTGCCAGCAAAGCCCCTTCCGCAATCTCAATCGGTTTCAGTGTCCTCAACATATATTATCCATGAGAGATACTACCTATGCTTGTATTCCATAGTTTTTCAGGCGTAGAACCTGCACACACACAAACAGACTCATCCAACCACGAGAATAAATTTTTGCCCAACTATAAGTAGCTACATTGTAGCGCAGAACTGCCGCAAGAGCACGCACCCGAGTGCATCAGCAGACAATTGGATATACGATAGCCAATACAGGCCACTGTCACCGCCTGCGAGATTCCACCTGCCTCCTACTCCAGTTGCGAAACTGCGAGACAGGTGCTATAGTACCACTCCGAAAGCCATTTAAACATCTGGAATAGCTAGAAAAAGGTTGGAGCATGTCACCGCAGGGAAACAGAGCAAAGGGTACAACACGAACAACGACCACCACACCACAGTTTTCCGCCAACGCCCAGCAGGCTGAAGCAATCGCCCACACTACCGGACCAGCTGCATTTATCGCCGCAGCTGGCACCGGCAAAACCTCTATTCTGGTGCAACGTCTGGTACGCTTGATCGCTGACGAAAAGATTCTTCCGGAATCCATTCTTTGTGTTACCTTCACACGCGCCGCCGCTGAAGAGATGGAGAAACGCGCCCTGAAAGCCCTCCGCAGTCGAGGATTCCTCGCTAAAGATCTCAAGGCCCTGCGCGTCGTCACCTTCCACGGCCTGGGACATCAGATGCTCCGCGAGAAACTGCAATGGACGCCTCAGGAGCTGAACCAGCGTCTGATCAGCGGCGATCCGCGTCAGTGGCTGGCCGAAGATATCGTCCGTCCCTGGCGCAGCAACCGCACACGCGGCATGAACTGGGAAGTCGAGATCGCCGCTGTGCTCGCCGCCGTCGATCGTGCGAAAGAGGAACAGATAAAATCCGAGCAATCGGTCGATTTCTTTCGCAAACATCTGGTGATCGAGCAGGATCTGGCATTGCGCTATCAAGAATTTTTCGTACGCTATGAAGAAACGAAGAAGAAAGAGAAATTATACGACCTCTCCGACCTGATCTACGTCCCCTTGACGTTGCTGGAAAGCAGTCCCAAATTCCGCAAAACCTGGCAGGCACGTTACCAGTATTTGCAAGTAGACGAAACGCAGGATACCAATCCGTCGCAGTATCAACTTATCCAATATCTGGCCGCACCAAAAAATAACGTCGTCGTCGTCGGCGATCCTGATCAGGCCATCTATCAATTTCGCGGTGCCAGTCCCGAGGCCTCGATCCTCTCCTTTCGCAGCATGTATCCCAAGGGCAAAATCTATCGCATCGAGCACAACTACCGCTCTACGCCCCAGATTCTCTCAGCGGCAAATCGCCTGATTGAGCACAACGAGATTACGCCGGGCTTCGAAAAACAGCTTCGCCCGGTCCTGCCCGATGGCGCTCCCGTCACCGTCACGGCGTACGAGGATCAGGAGCAGGAGGCCGAAGGGATCGCGGAACGCATTCGCCAGATTGTAAAGAACTGGCAGGAGAAGGGCGAGGAGCACTCCTATAAAGATATCTACGTCCTCTCACGCACCAACTTTCATCTCGCGACCCTGGAAATGGCCCTGGCACGCCAGCGCATTCCCTATCGTACTGCCGGTGGCTCCTCTTTCTTCAAGCGCAAAACCACACGCGATATCCTGGCCTATCTCGCCCTCATAGACGGCATGCGTATCTATCAGCGCTATCTCGATCTACGCGGCGGTCCCGAAGCACAGCGCTGGGATGATGTCTTTACGCCGGTCCATTGCGGCGAGCAGAATACGGCCTTTCGCAGCGTGGCGAATATCCCTTCTAAAACCTATTTTGCACAGATCGGCAAAACCTCCCATCGCTTTACCCCGACCTTCTATGGCTCACTCACCGCCTTCGCCAACGGTCGCCCCCTGCTCCAGTTCTGTGAAGAGCAGGCATATACGATCTCGAAAGAGTATCAGCCCAGCGTGAAAGATTTTATTGGCCTGATCAAACGCGTCTGGGCGAAATGCAATAACCATCCCGCCGAAGCCATCAAGCTCATCCGCGAGCTTGCCTATGATACGCACTTACGCCACTACGATAGCAAACATAAAGAAGAGCAGGACGAGGAGAGCGAGACCCCCACGCATCAAGAAGAGGCGCGCCTGGATGGTCGTCTGGAAGAGCTGGAGGAGCTCACCCGCATTGCTGAGAAACACCATACCATCCGCCACTTCTTACAGGCAATGGCTCAGCTCAAAGAGCAGGCGGAAGAGAGCAGTAAAAATAAACGCGACTGCGTGAGCTTGATGACGATCCATAAATCAAAAGGGTTGGAGAGTACCGTTGTTTTCGTGATGGGCCTGACCGAGGGGATTTTTCCGCATCGGCGTTCTTTTACGATGGCAGAAGATGGGCCCATCGCGCTGGCGGGCATAGCCGAAGAGCGCCGCCTCGCCTATGTCGCCTTTACCCGCGCACAACAGTTGCTCTTCCTCTCCACCATCCTGCGCTATCGTGCAAGCGATGCCGTCCCATCGCGCTTCATCGCAGAAGCAGGGCTGCAACCAGCCGATGAGGACGGCATCCTTAATCCATTCCTGATGAAGCGAGACGGCACGCCCCGCACACCCGATCCTCTCACCATCGCGCCAAACTGAGCTGGGCGATGGCGAGAACGAAACTACTTTTGTTTAGCGGCAGAGACCTGATGAAAATCCAGCGCCTCATTCAAGGCCGGGCGCAGGAATGTGCAGAAGGTCTCCGCAGCCTTCGAGAGCTGCTTGTCCGCACGCTGCACCAGACTGAGCTGTGGACGCAGTTCCATGCCTGCAATCGGCACGTGCACCAGATCCCCCTTCTCCAGCTCTCTCTGGACCGACAGCGAAGAGACGATCGCCGCACCCACCCCACTCATCGCCATCTGCTTAATGGCCTCATTGTCCGTCAAAGTAAAAAGAGGCTGAAGACGAATGCCATAGTGCAACAGGCCCTGCTCGATCACCTCACGCAGACCACTTCCCCGCTCTCGCAACAATAACTCGTTCGTACCCAGCATCTCTGGCTGAATCGGCGTAGGACCACACCAGCGATGCTTCGGAGAAACCACCAGGATCAACTGATCATGCGCGAACACGGTTATTTTCAGGCCAGCAGGCAAACTATCGGGATCACCCTCTACCAACCCGAAATCCAGATCCCAGTTCATCGTCGCATCAATAATCTCTTGCGAATTCAGGATAGAAATATGTAACGTAACCTGTGGATAGCTCTCGCGGAAACGTGCCACGATCGGCGGCAACAAATAGACGCCAGCAGTCGTGTTCGAGGCCAATGTGACCTCTCCGCCCTCTATTTCGCGCAAGGACGACAGCGCCACCTCCATCTCTTTCTCCAGCGCAAACATCTGGGTTGCATACCCCTGGAGAACCCGTCCAGCGTGGGTAAGCGCAATACGCCTCCCCTGGCGCTCTACCAGATCCAGCCCCACCTCATGTTCCAGACTTTGAATAGTCTTTGTCACCGCTGGCTGGCTTAAATTCAATTCTTCCGAAGCTCGAGTAATATGCTCTAATTCGGCTACCTTTAAGAAAACACGCAGATTTTGCAGGTTCATCTCTTTTTCTCTTCCTGCTCAAAAATTCTTCCTTCGAAATAATACCAGAAACGCTCTCCCTTGCCCATAGCCGACTCCTCCCTATTTCTCTCTGTTTTCGCTTCTCTTTCGCAAAATTGGACGGCGCAAATGAACATATATAACTACAAAGAATAGATAAAATCACCAGATCGTATAATATAACCAAATTTTATCCAATGAATAACTTGAAAGAATGATACAAATGTGGTACTGTTTCGAACAAGTAGTTATTTATTCACAATTCATACGGTAACACAGCTCTTACAGGAGATTCCATCGCATGAAGAAGATCTCTGGCGCGAAATTTATACTGCCACTCTTGCTGGTCTTAAGCCTCAATATTTTGGCCGCCTGTGGTAGTAGCACCAGTAGCACCACAACGTCCGGCTCAAATGCAAGCCCTATTACTGTTCATCTCGGATATTTTCCCAATATTACGCATGCAGTAGCGCTGGTAGGAGTTGCACGAGGCACATTTGCCCAGGCTTTCGGTAAAAACGTAAAGCTGGACACCAAACAATTTAACGCCGGACCCTCCTTGATTGAGGCCCTCTTCGCTGGCTCTATTGATATTGGGTACCTTGGCCCAAATCCCGCCGTCAATGGATATATACAAAGCAAAGGGCAGGCCCTGCGTATTATCGCCGGAGCATCCAGCGGTGGAGCCCTTTTTGTCGTGCGACCTGGAGCGCATATACAGACAGGCAAAGACCTGGGTGACAAGAAAATTGCCAGTCCCCAACTCGGAGGGACACAGGATATCTCTCTGCGTAATTATATCGCAAGCAACGGCTTAAAGACCACTGATAAAGGGGGAAATGTCCAGGTCGTGCCTATGGCCAATGCCGATATTCTGACACAGTTCAAAGCAGGTCATATCGATGGCGCATGGGTGCCAGAGCCCTGGGCTTCGCGTCTCATTCAGGAAGATGGAGGCAAGGTCCTCGTTGATGAGCGTTCGCTCTGGCCCAATGGCAAATTTGTGACCACCAACGTCATCGTCAGCACGAAATTTCTTACGCAGCATCCTGATCTGGTGACAAAGTTCCTTGAGGCACACGTCGATACGGTGCAATATATCAATAGCAATCTGGCAGAGGCTAAAACGATCGTCAATAGCCAGCTCAAGCAACTGACACAGCAGGCATTAGCCCCGGCAGTCCTGGACTCTTCTTTCAATAATCTCGATATTACCTATGATCCTTTAGCACAAACGCTCTTTAAAGCCGCCGATGATGCCTATGCACTGGGGTATCTTAAAGCCAAACCCGACCAGGGCATCTATGATCTCGACCCACTCAATGCAGTACTTAAAGCAAAAGGGCTTCCTCCAGTAGCAGTATAATAAATGGAGAAAAACACATGGTTCAGCAACTAGACGTACAAAAAAAAGCAGGGCAAGCTGATTATTCAGAACTGCGCTCCACCACACCCGGCATCTCACTGCGTGTGGAGAACGTGAGCAAGACCTTTGTCAGCCGGGACCGTATTGTTGAGGCACTCCAACCGGTCAACCTTGATGTTGCCTCCGGTGAGTTTGTCTGTTTCCTCGGTCCCAGTGGTTGCGGCAAATCGACCTTGCTCAGCATCATCGCGGGTCTGGAGAAATCAGATGGAGGCGCGATCATTGCCAATGAACGGCCCGTGCAGGGTCCAGGCACCGATCGCATTCTGCTGTTCCAGGAGGCCGCGCTCTTTCCCTGGCTCGATGTGCAGGGCAATGTCGAATTTGGCCTGCGGCAGAAAGGGATTCCGGCCCGCGAGCGAGCAGAGCGAGCACGCCATTATCTCGAACTGGTCCATCTGAAAGGCTTCGAGCGTAGCTACGTGCACCAGCTTTCAGGTGGCATGCGCCAGCGTGTCGCCATTGCACGCGCGCTGGCCATCGATCCAGCCATTCTGCTGATGGACGAGCCCTTCGGTGCCCTGGATGCTTTTACGCGCGATAGTCTCCATGCTGAACTTGAGTCAATCTGGGCCGAGACGCACAAAACTATTCTCTTTGTCACGCATAACGTACGCGAGGCTGTCGCGCTTGGCGATCGTGTGGTCGTCTTCGCTCCACGTCCAGGACGCATCATTCGCGATTTCCGTATCTCGCTCCCCCGATCTCGCGCACTGGAAGATCACCGTCTCGTCGACCAGTCCGCCGAGATACTCGAAACCTTGCGTGAGGCAATGCAGAATCCAGAACAGGAGCTTGTCAATGGCAGCCATTAATACCAGCAAAAAACGGACGGGCTCTCTGCCATGGGCGGCGTTCTCTCGCCAGTCTGCATTCTATATCGCACTACTCGTGCTCTGGTACTGGTACGCACACTCCGGCCTCGTCGTGTCCTACGCATTTGCCGACCCGCTCGACGTTGGTCATACGCTCGTCGATGGCTTTCGCAGCGGGACGTACGAGATCGCGATCCTGGTTACCATGCGCCGTCTCATCATCGGCTACGTCATCTCGCTGATCATCGGTCTGCTGCTTGGCCTGCTCATCGGACGCAACCGGTATGCAAAAGAGACGCTGGGATCGCTCATTCTGGGACTCCAGGCACTGCCAAGCGTCTGCTGGGTTCCCTTCGCGCTACTATGGTTTGGCTTGAGCGAGAATGCGATGACGTTTGTAGTCGTGATGGGCGCGCTCTTCTCGATCACGCTCGGCGTAGAAGCGGGAGTAAAAACGACGCCTCCCCTGTACTTGAAAGCGGCTCGCAACATGGGCGCACGCGGAGTGGATCTGATTATCAGAGTTATTCTGCCTGCCGCGCTTCCTTCGATTCTCTCGGGACTCAAACAGGGCTGGACCTTTGCCTGGCGTTCGCTCATGGCAGCGGAATTGATCTATATCACGGCGCAAAGTCTGGGCGGACAGCTTGATATGGGCCGCGAGCTATCGGACTACGCACAGCTTATTGCGGTTATGCTCATCATCATCGCGATCGGCATCCTCACCGAACTGATCAT
>DATJHM010000030.1:0-6683 GCA_035493895.1 Ktedonobacteraceae bacterium
TCATCTGCGTTCTTCGGGTACGACAGGAGGGGTGCCGTAGGTATGAAACGTCGCGACGGTCGGCGTGCCCCAGGCCTGCCCTTTAGCGCGGTCCGCCTGGCTCCAGATAATCGGTTTCCAATCGGGATCGAGGATCAGGTAGCTGCCGGTAGCGATTTCGACGCGGTTCCCCCCTGGTTCGCGAGTATAGAGGAAGAAGCCTTGCGCAATCGCATGTTTGCCGGGCGCAAATTCAATGGGGATGCCGTGCTCCAGGTAGATATCTGCAGCGCGCAGCACATCTTCGCGGGTGTCGACCCAGTAGGCGATATGGTGGAGGCGACCGGTCGAGCCCGTGGCGTCCATCGTATAGACAACATCGTAGGCTTTATTCGTAAAGGTCAACCAGATGCCGGACTCGGTCCCATCGTCGAGCACAATTTCCTCGGTCAACATCGCGCCCATTTGCTGCTGCATAAAGGCGCGGTTCGAGGCGGGATGGCGACCAAGAAAGTTGATGTGATCGAGGCGACGCACGCCAATGCCGTGATTGGGAGTGCGCTGTGGCTGATTTTTGAGGGCAGGTCGTAGGGCGTCGGGAGCCTGATACTTCTCGCTTTCGTAGTAGAGTTCCAGGACATGGCCATCGGGGTCGGTAAACTGGTAGGCTTTGCCATGACCTATATCGCCGTCAAGCCAGCCCAGTCCGCGCCCGCTGGCTTCGATGGCCTGTGCGCGCCGATCCAGCGCTTGCGGGCTCCATGCTCGAAACGCCGTGTGGGCGATGCCAGCTTGCCTGGACTCAGTCAGTTTGAGGGAGTAGCTTTCATACTCACCCCATGCGCGCAAATAGACGGATTGTCCCTGACGTGCAACCTCTTGCATACTCAGAACATCGCAAAAAAAGCGGAGACTTTCTTCTGGTTTGGGTGTCAGAAGCTCAACATGACCAAGATGTGCAACGTCGCGCAGTATTCCTTGAGATTCTCCCATCTGATCGTGTCCTTTCACGATTCATCACCAATAGAAATCGTCAGGATGAGTTGTGTCGCTGGAGAACGATATTGTAGACGAAATTGTTAACAATACGCGTCTTTAATGGGAATAACATATTTGGAGGGGGAAAGTCAAGAGGGAAGCAGGAAGATTGAAAAGATCCCAGGCTGTTCACAAACGCATATCCCTTGACTTCATACATATTTCCTCATATACTCGATGTATGCGTATTCATCCGATAAATATTTCTTCTGCTGTCTGGTAAAAATTGCGTTTCGCCGTCTCAGCCGGAAAAAGTATCGCAGGCCAACTGTGGTGCATCGGATGGACACATTCCCAGTAAGAGGTCCGCTTTGCTTCACGAGTAAATTTACCCATCAGTAAAATTTGTACGCGCTTTCTCCTCACGCATTCCATTGATCTTTGAAAAAGGGAGATACCTCTATGGCGATGATACCCACAGCAACGTTGCTGGATCGGCAGATCTGGTCAGGAAAAATCTTCAATGGCACCTGGATTACCTCTACAGGGGGCGAGTATGCGTCGATCGAACCGGCCACGGGAGCGCAACTCGATGTGATTGGCCGCGCGAGTCTCGAGGATGTGCAACGGGCAGCCGAGCAGGCGGCAGAGGCGCAACAGGCCTGGGCTCGCGTCTCGTTTAATGAGCGGGCCCGCGTGCTGCGTCGCGCTGGCGAACTCTGGGAGCAGCATGCTGCCGAGATCCAGCAATGGCTCATGCGCGAGTCGGGTTCAATTGCGCCCAAGGCTGGCTTTGAACTGCATGTGACCGCCAATGAATGCTATGAGGCTGCGGCACTGGCAACCCAGCCCTACGGTCGACTTTTACGTTCAGAGGATGCGAGGCTCAGCTTCGCCAGACGCCTGCCCGTGGGCGTTGTGGGCGTTATTTCACCCTTCAATGTTCCCCTTATTTTGTCCATTCGCGCCGTTGCTCCCGCCCTCGCACTTGGCAATGCCGTGCTGCTCAAGCCCGATCCTCGTACTGCCGTGAGCGGAGGCGTTACCCTTGCTCGTATTTTTGAAGAAGCCGGGCTGCCTCCTGGTGTGTTGCACGTTCTGCCGGGTGGGGCCGAGGTCGGCGAGGCGGTCGTTACCAATCCCCATGTACGCGTGATCAGCTTCACGGGTTCGACCACCGCGGGCAGGATCGTAGGCGAACTAGCAGCCAGACATCTCAAGCGTGCCCACCTTGAACTTGGTGGCAACAGTGCGCTGATCGTTTTGGACGATGTGGATCTCGATGCCGCAGTGGCAGCCGGAGCGTGGGGCACGTTCTTCCATCAAGGTCAGGTATGTATGGCGACGAGCCGTCACCTTGTCCATGAGCGGATCGCTGATGCCTACGTCGAGCGTCTCACCGCGGCGGCTGAGCATCTCACCGTAGGCGATCCCGCCAGAGAGTCGGTCGCGCTTGGTCCGATTATCGATGAACGCCAGCGCGATAAGGTTCATAGTCTGGTGACCTCCAGCGTGCATGCAGGCGCTCGCCTCACCACGGGAGGGAATTTTACCGGGCTGTTCTATCGACCCACGGTCCTCGCCAATGTGACTCCGGGAATGGCAGCCTATGATAACGAGATCTTCGGTCCAGTGGCTCCGGTGGTCACGTTTTCAACTCTCGATGAGGCAGTCGCGCTCGCACGCGGGACGGAGTATGGGCTCTCGCTTGGCATCCTGAGCAAGGATGTGATGAAGGCCATGAACCTTGCCGAGCGTATTCCCAGCGGTCTTGTGCACATCAATGACCAGACGATCAATGACGAACCATTTGCTCCATTTGGTGGCGTTGGGGCGTCAGGGAACGGAGGGCGTTTAGGTGGCGCGGATTGGAATATCGAAGCCTTCACCGAAACACAATGGGTCACGCTGCGTGAACAGATCGCGCCTCATTAGCGATGATGCTGTAATAAACACTGTTTAAGAACAATGAGGAGGTCACTTACGATGAGTGCAAAAAAATTGTTGATGCTTGTTGGCGATTATGTGGAAGATTACGAAGTGATGGTGCCTTTTCAGGCATTGTTGATGGTAGGACATACCGTGCATGCCGTTTGCCCCGGGAAAGAAGCGGGTCAGAAGGTGCGTACTGCGATCCATGACTTTGAGGGCGACCAGACCTACAGTGAGAAGCCCGGCCATAATTTCCAATTGAATGCCACCTTTGCTGAGGTGAAAGAGGCAGAGTATGATGCACTGGTCATCCCCGGTGGGCGTGCGCCAGAGTATATTCGCCTGAATGAGCGCGTTCTGGAGATCGTGCGTCACTTTGCGCAAACGAACAAGCCGATTGCCGCTGTCTGTCATGGGCCCCAGGTGCTCGCGGCAGCAGGAGTGCTCACTGCAAGAACCTGTACGGCCTATCCTGCCGTTGGGCCCGATGTCACGCAGGCGGGTGGCCATTTTCTCCCCATGGAAGCGAACCAGGCAACCGTCGATGGTAATCTGGTTACTGCGCCTGCATGGCCCGCTCACCCGGCCTGGCTGGCAAAGTTTTTGGAGGCATTGGGAACTAAAATCGAGTTATAACTGTATTTCGTGCAGGAGTAGTGGCTTGCCAGACGTCATTGCGTCTTTTCTGTTTGGTCTACCAGTTCGGCAGTGGCAAGGCCTTTTAACTCCATTTATATATATGTCAGGCTCCCTCTTCCCTTGCGATTGCAGGCTCATCCGTCTCGAAGAGATGAACTGCTTCGCGGGGAAAAGCGAGCGTCACCGCTTGCCCGGCGGCGATATGCAGCGTGCGATGTTGCCAGCGTGGAACAGGGATCTCCAATTGCATCTCAGGAGTGAGGTAGACCGTCACTATATGGACCATACCTCGCGCCTGATCTTGTATGATGCGGCCTGGTAGAAGCACGTCAGGTCGTGTGATGTCCGGTTTTGTTTCCGTTTCGCAGATGATGATTTCATCGGTGTGCAGCCCGATCTCGATTGATTGTCCGGGCTGCACCTTTCTTGTCAGAGGTACGACGGCTTGTAGGGTCAGGTCGGCGACCTGGATATGGGCCAGTTGTTGATGAGCTGAGAATGGTTCTATTGAGATAATGCGCCCAGTCCAGTGCTCCCTCATCCCGACCAGTTCGGCGACCTGGGGCGTGCGTGGCGAGCGAAAAACATCCTCGGGCGAACCGATTTGCAGGACATGGCCATGATGGATGACCACGACCGTATCGGAGAGCATCTGAGCGTCCAGCGGATCGTGCGTCACGAGCACCAGTGGCACCTGGAATTGTTCGTAAAAGCGTTGCAGTTCCTCACGGAGCGCCGCGTGTACGGGTGCATCGAGCGCGCTCCAGGGCTCATCCAGCAGAAGCAGTTGCGGCTCTCTTGCCAGCGCACGGGCCAGCGCGACACGCTGTTGCTGACCTCCTGAAAGCTGGCCGGGGCGCAAACGTTCCAGGCCATCCAGGCGCATCAGAGAAATTAATTCGGTCACGCGCTGTTTCGCCTCGTTTCCGCGTTGTTGTTGGCCAAAAGCGACATTCTGGGCAACAGTGAGATGGGGGAAGAGGGCATAGTTTTGGGGCAGGTAGCCGATTCTCCGCTCTTGAGGAGGGACAAAGAGACCCGTGGCGCTCTCGTGCCAGAGCGTTTCCCCTCGGCTGATGCGCGCGCGGTCAAGAGGAAACAGTCCGGCAATCGCCTGCAAGGTCAGACTTTTGCCCGCGCCGGAAGCTCCAAAGAGCGTAATGCGACTGGCGGGAGCACGAAACGCCACCTCCAGCGAAAATCGTGGGAGCGCGCGCCGGACTTCGACGGAAAGGGTCGTATCTTTGAAATCTGCCATTGGCCTCTCATCGCTCCTGTTTCTGTGTGGGCAGTGTCAGCCAGCGGGGCAAACCCTGGAATATGCGCTGGCTGCGTCGTTCAATAAGCACGACCAGTCCCATGACCAGAATGCTGACGCCAAGCGAAAGCAGGGCCAGAGGTAGCGCACTCGCGACACCTGATCCACTCAATTGTACATAGACATAGACCGGGAGCGTATAGGGATGGTAGGCCATGACCACCGTTGCGCCGAACTCGCCCAGAGCACGCATCCAGGCCAGGATCAGTCCAGCCAGAATACCACGCCATGCCAGCGGCAAACTGACGCGCCAGAACAATCCCCAGCGTTTCTGTCCGAGCGTCATCGCCACTTTCTCCAGATTGGGATCGATAGACTCGAATGAAGAACGGGCAGCGACAACCAGGAATGGTGCGGAGACGAAGGCCTGGGCAATGATAACGCCGACCAGGGTATCATCGATCTCCCATCCCCGCGCGGCCAGAGGTCCGCCAATAATACCGTAAGGTCCGTACAGTAGTAGGAGTATAATGCCACTGACAACGGGCGGGAAGACCAGCGGCACGTAGAGGAGCAGCGAAACCAGTGTCTTCCCCGGAAAATTGAAGCGGGCCAGCACATATCCCAGCGGAATGCCGAAGAGAGCGATGAAGAGGGTCGAGCAGGAGGCACTGATGAGCGATGTCGTCAGCGCCTCCTGCGCATTCGGGTCACTCAGCATTGCGGGTATCTGTGACCAGGGAAGAAAACCCAGAAAAGAGAGCATGGGAGCCAGGAGATAGCAGAACAGACACAGGCCGAGCAGCCAGAGCACGCTCCCACCACCTCTGAAGCGAGAAAAGGCCCTCATGGCTCTACCTGGTGCAGCTTTTCGTGGCATGCCATATTCTCTTTCTTGCATCAGTGTTGAATATCCTTCTGTAGAGCCTGAGGCACCGCAGTGGCATCACCGGAGACCGTGATGGGCGTGGATAGGAGGCCATTGTTGGCAAGAATACTCTGCCCTTGCGAGGTGAGGAGGAAATTCACAAAGGCGATAGCTCCTGCTTGATTCTGCGAAGTGCTCGGAATTGTGACGGTATAGATGACAGGGCCACCTTTACTGACCTGTTTCGTTTGCGGATTCGTCCATTGGGCTTTCGCGTAGTCTGAAGCCAGCGCGGGATTGCCCAGATTGATCTGATCAGGCAGCGTAATATAAGGTATATGAGCGGCTTTTGCCTCATTAATATAGAAGAAACCTGCATCCAGCTGTCCGGCCCCGATGCGCGCTACCAGCTCCTCTTCCGGGAAAATCTGGTTGGTATTCTCATTGCTCCCCAGAACCTTTTGCTCCAGCCCGGGCTGATGATAATACTGTTCGGCAAGCTCCATAAGATAGATAGTGGCCTGCCCTTTTGGATCAAGGATAGGATCGGTTCTGCCAATACGCATGCCGGGCTCTTCCAGCACCTGATACCAGGGCTTGCTACCATTAGCGGCGGCCTGGAAATCGCTGGCGAAATGGCTCCTGGGATTATAGCCGATTACCATCTCAGAGCGTGCAAAGTTGGCGTACCAGGAGACATAATTGCCATTCGCTGATCCCATCAACTGCTTGTTGGTCGCGGGAGAAGCGCTGATGAAAATATCGGGACGATGAAGATGTCCTTTGATTTCGTTTGCCAGGGCCACTGATCCTTTGGCCTCTCCCTGAAACGTGTAGCCGGTGTTTTTTTTAAATGCGGGGGCAATCTGGTTTTCCATAATGCTCACCAGCGAGCCAGCATACATCACCTGAACGTTGCCGCTGCCCTTCGCGGCCGTCGTCGGCGTTGCCGCTGGCGTTGATGAGGCCGGCGTGGTTGATGAACCGCAAGCGCTAAAGAGTACGATACACAAAGAGAGACAACAGAAC
>DATJHM010000031.1:0-29745 GCA_035493895.1 Ktedonobacteraceae bacterium
CTCGATGAAAGCCAAAATCTGGTCGCGCAAGTCATCAAGCGAGGTGAAATTGCCGCGTTTGAGCAGCTTGCGCGCCAGAATACTGAGCCAGATTTCCACCTGGTTCATCCAGGAAGCATGCTTGGGTGTGTAATAAAATACGACCCGATGGGTAGGATCATGCAAGAAAGCGGCGCGGCTGGTCATCGAGCGCAGAATACCTTTCTTGCCCTTGATGCCCAACGTTTCCTGCTCCATGCCCTCCAGTTCAGCAATCCATCGCACAAGTGCTTCTGAACGATGGGTGTCCAAGTTGTCCATCATGACATGCCAGCGCCTGATCTCTGGCGCACTTTCCACCAGTTGCTTTAGATGTATGAGACCATCCTGCTCACCACGCGTGGGACCCCAGGATGGTTCGATAATCTGGCCGCTCGCGACATCCAGGTTGATATACCAGGAGAGCGTTCCATGCCGAATATACTCAAATTCCCGCCGCAAGACGTGTCCTGGGAGCAGAGGCAAGTCCGGGTGTTTGCGCTCCAGTGCCTGTACACCGGTCAACTCATCCATACTGATCGTTCGTTCTCCCTCTTTGGCTCGCTCAGCGGCTTGGGCATAGACCTGGCACCCCTCCACGATTTTTTCTTCCCGCTCAGGATCTTCTTCCTCGGTCAGCCAATACCGAAATCGGTGGGGTTGGAAGCCCCTTTTTTTAGCAGCCGAGCTGCATGGCGAGGCGAGATCTTGGGCACGATCCCCCGTTTCTTGAGTTCATCAGCGATTTCTCTGCCTGTCCACTGGCTGATGGGGCGTCCTGTTTTCGCCGGAGCTTCGCAGGCCAGTGCTGCCATCTGAGCCCGTTGTTCCATCGTAAATTTGGGAATCGCTCCAGGGCGCGGGGCATCCTGCAAGCGTTGAACCAGGCGCATGAGCACTTCTCCACGCTCTTCGTGATCGCGCTCTTGCCCGGTCGCCCAGCGATCTCTCCACAGACGCACGGTATCGACGTTGATGCCCAACTCACGCGCAATCTGCGCATTGGAAACACCTTGCGCCGAGGCTAAGATGATGCGCGCTCTCAGTGCCACCTGTTGTTCACTTCGATGACGCCTGGTCAGTCGGGTCAATGCTTCCTGTTCTTGCTCACTCAAATGAATCATTGTCGCTCGCTTCGGCATGAACGTGTTGCCTCCTCGCTGTTTTCCTCCTATTCTATCATGGGTATTTCAACGCCTCAATGTACTAGTAGTATTCTTTACTCCGCTGTACTCCGATGCCGCCAGTATCACGGCCTGGTAATATATTCCCAGGTACAAATCGTCGTGGCCTCTTTTGCTCTGTATGCAGATTACGTGCCAATGGTTGGAAGCGCAGTATCGCGCCATCGGGCACCGCTAACTCGCTTAACGTACGCTCGAGCGGCAACGCTTTCTGGTCATAGACGACCTGCCATGCTACGTTGGCCTGTATCGCTGCTGCCTCTGTAGGTGAGCATATTTCGAGCAACGTTGGTAACAGGTCGCTGATCGGAAGTTCTCCGGGCACCTGGAGGTCGATGTTTTGCCGTGAGCTGGTGATGGTGATCAGTAGCATTTGCATGAGTGGCTATTTCCTCTTACTTCCGAAGATCGAGTACGATAAACTGATTGGGATAGAGAATGACATTTTGCTTTCATGAACTCGATCTTCCTTATCAAGAAGATATAACGGCTACGATTTTGGTATGGCACGGCTAAACTCTTCCGCTGTATAGACTCCAATCTCCAGACCGTACTTCTCCTGTATATACCCATAATCGCCCGTGTTTATGACATATCCCTCGCATGCAAAAGCAAGCGCTGCTGCTAAACAGACAAACAAGAGCGGTTCATCTGGACTACGTCCTGCTCCAGTAATGATTGAAAAAGTATAGCCTATAGCTTTCCATGCCTCAACCAATCGTTGAATCTTTTCAGGTGTGAGATTCCGTCCATACTCTTCCAGGAAATCTTGTTCGTCGAGGGAATTTTTTTTGTTCACGCTCATGCCTAAGCTCAATGTGGTAGGAACGGCAAGGTGAAAAGAGTAGTAACTATCAGGGGTCAGCATTTCATCCTCTTGTACAACGCGATGAGAACCTAAGTGTAGCAGTTGCGGTTGTTCGCCCAACAATCTACCGGCAGAAGCCCCTAACAGAGTCTCTAAATGTTCCCATATATCCTTACTAGACAGAGGTTTCTCCACAGTCGGGAAACCCCAAAGCTCAATACTCATGTGTTACCTCACAATTCTCGCGCCACTGCTGTCTACAATGACAGTTCCATCAGAACATTTGAAGAGCAGGCTTTGAAATGATCCTTCGGAAGGCATATTCTTAATCGGACCATGCTCTATAAAATCTAGCATATTCGCACTCGTCATCTGTGGGTAATTTACGTCCAATATAACATTGGAATAGCCTGCAATCTGGATATGGCGCGCATTAATATTAATTTTTCCGATAAGACCGCGAAAACCACTAGAATCGCTATAATTCTTGAGTGATACTGGAATAAGCTCAGTTGTACCTTCAGGTATATAGTAACCATCGATCCCCTCAACATTATTAGCAACACCAATGAACGTTCCACCCTCTTTTGCCACAAACTCACTTGCTTGCACCCTTTCGTGAGGATAATCGAATTCGCCTTGCACTTTATCACCGGTGCCAAGTGCGTTGAGGTCTACTCCCTGGTTCATAGCTCTTACTGCATTGTTTAGATCAGTTCTTCCATTCTTGAGCCAGCCGTTCACCAGATCAGGGTTTATCCCTCCATCAAGAAGGATCTGAGCATTGGTGGCAATATCTCTCAAATTGGCCTTGTTATTGATGAGCTGTTCTATAATGTCAGGCTTGATCCCCAGGTCGAGCAACATCGCGACATCTTCAAGATTTGCACCATTTTTCTTTGCCAGATCGATGAGATTGTGGGCAACTGCGGGATCATTTACTGCATCTCCAATTCTCTCCTCAGGCGTTTTACCACCTTCTCCGCTGCTGTCGCTCTTGTTGATATTATTATTATATGGGTAGGAGTCTACTTGCTCCTCTTCAGGACAATTCCTGACCTCATACTCCAATTCCTCCAACTGAGCGTTAAGGGCAGAGAGGGCCGTGAGAATCGTATTCTGGGCCTGCGATTCGCCGTCCAGAACCGAGAGCACGCCAGAGGGCAGGATGTGACCGATCAGCCCTTGCTCGATCTGCTGGTCCCTACGGATCGTTGGGAGGTTCTCATCGATCGTCTGGGTAAACTGGGTGAGATAGGACGCAGCCTGGCTCAGCAATTGCGAGGCTTGCTGCATACGCGAGCGCCGTTCTCCCCACGCCCCCTGGAATGCTTCGCTCGCCAGCCCAGTCCAGGGGATGGAACCGCCATAGATCAACTGGGAGGCGGTAGCGTCCAGACTGCTACGTTGGTGATCCAACTCCTGCGAGCCTGCCGTATATTTGCTGGAGATCTGGCTGAGGTCGTTGACGATTCTGGCCAGATCATCCACCGTGGCATTATACATCTCTTGCTTCCTTGCACTCCATATTCCGTTGTTCAATCCTTCCTTCCAGGCGACAAGGGGCCAGATTATAGGTCACCAGGGACAATCCATGGGGCAGGCCAGGGTTGCGGGTTGGTTGAGGGTCCATTGCCAGGGGTTTTCCCCGGTGTGGTGAAGCCGGGGATGGTGCCTGGAGTCGTGATGCCTGGAGTGGTGAAGCCGGGGATAGTACCAGGGGTCGTGATGCTCGGAAGGTTTGACTGATTGGTGTCGTTTTCGATTTTCTGGAAGGTGGTGCTGACCTGTTGATCTGTGTCTTTATAGTCATCAGCGGCAATGATGAGAGCGGTACCAATGCGGTTGAGGCCTATAGAGGCGCACTGCATGGCGGCATCTATGCGGGCCTGGAGTTGCACTAAGCGGTTGGCAAGCTGTGCGAACTCGAGCAGAATGAACATATCCCCGGAAGCCAGTTGTATGGTGCTGACGAGGGATTGTTGTAAGGAGGTTATTTGCGAGGCTGCATGATAGTACGTGGGGGCCGTGTCGCGTAACGTTTGCGGGTCGGCAGAGAACTGATCGCCGCCTCCAAAATTCGGGGGTATTGTCATGGGGCATCTGCCTTTCTCTGTAGTATGTTATTCAACAAGAGAACAAAAGATGGTGTGTATGAGGCTTGCTACCATGACCAGCAAACCTCGTACACATCACACGTTCTAACGCAAGAAAGCGCGTTATTAACCGTAGCGGTTGAACCCCTGCGCAATGTTCGTATCGTGCTCCTGGTAGCTGGTCGAGCTGCGATTGACATCCTTGCTGATTTCATCCAGGGTCTGATTGAGGGTTGTAGCCTGGCTATGCCAGTTGGTCATAGCTGCCTGAAAGCTATTGAAGCCCTGCCCGACCCAGGTGGCGCCTAATTGCTCAATCGCGCCAGTAATCTGGGTCAGAGCTTGCTCGAACTCGGCATATCTGGCATTAAACTGACTAACCGCTCTCTCCATGTCACCATAATTAGCGGCCATATTTTCGTTTCCGGCCATAAAAAAATCCCCTTTCAATAAGGATAGCTTTCACATATCATTCAGACGGCAAGACAATAGGAAAGATTGAGGAAATAAAGTAGATGACTTTGTGACCCTACAATTGCACGATATATTTTATAGAGATTTTCATCTTCTCTGCTGGCTAATATTACCTGCTTATTCAGCTCTTTTCAAGCAATTGTGACCTTTAGTTCATGTACGAACATACACAAATTCCGCGATATTCTGCATCGTTTTTGCCGTCATAACGTTACAATTTAAGAGGTGAAGCCAGGCAGGAGGCCCATGCGGACAGTTCTGGACATTGAGATAGATTTGATGAGATCCAGGCTTGATCAAACAGATAGAGCAGATTGGGGTATAATGGGCGCTGAGCCTCTGATCGAGCGGCAATCCGGCCCAACTTCTACCAGTGAGCCAGGGCATCAATGTCGCATATTCAAGATCAGGATAAGTCGCGATCAGAGCGGGGCAACGTGTCTGCGTAAGACAGAGGCGCTTCGGCCCCTATTTCAGTTGTGTGGCGGCAGAGATAGCGAAAGCCAGCCGTAGTAAATCGGTATGTGTACCAGGAAAGAAGAGTGAAGTGCCTGGTTGGAGATGATAGTCATAATTATTGATGTTCTGACGGTACGATTCTGGCAGCGGTGATGAAAGGTAAAACAGCAGTTTTGCATACGCATTTGTCAATTGACGAGTATGAAGCACCCCACTCCATTCGTACCAATCTTGCACAGGTTTGCGCAACATATTATCGGCCACGTAGATATTTTCCACAAGCACAGGACCATCATTCACACGTAACCCCTGAATGCGCTGTATAATGGAAGAGGGGTCGCGCGCCGTGAACTGAGCATCGGTGAGATGGCAGACGAGAGGAGCAGGACAGCGTTGAAACTCAGCCATATGAGCCTCCAGTAATTGTTCCACGGCAGCAAAGCCTGCTGCCATATCCGTTTGGCCACCCGCACGCAAAATGGGTACACCGGCCCGCACCAGCTCGGGTAGATCACAGATGCCGTCCAGCACATCAATCACCTTCGTACTATAGACAAAGATGGCAATTTTATAACGACGCTGTATCACACCATCGCGCATAGAACGACGTGCCATATCTTTGATGGCATTTTTCAAGGCCATATTCACCACATCAATCCTGGTTGTCGAGCCACAACGGTCATTCATCGATTGGCTGGCATCAATCAGATAAACAACCAATGCTGGTGTTAGCGTCGTTGCGGCTTGTGTATACTGGTATCCATTCTTCATTCATCAAGCTCTCCTTGCACGTGTCAATCACTATTTTATACACGGCAGCAAGAAGTAGTAAAGAGCTTTCAGAAGAATTTGCATCTACTATTCCGAAGTCCTGGATCTATTGCAGGTTTTATTGAATACATTCTATGCAGTCTGTTATACTAAGTGCCGTAATGTGCGTTAACACACTCTACTGGGGACTCAGGAGGTAACCTGTGGCTGGTCTATGCACCTTCGTCTGTTATGCACTGGAGAGTTCGCAAGATGTTCAGTTTGCGCAACGACTCATTGCTGATCTTCGTGCAGCCGGGATCGAGGTTGTTACCTGTGAGAAGCGGCCAGGGAGAGCGATGGGAGAGGATGTTATAGCAAAATTGCAAAAGTGTCAATGGGTGATCCTGGTACAAACTCCTGCCGCACTGTGCTCACCTCAAGTGCAGTTAACCATTGAGACTGCACTCGATCTGTCCTTACAGCAGCGTATGCATGGCGTGCTTTCCATGATTGCCGCTCCCTACTCCTGGCAAAATACACCGCCGGAGACCTGGACGGTATTAAAAGCATTTGATGCCAGTGAAGACTATCCAAAGGCTCTGACTCGTCTGCTCCTGGCATTACATCCTGCAACATCCGCCAGCGTACCCTCTGTACCGGTACGTGCAGCGCCTCCACCGACTTTTCAACCAATGATCGCAGTGTCCGCAGGGTCAGAGATGGAGCCTGATGGTAAACCTGCGCGTTTCATGCCACTCTGGTTGAGAAAAAAACAGTTAAAATCATGGCTTATCCCTCTTTCAATAGTGCTCACTCTAGCTTTATGTATTGGTGTTAGCGTAGAGGTATTTGCGATGATGACAATGAAGCCACTAATAACACACACAGCGGCAAAGAAGCATCTACCAACCATCATGGTTACTTCTCCTGTAAACACTCCCATAATAACGCCGACCCCTATAGCCACAGAGGTGCCAACGCAACCTCCCTCGCCAACGCCGACCCCTGATATAGCTACAATTGCGAAAAGCCTTTATACAAATGTCATGCAGCAGCAGCCAACTATGACCGATCCTCTCCATACTCAGGACGGGAATAATTGGGATATATCAAAGGCCGGGGGTTGCGCGTTCACTGGTAATTCATACGGTGTAACAACAGCTTTGCCAACAGCGCAGGCGGCAACCTGGGGCTATTGCCTTGCTCGCAATACGAACTTCAGCAATTTTGCGTATCAGGTCCAGATGACCTCTAATGCCAATCTTCCATCCTTCTGTGGTTTAGTCTTTCGCGCCAATACGGCTGCTGATATATACTCATCCTACAGGTTATACGTGGGTAGCGATGCTTCTTATGAGCTTGATGGCTATAATAAAAAGACACTAACAAAAGGACCGGCACCCGCTATTAATACGGGCCAGGCAACGAATACAATCACAGCTATAGCACAAAATAATGATATTTTTATCTATATAAATGGTAATTTTATCGATCATGTTTCTGATGGCGCTGCCAACTCTGGTGCTATAGGTATGGTGTGTAAGGCACAGGCAGGGGCAGCGGGACCTGTAGAGGCTGCGTTCCAGTCTGTTAAAGTATGGGGACTTTGATAAAGCGATATTGTCCGCCACCATCTCTTTCAACTCCTGAATGAGCATCTTCTCGCTGACTCCCCCAACGAGCCTTCGCAACTCGCCGAACCGCCTGGGTCCGCTGGCGAGGTGCCACAGGACGAGAAACTTCCACTTGCCCTCGATCAGTTCGAGAACGACATCGAGGCCACAGGAATAGTGTGCTTTCTTCATACCTGCTACCCCTTCTTTCTTCTTATATCGGCCCGGAAGGCCCCTGTCCTTCCGACCTGAGTTCACAGAGAACAGCGCAGGGCACCATTCTCTCTTCCTGGGAAGCAACATGCAAAGAGCGATCCTCACGTACCCCTCTATCAGCCTTTTTTCGCGCCATTCGAGTCGAAATGATACTTACCAAAAGGTAGGTACTTGTCATGAGGTAATCTCCCTTCTATACTCTATAACAGGGGTTGAGGAAACACAAAACGCATGCCTCTCAACCAGGAAAACACAAAGGACACCGTCTCAAATGGATAAGCTCAAAGGAAAAGTCGCTGTCATCACAGCAGCCACATCAGGCATGGCACGCGCAACCGCCAGGCTCTTCGTTGAGGAGAATATATAGATGTCTTCATTACAAGCAGACATAAGGTAAGACGGATGAAGTAATTAATGTGTAAATCCCACAAAGGAACTGGTGGGAACAGTAGTATTATTCTGAGATAACGCAAAGGAAGACAAGCAATGAGTAAATTACACGGAAAAGTCGCTGTCATCACAGGCGGGGGCACGGGCATCGGACTGGCTACGGCCCGGCGCTTCGTTGAGGAGGGGGCTTACGTCTTCATCGTAGGACGACGGCAAGCCGAACTTGAGAAGGCCAGAGCCCTCATCGGCAAGAATGTGACGATTGTCCAGGGCGACGTCACGAACTTTGACGATCTTGATCGTCTGGCGAAGATCGTTGCTGCCGAGAAAGGGGGCGTTGACATCATCTTCACAAGCGCAGGTCTCGTCGAGCAGCAGACGATTGACACTGCGACCCCGGAGCACTTCGACAAGACCTTCAACCTCAACGCCCGGGCTGTGTTCTTCACCATCCAGAAGCTCTTGCCGCTGATGACGAACGGCGGCTCGATCGTGCTGGTGGCATCGGCAATGCACTACCTGGGCATTCCAGGCCACAGCGCCTACGCGGCGACCAAGGCTGCTGTCCGCTCCTTCTCCCGAACCTGGGCGGCGGAACTCAAAGGTCGTGGCATCCGCGTCAACACGCTCAGCGCCGGCGTCACTGAGACACCGATGTTGAGTGGTCAGGATGATACGATGAGAAAGATGTGTATATCGCAATGACTCCGATGGGTCGAATTGGCCTGCCAGAAGAGATGGCGTCGGCGGCCCTCTTCCTCGCCTCGAGCGAGAGTAGCTTCAGCACCGGCACCGACCTGGTTGTCGACGGTGGTATCGTCGAACTCTGACGCAGAGACAGCACCCCGTCCACGGTTCGCTTCTCTGCCTGGGGTCACGGGGCGAACCACGGACACCTATCGAAACGACATTCGCAGACCTCGTCCGAATTGAAAGACCTGTTCGCGCAGGTGCTCCTGCTCGCCCAGGCGGCTGATATACTGAAACTGGGGGCGATGAGCCTGGACGGGACAACGGTGCCTGCCGATGCCGCGAAACGTCTGGCAATCAGTTCCAGGCGTTTGATCGAGTTGGAGGGCCAGTTCCAGGCCGAGGTTTGCCCTAAGGGCAAGGGTTTTACGGGGCACATAGGATAAACATGCTTAATAGAAAGGATCATAGACAATGGATCTTGGATTGAAGGGAAAAGTAGTCCTTGTCACAGGAGCCAGTAAGGGCATTGGCAAAGCTATCGCAGAGGCTTTCGCAGCCGAGGGCAGCAATGTAGTGCTCAACGCTCGTAATCAGCAGGAACTGGAGCAGGTCGCGCAGGAGATACAACGGCCCGGCGGTAATGTGCTGGCACTGGCAGCAGATGTGATGAAAGCCGACGAGATACAGCGTCTGGCACAACAGGCCATTGCACGTTTCGGGACCATTCACGTCTTGGTCAATAACGCAGGCGGTGCTGATGCCTTTGCCTCTTTTGAGGAACTGTCAGACGAGGATTGGATCAATGTCTTTCATCTGAATGTCCTCTCGACAGTGCGCCTGACACGTGCGATTTTGCCTTCTATGCAACACCAAAAGTGGGGACGCATCATCAACATTTCATCCGAATCCGGCACGCAACCTGATCCATTCATGCCACACTACAACGCGGCGAAAGCAGCTGTCAACAATCTGACCAAGAGTTTGTCGAAGGCATATGCTAAAGACGGCATTCTGGTCAATACTGTCTCGCCCGCTTTCATCAAAACACCGCTGATCGAGCAACTCTTTGCTGCTCAAGCCCAAGAGCGCGGGATAACGCCACTGGAGGCTGAACAGGCTTTCTTGCGCCAGAACCGGCCCCATATCGAACTTGGTCGACCCGGCACGCCAGAAGAGGTAGCGGCAGCCGTGGTATTTCTCGCGTCGGAGGCCGCTTCATTCATCCATGGCTCAAACCTGCGAGTTGATGGCGGCTCTGTCGCCAGCATATAGTGGCCTGGAAGTAAGGACGCTGCCATCAGCCGCAAAGTAAGAACGAGCAAAAGCACATCTTTCGCGCCTTTTCAAGGACTTTATGGACCCGATTGACCAGTCGGCTGCGTTCCTGAACCAGATTCAGGCGCAGTCGTGTCAAATTGTGCCACTTTTGTTGTGGCTGATCGGGCATCAGGCTTGGCTTGAGCAACCCATGCTGTAGCAAATCGGCCATCCATTCTGCATCGCCCTCTGCCGATCAGCGCAACGTCTCTGTTCCTCGGAATGCGCGTCGGTATGCCTGTGGGCTGATGCCGACGAGGTGCTTGAATTGGTCGCGGAAGGTGGTTGACGAGCCGAATCCGACGTGACTGGAGATCCACTCAACGGAGTAACCGGTGGTTTCTAACAGGCATTGCGCCTTGCACAACCGAGCGCGATTGAGCCATTGCAACGGGGTCGTGCCAGTCTGCTCACGGAAGCGCCTGCTGAGGGTGCGGATACTCATCATAGCCTGAGCTGCGATGTCCTCCAGTCTGAGTTCCAGATGCGCGTTCTCTTCCATCCACCGCAAAACGAGCGTATCTGTCGCCGCTTACGCATCGTGCATGTATTTGCACTGATCGATCTTGTCCTCCTGCTCACGCTGGTGTCTGCGGCGCTTACCAGGCAACGTGAGATCGTCCAGATTCTTGGGCCATTGCATGGAATCAATTTCCTCCTCTTACTCGTCATCGTGGGCGTGGGGGCGCTAGATGGTATTTGGGGATGGTGGTTTCCAGTAGCGGTCTTGCTGACCGCAGGGCCGCCAGGGGCATTCCTGGGTGAATGGATCATTAATCGACGCATGCGAGGGCAGAATGTGACGATCCATGATCCTGTCTCGCTTGAGACAGCAGTTTTCACGAACAAAGGAGAGAACAACACATCCAGTTTATTCTTCTCATCAACAGAAGAGCGCTTGCTGGATAAACGAAAGGAGCAGGGATGACGATACTCATCTCGTGGCTGATACGTTACGGACATGTCTTAGGCGCGGCAGTATGGGTGGGCGGCTATGCACTCCTGGCCTTTTTCATCATACCGCTCCTGGGAAAAGAGCCGAACGAGACACTCATGTGGCTGGCGCTGACGACCATACGAGTTCTTACTTATACAGGAACACTCACGATGGGCTTTGGTCTCGTTCTGATCACGAGAACGAACGGCTTCGCCAATCTTTTTGGGAGCGCATGGGGAAGCCTTATCATCACAGGCTTTGTGCTCGCGATTACGCTTCTTGGTATCGGCGACGGCGCTTTACGTCCTGCAATCCGATCGATCAGTAAGGCGGGAGATGCCCCGGCCCGCCGCTGGGCTATCGCAGGGTTTATCTTGACCGTTCTGGCCGTTGGGGTGATGACTGGCGCGACGTTTGTTGGGTAAGAGACAGGAAGAAGGCAACAGTGAACAATCTGGTTACTGCTGTCTTCACCTTGCATCTCTCGCTGTTATACAAAAAGGGAATGTTCGATTTTGGCTTCAAGATCATCCCCGTACAATGCCAGACGATATACGTCAACTGCGCGACGATTGTATCAATCACTTTCCATCTTCTCAAAGAGGCACATTTTTATCCTGGCTCGCTAGCGGTTAGCTGATCGTTGCACATCGCGTGGAATTTGTGCTAGAAGCATATACTGCCTGTTTCTTGACTATAGTAACAATGATGTTTAGAATTATTGTATAAGTTGTCTTCATACAGGATATCGTTCCATTTATGAGAAAAGCATGCAGGCACCACCTATGGCAGAGATAATCAGTGCTCAGCTCAATGCAACAGCAGATCCCTTTGTAACCGCCGGTGAGAAACGGACTGCACGCGAACTCCAAAAACTCCCCGCAGATTGGATTGTCATTTGCAACAAAATGCTTGATACAGGCAACGGTTACAGCAATGAGCTTGATTTCATCGTTATTGCAGATAATTCCATCTTTCTGCTTGACGATAAATCATGGCGGGGAAAAATCATTGCAGATGATCAGATATGGGTGCAAGAGGTGAATGGTGTATCCGAACGAAATCCTCTCAAGAAAGCAGAATTCGGCGCTAAAAAACTGGCTGGTCACTTACGTCGCATGATCCCTCGGCTCAAAAAAGAAGAGGGTCTTTTTGTCCATGGAGGCGTCGTACTTTCTTCATCGCAGCAACTTCCTCGAACTCCCGACGGTTCCGAGGTGAAAGGAGCTGTATTTTTATTGATGAATGTGTGTCAACAGCTCATAGACCTGGACCAGAAAGACAACCATCCCATGATCAAGCAGGTGCGCAAACAGATCAAGCAATGTTTGTACGATCTCTCTGCACGTCCTGAGACACCAACGCATATCAACAATATCTATACGATCGAAGACTCAACTTGTGTGCGTCCCGGCGTGCGCTTACTTCGTGCGACGTTACTTGATTGGAATGAGCCAAGGAATTTAATGGTGTATGATTTAAGCGTAGACCCTCTTTCTTCTCGAGACGAATTACGCTTATTCTATTTACGAGAATTTAAAGCTCTTAAAGATTTACACGCAACAGGGTATGTCCCCGAAGTGAAGGACCCTTTTGCCTGGTCGGATGACTTCTTTGTTCTGCCAATTGTGCCCCCAGGGGGGAAATCGCTCTCTGCTTATTCGCCTCCTACCTCCAGTAAGAAACTCATCAATGAAGTGTCTATGGCGGCAGAGGCCTTCAGAGGTCTTGCAAAGATTCATCAGCATCACATTATCCACCGGGCTATTAATCCTGGAACAATCTTCATTGAGCAAATGAGTCCACCTTTCAGGTTGATGTTTTCCCATTTCTTTGCCGCCCGTGTTACTACTGCGCCATCGATTTATGTTTCGCTTGACGCTCTGGAGATTGAGGATCCCTATATTGCTCCAGAACTGAGGGAAGGTTATGGACTGGCCCAGGCGCAATCTGATGTCTTTAGCCTGGCACTCATCCTGCTGAAACGCTGGTCAGGACAACAGCTCAAGGTTCTACGCTCTAACATAGTTGAACGCGTAGTGCTACCCGACCTTCAGGCCCGCTGGCCCGCACTTCCCACTGAGAGCATCGCTCGCTTGACTGAGCTGTTCGGCACTATTTTCCATGCTCCTTCGATTGCTCTCCGTCCCCTTCCTTCTGCTGTCGCAGAGGAACTGGAAGAGATAGCGCATGCCCTGGAGCAATAATCCTATGCAAGAGTCGCACCCGCTCCTGGACGAGCGCTATCAGGTTATTAAACAGTTAGGCGAGGGAGCATTTGCCCGCACGTACCTCGTTGAAGATACCCACATAGAGCGGCCTGATTTTCTTGTAGTCAAGCAATTTAAGGAGCCTACAAGTCGTACACAGGCTATTAATGAGTTTGAAGCGCTCTTAAAACTCTTTAACCCGCGCCACCCTGATCCTGCTTGTCAGCATCTCCCCTGGATCCATGAGGTGCATCTCGTGGCCCACGATGCCCATGTGATCATGGATTATATTCCTGGCCCAACCCTGGAAGAAGTTGCTTCAGAATTTCCCTGGCCAATTGAAGACTGGTGGTCGTTTGCTCAGAGCTTATTAAGTGTACTCACGCTACTTGAAAAGCACCATTTGCTGCATCGTGATATTAAACCGGGAAATATCATCCTCCAGAATGGAGAGAGGAGGCAACCGGTCTTGATCGACTTTGGATTTGCCACCTCGCGCAGTGTGACGATAACCGGGGCAGGTACTGCGGGCTACTTGCCACCAGAGGCAGGATGGTCTCCGCAACCTCCTGAAAGTAGCGACCGCTATGGATTGAGCATGGTGCTATTTCAAGTATTGACGGGCCAGGAGCCGGTATCAAAGCCTGCCACGGACGGCTACACGCGCATCGTGTGCATGCCCCCCCTCGTTGACGAAAAGGTGCTTCCTTTAGCCGAAGTGCTTTTAACCGCCATTGCGACAGATCCTGCGGAACGACCTGGCAGCGCTTCTGACTTGCGAGGACAGTTGGAAGAAGTAGGCGAGAAATATAAACTCCTCTCTCCTCATCAATCCAGTTCCCCCCGGATGCACTTTCCTCCACCTTCCCCTGTGCGACAGAAAGATAGTCCAGGCGGCTCCCCTGACAGAGAGGTATCCATGTCTGCTGCGATAAAAGCAATGCGCAGACAAAGAGCTCATTCCCCTCCTCCGGCCATCTCACAAGAAATTCGTCGTCAGCGGATGCTAGAGAAGGTACAAAATTTTTGGATTAAAAATATCCTTGAGAAGCCCTTACATGGTGCCGATCTCATCGTACCAGGGTTAAGTGAGCAACCCGAAGTTGTTGCCAACCCCTTGCAATTGCTTCTCCAACAAGAGAATCAGGCTGCAAATCTCTTACCTCCTGGCACGGACATTACGCAGGTCTATGATAGTGCGAATCGTGAACTGCTGATCCTTGGTGAACCAGGATCGGGTAAAACAACATTGTTGCTAGCGTTAACACGCGATCTCCTGAAGCGCGCTCAAAAAGATACTGCGCACCAGATCCCGGTCGTGTTCAATCTCTCCTCATGGGCTGTAA
Organism: Ktedonobacteraceae bacterium; assembly: GCA_035493895.1. GTDB lineage: Bacteria > Chloroflexota > Ktedonobacteria > Ktedonobacterales > Ktedonobacteraceae > DATJHM01. Next base: position 14,515 of record DATJHM010000031.1, read on the forward strand.
AGCGGCAACCACTTATTCAATGGCTGATTGAGGAATTAAATGAGAAATACAAGGTACATCGTGATATTGGTGAGTTCTGGGTGTATAATGATCAAATACTGCCTCTCCTCGATGGGTTAGACGAGGTTGCTCTCGACTCGCGTGAAGCGTGTATTGACGCTATCAACGATTATATACGTGCGCATGGTCTGATGGTACCAATGGTAGTGTGTAGCCGGGGTACCGATTATATGAAGCAGACAAAGCGCCTGCAACTCCAAAGTGCGGTTGTCGTACAGCCTCTTACGGAAGCACAGATTGAGGCGTATCTCACGAGCGCAGGGGAGAAGCTCGCAGGACTACGTCAGGCCATTGATGAAGATGAAGAATTGCTAGAACTTGCCACGACTCCACTGATGTTGAGCATAATGATCCTTGCCTATTCTGGAGTATCGGCCGGAAAAGTGACCGTCACAGGTTCTCTCACAACACGAAAGCAGCAGATCCTGGCTACGTATGTCCAGCGCATGCTTTCCACTCGCCGACCAGGACCACATTACACAGAAAAACAGAGTTTACATTGGTTAACGTGGTTAGCACGACTGTTGATAAAGGAGAAGGAGCAGACGGAATTCTATTTAGAGCGGATGCAGCTCGATAGTTGTTTCGTAAAAAGTCGGCCAGCTGAGATTTACACCAGTCTTGCCTTTGCGCTGCTTTCTTTCCCATTTGCGGCAATTGTCTACGGGTTAGAATATAGCATTTACGGGGTAAAATTTGCCCTGGTGAACGGGACATTGGCCGGGTTAACGACCGGGCTTATTGCGTTTTTCTTTGTCTGGTTCATCGAAACCGATATTCATATGGGAAAGCTCTCCCCTGAGGTGAGCGGGAGGGGCGAACCTATCGAAGAACGCAAGAACCGTTCAAAACTGGCCACATTTCTTGCACAATTTCCCGCGGAAAGAGTAGGTTTTGCGCTCCTCAGTGGACTCCTTCAGGGAATCGTGGTCGAATTCCTGGTGGGACCATTTTACTCGCTCATCAATGGGGTATTCATCGCAGCGTTTCTGGTTGTCCTCGGGAGATTCAAGAAAGAGATTCGACCGGCAGAAACTCTTATCTGGTCATGGAAGAGCGTTCGGAAGCACGCATGGGAAAGTTTTCTCCAGGGGTTCGCGATAGGAGTTCTCGGGGGGGTGTTTAATGCTCTCCCATATCTACAGCATGTGAGCGTTTTTCTGGCGACACTGTACTTCTGGTTGAGTCTGGGAGCTGCTTTGGGGATAATCATCATGGTAATGCGTGGCTTCTCTGGCGACAGGCAGCTAGATCCGAAGCAGATCATCAAGCCGAATCAGGGGATCAGAAATTCTCTCTCCAACAGTCTCCGTCTGGGACTGTCCTCAGGACTACTGCTTGGACTGGTTGTCTTTTTCTTCTACTCATATGTTATCCATAACGTCTTCGTTGTTGGATATGTGAACGAGCTTCCTACCAACGTCTATGTCATCTACGGTGTGGGCGATGCAGTGGCAGTAGCCTACCTGTTCTGGCTGATTAACGGCGGCTTCGCGACTGTCCAACATTTTGTATTGCGCATACTCCTCTGGACCACCGGATGCACACCCTGGCGCTATCCTCAATTTTTGGACTATGCCCACGAGCGTATTCTCCTTCGCAAGATTGGAGGTGGAGGCGGGTATATTTTTATGCATAGACTTTTGCGCGATTACTTTGCCAATCCTGGCATAAAGGAAGAGGAAACACAGTTCGATGGGCAATAAATCTCTTTCATCCAGCGCCGACCAGAGCGTGATCAGGCAGAGATCGAGCAAACAGGCTCTGCACGTTTTCTGGGTTGTCTTTGCGATAGGTTTCTTGAATTACCTTGATCGCAATGTCCTGACGGGAGCAGCGAATATCGTCGCACATGAGTTGGGGCTTGGGATAGATAGTATCGGTTATATTGCCTCCGCATTTCTTATCGTATACACGATCTGCATTATCCCGCTAGGGTTTCTGGCTGATCGTAGCATGCGCAAGAATATCGTGGCTCTCAGTGTCGCTGTTTGGAGTATCGCAACGGTACTCACCGCATTCTCTTTTAACTTCCTCTCGCTCTTTCTTTCCCGTATGATTCTGGGTGTTGGCGAGGCTGGCTACTTCCCCGCTGGCACAGCTCTGCTTAGCGATTATTTTACCCGCGAAAAACGTTCGCGCATGATGAGTTGGTGGGGTGTCGGTCAACTCATTGGCGTCTTCTCTGGCTTTGTCATCGGGGGAGTCGTAGCCAGTTTCTCTGCGGGAAGCTGGCGACTGGCCTTTCTCTTTACAGGCATCCCTGGTCTGGCCTTCGCCTTTCTGGCCTGGCGTTTGCGTGAACCGCGCCGCAACGAAGCTGATGAAGAACAACAGGCTTTCCCGTTCGCAATTGCCAGGGAAGAGGAACGTATGTCTTATCCTACCGAGCCGGTTACAAGCAATCTATTTTCGCAATTCAGGGATTTGCTGAAGATTAAAACGCTCGTGGTCCTGACTGTTATGCAAATGTTCGCCTTTTTTGTTTTGAGCGTGGCAGTTATTTTCCTGCCAACGTTTTTACAACAAAAGGATCTTTACGATCTCAGCAGCGGTACCGCAGGGATTTTTTCGGGAAGTGTCATTGTTGTGGCGGGCTCACTTGGTACGATTGGCGGTGGCTATCTGGCTGATCTACTCAATCAACACAATCCAGGAGCCCGCGTACAGGTTTGCGGTATTGGCTTTCTGCTCAGTGCGCCAACCTTCGCGCTGGCGCTTTTCGTCCATAATTTCACACTCTTCGCGCTCTTTTTGTCAATGACAGCCGTTTTAACTTCCTTTTACACAGGCCCCAGTGCCGCAGCAACCCAGGATGTGGTCCCCTCGGCATTGCGGGCTTCGGCTGTGGCTGTGACACTCTTGATCGCACATGCGCTCGGAGATACGTTTTCTCCCACTCTGGTAGGATTACTGGCTCGCCTTTTTGATCCCACAGGCGGGACACATTTCGCGGCCAACCGGGCAGGTCACGATCTCGCCCTGGCTATGCTGATTACCTGTACACCGGCGCTGATCATTGCTGGACTGGTGGGAATCATTGGCGCTCGTTGGATGCATACTGATGTGGAGGCCGCAACAAAAGCAGATCGTTTAACATGCCAGGAGCAGTACAAATAGACATAAAGTGAGCGATACAAGCCCAGTAGAGGCACGGTGGAGTGAGAACGGAACTGTGCCTGCGAACTCGCTCGACCCCTCTCGCCCTGGAGAGAAGAGCCGGTTAACTTCATGCGTATGCGGGACCAGGAGCCACGCCTCTAGAGGGCTTGAGGTTGTTTTTGACAATAATGTTGTCTCCCAGAGACCAGCAGAGAGGAGGCCCTTAACAATGAACATAAAAGCGCATGAAAAGATCTTACAAGACACATTGGGAAATAGAATGAGCTACCAGGCGCTGAACTGGATAATAACAGCAAACAGACTTTGCGACCTTCATCAGTTTACGCCAGAGCGGCATTTTGATAACGCGCCAAATCGCGATATACTCTGTGCTCATTGGCAAAAGGGGCTGAAAACATATATAGACCAGGCCATTGACTTAAGTGCTCCGGTGCATCGTTCCAGATTAATGCTGAAAAGCAGAAAACGCGCACTTCAAGCATTCGGAGCCGCGACGCACGCCCTGGCGGACTTCTATGCTCATACGAACTGGGTCGAACTGGGTGTGGATCGAGGAGACCCTGGAACGCTTGCCCCTCTGTTGGGTGATGTCTGCCGTGCCAGCGATTTTCCTATCGGCCTGCAAAGCGGGTACTTCAGTCTCCGGCACGGCTTTCGCGGCTGTCCTGAGTCTGGACCGCCACCGGGATACAAATATTGTCACGAGCAGATCGCTAAGGATCATCCAGACAAAGGTCATGGCGCTGATTATATCTCCACTGTCGGTTGCACATATTATGAACTGGCTATGTTACTGGCAAGCAGAGCCACTTTACAATTGTGGGAGGCGTTGCATGATCGTATTATCGTGAGATACAACACCATAATCGACGCAGAAGCTATTTTTCTCGAGCTAAGTTGGGGATCATTTTCCCCGCAAATTTTTTCGCGTGCCCGGTCTGATGCTGTTTGCACTGCATTGCTTCAATAGAATCTTCCTCTGTCAGTTCCCCATCACCTTTTTCTCTCTGGCTTCCGAAGACGCTGCCATGAGATCACAAGTGCGCGGATGGCCACTGGCCAAACCAGCGCTCACGCGGTATACTCCTGACAAAAGGATGAGGGTCATGAAGCAGCGGAAGGAAGATCTGTCGCATGCGATCTTTGGTTGCTTGACCGACAAGGAGGAATAGGGGAAACAGATTGAGGACGCAAGCCCGACTGGTCTTGCTTCAGCAGGTTGCGCCAGCCTATCACCGCTCATCAGGGTTCCAGAAGCAGGCTATCCTGGAGGAATTTGTGGTCGCTACCGGATACGTGCGCAAATACGCTCTTTGGCTGCTCAATCATACAGAGCACGATGATCGTCCTCCGTCATTCGTTCGACATTGGTTTGTTTTTTGTGAAAGACCGTGAAAGCGCTTGAGATCTGTATTGCACTGTCAACAAAGAACAAGAGAGAAGAGGGGTTAGAAGGTAGATAGAGAAGGATTTCGTGAGAAATGCACTTCTACAGAATAAAAACACAGGCTGTTTTATATCGTCATAACGAGTATTTGAGTAAGATAGAAGGTATATCTGATTGTGGAATTAAGAATCAAGAGAAAAGAAGAAGCAGAAGATATATATACCGCAAACGAGGGAGCTAGAGAGAGATATAAAACAAGATCTCGACCGCAAGATTTGTGCAAGCGGATCAGCGGGCAAGGAGAGAGAGCTGAAAACATAGTGCAAGGACACAAATGCATAAATAAGGAGGAAAAAGAAGAAATCTGTGAAATTATTAGAAACATACGAAATGCTTCTAATAATGATCTAGCTACAGTTAGCAATTCTGATTTTACTCTGGTGGGACGAAGAGAACAAGCTATTCGTAGAATAATGGATAGCGATTCAGAAATGAAGCAAATACTACAAGTTGCGCAAAAACAAGACAACGGTCAAGCTCTTAAGAGTTATTTGCTCGAAGCGATGAGGCACCGAGTTGGAGAAGACTTCAAGCTTGTAGTAGACCCTTCCGTGAAAGAGGGAACAGCCACGCGTGGCAAAAAAATTGCAGGTGGTTTACAACTAACTATACATGATAAAAGTAAAGTAAAACACATAAAAGAGGTAGTAAAATCTACTGATGAATTTGCCGAAGCGTATAGAAAGGTAACGCGTGCCAATCGTGACTGGCATGATTGGCATAAACTTGTCAGAGACTACTCTGATTGTAGAAGAGAATTTGCCCATAATGAAACGGAACTCACCTTTGAGCAAGTAGATGATATGAGAGCAAGGATCTTGAAGGCACGTGCCTGTATCAACACATGGATGGGCAATAAACAATTCTCGCAGAGAACTCTTCAAGAGTTTGCCAACCAGCAAGAAAAGTTTGCCGACCAGCACTTCGCCATACTGGATAAAACCATTAGAGGGGCAAATGATGCAAAAGAACAAATAGCATCTGGCTATCTCGTAGCTTTGATAGAAAAGATGGAAGCTTCTCGTGAAAGCCTCAAGAACGAAGTCAAAAGCCTCAAGAACGACATGAGCACTGTTTCCAATGATATTCTCAACGCTGATCTCAAACAGTTCCAAACGGTTCTCAGGGACTTCTTATGGAGCCAGCTTGATCCTAAAAGAGCAAGACAAGGGGAGGAACTCTTCAGAAAATCCTATGAGCAGGGTAGCCCAAGATGGAGAGAGCATTTAAGAAGTGAAGATTATGGAAAAGAGATGCAATTGCTATTTATGGGACAACGAGCTATGACATATCATGAAACGAAATTAATCAGAGAAAATGGCGGAAATTATTTCTTTACCCCAGAAAATTCTGTTATGCTGGGACGTGCATATAGCTTTGTTCCGAGCACTGCTAAAATGGTCGGTAGTGCATACTCAGATTGCTACCCTCACTATAATTCTGCACGTCCGATCTCCTCATATCTCCAGGAGCTTTCAGGGCAGTGGAAACACTATGCTTTCGGATGGCATAATACTCCAGAAGCTCAGCGCTCTTACAAGCAACAAGGGCTGTTATATATGTATCCTTATGGAGCTGTAGAAACATTCATTAAACATACTTCAGCATTTACACGTGAATTCAGCTACGTTCTCATGGGCAACCCCACTCTTCAGGAACATGAGAAAGAACTTATGCAAAATTTTATTGGGGTGAATGATATGAACGTAGGTGCAAGAAAAGAGCGGGTTCAAAGAGCCAATACAGAGAGAGATGCGCATCAAGAAGAAATTAGAGATCTTGTTGCTCGCAAGCTTCCTCATCTGAGTGCAGAAGATCAAAAATATATTAGAGAATTCAGAATATGCTACAGGTCGTATGACGTGGAATATCGTTTTATGAAATCGGATATTGAAACTATAGAAGAGGAACGACATGTTCAGAAGATGATTGAGGTATCAGGCATTCATGAGTTTCTTGCTCGTAACGTGTAAATTTGCTCGTGGACGATCATGTTCAACATCGGACGAGTAAGGATCTCAATTATCGGTGAGAACAAGATCGTCGGGGCGTCAAATAGCGATACTCTCCGAGCGCATACCGCTCTGCTGGCTGCACAACCGTTTCCTATCTGAGTGATGTTGGCATTCCCTGAAAATCCTGTACATACCCTGGAAATTGCGCAGAGGCTGACTGGGCAGATCGCAGGGGCACAGATGCTGCCAGGCTTTCCAGAGATATCTAACGGGTGCGACCGTGGCAAGGATGAGCATTATGGTTGGAATCGCAAAAGCTCTTCCTCAGCCATAGCCAGGCTCTTCTGCGTTTCCTGGTACCATAGCAGCCAGACATCATCCTGTGTCATAGCCGGGTCAACTGTACCCATCGCAGCCAGATCAGCTAAAACAAGGGTGAAACCATCTCGTGCTCTGGTAGCCTGCTCCAGTCGTTCGCTCCTTGTCTGGCTCTGTCGGCTCAGATGCACCGCGAGCATTGCCTGATCAAAACATTCCAGAATAGGGTCCAGCGCATTATCATCGGGGGCCGATTCAGCATCGGTCATGTATGTCCCCCTGGTAGCAGCTAAACCACTTTGTTGCCCAAAACGTTGTCGTAACGCGTCAATGAGCAATGGGAAAATCTCCTCGGCAGCGCGTAGCGCATTTTCAGGATCAATGCGATTCATGAGCGTTTCCTCCACTGCCGTCGCCAGAATTGCAGCCCGCAGACGGAGTTGGTCTGACGCAGTGAAAGCGAAGGACTCGCACACCTGTTTCATATCCTCAGGATTGAGGATATGAAACTTGGGAAGCGCGAGGGATCGTTTGAGCCTGCGCACCTTCTCGGGATGCAGTCCTGCCTCGGTGATGAGATCGTTGAGGCCCCATCCTTTATTGTGCAAGAGGTCTTCCAATTCACGTACGAAGAGATTCCAGCGCACAAGCTCTCCTGGATGCTGTTTCATACATCATTCCTTTCTTTTCCAACTGTAGCTTCTCAGCTTCCTTTTTTCTTAGTTACATCGTTACATCGCTTACATCGCTGTATCTGTTCATTTCCACAATTATGAAGTATACTCTTTCCGAAAGAAAAAGCCTTTTTCACCCTTCAAGGATTGGAGGGCACATGATACCTCTGCTTTAGGGAAGGAGCATACCTATGCAAGCGGAGCAGCCTCCGCAAACACTCTCCTCTGGGAGCAGTAATGCTTACCCGCAATCACCAGAACCCTTCCTGCTCACTCGCGCTGATGCCATAGAGAAACAAATCCATATGTGGCTGGATCTCTCAACAGCACGTGAGCAACGCCGATTTCTCGAAAATCACCACAGCCTGCTCGCAGAGCAAAGCGAAAGAATCCTGTGTGATTTGCTTGCACAAGCGCCAGAGGGATCAGCACAAACGAAACTAGTACGCGACGCGCTCATATTACTACAAGATGCGCAAAGGCGTGGAGGGACGACTGAAGCCATCCGTGAGGCATATATTCATATTTATGGCGGTTTCGTGCTAGACTTACCGTCCTGGTTGGAAGCAGTTGAGCAACGTCTGATTGCCTTGCTCAACGAGAAGCGCGATGAGGAGACAGCAGAGGCACGTGTGGAGTTATTGCAGAAAGCCCTGGAGGGTGCCCAGAGAGAGGCTGTCTCTCCCGAACTTCTGGCAACCCTGCGTCGCGAACTTGCCAATGCATGGTGGAAACATGCGCATACCGACCGTGCCCGGGCCCTTGAAATAGCGATCACCTTCTGCGAAGAGGCTTTGCAGACCTTCACTGTCACTCGCTATCCCTACCAGTATGCACAGACGCAGCAACGTTTAGGTACCGTCTATTGGCAACGCATGGTAGGAGAACGAAAGGAGAACCTGGAGCGAGCTATTGCCTGCTACCAGGAAATTTTGCGTGTACGAGAGCCGGATATCTTTCCGCTCGAGTATGCCGAAGCCCAGAATAACCTTGGGCTTGCCTATGGGGACCGCATAGCAGGAGAACGGCGCGAGAACCTGGAATTGGCTATTGCCTGCCATCAGGAGGCATTGCGTATACGAAAGCCGGATGTCTTGCCGTTCGAGTATGCTCGGACACAAAACAACCTGGGTATTGCCTATCAATGCCGTATAGCAGGAAGCAAGCGTGAGAATCTGAAGCTGGCTATTGTCTGCTATCAGGAAGTCTTGCGTGTCTGGACGCTGGATGTCTTTCCGTTCGAGTATGCAATAGCACAGAACAACCTGGGCGAAATATATAGAGAATACGGAGCAGGAGAGCGGCGCGAAAACCAGGAGCGAGCCATTGCCTGCTTTCACGAAGCCTTGCGTGTCTGGACGCTGGACGCTTTCCCATTCTATTATGCTCTCACGCAGAATAACCTGGGCAAGGCGTATGCACAACGTATCACAGGAGAGAAGCAGAAGAACCTGGAACTGGCCATCATCTGTCATCAGAAAGCCTTACGTGTTCATACATTGAATGCCCATCCACTCTACTATGCCGAAGCCCAGAACAACCTTGGTCTTGCCTATGGGGATCGCATTGTGGGGGGGAAGCAGGAGAACCTGGAACTGGCGATAGCCTGCTTTCACGAAGCTCTGAATGTTTATACCATAGAGTCTTATCCCTATGAATCTCGTGATGTGCATGCCAATCTTGCCGAAACCGAAGCTCAACGTCAGCACTGGCACATTGTACAAAACGCCTATACTGCTGCGCTTCGCGCTGAAGATCTGCTGGTTATCCTGGGGGCAGGCACGCTGGGACGCGATGCTATCTTGAAAGAGGGACGCGATGCCGCTAGCCGTCTTGGTTATGCGCTTCATCGCCTGGGACACGTCGACGAGGCTGCAATTGTTATTGAGCGTGGGCGCGCTCGTGGTCTTGCCGAAGCCATAACTTTTGATGCCGCTGATCCGGCCCTCATCACCGATGAAGAACGACGATCACGCTATATCGCAGCACGTGCAGCACTGATTACGGTACAGGCCGATCTGCATACTCCTCTGCCACAAAACCTGGATGAGAATACGCGACGTCGTTTGGATCTGGAACGTACTGCGGCATATCGATCTGCCAGATCCACTTTTGATGCACTTGTGGAGGAAATTCGTGTGGCAAATGATCCTTCAGAATTTCTGCATGATTCCCTTGACGCTGCCACAATTCTTCTTGCCGCACAGCAGATCGGGCCAGGGCATGCTCTGGTCTATCTCGTTGCTACGCCGTGGGGAGGTGTGGCTGTCGCAGCACTGAGCGAACAAAGATCATCTACCGTTCGTTTTGCAACTCTCGACCTGCCTGATTTGACGGAAGCCTGGATAAACACACTGATCGAAGCTCGCCTCCAAGATGATTCCGAGCAAGTGATCGGCGGTTTTGCCCTTGCTCAAATGGGTGAAGGCTTTGAGCGTCTATGCCAGCAGGGGGAAGGTGAAACATTCCAGGCGAAGGCCAATGCGTTCCATAACGCCTGTCAAAATATCCAGCAGGATAGTACGTTGGATCATGCCATACAAGCAGCAATGGCCTGCCCCCCATTTGCAGCGTTAGCAGAACAATCTCTTGCCCAACTCAGCCGTCAGGATCATAACCTCATGGAAGCAACGTTTAACGCCTTCTTCCTCCAAAGTGAACTCGCACACTGTCTGAAGCAGTTAAGCACAAACGTGTTCTTCCCATTGATTACCTGGCTGCAAGAGCAGGAAACGACGAGTCTCACGCTTATTCCCTGCGGACAGCTTGCTGCCTTTCCTCTTGCTGCTGTGGTCCTACCAGATGAGCGTTCGGTCGGGGAGATGTTTCCTACCAGTATAGCTCCCAGTGCGCGTTCTCTCCTCCGTATGACCAGTGCGCGTAGTCCCCAGGCTGGTATCGCAACGCTGGGGGATCCTCGTGAAAATTTGAGTTGGAGCGAGGCGGAGGCGCTTGCTTTTACAACGCTGGCTCGCCAGACGGCACTCCCCGTCGAGATCCATCTCAAAAAGCAGGCCACCCGTGAGCATTTGCTGACTGCGCTCAGGAGCCGATGGGTTGTGAATGCATGCTGTCATGGAACCTTTGATTCGCAAGATTTCTTGCAATCTGCGTTGCTTCTAGCCGGCAAGGAACGTGTCACCATGTCAGAGATGCTCAACCACCACGCTGATTTACGGGGATTGCGTCTATTACTCCTCTCTGCTTGCCAGACGGCATTGCTTGATCTTCAAGGGGCACGTGATGAGGTCCACAGTCTCGCGGTGGCGATGCTCCAGGCCGGTGCACAGGCCGTGATTGCAGCGCAATGGGCGGTCGATGACAAGGCTACCTACCTGCTGATGGTGCGCTTTGCCCAGGAATGGTTGCCGCAAATGGAGCATGAACCACCGGCAGCGGCATTGGCACGCGCACAAGCGTGGTTACGCTGTGTCACTAACCAGGAACTCGCTCATTGGCAGAGCGAGTTCCTCATGCCAGCCAGAATGCTGCCGGGAACACGTACTTCACAACATCGCACAACGCGTGCATGGCAGCACCTACCAGTGCGCGGACGATCCGCACGCTGGCAAGAAGATGATGCCCAACTCATCGTCCGCTTTGGGGCAGAGGGAGAGGAGCCTTCCGCCCGGTCTTATACTGATCCCTATTATTGGGCCGGGTTTCAGGTGATTGGTTGGTAGGCTGGCTCTCAAAAAAAGTTGACTGAGTAGAAAAGCCAGACCTCACTGAGCGATCAAAAACACCGTGCTTATCCTCTGCTCTAGAATGGCTTCTGCGAGGAGCACCGAAGCAGATTACCCGGCGGTACAAGCTGTGCCGGCTGTTCCCCAGTAACCGTATATAGGGATCTGTATAACGGCCAGGGCCGCAAGGCAAGCACCATTTGTATTAATCACAGGAGTACTCTCACCGACTGTTGCTTTTCCTGGATACGGTGCTGTATAGACAGTTGCTCCAGTGTTTGCGTTAAAAATCTGAAAATGGTTGATATAAGTGGGAACAGTAACCGTATTAGGGTAGGCGTCAGTCTCTCCGAACACCTGTCCGCAACCATTCCGCCAAATCTCTACGTAGCCCATGTAATTCTGCGTTGCCTGATCATAGATCGACATTTTGCTCGCAACGCTGAATGAAGTCGGCGTACACGTAGCAGCAGAGGATACATGTGTGGGAGCTTTCTGAGATGTGGTCGCTGCGAAGGCAGTAGATGGCAGGATCATCAGCAAGGCCAGGGCCAGTGTCACGATGCTTGAAAGAAGTAACCATCGTTTCATGTGTACAAAATCCCTTTTCTTTATGGTGTGGCGTGGCACTTTTGTCTCGCTACTCCTTCCGGTGGTAGTAAGATGTGTCGGCACAACACGCTTACTTCAACTATAACTTCTTAAACACACTTTTTCCTAGTCACACTACTGTGTCTGCTATACTACGAGAATATGTACTATACTATAGAGTTGCTCCTCAGTTCCCATCAGAATTGAGCACACAGAGACACCTCAGATTTGATGCTATGCCATACAATCAGGTGACTGAGTGCAGGGGCTCTGAGGGGATTTTCGTAGGAACGTCAAGAGGAGACATTCAAGAACTGCTTGCCCACCCGCCTCGCATCATTGGCATTATTGATGGGGTATTTGCACAAAATCTGTCTATATCCACAAAAGAGATCTTGCAGATTTTGGAAAAGGATGTGACCGTTTTAGGGGCATCAAGCATGGGAGCCTTACGTGCAGCCGAACTCCACGCCTTCGGTATGAAGGGAATTGGCAAAGTTTTCGCGTTGTATGCATCGGGGCGCGTTGACGCGGACGATGAAGTGGCCCTTATTCACGACGAGGACGGTCGGCAATTATCGGAGCCGATGGTCAATATCCGCTTTGCGCTGCAAGAGGTACGCGTTGCGAACATGATCTCGCTCGAAGAAAAGCGCTACCTTTTGCGCGTGGCAAAGATGCTCTACTTTCCAGAAAGAACGTACAGGCGTATCTACACGATTGCGCGCCAGCATCTTCCTGAAGAGACATTGCACAGATTACAGGTATATCTTCAGGAACGAAAATCCAATGTGAAGCGCGACGATGCTCTATTATTATTAAAGGAAGCGAAACGATTAGGGAATCAGGTAACGCCTTCCCTGGTCACTGTATAACCAGTTTCGAGAGAAAGAACATGCCACAAACGTTTACTTATACCGCGAAGCGCAATGCCTGTTATAGCCTGAACCAGCAGCCAGTCCGGACTGGCTCAGTTCATGTTTAGCACAGGAAAACCCTGAATAAGTGCCAATGTTCTTCGTGGGCATTCCTGCCCAGGGTGGGCGTCATCTTTTTGCAATTGGGAGAAATCAGCCCCGAACTCGTTCCCCAAATCCCGTAGAGTCACCCGTTTATCTGCGACCGTAGCCCCATACGATTCTCCGGCAAGCAGAAAAGGGTGTTCAGGAATGACCGCATCGATAAAGTCGACCACGACCTCAAGCATGTCATCGGTACTCTTGATCCGCTTGCTGAAGCGAAGCAACGCGTACTACTTGCCTTCAGACAAAAGGACCTGATAGCCGCACTTCCTGTAGTGAGGATGGGCCCGTTTGGCCTGCCTGGGCCAGGAAGTTGTTATTCTGAGTAGAGTTTCTGTCTGTTCTCGCAATAAGTGAGACCTCTCGCTTGCTTCTGCGCTGTCTTGTTGAGGTCTCTGATATCCCAATGAGGAATGTAAATGGATCGCACGTAGAAGCACTCAATGTACTCAAAGACGGTGTACTGCGCCTGTTCACGAGTCTCGAACGTTTGCCTCCGAATACACTCTCCTTTGAGGGAGGCAAAGTCGCCAGGACGTAGCAAGTTACTGCAAAACCGCAAGATTCTTCTAGTTCGGGAAGTTATGAACGCGTTATACTAGGACAGGTATCGAGACAGAAGAACAGCAGAGAGCCCTCAAGGAGAGCAAACCGTCAATCTCTCTTTTCCTACGGTCTGCGAAGGGATGCCCCTTGCTTTGTTCGGACGAACGCGCTTGCCAGCGGCCTCGACGCGCAGTCGCTTTTTAGCCGAGCCGCCCGCCGAACCCACTGTTTACGCTACGAGATACCTATCCCAGGAGAAGCGGCTTGCGAGCCTCTTTGGCATCTCCTCTTTTATTGTGATGTTCGTATAGGTGAAAGGAAACGTTTCATATGCCGCAAGGTTCTTTTTCAGGTGACGCTTCGTATACTCCTCAGGATAATAAAGGTAAAGGCCGCGAGATAGCTCCCCAACCCGCTCAGTATGATGTGCTGCAACAGCACTATCAGTATTCTCAACCAGGTGGCTATTCGCGAGGTTACGATATGCCAGGCAACCACTCCGGCTATCATCAGCCAGGTTACGAGGTGCCAGGCAACCACTCTGGCTATTCGCAAGGTTACGATATGCCAGGCAACCAGTCAGGACAAGAACTAAATGCACAATATCCACAGAGCTATTATTCTGCTCAGGAGCAATTACAACGCAACCATGCAAGCGAGTATCTGAAGATTCAAACAGAAGTGATCGCTTCCTGGAAAGCCTCTGGCTATCCAAATGTCGCCACCGAATGTCTTCCTGAGCAAGCTGCTCAAATAGAAGCGAGCAGTACCCTCGAGAAACAATATCCTGATGAATTCAATCAGCTGCTTGCTCATTTTTCTTCAGCCTACACTGATGATGCTCTACGGAACCGGAGCGCCTTCGCCTCTGGGTCCTCGCAGGAAGTTCCTGGTGCATCTCTGGCGCAATATTATGGAGAGCATCTCACGAGTCCAGGCAAGACCACCTACCGTGTGAGTGATTATCCTACTAGGCGTGCATTTGTAGAAGGACCAGGAACGTATAAGCCCAATGGCACAGAACGGCCACAACGCCGACAAATGCCGCGGGAAGGAATAATACGCGTTCTTCGTGGTGAACATGAAAAATACAATGGTTGGACCTCTTCAGATGCTCCTCGGGAATACAAGCCTCTCCCCGAGGCACTACGCCGTCAACGATTCAGTGAGGGAGCGAGGGCTGGGCATGAAAGCCGACGCGCAAGGGAGCAGAATAGGTAAATTGTGAGATTCGGATGGTGGAATCTGGATAATTATGCCGGTGGAGAGACGGTGAGCGTGGAATAGCTCCTGCTAACCGTTCTTTCTTCTCATATTGGTTCTTGACAGGAAGAATCTATCCAGGGGCTCAGGCCAGCCTTCTGGGCCAGTTCTTGCAGTGCCACCTCCTCGGCGTAGTGCGCTTGCAGATATACTCCTTTGTGTGCTTGACGGCTGGGTGTTCCTTGCCCAATTGAGGCAGTGCTTCTGCGTCTTCGGAATGGGAAAGCGGCAACGAAGCCAACAGGTGCAACAGCGTCTCCTCCTGTTGCAGCCGAGCCGCCCGCCGAACCCACGGTTTGTGCTATGAGATGCCTATCCCAGGAGAAGCGGCTTGCGAGCCTCCCTGGCTTCTCCTCTTTTATTGTGATATTCGTATAGGTGAAAGGAAACGTTTCATATGCCGCAAGGTTCTTTTTCAGGTGACGCTCGATATCCTCGCCAGGATAATAAGGGTAAAGGCCGAGAGACATCTGTCCAATCTGATCTGTATGATGTGCAACAGCACTATCAGGATTACACTGGCCATCAGCAGCCAGGTGGCTATTC